>NZ_JAQPZT010000001.1:0-692285 GCF_037619475.1 Corynebacterium sp. USCH3
GCATGATCTCGGCGGAGATGTGCGGCTCGAGGGCGTCGTAGTCGTAGGGGAGGTCGGGAAGCTCGTACACAGCCATGGATGATGCTCCTTCTCGTCGGTGTGGTGACCATCGGTGACGGTCTGCGGACGAGGTTAATACCTCAAGCAGGCTTGAGGTCAAGGAGAACCTCGCGTGCAACTGACCCGGAGTTACGACAGCCGGCGCGCACCCTGACCGGTCTCACCCAGGGCATCCTGGGGATTGAGCAGTGAGCAGGCTTTCAACGAGAGGCAGCCGCAACCGATACAACTGGTGAGTTCATCCTCGAGACGCTGGATACCGCGTCGGCGTTCTTCAAGTTCCCGTTTCCACCGTCGCGAGGCGACCTGCCACTCCTTGTGCGTCGGAGCCCGATCGAGGGGGACGGTGCTGAAAGCGTCCTGCACGCTTTTCAACGGGATACCCAGGTTCTTCGCGACACTGATCAGCGAGATCCGCCGCAGCATGTGCCGTGCGTAGAGACGGTGGTTGCCGGAAGTTCGTACCGAGGCGATAAGCCCGAGATCCTCGTAGTAGCGCAGCGCGGAAACCGCGGTACCGGTCCGCCGGCTGGTCTCTCCGATACTCAACAGTTCGTCGGCGATGCCACGGGCGGCATCACCGTTGGTGTGTGGCGTCAACGGTGTTTTCAACTCCTGCCGGTTTCGGTGGAAAGGTCAAGTTGACTTGAGACTTTGGGTCTCCACCGGAGCCTACGCCGTCATTCTGGGAGGAGGAGTCGGGAGCTCCTGATACTATCCCCGAATGACATGGTTGCTGATCTTCGCCGCCCTTGTGGTCCTGCTTGTCAGCGGCGCCGTAATTCCGCGCCGCGCCGAGTACCGCGGAGAGCCTGGAACACCAGGTTTTCCGTGGTTCTGGATCGTCTTTCCGCTGACGGCACTGGCCGTCGCTCTGGCATTCGCGTCCTGGCTCCCTGGCAGCCCATCGGACGGATTCGACTTCGGCTGGGGGATGCCCGCACGGTACGTGTCAGTAGAGGGGGCGTTCGATGAAGGAGGTTTCCTCTCTGATGATGCTGCCTCACATCTCATCATGAGCCCGTGGGCGAGAGTCGGATACCCGCTGCTTGCCATCCTCGGTGCGGCGTTGAGTGTGTGGGGATGGCGGAAACGACGCATATGAGTTGGGCGTTCCTTGTTTCTGTTCTGGCGGTCGCGGTGACCGGGGCCGCCGTCCTGCCACGGCGCAGACGACGGGAGTCTCACGGTTTCCCGTGGTTCTGGGTGGTGTTCCCGGCGGCCGTATTCGGTGTGATGTCGACGCTCGGCATGATTCTGGCGAGGCTGGGGACGAAGATCTACCCGACGTACGATGATTCTGTCGGGTTGTCGATGCCCTATCCCGCAGCGGGAGGGTTTCCCGGCCTGGAGTTCCTTCCTGACGGACAGTTCCAGCGGCTATTCGGACCATTGCCCTATGAGGTCTATGTGTGGTTTTTCCCGGTCACCGGCATTGCCTGCACCGTGGCCTCCGTGATCGCATGGCGCAAAGGCCGGATCTAACGCTAATCATCATTCGGGGATCAGATACTATCCCGGAATGACATGGTTGCTGATTTTCGCTGCGCTTGTTGTCTTACTTGTCGCCGGTGCTGTTCTTCCCCGACGCGCCGAGTACCGGGGAGAGTCCGGCATATCAGGTTTTCCGTGGTTCTGGATCGTCTTTCCGCTGACAGCGCTGGCGGTCGCTCTGGCGTTCGCGTCGTGGCTCCCCGGGGTCCTGTCTGGTGGGGCGAACTTTGGTTGGACGATGTATGTCCCGCTGGCGGACGCTGATGAAGACCCGACGTCGACCTTATTCTCCGATACTGCAGCGCTGTACCTGCTCAGTGGCTGGTGGGCGCGTGTTGGGTACCCGGTGTTGGCGATCGCCGGTATCGGCCTGAGCACCTGGGCATGGCGGAGGAACCGAGTATGACATGGGCCCTTCTCGCCGCCGCTTTATTGACCGCGTTGGTCGGAGCTGTCGTTCTGCCGCGCCGTGCAGGACAAGAAGCCATTGGCTTCCCCTGGTTCTGGGTGGCGCTCCCGGTGTCCGTGTTTGCATGGGTCTGCACCGTCGGTGTCTTTCTCGCCCGCTACGCCCACGTCGTGACATCCGAGACCGACAGAGTGGGCCTGTCGTTGCCTTATCCGGAATTTGATCAGTCAGTCCAGTTCCTGTCCAACGAGCAGTTCCGGCAGATGCATGGTCCGATAGACCCGGCTATCTACCTGTTTTTCTTTCCACTCCTCGGAGTCGGCTGTACCGTGGCCGCCGTGCTGTTCTGGAGGAAGGGCCGGATGTAGAACCTCACTGCGCAGCGCACTGTCCGGACGGGACGGACGGTGCATCCGTGGCGAAGGACCCCGCCGCGCGTTCCAGTGCATCCACCGTGACGGCGTATCCGGTGGCGGGAACTGTTTCGTCGCGGGCGAAGATGACACCGGCGACCTCACCTGCCGGAGTGAGGAATGGGCCGCCCGAATTGCCGGGGACGACCTCTGTCTGCAGCCGGAGAACGGAGCGGACAGACGGCGGTGCTCCTGCTCCTCCTCCACCGAACTGCGTCGGGCCAGCGGTGACCACGCGGGCATTCACGGACTGGAACGGACCGCCACCGGGGTATCCCTGGACAACCCCCACGTCGCCGGGAGTCACGTCATCGGCGACGCCAAGGGGGCGGGCGTCGAGGTCGGCGGCGATGACGGCGATGTCGTCGTCCTCGTTGAAGTACACCACACGTCCGTCGGCGGCCTGACCGTCTTGCAGGGTGACCACCGGTGCGTCGACACCGGCGACGACGTGGGCGTTGGTGACCACCCGGTTGTCTGCGGCGACGAATCCGGAGCCGGTGGGCATCATTCTGCACGCCGAGGCGATACCGGAGATTCGGGCGACTGACTCGGAGGCAGTCACCAGCGACGGAGACTCCGTATCGGCGTCAGGGACCGGTGTCTCCGGTGTCTCCGGAGTCGCGGCACCTGGGCCCGGTGGAGGCGTCGGTGCCGGGGAACCGGGGACGGACGGCAGGAGGGCTTCGTCGAACAGGGCAGCCCGGATCTCATCACCGGCCTGTCTCAACCGGTCGGGAAGAACCTCGTCGATCGCCCTGAGCGTGGCGGACGAGGAGACGGCGGGCGACAGTCTGGGGAAGCCCGCTGAGGCAACCCCGGTGCCCACCAGGGACAGCGCGACGGCCGCCGCTCCCGCCGACACGATCCCACCCATGATTCGCTCCGGGATCCGGAGCTTCAGACGGTCAGCGCCACGGCGGATCAGTGAACCGAGTGATGAGCCGACGGTGGATCCGACGAGTAGCAGGACCGCGATCGTCACACCCCCGGCCAACCACCGCCAGGAGGGGTCGCTCACTACGTCGGCAACTGCCGGCACGGCCCAGGGGACCAGCAGGGCACCACCGACCAGCCCGACCACGGAACCGAGGGAGGAGAAGAATCCGGCCCGTAGCCCGGCGGTGAGAGAAAGGAACAGGATCGCTATGACTATGACGTCGACGATCATCGGACAACGGTCACAGGCGTCGAGGAAATGGACATCGGTATCAAGAATAGATGTCAGGTGCGTCGGCGGAGGTCGGCACGTTCACGACGCACCAGGAGTGCCAGCGGAATGAAGTACACCGCTGCGACGATCGTGCCTACCGCGACGGGGCCGCTGGCACCGAGGGAGGTGGCCAGCATCATGCCGGCGATCCAGGAACCGACGGCCGTTCCGACGTTGAACGACGCTGTCGCCATCGCCGAGGCCAGGGTCGGGGCTTTGTCCGCGTAGCGCACGGCCATGCCGATGAGCACCGGGTTGGTCGACCTGCCGAACAGCCCGAGCAGCACGACCAGAACAATGGTCACCGCAGCGTTGTGGGAGAAGAGCAGCAACCCGGCCAGGACCAGGAAGGTCGCTGTCGCGGAAAAGAACAGGACAGCGAACGGGCGACGTGCACCGAGACTGCCACCGAGGTTCGATCCGATGAAGGCGCCGACACCGTAGCATGCCAGTACCAACGGCACCGCAGAGGCGGCCAGGCCACTGTTGTCCGTCAACAGCGGGGAGATGAAGCTGTAGACGGCGAGGGAGGAGCCGCAGACCACTGCACAGCCGGCGAGGACGAGCCAGACGCGACCGTCGAGCAGGGCACGGAACTCGGCCCTCAGCGACGGCGTCGGGGCATCTTCGGGGTCCGCGGGGACCTGTCGGAAGACGATCAGTGCGCCAAGGACAGCCAGCCCGGCCAGGGCCCAGAAAGGGCCCCGCCAGCCGACGGTCTGGCCGGCGAATGCTCCCAACGGGACACCGACGACATTGGCGAGCATGCCGCCGCCCAGCACGATTCCCAACGCCTTGGACGCAAGGGACGGGCCGGCGGCCTGCGCACCGACGACCGCGGCGACCGCCCAGAAAGCGCCGGTCGCGAGAGCGGTCAGGAAACGGGCCGCGAGAATCACCGGCAGCACCGAGGTGACCGCCACAATGACGTGACCGACGCCGAAGACGAGGAGAGCCAGCGTCAGCGTGACCTTCCGGGGCAGTCGGAGGGTGAGCGCAGCCATGGCCGGCGTGCCGACGATCATTCCGACCGCGAAGACGGTGATCATCAGGCCGGCATCGGAGACAGACACGGAGAGGTCGTCGGCGATCTCCGGAAGGATACCGGCGACGATGAATTCTGTGGTGCCCATGAGGAAGACTCCTGCTGCCAGTACGTAGGTGACGAACGGCAGACGGTTTCCGGTGGGTGGTTGCGGGGTGCTGACGGAATCACTCACAGCGTCAGCATCACCTTCGTGGCGCGTCGTTCGGCCATGGCGGCGTATCCCTCGGCGGCCTCGTCCAGTGGAAGGGTGAGGTCGAAGACCGTGCCCGGGTTGATCTCCCGGTTCCAGATCTTCTGGATGAGTTCGGGAAGGTAGCGCCGCACGGGGGCGGGGCCGCCGTGGAGATGGACCTCGGCGAAGAAGACCTCGTCCATCGGCAGGCTGACGCCCTCATGGGCGACACCGACGAAACCGATATGTCCTCCGGCGCGGGCGGAGTGGACGGCCTGCAGGAACGACTCCTGGGTACCGACAGCCTCGATGACGCTGTGCGCTCCGAGTCCGCCGGTGAGCTCCCTGATCCTCGCTACGCCGGCGTCGCCGCGTTCCCCGACGATGTCGGTGGCGCCGAACTCGCGGGCGAGTGCCTGGCGGTCGGCGTGTCGTGACATCGCGATGATCCGCTCAGCGCCCATCTCCTTGGCGGCGAGGACGCCCATCAGACCGACAGCGCCGTCACCGACCACGGCGACCGTCTTGCCGGGGCCGGCCTCCG
This sequence comes from Corynebacterium sp. USCH3, assembly GCF_037619475.1. Lineage (NCBI taxonomy): Bacteria > Bacillati > Actinomycetota > Actinomycetes > Mycobacteriales > Corynebacteriaceae > Corynebacterium > Corynebacterium sp. USCH3. Next base: position 5,354 of record NZ_JAQPZT010000001.1, read on the forward strand.
CAGCGTCGGCAGCGAACCAGCCCGTCCCCAACACGTCGGAGGCCGCGAGCAGGGAGGGGACGAGGTCGGCGTCCGGCTGGCCGGGGGTGGCGACGAGTGTGCCGTCGGCGAAAGGGATGCGGGCCTTCTGCGCCTGGGTGCCGATCCCGCCGTGGACGAATTCGGCGTGGACACACTTCGACGGGTAGCCGGCCCGGCAGATCGCGCAGTCGCCGCAGGAGATGACGAAGGAGCCGACGACGTGGTCGCCGGGTGCCACGGTGGTGACGGCGCTGCCGACTTCCTCGACGACACCGACGTACTCGTGGCCCATGTGGAGGTGGTCGGCGGGTTCGACGCCCCGGTAGGGCCACAGGTCGGAACCGCAGATGCAGGTTGCGGTGATACGGATGACGGCGTCGGTGGGGTCGATGACCTGTGGGTCGTCGCGTTCGCCGACGCGGATCTGGCCGGGGGAGTCCATGATGACTGCACGCATGAGTTCGATACCTTTCCGGAAACTCTGGGGTAATCGGGTCGTGTACTGCGATTCTCGGTCCAGCGCGCTCCGCCGGGAAGACTCTCCTGATAGGGGTACCGGTGGTACCTCCCTCGTCGTCGCCGGCACCTCTATCGTGGAAGTCATGGACAACAGGGACGATGTGAGGGAGTTCCTCACCACCCGACGGGGCAAGGTCACCCCCTCCGACGTCGGGTTACCGGCCGGGACGAGTCGCCGCGTCCCCGGACTCCGCCGGAGTGAGGTGGCGACCTTGGCCGGAGTCAGCGTGGAGTACTACACGAAACTTGAGCGGGGAGCGGTGGCCGGTGCCTCCCCCGAGGTCCTGGACTCCCTGGCCAGAGCTCTCCTGCTCGACGACGCCGAGCGCGCCCACCTGTTCGACCTCGCCCACGCGGCCAGCCCCGTGGCACGTCCGCCGAGGAAGAGGGACGGGAGAACCTGGCTGCCTTCTCCCGGCCTGCAGTGGGCCCTCGACGCCGTCACCGCCGGCCCCGCTTTCGTGCGTAACGGACGGATGGACCTGTTGGCGACCAACGCCCTGGCCGAGGCGTTCTACACCGAGCTGTACGACATGCCGGGGCGTCCTGCAGGGCCGCCGAACATCGCCAGGCACGCTTTTCTCGACGACCGGGCGAAGAACTTCTACCCGGACTGGGACGGCTTCGCCGACATCACGGTGGCGATCCTGCGCACCGAGGCGGCCCGTGACCCCCACAACAAGTCGCTGCATGACCTGGTCGGTGAACTGTGTACCCACAGTGACGAGTTCAGGACCAGATGGGGTGCGCACGATGCGCGGCATCACGGCAGCGGGTTCAAGACCTTCCGCCATCCTGAGGTCGGGGAGATGACGCTGGCCTACGCACTGGCCTACGAGGGTATGCAGATGGACGCCTACCCTGGGTTCCGTACACCGCAACCACCCGACGTAGAAGGAGCGCCCCGTGTTCACAGGTGTCCTGATCGAGAACGACGACCATTACCGTGCGAGTGTCACGGACCTGGACGATCGACAGCTTCCCGACGGCGACGTGACCGTACGTGTCAGCCATTCCGGGATGAACTACAAGGATGCCCTGGCCATCACCGGCAGCGGCAAGATCGTCCGCAGTTTCCCCATGGTCCCCGGCATCGACCTGGCCGGTGAAGTGGAGCACAGTGACCACCCCGACTACCGCGCCGGGGACAAGGTCATCCTCAACGGGTGGGGCGTCGGTGAGAAGCGCTGGGGAGGCCTGGCCCAGAAAGCCCGGGTGAACGGCGACTGGCTGGTGCCGCTGCCGGACAGTTTCACCCCGGCCCAGGCGATGTCGGTCGGTACCGCCGGATACACCGCGATGCTCTGCGTCCTGGCACTGGAACGCCACGGCGTGACACCGGACCAGGGGGAGATCGCCGTGACCGGGGCATCCGGAGGTGTCGGCAGCGTGGCGGTCGCCCTGCTCGCCGCGCTGGGGTACACCGTGGTGGCGATCACCGGACGCCCGGAGGAGAACCGGTACCTGGAGGATCTCGGCGCCGCCGAGATCGTGGACCGCAGCGGGTTCTCGGAGGCAGGCAAGCCTCTCCAGAAGGAACGCTGGGCCGGAGCCGTCGACGTGGCGGGCAGCCATACGCTGGCCAACGTCCTGGCAGGGACGAAGTACCGGGGCGTCGTGACGGCGTGCGGACTGGCCGCCGGTATGGACCTTCCGGCGTCGGTTGCCCCGTTCATCCTGCGTGGGGTGACGCTCGCCGGGATCGACAGTGTGATGTGCCCGCGCGGGGACCGGCTGGAGACGTGGCGACGCCTCGGTGAGGACCTCGACCCGGTGGCGCTCGACATGATCACCTCCGAGATCGGGCTGGACGAGGTGATACCCACCGCCGGGCAACTGCTGGACGGGAAGGTCCGCGGACGCGTGGTGGTCGACGTCAACCGCTGAGGTCGACGGGTGACCTCAACCGGCTCCGACGACGCCTGAGTTGATCTCGTCGAGCGGCACCTGTGCCCGGTCACGGAAGAGGATCAGCATCGGGATGCCCGCCAGCAGGATGATGCCCACGGCGTACCAGGCCGGCGCATAGGCCGAGCCGGTCGCGGTCATCAACCAGGTGGCCACGAAGGGGGACAGGCCGCCGAAGAGGACGGTGGCGGTGTTGTAGCCGATCGCCATGCCCGAGAACCGTCCCACCGCGGTGAACTGTTCCGGGACCGCCGACGCCGCGACCGCACTCCAGCCGGCGGCGGGGACGGCCAACAGTGCACCACCGAGCAGGGCCGCGGTCCCCGTCCCGCCGCTGAGCAGCATGTAGGCGGGGATCGTCGTGGCCAGGATGACGATCCCCAGCAGGATGAACACCGGACGTCGACCGAACCGGTCGGAGGCCACGCCGGCGAACGGGGTAACCACGATGGCGACGACGGCGGCCACCGTGCCGAGCCACAGGGACGTGGAGCTGTCGATCGACGCGGTGGTCTCCAGGTATGTCGGGACATTGGTGATGTTGAGGAAGTACGCGGCCGACCCCACCGACGAGACCAGGAACGCGACCAGGACGGCGCGCGGGTGTGAGCGCAGAACGGTGATCAGCGGAGACCGTTCGGTGTTCTCCGCAGTGTCCTTGACCTCGGTGAAGGTCTCCGTCTCGTCCATCAGTCGACGCATGGGCACCATCGCCGCGGCAAGGAGGGCACCGACCAGGAAGAGCACCCGCCATCCCCATGCGTCGAGATCCTCCGGGCTGAGGTAGCGGGCCATCAGGTACCCGCCGCCGACCGCCAGCAGCGAACCCACCTCAGAGTTCGCGGCGGCCCAGCTCGCGGCCAGACCGCGGCGCCCGTCACGCGCGGACTCCACCAGGTAGACCATGATCCCGGTGTACTCGGCGCCGACGGCGAAACCGGCCAGGCACCGGAGGACGAGGACGCCGACGCCACCCCAGATCCCGATGGTGTCGAATCCCGGCATCACGGCGATGCCCAGCAGTGCCACCGCCATCAGTGACGCGGACACGATGAGGGAGGACTTCCGTCCGATCCGGTCGCCGAGGTGACCGAACACCATCGCGCCGAGCGGGCGGAAGATGAATCCGGCGGCGCCGAGGGCGAGGGTCAGCAGCAGGGAACCGTCGTCGCCGTTGAAGAAGGTGTTCGCCAGGCTGGCCGACACATAGAAGAAGATCGAGAAGTCGTACCACTCCACGATGGTCCCGAAGGCGGCGACGAACATCGACTGACGGCGCCGGGTGGTGGGCACGGTGCTGGACACGGTAGGGGAACCTTCTGTTCGGGGTGCGGGTGTCCGAGGCCGGACACGTCGTGCCGACACTACGCTTACGCACGCAATCGGGTTCTCATACCTGGGTATGAGACCGGGCGGTGTCCGTGTGCCCGTGGAGATCAGTCTGTGGGTCGATGTGTGGGGTGGTTGCCGGGGAGGAGACTGGGGGTCATGATCACAGTTGAGAAGATGTCGAAGAGGTACGGGCGGTTTCAGGCCGTCGAGGGTTTGTCGTTCACGGTGCCGGATGCGTCGGTGACGGGGTTTTTGGGACCCAACGGGTCGGGGAAGTCGACGACGATGCGGTGTGTCCTGGGGTTGGACCGGCCGTCGGAGGGGCAGGCGTTGTTTGACGGGGAGTTGTTTGGTCAGGTGGCGGACAAGCCGGGTGTCGCCGGGGCGTTGCTGGAGGCCAGCTGGTTCACACCGGGACGGAGCGGGCGGTCGCATTTGATGGTGTTGGCGCAGGGGGCGGGGATCTCCGAGTCGCGGGTGGACAAGTGTCTGCAGTTGGTGGGGTTGACCTCGGCTGGTGGCAAGCGCGTTGGCGGGTACTCGTTGGGGATGAAGCAGCGGTTGGGTTTGGCGGGTGCGTTGTTGGGGGATCCGTCGCATCTGATTCTGGATGAGCCGGTCAATGGTCTGGATCCGGAGGGGGTGAGTTGGATGCGTCGGACGATCCGTGCGTTGGCGGGGGAGGGTCGTGCGGTGTTGGTGTCGTCGCACCTGTTGTCGGAGATGCAGCAGACGGCGGACCGTCTGGTGGTGATCGGTAAGGGTCGGATGATCGGTGAGTACTCGATGGAGGAGTTCCTCGCCGGCGGCACCCGCGTCGTCGTCGAGACCGTGGATGCGCGGAGCGGGAAGGCACTGTCGACGGCGTTGGGTACCGCCGGTTTCACCGCCGGCTACGCGGTCGGTGACAATGCGGCCGAGTCGCAGGGTGCGCAGCTGACCGTCGATGTCCCGGACGGGGTCTCCGACGCCGTGGTCCGCCGCGCCGTCGCCGAGACCGCGTCGACCGCCGGGGTTCTCGTGACCGGGCTCCGTGCGGACAGCGAGAACCTGGAGTCCCGCTTCCTCGCCGCGACGGCCAGCGCACAGGAATACCGAACCGAATCCACGGACGATGTCGTCCGTACCACCGGAAAGTAGTGAAGAACCATGACAAGTCTGCTCAACGCCGTCCGCTCGGAAACCACCAAACTGTTCAGTATGCGCTCGACCGCGGTCTACGCGATCCTGCTCACCGGAGCTCTGTACGGACCGGTCACCCTGATGGGACTGTTCGGCGACAGTCCCGGATTCGATTGGTCGACGATCACCTTCGGCTACCAGATCTTCCTCCTTGTCGCCGTCGTCTTCGCTGCAGCGACCACCGCCGGTGACATCCGCAACCACATGCACGCACAGGCGTTCCTGACGCAGCGGGGGCGCTGGGAGTGGGTGGCGGCGAAGATGCTGACCACGGCGGTGTTCATCGCGGTGCTCTACCTCATCGGCACGGCGTTGTCGGTGGGTGTGGCCGCCGTCCTGGGATCGGGGATGGATCTCGGCACCGGTCTCAGCATGTTCTATGTGCCGCTGATCGGTTCGGTCCTCTTCTCCGCGATGACGGTGGGACTCGCCTGCATCATCCGCAGTCAGGTCGCCGCCGTCGCGGTCCCGGTCGCCTGGGTGCTGCTGATCGACAGCATGCTGGGGTTCGCGGCCGAGCAGGTCGAGGCATTCCGCCCACTCGCGGCGATCGCCCCGGTCCAACGCCAGGACCAGTTGATGAACGGCGCGGATCCGCTCGGTCTCGGACTCAGCTCCGCCGTCTGCTACCTGATCATCCTGGGGTGGTTCATGGTGCTCGCGGCGGTCGGGCTGTGGCGGAACGCCCGGGCTGACGTCCGTTAGTTTCTCCGGGTTATCAAAAACGGGGACGGTGGGGGTGGCTGCGGTCTACGATCGACGACAACCCGATCTGTACCGACCACTCCACGGAGGAGCGATGCTGCGACCCAGCCCCCGCCAACTGAAGACCATGCTCGGGGTCTTCCCGCCATACCTCGGCTCGGGTATACGGATCAACTACATCGCCGGTGACGGGTCCCGGGTGATCACCTCCCACCGGCCCCGGCGCATCAACGCCAACCTCGTGGGCACCGCGTTCGGCGGCACGATCCAGACCATGACCGACGGCTTCTACCTGTTCATGGGGCTGACCCGTCTCGGAGCGGCCTACCACGTGTGGGACGCGGAGTCCCACGTCATCTACCGGAAGCCGGGGAGGGGGCGTCTCGTCGCCGACATGCGCACCGACGACGAGACCTTCGAGATGATCCGGGAACAGACCGCGGACGGGTCGAAGTACCTGCACTGGTTCGAGACGGACATCGTCGACGAGGCCGGCGACGTGATTGCCAGTGTGCGCAGCCGGGTCTACTTCCGCCGGAAGCGCGCGCAGGACTGACGACGGTCCGTCAGGCGCGGGGCTTCGTCGACTTGTTCTGCAGCTGCTTGAAGCCCAGCCACGCCACCAGGATGATCAGCAGGATCGGCAGCAGCTTCACCACGAGAGCCACGGCGCCGGCGAAGGCGGTGGAGATTGCGATGACGGCGAAGATCAGGGTCAGCACGGTCAGGGCGACCGAGAGGCTCTTCCGGTCCTGGTCCCAGGCGAACCAGGCACCGGCCCCCGAGATCGCTCCGAGGATCAGGGTGGTGAGGGCAGTTCCGAACATTGTCGTGTCCTTTCGCAGTGGCTAACGCCATGGCGTACCTGCGGGGCAGGTCAGCCCCGGGTGCTTCCGAGCATACGGAACCGTCGCTACGCTCGGGGGCATGGACACTACGACACATACGACGGCAGGCGTGACCGCAGGTCACCGGCAACGCACACCGCTGGCACTCGTCACAGGGGGGTCGAGGGGAATCGGTGCGGCGATCGCCGACGATCTCGCACGAACCCACAGGGTGATCTCCTGGTCCAGCAAGGATGTTGATCTCAGTGACCCGGACTCCATCGCGGAAGCTGTCGCGGGGTTGGCGGCGCACGTGCCGGAAGCACTGGAACGGCTGGACGTCCTGGTGCACTCCGCGGGGCTTGCCGGGGAGTCGCGGATCGAGGACATGCAGTGGGACCGGTGGCAGAAGATGTTCGCGGTGAACGTCTTCGGCGTCGCAGAACTGACCAGACAGCTGCTTCCGGCGTTGCGGGCTGCGAAAGGGACCGTGGTCGCGATCAACTCCGGGTCCGGCTACCGCTCCGGGGTCGGCCAGGCCCCGTACTCCGGGACGAAGTTCGCGTTGCGCGCGTTGACCGATGCGTTGCGGGACGAGGAGCGGGGACGGGTCAGGGTCAGCTCGGTGCACCCCGGCCGTGTCGACACCGACATGCAGGTCGCGTTGCAGGAGGGGCGGGGCAACACCGACTACGACGGGTCGCGTTACGTGTCCCCGGCCTCCGTGGCCGCCGCTGTGCGCCTGGCCGTGGACACGACCGATGAGGCGGTCATCGAGGAGGTCTCCGTCCGCCCGGTCAGGGGCTGAGCCGGAGAGAGCCTACTTCAGGACCTTGAAGGTCTTGCCGGCGCGCAGCAGGGCAGTCATCACCGTGGCGTAGGCGCGGGGCTTGAGGAACTCGGGCCCGCGGATCGGCAGCACACGCTCGTCGGTGACGTTCTGGGTCTCCGTGTACTTCAGGAGTCCGGCGGCACCCTGTCGCCGGCCCTGGCCGGACTCGCGGGTACCTCCCATCTCGTTGTCGACCGAGGCGAACGCGGCAGCGTAGCCGTCGTTGATGTTCACGGTGCCGGAGTAGATCCGCTCGGCGATGGCGGTCGCCGTCTTCGACGGGCCGAACACGGCCGAGTTCAGTCCGTAATCGGTGTCGTTGGCCTTCTCGACAGCTTCGTCGTGGGAGTCGACCTTCTCGACGTAGACGACCGGACCGAACACCTCGCCGCGCTTGAGGTCCGCCTCGTCGGGGACGTCAGTGAACACGGTGGGTTCGTAGAAGTAGGGGCCCAGGTCCGGGCGGGCCTTGCCGCCGGCGACCAGGGTCGCACCCTTGTCCACGGCGTCGTCGACCATCTTCTCCACGGTGGAGATCTGGTTCGCGCCGATGAGTGAACCCATCTGGATGTTCCAGTCGAAGCCGGCGCCCAACGTCAAGTTCTTGGTCGCCTGGGCGAACTTCGGGACAAACTCGTCGTACTTGTCCTTGTGGACGTACACACGCTCGATCGACACACACAGCTGGCCGGAGTTCGAGAAACAACCGGTGAGGACGGTGGGCATGATCTTGTCGACGTCGGCGTCACGGGTGACGATCATGGGGTTCTTGCCGCCGAGCTCGGCGGAGTATCCGATGAGGCGACGCCCGGCGATCTCACCGAGCTTCTTGCCGGTCGCGGTGGAGCCGGTGAACATCAGGTGGTCACACTGCTCGGCGATGGCGTTACCCACCACCCGACCGGGGCCGGTCACCAGCTGGATGAGATCGCGGGGCATACCGGCCTCGAAGAGGAGGCCGAAGGCGTACAACGCGGAGAACGGGGTGTCGGAGTCCGGCTTGGCGACCAGGCCGTTGCCGGCGGCCAGCGCGGGCATCGCGTCAGAGAGCGCGAGGGTCAGCGGGTAGTTCCACGGGCTGATCTGCCCGATGACGCCCTTGGGAAGGTGGTACTCGGTCGTTTTCGTGAGCACCGGCATGACGCCGGAGTGCCGCTTCGGCTTGAGGATCTTGTGCGTCTGGTTGCCGTAGTAGCGGGCGGTGATGGCGCAGTGGATCACCTCTTCGTAGGCGGAGTCACGGGACTTGCCGGTCTCCAGCTGAATGATGTCCATGACGGTCTTCTGGTTCTTCAGGAGGAGGTCATGGAACCTCAGCAGGATCTTCCCACGCTTCTTCGGGTCAACGTCGGCCCAGCGTTTCTGGGCGATACGTGCCCGTCGGAAGGCCTCGTCGACGTCGGACTCGGTGCCGCGTCCCACCCAACCGATGGTCTTCCCGGTGAACGCGCCCTCGATCTCGAGGCGGTCACCGTCGTTCATGCTCCCGGTCGCCGCGTTCACGGTGAGCGCCCTCATGTCCGCGGCGAGTGCTTCGGGGAGGGGGCCCTGTGCCTGAATCTTGTTTGTCATGTGAAGGAGAGTATCGGAGAGACGGGCGTTCTGTCCCGGAATTGTGTAATCGGGCCTACGGGAACACAGCGCCGCTCCCACACGTTGTTAGGGTGTACATGAGTAACCGCATTCACCGCGGATGCGCCGTCTGTCGGCGGCACGTCCGTCAAGGACGCGGGGGCGACCGTGAAAAGCACCGTGACGGAAGGACAATGACGTCGTGAGAAGTTCGAATCCCTTTATGAGCTCACTGGCCCAGTCGGAGGGAACCGCCCAGGGCCAGCGGGGCCCGTCCGCCGCCTACCAGCAGGGCTACCAGTCCGCCGGTGAGCAGTGGGGCCAGCAGGACCAGCAGGGGATGGCCTACCAGCAGTCCCCGAACTACGGTGCGTCGACCAGCGCCTCCGACCGCCCGATGACCATCGACGACGTCGTCACCAAGACCGGTATCACCCTGGCGGTCATCGTGGTCCTGGCCGCGGTGAACTTCATGATCGGCCAGAGCAACCCGAGCCTGGCGATGGGACTCACCTTCGTCGGTGCCATCGGCGGTCTCATCGCCGTCCTGGTCTCCGCCTTCGGCAAGAAGTACGGTTCCCCGGTCGTCACGCTGGTGTACGCCGCCTTCGAGGGGCTGTTCGTCGGCGGGTTCACCTACATGTTCACCGACGTGTACATCAGTGAGACGGCGAACGCCGGTGCCATGATCTTCCAGGCCGTGCTCGGCACCATCGGTGTCTTCGTCGGGATGCTGGTCGTCTACAAGACCGGTGCGATCCGGGTCACCCCGAAGTTCACCAAGATGCTCGTCGGCGCCATGATCGGTGTGCTGGTCCTGGTGCTCGGCAACTTCGTCTACAGCCTGTTCACCGGTGAAGCCAGCATGCTGCGCGACGGCGGTCCCATCGCCATCATCTTCTCACTGGTCTGCATCGGCCTGGCTGCCCTGAGCTTCCTGGCCGACTTCGACCAGGCGGACAAGCTCATCCGCGCCGGTGCCCCCTCCCGCTATGCCTGGGGCGTGGCGCTGGGCCTGGCCGTCACCCTGGTCTGGCTCTACACCGAGATCCTGCGTCTGCTGTCCTACTTCAACAGGGACTAGCCTGCAGGGCCACCGGCCCTGTACGGAGAGACAAGAGAACCGCCCCACCGGAGGACATCCGGTGGGGCGGTTCTCTGCTGCCGGGGGAGAGGGGAAGCAGGAGAAGCGCTGTCGCCTACTGCTCGGCCCGCGGAACGTCGCGGTCCGGGTCGTACGGCTCAGCCTTGACCAACGTCACGGAGATCGTGTCACCTGTCGGGCTCTTGTACTCCCGCGTCTCGCCCTCCTTCGCACCGACCAGGGCTGCGCCCAGCGGAGCATCGGTGGAGTAGGTCTCCAGGTCGGGGTTGGAGGACTCCAGGCCGCGGGTGCCGATGAGGAACGTCTCCTTGTCCTCCTCGTCGCCGTCGTAGTAGATGTGGACGACGGAACCGACGAGGGCCACGCCGGACTCCTGCGGCGCTTCGCCGATGGTGGCGCTGTCCAGCAGCTCCTCAAGGTAGGCGATCCGGGCCTCTTCCTGGCCCTGCTGCTCGCGGGCGGCGTGGTAACCGCCGTTCTCCTTGAGGTCGCCCTCTTCGCGGCGCTCGTTGATCTCGGCGGCCAGAGCGGGACGATTCGCCTTCAGCGCGTTGAGCTCGTCGTTGAGCCGGTCAAAGGATTCCTGGGTGAGCCAGGTCGTCTGATTGTCTGCCATGAGCGTTCGAGTCCTCCTGCAGGTAGGCCGCGGCGTCCGACGTCGTCTTACGGCGTCTGACGGGGTCTGAAGTCGTTCGGAAAAGTGCGTGGGGGTGCCCACGACACAGTTGTCGGGGCACAGTGTATCACCGAGGTCAGTCCTCGTCGGTGCCGGTGGTCCGCGAATCGTCGAGGTAGTCGGGGAATATCGTCGAGCACCCGTACACGTCCGGGGCGACGGGCGAACTGTTGGTCGGGATGTCCACCGTGAGACGGGTGCTCTCCGAACCGCCGGCGGCCACCACGGCCTCGCGCCGGCCGATCTCCGCATGGGACTGGTCGAGCGCGGTGACGATGCAGTAGGCGGGCTTGTCGACGTCGTCGCGGGTGATGTCGAGGCTCATCCGCAACGTGCTTCCGTCCACGACCTCGTGGCCGGCGGCGGTGCCGGAGGCGTCGCCGCTGGTGCTGTTGCGGAACTGTGAGAACACGTACACGCCGGCGGCGACCAGGAGGATCACGATACCGATGACGATGAACTTGCCGCTCACGCCCTGTTGACGGGAGGAACCGTAGGTCGCCTTGCTCATTCCACAGATCGTAGGCGGTGCCGTCGGTGAATAGCCAGCCGGGGCGGATTGGACGCACCCCTGCCGGAGGCGTTGAATGGGAACGTTGACCGGTACAGGCGACAGTGGACAGACGACACCGAAGGGGTGCGACACGTGAGCGACGGAGCTCTTCACGACAGTGCAGACCAGCAGCGGTCCATGCGCGAGCTCAGGCAGGGGCTGCGACTCCTTGCCATCCACGCCCACCCGGACGACGAGTCCAGTAAGGGTGCCGCGGCGATGGCACGCTACGCGGACGAGGGCGTGGAGGTCATGGTGCTGACATGCACCGGAGGGGAACGCGGCGACATCCTCAACCCGAAGATGGACGTCCCCGGGGTCGTGGAGAACATGAACGACGTCCGGCGTCGGGAGATGGCGCGCGCCGCCGACATCCTCGGGGTGTCCCACCGTTGGCTGGGCTACGTCGATTCCGGGCTGCCGGAGGGGGACCCGCTACCGCCCCTGCCTGAGGGGTGTTTCGCGCTCGAGGACACCGAGGCCGTCACACTGGAGCTCACCCGGGTGATCCGCGACTTCCGGCCGCACGTCATCATCACCTACGACGAGAACGGCGGCTACCCCCACCCCGACCACCTCAAGACCCATGCGGTGAGCATGCGGGCCTACGATGCGGCGGCCGACCCCGACTACCACGCCGAGATCGGCCGTCCGTGGGAGGTGCAGAAGGTCTACTACACCCACGGCTTCATCAAGCGCCGCTTCGAACTGCTGGCGCAGGCCAGTCTCGACGCCGGGGACGACCGGGCGACGGTGGCACTGGACCGGTGGAAGGACATGCCCGACATCATGCCGCGGGTGACCACCCGGGTGGACTGCGCGCCCTGGTTCGACCGTCGCGACGACGCCCTGCGTGCCCACGCCACACAGATCGACCCGGACGGGCCGTTCTTCGCCGTGCCGACGTCACTGCAGCAGCAGGTCTGGCCCACCGAGGAGTTCGAACTCGCGCGCTCACGGGTGGAGACCACCCTGCCCGAGGACGACCTTTTCGCCGGCGTCGTCGCCGGGTGAGCCCGGATGAGGCCGACAGCCGCTACCTTAGATAGGCTCTGAAGACATGATCACGGTTTCTCCGTCCCTAACCACCACCGTCTCCCTGGTCGCCCAGGAACAGGTCCACCGTGGGCCCCAGGGCCCGGAATTCGGTAAGGCAGCCCCCGTCGGCCTCTTCGTGATCATCGGACTGCTCGTCGTCATCCTGGCGCTGGGGTACTTCTTCAACCGACGGATGCGCACGATGCACCAGCGTCGTGACTTCGCTGAGGCGCACGGCCTCGACCCCTTCGACATCGACACCATCGACCGTCGGATGGCCCAGGCCGACGCCACCGGGGAGGACGGCACGGGCGGAACGGCCGGAGCCACCGACGACGACGGGGTGGGCCGGGACGCGGAACCGGAAGATGCGGGTGGCGACCAGCGGTGATTCTCTACTCGCTCTACGAGCGACGACTGCAGCGTGAGCTGAAGGGGCGCCGCCGGCCCAAACATGTCGCCATCATGTGTGACGGCAACCGCCGGTGGGCCCGGGAGAACGGTTTCACCGACGTCTCCCACGGTCACCGCGTCGGTGCCAGGAAGATCGTCGAGGTCGTCGACTGGTGCGATGAACAGGACATCGAGTCGGTGACGGTCTACCTGCTCAGCACGGAGAATCTGCGGCGCAGCGCCGAGGAGCTCGACCTGCTGATGCGCATCATCGGCGACGTCTCCGACGAACTGGCCGCGGCCAAGGGACGCTTCCGGCTGCACGTCATGGGTCGACTCGACCTCATCCCCGAGGAACTCCGGGAGCGCATGCGGCGGGCGGAGTCGCGTACCGCCGACCACGCCGGTGTCCACGTCAACATCGCCGTGGGGTACGGGGGGCGGCAGGAGATCGTCGACGGCGTCCAGAAGCTCGTCGACGAACTGGCGGGCCGGGGTGTCCCCGCCGCGGAGATGAGCGCCCACATCACCGACGACGCGATCGGCGACCACCTGTACACCTCCGGCCAGCCGGATCCCGACCTGGTCATCCGGACGTCGGGCGAGCAGCGGCTCTCCGGCTTCCTGCTGTGGCAGTCGGCGTACTCGGAGATCTGGTTCACCGACACCTACTGGCCGGCGTTCCGTCGGCTGGACTTCCTGCGTGCGCTGCGCGACTTCTCGGTCCGTGAACGGCGCTTCGGCAAATAGCTCAGATCTTGCGCATCCGCACGGACTCCACCAGGTGGTCGGGGCCCTTGCGCAGCACCAGTGAGGCCCGCACCCGTGTCGGCAGGATGTTCTCCACGAGGTTCGGGAGGTTGACCGTCTGCCAGATCTCGCGGGCGACGACCAGGGCGTCCTCGTCCGACAGCGCCGCATAGTAGCGGAAGTGTGCACCGGGCTTGCGGAAGGCGGTGTTCTTCAGCTTCAGGAACCGCTCGACGTACCAGCGTTCGATGTCGTCGCGGTCGGCGTCGACGTAGACGGAGAAGTCGAAGAGGTCGGACACCATCAGCGTCGGCCCGGTCTGCAGCACATTGAGTCCCTCGACGATGAGGATGTCGGGGCGGTCGACGATGTGCACCTCGTCGAGCCGGTCGTACTTCTCGTGCGAGTACACCGGGGCCGGGACCCGGGGAGCCCCCGACTTCACCGCGGTGACGAAGTTCAGCAGCGCCTTCTGGTCGTAGCTCTCCGGGTACCCCTTGCGCCCCATCATGTGCCGGTTGTTGAGCTCGTCCGCCGGGTAGAGGAAACCGTCGGTGGTGATGAGGTCCACCCGGGGCCGGGACTCCCAGCGCTGCAGCAGTACCTGCAGCAGGCGGGCGGTGGTGGACTTGCCCACCGCGACGGAGCCGGACACCCCGATGATGAAGGGGACGTGCGGCATGTCCTCGCCGAGGAAGGTCTCGGTGGCGCTGTTGAGCTGGCGGATAGCCTCGAAACGCAGGTCGATCATCCGGGAGAGCGGCAGGTAGACCTCGCTGACCTCGTCCATGTCGATGTCCTCCCCGATACCGCGGAGCTCCTCGAGCTCGTCCGGGCTGAGCACCTGGGGCATGGCACGGCGCAACGACTGCCACTGGGAGCGGTCAAGCTCGATGTACGGTGAGTAGTCGTCGGAGTTTCGGGCTGGCATGGGGGCCATTGTGCTCCCCGAAGATGGATTCGACCAATCACCCGCCAGCAGTGGTCGGGGCGTGGGCAGGTTATGATGTGTCCTGATTGTTCTGATCCAGTGCGGCCGACGTGAAAGGCGATCCACCCCATGAGCCAGACGAACCACCCAGACCAGTCCCAGCACAACGCGGAACTGGCGGATTTCGACCCGGAGGTGGCCGCGGCCATCGCCGGCGAACTCTCCCGCCAGCGGGACACGCTCGAGATGATCGCCAGCGAGAACTTCGTTCCGCGGGCGGTCCTCCAGGCACAGGGTTCCGTTCTGACCAACAAGTACGCCGAAGGGTACCCGGGGCGCCGGTACTACGGCGGCTGCGAGAACGTCGACATCATCGAGGACCTCGCCCGCGACCGCGCGAAGGCCGTCTTCGGTGCCGAGTTCGCCAACGTCCAGCCCCACTCCGGTGCCCAGGCCAACGCCGCGGTGCTGATGTCGCTGGCCAACCCGGGTGACAAGATCATGGGTCTGTCCCTGGCCCACGGCGGGCACCTCACCCACGGCATGAAGCTGAACTTCTCCGGCAAGCTCTACGAGGTCGCCGCGTACGAGGTCGACCCCGACACGTTCCGTCTGGACATGGACAAGGTCCGTGAACAGGCGATCAAGGAGAAGCCGACCGTCATCATCGGCGGCTGGTCGGCCTACCCCCGTCACCAGGATTTCGCCGCGTTCCGCGAGATCGCTGACGAGGTCGGCGCCAAGCTGTGGGTCGACATGGCCCACTTCGCCGGTCTCGTCGCCGCCGACCTGCACCCGTCCCCGGTGCCTCACGCCGACGTCGTCTCCACCACCGTGCACAAGACCCTCGGTGGCCCTCGTTCCGGCATGATCCTGGCGAAGCAGGAGTGGGCCAAGAAGCTCAACTCCTCGGTCTTCCCGGGCCAGCAGGGCGGCCCGCTCATGCATGTCGTCGCCGCCAAGGCCGTCTCGATGAAGATCGCCCAGACCGACGACTTCCGCGACCGGCAGGCCCGCACCCTCGAGGGCGCGAAGATCCTCGCCGAGCGTCTCACCGCCGCGGACACCACCGGCGCAGGCGTGCAGGTGCTGACCGGGGGCACCGACGTGCACCTGGTGCTTGCTGACCTGCGTAACTCCGAACTCAACGGCCAGGAGGCCGAGGACCTGCTGCACGAGGTCGGCATCACGGTCAACCGGAACGCCGTTCCCTTCGATCCGCGCCCGCCGATGGTCACCTCCGGCCTGCGGATCGGTACCTCCGCGCTGGCGTCCCGCGGGCTCGACGCCGAGGCCTTCACCGAGGTCGCTGACGTGATCGGAACCGCCCTGGCACAGGGAAAGAGCGCTGACACCGAGGCCCTGCGGGCGCGCGTCGACAAGGTCGCCGCCGACTTCCCGCTGTACCCGGGTCTCGAGGACTGGAAGATCAACTAGTCCCGCTCTACTGTGGGCGCCATGAGCGTCCCACACAGAGCCCTGATCGTCGTCGACGTGCAGAACGACTTCTGTCCCGGGGGAGCGCTGGGGACGGTGCGGGGAGGGGACGTCGCCGCCGCGGTCAGCGCCCACCTGCGTGCCCACGGCGACGACTACACCGTGGTCGTCGGCACGAAGGACTGGCACATCGACCCCGTCGGACATTTCGCGCCCGACGGGGTCGAGCCTGACTTCCAGGACACCTGGCCGGTGCACTGTGTCGCCGGTACCCCGGGTGCCGAGGCACACCCGGAGCTTGACGAGTCCCTCGTCGACGCGTGGTTCCTCAAGGGCGAGTACACCGCGGCCTACTCCGGGTTCGAGGGGCACCTGGAGGGTGCGGAGGCCGGGTTGGCGGACTGGCTGCGCAGCCACGGGATCACCTCGGTGGCGGTCTGCGGCATCGCCACGGACTTCTGCGTGCGCGCCACCGTGCTCGACGCCGTCGCCGCGGGATTCGCCGTGACGCTGCTGAGCGACCTGTGTGCGGCGGTCACCGGTGCCGGTGGTGCCGAGGCCGTCACCCGGATGAAGGACGCCGGCGTGACGGTAGTGTGAGTCCGTATGAGCCTTGTCGACGTCCGTACCCGTGAAGGAATCCGGGTCATCACCATCAACCGTCCCGACGCACACAACTCGCTGAACCGCGACCTGAGACTCGAACTGAAGGACGCTTTCGCGGCCGCGGCCGCGGAGTCGTCGTCGGAGGGGCCGGTCCGCGTCGTCGTGCTCCGGGCGTCCGGCGCCGTGTTCTGCTCCGGCCAGGACCTCAAGGAACAGCTGGAGGAGACCCGGAAGGGTACCGACACGGACAAGGTCGTCACCGAGTACAACCCGATGATGGACGCGCTACTGTCCATTCCGGTGCCGGTCATCGCCGCCGTCCAGGGAGCGGCGGCGGGGGCAGGCTGGGGGATCGCCATGGCCTGTGACTTCCGGGTGGCTGCGACGACGGCGGCCTTCAAGGGGGCGTTCAGCGGCGTCGGGCTGGCGTCGGACTGCGGACTGTCCCGTTCCCTGGCGGACACGGTGGGGCAGACCAAGGCGCTGGAGCTCCTGCTGCTCGATGAACGGGTCAGCGCCGCCGCGGCCGGGGCGCTCGGTATCGTGACCTCGGTGGTTGACCCCGAGGCACTGGACAACGAGGTGCAGGAGCTCGCACGGCGGTTCGCGACGGGGCCGACGGCGTCCTACCGCGAGATCAAGGCACTCGTGCGCGACACCGCGGCCGTGACCGCCCGCGCGGGGGAGGAGGCGGACGCACAGCGACGGCTCTTCCAGACTGCAGACCATGCCGAGGCGATCCAGGCGTTCCTCGAGAAGAGGGCTCCGCAGTTCCGCGGAGTGTAGCGGGCGTTCCGCAGACGACAGCACCCCGGGCGGCCGTGGAAAACGGCTGCCCGGGGTGCTGTCGTGCGGGGTAGGGGTCGGGGCCCTACTTCTCGCCCTTGGCGAGCTTCCGGCTGATGATCTCGAGCATGATCTCGTTGGGTCCGCCGTAGATCGGCTGGACGCGGGAATCGAGGTAGTGGGTGGAGATGGGGTACTCCAGCATGAAGCCGTAGCCGCCGTGCAGCTGAACAGCGGTGTTGACGACCTTGATCTGCAGCTCGGTGGTCAGGTACTTGGCCATCGAGGCAGTGGTCTCGTCGAGCTCGCCCTTGACCTTGGCGGCGACGGCGGCGTCGACGAAGGCCTGTGCGGACTGGATCTCGGTGGCCATCTTGGCCAGCTCCCAGCGGTAGGCCTGGTGGTCGACCAACCGGTTGCCGAAGGTCTTGCGCTCCTGGGAGTGCTTGTAGACCAGGTCGAAGGCGCGGCGGGAGGTCGCGATGGACCCGACGGCGATGGAGACGCGTTCCTGCGCCAGGTTGGTGCGCAGGTACCCGAACCCGGCGCCCTCCTCACCGAGGAGGTTCTCGGCGGGGACCTTCACGTTCTCGAAGGAGAGCTCGGCGGTGTCCTGTGCCTTCAGGCCGACCTTCTTCAGCGGTGCGGCCTTGGTGTAACCCTCCATGCCGTCCTCGACGATCAGCAGGGAGACGCCGGCGCGACCCTTGGAGGGGTCGGTGATGGCCACCACGATGGTGAAGTCGGCCTGGATGCCGTTGGAGATGAAGGTCTTCGAACCGTTGAGGACGAAGTTGCCGTCCTCGTCGCGCGGCGCGGTGGTGCGGATGCCGGCCAGATCGGCACCGGCGCCCGGCTCGGTCATCGCGATCGCGGCGATCTTGTCACCGGCGCAGAGCGGACGGAGGAACTTCTCCTTCTGCTCGTCGTTGGCGAAGCGTTCGAGGTAGGGGATCACCAGGTCGTTGATGACCTGGAGGGAGACGATTACCGAACCGCAGTCGGCCTCGGCCAGTTCCTCGGAGAGGATGGCGTTGAAGCGGTAGTCGGGCATGCCGCCGCCGCCGAACTCCTCGGGGGAGGTGATGCCCAGCAGGCCCAGGTCGCCTGCCGCCTTGAACATCGAGCGGTCGCTGTACCCCTGCTCGTGCCACCGGTCGACGTGGGGACGGACCTCTGCGTTGACGAAGTCCTTGCAGGTGTCCCGGAACATGTCGTGTTCTTCGTCGAAGATCGTGCGGGGGAGGTAGTTCTTCATGATGTCCTTCCGGATCTGTGCCGAGCGTCGTGGAAGGGCAAACAGTTTGTCCGTGTGATCCACGTCTCTTAGTTGTTACAATTTCATATTAACGAGCGGGTGTCCGAAGTGTGTAACTTCGTCCCATCCGGGGGAGGATTGTGGGGTGCGAAACATTTAGCGGGTCAGTATGAGGTGCGGGCAGGGCGGGGGCCTGTGGCGGGGGTGGTGGAACCTGTGGGCGAAGACCGGAGGGAACGTGCAGTTCAGGACGGTGGTCGCTGGGCGCCGTCGAATTACGTCACTTCTTTGTTGTGTAATTGTTGACAGACCGGTTTAGGTCTCGCTAACCTCATGGATGTGTCGACGGCTAGTCACCTCGACGCACTGCAGTTGTGGATCAGCCGCAACGGCAGGTGGAACCCAGGGTTCAGCCTGAACCCGCGCACTCCGGCTTCCTCTTCTCACCGGACATGCGCGCTCTGGCTGCGGCACCTCCAACGCGCTGCCCTGGACTGCAGTTCACCTGCCTGATGCGGCACAGCGGAGAACTTCCGCGCCACCGGATTCGTCACCCGGTGGGCGCGCTCTCCACGAAGGCCCCGGCCTCCCGGTTCGTCACCCGGGAGGGCGGGGCCTTCATCATGCGCAGGATGTGCTGGCGGGGTACGCCTCCCCGTCAGCTGTCGTCGGACGTCGCACCCGGACGGTTCTCCGCCAGGGAGCTGCGGGCGGAGCGCAGCCAGTCGGGCTGGTTCTCCAGCAGTGCCTTGATCTCCGCGGTCGTCAACGGCGTGTCCATGTCGTTGGCCTTGAGTGCGGTGATGGTGATGCCGAGCTTGCGCGCCACCTCGGGGCGCGGGTGCGGTCCTTCACGCCGGAGGTCCTGCAGCCACTGCGGAGGGTCGGTCTGCAGGGCGACGAACTCGTCGTGGCTCACCGAGCTCTCCTGGAACTCCTGGGGTGTGGCGGGAAGGTAGATGTTCAGCTTCTTCGCCGCCGTCTGGGCTTTCATCCGGTCACTCATACCTGCAGAGTCTAACCGGTCGGGCAGGGGACTAGTATGGCCCGCATGCATTATCTGAAGGTCGTCTTCGCCACCGGTACCGCACCCGGCAAGTGGTTCGGCAGGTTCGATGAGCGTATGGACGGCTGGAAGATCGCGTCGGCGGCGTCGGACGACCCGTTGCCGCACGTCCTCGACGGTGGAGCGGACATCGCCATCCTCCGGCTGCCCGGGGAGTGGGACGGTATGCCGGACCACGACATCGACCCCGCCGCCATGGAGCGGCTGGGCCTGCACCGGGTTGTTCTCTACGAGGAGGCCCCGGGCGTCGCCGCCCCCAGGGAGCATGCCCTGGAGGCGGTCGGGGAGAACGAGGAGGTGCGCCCGGAGGACGTGACGGGTGAGACCGTCCTCTACCGGGGTGTCGACCCCCGTCAGGTGCGTGAGAACCTGGAGGTCGTCGCCGCCAATGTCGGGGTCGTCGTGGCACCGCGGCCGTTGCTGCGGGCGGTGAACCGGCGCGGCGTCATCCACCGCCCGTTGGCCGGCGTCGGGGGGACGAGCGTGGCCCTGGTGTGGCGACGTGACCGCGATGACGAGGTCGTGCAGCAGTTCGTCGGCGTCTGCCGCGGCCGGCGGGCCTCCAGCTCGCGGTGAGTTCACACAGACTTCATCTCACAACCATGTGATTTCCACGTACGGTTCCTAGCCTCGGGGGCATGACCAGAACCACCACCGCACCAGCCCTGCCCGTCCCCGGTACCGACCCTGTCTCCGGCGTCTCCGGCGTCGTCCGGACCTACGTCATCGACACCTCCGTCCTGCTCTCGGACCCGTGGGCGGTGCTGAAATTCGCCGAGCACCATGTGGTCCTCCCCGTCGTCGTCGTCACGGAACTGGAGGACAAGCGCCAGCATCCTGAACTGGGCTGGTTCGCCCGCCAGGCGCTCGGTCTGCTCGAGGACCTGCGCCGGGCCAGCGGACGCCTCGACCGGGAGATCGAGGTCACCCCCGACGGCGGCACCCTGCGCGTGGAGCTCAACCACGTCGACCAGTCCGTCCTGCCCGCCGGCCTCCGGGCGCGGCCCCAGGACGGGGCGGACAACGACCGCAGGATCCTCGCCTGCGCGCTGAACCTCCGTACCGACGGGGAGCACGTCACACTGGTCACCAAGGACGTCCCCCTGCGGGTGAAGGCCGGCGCGGTCGGCCTCGACGCCGACGAGTACCGGGCCCAGGACGTCGTACTGACCGGGTACGAGGGCATGACCACCGCAGAGGTCGGGCCCGGACTCATCGACCGTCTCTTCGCCGACGGTGTGGCCGACGCCACCGGCGAGATCGACGATGTCGTGGATCTGCCGGTGCACTGTGGCGTGCAGTTGACCGCCGGCAGCCAGTCCGCCCTGGCCCGCGTCACCTCTCACGGGGTGCTCCGGCAGGTGGCTCCGGACCGGGAGGCCTTCGGCCTGCGCGGACGCAGCGCCCGGCAGCGCGTGGCCCTCGACATCCTGCTGGACGACGAGGTGGGCATCGTCTCCCTCGGCGGCTCCGCCGGAACCGGCAAGTCGGCGCTGGCACTGTGTGCCGGACTCGAGGCCGTCCTCGAGCGCCAGACCCACCGTCGTATCGTGGTGTTCCGTCCCCTGCATGCCGTCGGAGGTCAGGATCTCGGCTACCTGCCGGGGGACGGGGTCGAGAAGATGAACCCGTGGTCCCAGGCGGTCTACGACACCCTCGACGGGCTGGTGAGCGCGAACGTCCTCGACGAGATCGACGACCGGGGACTGCTCGAGGTGCTCCCGTTGACGCACATCCGGGGGCGCAGCATCCACGACAGCTTCGTCATCGTCGATGAGGCACAGTCGCTGGAGCGCAACGTGCTGTTGACGGTGCTGTTGAGGTTGGGGCGCAACTCCAGGGTCGTGCTCACCCACGACGTCGCCCAACGGGACAACCTGCGGGTCGGACGGCACGACGGCGTCCTGGCCGTGGTCGAGAAACTGAAGGGCCATCCGCTGTTCGCCCACGTCACGCTCACGCGCTCCGAGCGCTCCGCGGTCGCTGAACTGGTGACGAGTCTGCTGGAAAAAGGCTGATGTGCTGGTGTGCTGCGCATGCGGGTGCGGCACGTTTACAATGCCTTCCATGACATTCACGATTCGTCCTATGCGGGAGGACGACTACGCCCAGGTCGCGCGTATCCAGCAGTCCGGCATGAACACCGGCCACGCCACCTACGAGGGGGAGACCCTTTCGTGGGAGGCGTTCATGGAGCACAAGATCGCCGACCTGATGTTCGTGGCCGACGAGGACGGGGACGTGCTCGGCTGGGTGTCGGCGTCGAAGGCGTCCCGACGGGAGGTATTCAACGGGGTGCTGGAGGACTCGGTCTACATCGCCCCGGACGCGGCAGGCAGGGGAGTCGCCGGCGCACTGCTGGACCACATGATCACCGCGGCGACGGAGGCCGGGTACTGGGCGATGCACTCCACGGTGTTCCCGGAGAACCAGGGCTCACTCAAGCTGCACCTGTCGCGGGGGTTCACCGAGATCGGTGTCGCACACACGATGGCCCGGATGGACTACGGGCCGATGGAGGGCCGCTGGCGCGACATCGTCCTGCTGGAGAAGGTCCTTGAAGGAGGACCCGCGTATCCGGAGTACCGGGCGCGGGTCGAGGAGTGACGGCTGTCGCCTGTTCCTCCTACTCCACGGTGTCCTTGAGCTTTTCCTGACGGGTGAAGATCAGGACGATGCCGGCGACGATCGCGAGCGGGATCAGCACGGTGAAGATCGGCACGAGGGCGTCGTTGTAGCTGGTGATCACGGCCTCGTGCAGTGCACCGGGCAGCTGGCTGACCATGTCGGGGGTGATGCTGTGGGATCCGCTGTCGGAGAAGGACTCCGTGTACTGTGCGGCGTCCGGTCCCATCTCCTGCATGGCGCCGGGAACCCGTTCCGCCATCATGGACTGCAGACGTGAGGTGAACACGGAGCCGACGACCGCCGAGCCGACGGACATGCCGATCTGCCGGAAGAAGTTGTTCGACGCGGTCGCGGTACCGACCATGCTGACAGGGAAGGCGTTCTGCACGATCAGCACGAGGATCTGCATGGCGCAGCCCAGTCCGAAGCCGAAGACGAACAGTACCAGGCCCAGGTGGACCAGGCTGTCGTGGGTCTCGAGCCCGCCGAGCAGGAACAGGCCGACGGCGGTGATGAACATGCCGGCGACCGGGTACCACTTGTAGTTGCCCGTCCGGCTCACGATGATGCCCACCACGATGGAGGTCGGCATCATGCCGAGGATCATCGGGATCATCATCAGGCCGGCCTTGGTCGGCGACATGCCGTGGACCATCTGGATGTAGGTCGGCATGTAGGACAGGGTGCCGAGCATGACCACACCGATCACGAGACCGGCGAGGGTGCACAGCACGAAGTTCCGGTTGGCGAACAACGTCATCGGGATCAACGGTTCGTCCGCCTTGAGCTCGGCGACGACGAACAGGACGGCGCAGACGACGGTGGCGATGATCAGGCCGATGATGGTGGCCGAACCCCACTCGTAGTCCTTGCCACCCCAGCTGAGGAAGAGGATCAGGCAGGTGGCGAAGCCGGCCATGAAGACCGTGCCCCAGATGTCCAGCTTGGCGTGTCCGCCGCCGCGGGCGGGCAGGTGCATGGCGAAGACGGCGATGACGATGGCGACGAGGGCCAACGGCACGTTGAACCAGAGGGCCCAGCGCCAGCCGGGACCGTCGGTGAAGAAGCCGCCGAGCAGCGGGCCGAGGACGGACGACAGCCCGAAGACCGAGCCCATCAGACCCATGTACTTGCCGCGCTGACGGGCGGGGATGATGTCGGCGATGATCGCCTGGGACAGCACCATCATGCCGCCGCCACCGAGCCCCTGGATGGCGCGGGCGACGATGATGATCCAGATGTTCTGGCCGAGGGCACCGACGACGGACCCGATGAGGTACATGCTCAGGGCGAAGATGAACAGCGGCTTGCGGCCGATCTGGTCACCGAGCTTGCCGTAGAGCGGCAGGCCGATGGTCTGTGCCAGCAGGAAGGCGGTGATCACCCAGCTCATCTGGTTCACGCCGCCGAGTTCGCCGACGACGGTGGGCAGGGCGGTGGCGAAGATGGTCTGCCCCAACGACACCAGCAGCATGCCGAGCATGAGGCTGGCGAAGACCAGGGGGATGTTGTTCTTTGAGGCGTGCGTGTCCTCAGCCGTCGTCGGCGACGACTCGAGTTTCTCAACTGTGCTCATGGAGGTGTTCTTCTCGTGCTTTCTTACGTGGAGGGGTCGGACGGTCGGGAGGTCAGTCCCATCCGTCGGAGTAGGTGGCTGCGAGAGCGGTCATGTGTCTGCCGGCGTGGGTGAGGACATCCCACTTGGACAGTTCAGGCTGCTCACGGTGGAGGAGGCCTCCGGTGGCGAGCGCTGTACGGATCAGGCCGGTCAGCAGCATCGCCTCGTGATGCACCGTGACGTCGGGAAGGTGCCGGTGCTCCGGGAACCGGGCCAGGAATTCGGTGATCGCTGCCAGGATGTCACCGGCGAGTGTGTCGAACCGGCGCATGCCGGCGGCACTGAGCTCCGGGGTCCCCTGGACGATCTGACGTCGGCGCTCCCGGACCTTCAGGCTGGTGTCCCGGTCGGGGGACAGCCGCAGGGCGGAGTCCGGGTCGTTGTCGACGGTCCTTCCGATGTACTCGAGGATGTCACGGATGATGTTGGGCGAGTCGGTGGTGGCGAAGGCCTCCAGGTCGTCTGCGGGGATCGGGGGCACGCCCCGGCCGGCGGCGACCTGGTCCTTGGAGTCGAAGTAGTTGAAGAACGTCCTGCGACTCACCTCGGCCTTCTCACAGATCTCGTCGATGGTGACCTGGTGGAATCCGTGTTCCAGGATGAGTGCGGTGGCGCAGTCCTCGATGCGGAGCCGGGTTTCCCGGCGTTTGCGTTCGCGAAGACCGCACTCCGCGGCACCCTGGGTGGATTCATTCCGTGTCTCAGTCACGAGACTGGTCTACACCCGGTGAAAACTTGCACGCAATGCAAAAATACCATTAACCCCCTTATGGGGGTGGGTCACTGCTGCGCGGTCTGCTGGTGGAACCGCAGAACGAGAGGAGAATCACCCGCACCGTGGCGGACCCACAGCGAGCTCCGGACCGTCGTGCCGTAGGCACCGGAGGCGATCGACCGGACCAGGACGGTGCCGTCCGACACCGTCTCGGTCACGACGTCGGTGACCTCGAGCCGTCGGAAACCCCGCAGGGGAGCCAGCGACGCCAGGAACCCGTCGCGGTCGGTCACCGTCCCGGTGCTGTCGATGACACAGAGGTCCGGGTGCAGCAGGGCCTCGGCGAACTCACGGTTGCCGCGGACCTCGTCGGTGTAGAGGGCGAGCTCACGGTCCCCGGCGTCGGTGGCCGAGCTCGGGGCCGAGCTCGGCGTTGTGGCCGGGGCTGTGTCCGGGTCGTCGGCGGGTGCAGCGTCGGACGCGGGTCCACCCACGTAGCCGCCGAGGCCGGGGCCCGTGCTCGGCGGCCGGCCGGCGGAGAAGGCTGTGGCGGCTGCATTGGCGCGTTTGTCCGCGGCCTCGTTCATCGGATGTCCCGCATGGCCCTTCACCCACTCGAAGTCCACGTCGCGACCCTGCATCGCCGCGTCGATGGCCTGCATCAACTCGACATTCTGGACGGGCTTGCCGTCCTTCTTCTTCCACCCCTTGCGCTTCCAGCCGGGCATCCACTTGGTGACGGAGTTGATCACGTACTGCGAGTCGCACAGGATCAGCAGGTGCTCCCCCGCGGTGGAGGGGTCGGCGGCGGTGCACTCAAGCAGGTCGAGGACGGCCTTCAACTCGCCCATGTTGTTGGTGCCGTGCGGCCACCCGCCGGCCCTCCAGGTGTCGTCGTCGATGTACCAGGCCCACCCGGCCGGGCCGGGGTTGCCCAGGGCTGAGCCGTCAGCGGCTGCGGTGATCGTCATGTCCCGTATCGTCGCACACCGGGCCGGCCAGATGCCCGGCAAGGTAGCGTCCCGTCACCGACGCCGGGTCGGCCGCCACGTCGTCCGGTGTGCCGGTGCTCACGATCCGGCCGCCGTCGGCTCCGCCGCCCGGGCCCATGTCGACAACCAGGTCCGCGTTGGCCACCATGTCCAGGTCATGTTCGATGACGATGACCGTCGCTCCCCGGTCGGTGAGCCGTTGGAGCACAGCCAGAAGCGTGCGCACGTCCGCGGGATGCAGGCCGACGCTCGGCTCGTCGAGCACGAACACCGCGTCCTGCTGGTTGCGGTGTAGCTCGTTGACGAGCTTCAGCCGTTGCGCCTCCCCGCCGGACAGCGTCGGAGTCCCCTCACCGAGGACGAGGTAGCCGAGGCCGAGGTCGTCCAGCGCCGTCAACCGTCGGCGGACCTTCGCGAGCCCACTGACGGTGTCGAGTGCCTCGGAGACGGTCATCGCCAGCAGCTCCGGGAGGCTCACCCCGTCACGACGGTAGCGTGCGGCGGCAGGGGAGTAGCGGCGACCGTCGCAGTCCGGACACGGGATGTCGATGTCGGGGAGGAACTGGATGTCGAGGGACACCTCGCCGGTGCCCTCGCAGCGCGGGCACGCCAGGGACGTGGACCTCGTCCTGGAGCGGGTGTTGTGCGAGAACGCGGAGGCGGTCAACCCGTCCGCCACCGCCCGGTCGGTCGCGGCGTACGCGGCACGGAGATCATCCATCACCCCCGAGTACGTCGCCACCGTGGAACGTACGTTGATGCCGATCGGGGTGGCGTCCACGACGTGCACCGACGTCCCCGGCGGGGCGTCGACGGTGCGAACATGGTGGGGAGGGGGACCGGCGAGTGCGGGGACCAGCGACTCCAGGATCAGCGTCGTCTTCCCCGACCCCGACATCCCGGTCACCGCGGTCAGTCTTCCGACGGGGATCTCCAGGCAGAGAGGGGCGACGGTGTGGATGCGGTCGGTCTCCAACCGGATCGTACCGATCGCGAAGAGGTCGTCGGCACCTGCCCGCTCCCGGACGACCACCGGTTCGGTGCCGGTGAGGAAACCGGCCAGCCGTGAGGACCCGGTGGCCGTCAACTCCGCCAGCGCACCGGAGGCCACCACCGCACCGCCGTGACGTCCGGAACCGGGTCCGATCTCCACCAGGTGGTCGGCGCGGCGGAGGACCTGGACGTCGTGGTCGACGAACACGACGGAGTTGCCGTCGGCCAGCAGGTCCGACATCACCCCCAGCAGGCCGTCGACGTTGGCGGGATGAAGTCCGATCGAGGGTTCGTCGAGGACGTAGAGCACCCCGGTGGTCCGGTTGCGCACGGCGCGGGCGAGCTGGACGCGCTGTCGTTCACCGGTGGACAAGGTGGACCCGGCACGGTCCAGTGACAGGTAGCCGAGACCGAGCCCGGTGAGACGCCGCGACATCTGCTGCAGTGTGTCGACGAGTCGCTCCGCGAGTGCGCGCATCTCGTCCGGCAGCGACCCCGGAACGCGCGAGGACCAGGAGAGCACGTCGTCGAGAGGTAGGGCGGTGATGTCGGCGAGGCTCCGGCCGGCGGTGTCGAGTGTGATCAGCGGGGTGCGGGCGGCCGCGCTGAGTCGGGTTCCGTGGCAGTCCGGGCACGGTCCGACCGAGAGGAACCTGCTCACCCGGTCCAGCCGCTTCCCGGTGTCGGCGCGCTCCAGCTCACGGATCACCGTCAACCGTGCGTTGCGGAACGTGAAGTCGAGTTCGTGGACGCCTTTCACCGAGGTCACGGAGATGTGCTTCTTCTCCTCGGGGCCGTCGAGCACGATCTGCTTCTCGTCCCCGGTCAGTGACTCCCAGGGCACGTCGGTCCGGACACCGAACTCGCGGACGATGTCGGGCTGCACGTTGAAACCGAACATCGTCCACGGCACGACCGCACCGTCGTCGATCGTCTTCGCCGGGTCGGGCACCAGTGTGGCGTCGTCCACGGTCCGGATCTCGCCGGTGCCCTCGCACCGCGGACAGGCACCACCGGAGTTGAACGCCAGGTCCTCCGCGCCGGGGGCGTGCACCGCACTGCCGCAGACCGGGCACGGGAACGGACGCTCCGCCGCCACGTCGAGGGTGGGGCCGACCCGGTGGCCGTTCGGACAGACATGGGACGCGAGCCGGGAGAACATCAGCCGCAGGACGTTGAGCAGCTCGGTCATCGTGCCGAAGGTCGACCGGACGCCGGGCACACCCGGGCGTTGCCGCAGTGCCAGGGCCGCCGGGACGTGCTCCACCGAGTCGACGTCCGCCCGCGCGGCCTGGGCCATCCGCCGGCGGGTGTAGGTCGAGAGCGCCTCGATGTACCGCCGGGACCCCTCCGCGTACAGCACACCGAGTGCCAGCGAGGACTTCCCGGAGCCGGAGACACCGGCGATACCGACGAGTCGGTGCAGCGGGATGTCGACGTCGACATCCATGAGATTGTTGACACGCGCACCTCGCACGCGGATGTGACCGGGGGGTGCGGGAGAATCGACCGACATGACACCAGCCTAGAACGCCGCAGGGCGCCGTGGCGGTGAAGTCACGGCGCCCTGCGGCGCACACGGGGCGGTAGGGGGCCGGCTGGTGTCAGTCGCGGTCGGTGTTGGCCATCGCCAGCACGTCGAGGCGCTTGTCCAGCTCCTCCTCCGACAGCGTGTCCGGGACGTAGCCCAGGTCGATGACCGTCTGGCGGATGGTCTTGCCTTCCGCCAGGGCCGTCTTGGCGACCTTGGCTGCCGCCTCGTAACCGATCGCCGAGTTCAGCGGGGTGACGATGGACGGGGAGGACTGGGCGAGGGTCCGCATACGCTCGGTGTTCGGCTCGATGCCGTCGACGAGGCGCTCGGCGAAGACACGGGAGGTGTTCGCGAGCAGCTTGGCCGACTCCAGCACGTTGCGTGCCATCATCGGGATGAACACGTTGAGCTCGAAGTGGCCCTGCGCACCGCCGAAGGCGATGGCGGCGTCGTTGCCGATGACCTGGGCGGCGACCTGGGTCGCGGTCTCGCACAGCACGGGGTTGACCTTGCCCGGCATGATCGAGGATCCCGGCTGAAGGTCCGGCAGGTGGATCTCACCGAAGCCGGTCAACGGGCCGGAACCCATCATCCGGATGTCGTTGGCGATCTTGTTGAGGGAGACGGCGATGGTGCGCATCGCACCGGAGAACTCGACGAGTGCGTCACGGGCGGCCTGGGCCTCGAAGTGGTTCTCGGCCTCGGTCAGCTGCTCGACGCCGGTGAGCTTCTTGAGCTCCTCGGTGACCTTGGCGCCGAAGTCGGCGGAGGTGTTGAGACCGGTTCCGGTCGCCGTACCGCCGATGGCGAGTTCACCCAGACGGGGGAGGGTGGACTCCACGCGCTCGATGCCGAGCTCGATCTGCCGGGCGTAGCCGCCGAACTCCTGGCCCAGGGTGACCGGGACAGCGTCCATGAGGTGGGTGCGACCGGACTTGACCTCGCTCTTCCACTCCGTGGCCTTGGTGGCCAGCGAGGTGTGCAACACCTTCAGCGCGGGGATCAGGTCGGTGACGGCGGCCTCGGTGGCTGCGACGTGGGTCGCGGTGGGGAAGGTGTCGTTGGACGACTGGCCCATGTTCACGTCGTCGTTGGGGTGGATCTCCACACCGTCCTGCTTCGCCAGCGAGGCGATGACCTCGTTGGTGTTCATGTTCGACGAGGTGCCGGAGCCGGTCTGGAAGACGTCGATCGGGAACTCGTCGTTGTAGGTGCCTTCGGCAATGGCCTTACCGGCGGCGATGATCGCGTCGGCCTTGGCGCCGTCCAGCGCTCCGGAGTCCTTGTTGACCTGGGCGCAGGCGGCCTTCAGCAGGCCCATGGCGCGGATCTGTGCGGCCTCCAGCGGGCGGTCGGAGATCGGGAAGTTCTCCACAGCGCGCTGGGTCTGGGCACGCCACAGGGCCTGTGCCGGGACCTTGACCTCGCCCATGGTGTCATGCTCGATGCGGAATTCCTGCTCACTCATAATGAACTGTCGTGTCCTTCCTGATTATTGTGACGACTGACATATAAGGGTACCCGCACCGCCGGGCAGAGGTGGCCGTGCGGGGGTGGGACCGGATGCTAGATGTAGTCCTGGACGGAGTAGTCCTTCAGCTTCTGCAGCTGGTGGGTGGCCTCGATGTTCCGGATCGTGCCGGACCGCGACCGCATGACCAGCGACCGGGTCGTCGCCCCACCGGCGCGGTAGCTCACGCCACGGAGCATGTCGCCGTTGGTGACGCCGGTGGCCACGAAGTAGCAGTTGTCGGAGGAGACCAGGTCGTTCGTCCCGAGCACGGTGTCCAGGGCCAGACCGGCGTCGAGAGCCTTCTGACGTTCCGCGTCACCGGTGGGGGCCAGGATGCCCTGGATCTCGCCACCCATGCACTTCATCGCGCAGGCGGTGATGATGCCTTCCGGGGTTCCGCCGGTGCCCATCATCAGGTCGACGGCGTGGCTCTCGCCGGCGGCGGCGACGGCACCGGCGACGTCACCGTCGCCGATGAGGCGGACCTTGGCGCCGGCGGCGCGGATCTCGGCGATGAGGTCGGTGTGGCGCGGGCGGTCCAGGACCACGACGGTGACGTCGGACGGGTGCACGCCCTTGGCCTTGGCGACGGCGTTGATGTTGTGGGCGGCGGGGGCCTGGATGTCGATGCTGCCGGCGGCTTCCGGGCCGACGGCGATCTTCTTCATGTAGAACACGGCGGAGGGGTCGTACATCGACCCACGCTCGGCGGCGGCGAGGACGGAGATGGCGTTGGGACGTCCCTCCGCCATCAGGGTCGTGCCGTCGACCGGGTCGACGGCGATGTCGACGGCGGGACCTTCACCGGTGCCGACGTGTTCCCCGTTGAACAGCATCGGGGCCTCGTCCTTCTCGCCCTCCCCGATGATTACGGTGCCGTTCATCTGCACCGTGTTGATCATCCGTCGCATGGCGTCGACGGCGGCGCCGTCGCCGGACTCCTTCTTGCCGCGGCCCACCCACTTGCCGGACGCCAGTGCCGCCGCTTCGGTGACACGGACGAGCTCCATGGCGAGGTTGCGGTCCGGGGAAGAGGCAGGCAGGGCCTCGGGAGGGGTGGGGACGGAGTCGGATCCGGAAGTCATGGGAGACCAGCTTTCTGATATCGGGAGAGCGTCGGGGGTGCCCTCCATTGTTCCATGAGACCGAGCAGGTGTCCCCACACGCCCGCCGGATGGTGGCGGTTACGGTGACGGTTAGGGTCCCCGGTACGGTTGTCTGCAATAATCAGTGCCGTGAAACTCGAGAAACCGCGCATGTTCACCTCCACCCGCGACCTGCTGATTTCGCTGGGCGTGCTGGGGCTGGTGATGGCATTCTCGGTCGGCTTCACCGGACTGTGCAGCTACAACCCCGGTCCGGCGGAGACGACCGGACAGGTCAATGAGGTCGACATCGACTCGATCCTGGGGACCGAGGCGCGGGGCCTGAGCATTCCGGTGCGCAACCCGGAGGTACCGGGCAACTGGCAGCCGAACTCCGGCCGTCGGACCACGGTGGACGGCGAGCCGTCCTCGATCGCGGGATGGGTCGTCGACGAGAAGTACTACATCTCCCTGACCCAGACCGCTGCAGAACTGGAGGACGCCGTCGCAGACGTCGACGACGACTACCGTGAGGAAACCGACGCCTACCGCAGTACCGCGTCGGGCGTGACGGCGGAGTCGGCCGGAGCCGCTGACGGCACGGTCACCTGGCGGATCTTCACCGGGGACGACGCCCGCACCGTCTGGGCGGCGGATCTGGGTGAGTCGACGGTGATGCTCTCCGGCACCGCGACCGGGGAGATCTACGAGACCCTGGCTGACAAAGTGGTGACGACTGACCCGATCGCCACAAGCTAGGTGCGCGTTCTCCTGAAGGTGGGAGCCAGACGACGCTGACGACGCTGACGACCCAGCCGGGGGAATAGTTCTAGCCTCGGGCACGAATTCTCCCCCGATGCGTGCTCGGAGCTAGAACTATTGTGGCGGAAGCCGTTCAGAGGACTCTGTGGATATCAGGTTGGCAATCTCACGGGAACCCACACCTGGTCCGCTTACTCCGAATCCTCCGGTTCGTCGGAGGAGTTGCCTGGACTGTCGGCGCCGTCGGCGTCGCGACGGTTCTGCAGGGCCGCCTCCACCCGTTCGGAGGCGCCGTCGAGATAGCGCTCGCAGTAGGCGGCGAGTTCCTCCCCCCGCTCCCAGAAGCGCAGTGATTCATCGAGACTCATCTGCCCGAGCTCGAGGATCTTGACGACCTCGACCAGTTCGTCACGTGCCTGTTCGTAGCTCAGTTCCTCCAGGGGGCGGAACGTCTGCTTGTTGTCGCTGTCACTCATCGGTGGCGGGGTCCTTTCGGTCGGTGCTTCGGTCTGGGCTGGAACTCGTGGATGTGTCGTCCGGGGTTGGCGCGGGGGTCCCCTCGGCGCGCTGCACCGCCATCGCCGCGGCGGTGACGGAGCCGTCGAGAACCCGGATCCGCAACTGCGAGCCCGGTGTCACGTCGTCCACCGTCGTCACGACCTGCGGAGGGGTGTGGTCCCGGGGGAGGACCTGCACCACGGAATAGCCGCGGCGCAGAGTCTGGGACGGTCCGAGGGCGTTGACCTGAGCCTTCAGTGAGGTCACCTGGGAGCGCATGTCCCGGATGGTGATGCCCAACGCGCGGTCGTTGCGCTCCCGTGCTTCACCGACCAGCTCCTGCTGGCGCCGCAGGGGGAGCAGCGGGTCGGCCAGGACGGGCCGGGACCGGACCGTGGACAGTCCCCGTTGCTCATTGGCGACCCAGGACCGCAGTGCAGCGGCGGCGCGGTCCCGCAGCTCGGCGACGAGCCCCAGCTCGGCGGCGACGTCCGGCACGACCCGTTTCGCAGCATCCGTCGGGGTGGCGGCGCGCAAGTCCGCGACGTTGTCGAGGATGGGGTTGTCCGGTTCGTGGCCGATCGCGCTGACCACCGGAGTGGTCATCCGGCTGACCTGGCGGACCAGTGCCTCCTCGGAGAACGGCAGGAGGTCCTCGACCGAGCCGCCGCCGCGTGCCACGATGATGACGTCGACCCGGGGATCCGACTCGAGCTGCTGGAGTGCGGCGAGAACCTGTGGCACCGCCTGGGGGCCCTGGACGGCGGTGTTGATGACCTCCGTCTGCACGGCAGGCCAGCGGTCGTGGGCGACGGCGAGGACGTCCCGTTCGGCGGCGGAGCCCCGTCCGGTGACCAGACCGACCCTGCGCGGCAGAAACGGCAGGGGACGCTTGAGGCGGGGGTCGAACAGACCCTCGGCGTCGAGCGCCCGCTTGAGCTGCTCCATCCGGGCCAGGAGTTCACCGACACCGACGTGCTGGATCCGTGAGACCCACAGGGAGAACGAGCCGCGACCGGAGTAGAACGCCGGCTTCCCGTAGACCACGACCCGGTCGCCGTTCTTCAAGGGCGTCGGCATCGACCGCAGCATCTGGGTCGAGCAGGTCAACGGGACGGACTGCTCCTTCTCCACGTCACGCAGGGTGATGTAGGAGAGCTTCCAGGACGGCTTCATGTTCACCTGGGTGATCTGCCCCTCCACCCAGAGATGGCCGAGGCGTTCGATCCACCCCTTCACCTTGTCGTTGACGACATGGACCGGCCACGGTGAGTCCGCGGAGGTCGGTGACGGCGGTGCCCCTGACGGTGGCGAAGCATCTGACATGGCTCTGATTGTAGAGGTCCGATAGCATGGGGGACATGACTGAGGCTTCACCTGTGGATAACTTCACCACAACCGCCCCGACGACCACCACCGACCAGAACGGCGACACCGAGCGTGGCGCCGTCAGGCAGGTTCTGCTGGCCGCCCCGCGCGGGTACTGCGCCGGTGTCGACCGCGCCGTGGAGACCGTGGAGAAGGCACTGGAGAAGCACGGCGCCCCGCTCTACGTCCGCAAGGAGATCGTGCACAACAAGCACGTCGTCAAGACGCTGGAGGAACGCGGCGTCATCTTCGTCGACCAGACGACGGAGGTGCCGGAAGGTGCCAACGTCGTCTTCTCCGCCCACGGCGTCTCACCGCAGGTGCACCTGGAGGCGAAGCAGCTGAACCTGAAGACGTTCGACGCCACCTGCCCGCTGGTGACCAAGGTGCACAACGAGGTCAAGCGGTTCGCCAAGCAGGGATACCAGATCATCCTCATCGGCCACCACGGTCACGAGGAAGTCGAGGGGACCGCAGGAGAAGCGCCGGACGTCGTGCACCTCGTGGACGGGCAGGAGGACGTCGACGCGCTGGAGTTCCCGGAGGGCACGAAGTTGATCTGGCTCTCGCAGACGACCCTGAGTGTCGACGAGACGATGCGGACGGTGAAGCTTCTCCACGAGAAGTTCCCGCAGCTGGAGACACCGCCGAGTGACGACATCTGCTACGCGACCCAGAACCGCCAGGTCGCGGTGAAGGCGATCGCCCCGCAGGTCGAGCTCATGATCGTGGTCGGCTCGCAGAACTCGTCCAACTCGAAGCGGCTGGTCGAGGTCGCGCTCCAGCACGGGACCAAGGAGTCCTACCTGGTCGACTACGCCGAGCAGGTCGACCCGTCCTGGTTCGACGGCGTCACCTCGGTGGGCGTCACCTCCGGTGCGTCTGTTCCGGAGCTGCTGGTGCGGGGGGTGCTCGAGCTCCTCGCCGAGCACGGGTTCACCAGCATCGAGGAAGTCACCACGGCCACGGAGGATCTCGTCTTCTCCCTGCCGCGGGAACTCCGCCCGGCCCGTAACGCAAGCTGACCCCGGCATCCGTCCGCGCAGGACGGGTATCCGGGGTGCAGGGGGACCAAGTAACGGGGGAGCGGGGCGCACTACTCCATGTCGAGCGGGCGGTCTTGGCTCCGTGAGCGTCGACGCCGACTGGCCTCCCGCAGTTCCGCGGCGGTACGGGTGCGGTACTCCTGGGTCGTCGGGGTTTCCGGACGGTTTCCCTGGTGACCCTGACCCGCGTCACGGGACTCGTCTGCCCGGTTCGTCCGGTCCGAGGCGTAGCGGCGCGACGGCCGGGGGCGCTCGTCACGGGGAGCAGGGGGACGGGACAGGCCGGTGGCGGACTCACCGGGGCTGTCGGCACCGTCGGAACCGACAGCTCCGTCGTCGGCGTCGGAGGCTGCCTCGGCATGACGCGACCGCGGCCCACGGTTGTCGCGGTCGTAGTCCCGTACACGGGCGTTGAGCCGCTGGTTGTTCTGTTCCGCATCGTTCATCTGGCGGCGGCGCGCCCGGTCACGACGGTACTGGTTCTCCAGCACCGCGGCGTCGATTCGTTGTCGCGCCACCGCGATGACCACGCAGACCACCAGTGACACGACCAGCCAGAGGAACTTCTCGACCGCCGGGTAGGCGGCGGTGATCAGCGCGGTCCGGGGGCCTGACCCCGCTGTTCCCGAGGAGCCGACCAGGCCCGCGACGGTGATACCGAAGAACCAGTACACCGGCAGCAGGACGACGGTGAGGAACAGGCCGCGCAACTCCACCAGGGCCGTGCACACGACCGCGGAGACGGCGAAGAGGATGACGTAGGAGGTACCGACCCCGCCGAGGACGATTCCGGTGAGGACCACGGCGGCCATCACGAGCAGCGGAGCCCATACCGGAATCAGGCCCCTGCGGTTCAACGGGGCGGAGTCGTCAGTGCTGTCAGAAGTCACGGGCGCTGATGTTACCCGATGCTCAGGACTGCTTCGACGAGGAGTCGTCGCCGGGCCCGTCACTCTTGTCGTTCTTGTCGTCCGGCAGCAGGGGGGCGAGGAAACGGCTGAACGGTTTCGGGTCCCCGGACTCGTCGCTCGTCAGGGACTTCTTCCAGTCCTGCCACCGTTGGGCGGCCTGCTCACGCTGGGCGCCAGTCTGCTTTCCGGCGGAGGTGGCGAAATTGATGTCCGCAGAGTGCTTCTCGCCGGTGGCCAGGTCGGTGAGGTCGCCGATGTAGCGGAAGACCTCGGTGATCATGGCGGCGACCGGGACGGCGAGGAAGGCACCGATGATGCCGAAGAGTCCGCCGCCGACGGTGACGGAGAGCAGGACGACGACGGCGTGCATCTTCATCGCCTTGGACTGCAGCACCGGCTGCAGGACGTTGCCCTCCAGCTGCTGGACGGCCAGGACGATGCCCAGCACGATCAGCGCCGTGGTGAAGCCGTTGGCGACCAGGGCGACGAGCACGGCCAGTGCCCCGGCGGTGAAGGCACCGACGATCGGGATGAATCCACCGAAGAAGGTGATGATCGCGAGCGGTCCCCAGAGCGGGACGTTCATGATCACCAGCCCGAGGCCGATGAAGAAGGCGTCGATGAAGCTGACGATGGCCTGGGTGCGGATGAATCCGCCGAGGGTGTTCCAGCAGCGGGTGAGAACCTCGGTGAGGTGCCAGCCGACACGGCGACCCGCGACGCGGCGGATCATCGGCAGGAACTTCTCGCCGTCCTTGAGGAAGAAGAAGATCAGGACCAGCATCACGAAGAGGGTGATGGCGCCGGAGGTGACCGCGGAGACGCCGGTGATGGCGGTCTGGGTGATCTGGTCGGTCTGGTCCTGGACCCAGCTGGTCGCCTGGTCGATCATGTTGTCGATCTGGTCGCTCTGGAGGTTCAGCGGGGGCCCGGCCACCCAGTTCTGGATCTGCTCCACACCTTGGGCGCCGCTGTTGACGAGCTCGGGGATCTGCTTGGAGACGCTCGGAGCGATTGCGGCGAGGATACCGCCGATCACGGCGAAGAACAGGATGATGGTCAGCAGTACCGCAAGCGCGTTGGGCACGTGCCCCTTACGCAGCAGTCGCACGACCGGCCACAGGACGGTGCACATGATGATCGCCAGGATCACCGGGAGGATGCCAGTCCAGAGCCCTGACAGTGCGAAACCGAGGACCCACAGCGCCGCTGCGACGACGAGGAACCGCAGGCTCCAACCGGCCGCCCAGCGGGCGGAGGTGCCGATGACCTCGGCGCGGTCCCGGATCTCCTTGCCCGGGGTCCCGTCGTCGTCAGACTGGAGGGCCTCGGCGTTCTCGTCAGGCTCTGACATCGCCGGGTCCCCCTCCAGGAAGATCGACTCGCGGGAGGCGTCGGTCGGACTCTTCACCGGTGCTGAATCCTCCCCGGGCAGGGGCAGCGATGATTCGGGGTCCATCCGGCCCGAACCCATGAGGATGTCGGCGAAGTCCCGCCCGTCGACGACGTCGCGGGGGTCGGGACTGTTCGGCCCGTCGGACTTCTTCTGTCCGGAGGACCCGTTGGGGTTCTTGGAATCACTGGTCACCCGACCCATTGTGCCCTACGGCGCGGAGCCCGTCATCGGGTCGGGTGTCCAATCACCCCACAGCCACCCCACGGTCACCCGTCGGTCACCCCGCAGGGTGGGACGAGGCATGGTAGATGAGGGTTTCGTCGTCGGTACCCGGGGCGGTACCGAGGTCGCCGGACTCCTCGTCGGAGTTGTTCCTGAGGTTGACTGCGGCGACGATGAGGCCGCCCCACAGGAAGACCATGAACAGGGCCATCATGACAATTGCCGTGGCGCTCATCGGTTCGCTCCTTCTGCCTCGGGGGAGACGGTGGTTGTTGTCCCGGTGGCGAGAGGGTTGGGGATTCCCCGACCGCGACCACCCGGGGGAACGCCGAAGTCGGATCCCGGGGTGCCGTCGAGAATGAGCGACCTCCGTCGGAACGGCACCAGGTGCATGATGACGCCGACCACGGCGATGACGATGATCAGCAGCCAGCCCCAGGTGAACACCTGCTTGTCCTGGTACCCGCCGTAGCCCTCGTCCAGCAGGGTCGAGACCTCGCTGAGCAGGGTGAAGGTCAGGATCACGGAGGTCACGTACATCAGGAACGTCCGCCAGGTCGGACCGACCTTGAACGAGGACACGGCGTTGAGGTGCTGCTCCAGCTCATTGATGCGCATGGTCAGCACACCGACCACGATGATTGCGACCAGTGCAGCCAGCACGATGCCGATGTTGTTGGTGAACTTGTCCATGATGTCCAGGGTCACCAGACCGCTCGTGGCGGAGAAGGCCAGGATCGACAGCACGGCCATCGGCACACCGACAGCGAGGGCGGCGGTGCGACGGGGAAGATCGAACTTGTCCCGGACCGCGGAGGCGACGACCTCGACGATGGAGATCAGCGACGTGACGCCGGCGATGGCGAGGCTGGCGAAGAACAGGATCCCGAAGAGTTCTCCCGCGGGCATCTGGTTGATGATCGTGGGGAAGGCCTCGAACGCCAGGCCGATACCTGAGGTGGCGACCTCACTGACCGGGATGCCGGACGCCGCCGACATGAACCCCAGGGCGGCGAACACTCCGATGCCGGCGAGCACCTCAAAGGAGGAGTTCGCGAAGGCGGTGACCAGGCCGGTGCTGGTCAGGTTCGACCGCGGCTTGAGGTACGAGGAGTAGGTGATCATGATGCCGAAACCGATCGACAACGAGAAGAAGATCTGGCCGTAGGCGGCGATCCAGACCGTCGCGTCGGTCAGAGCGCTCCAGTCCGGTGTGAACAGGGCGTCGAGGCCGGTGGCGGCCCCGTCGAGGAACAACGCACGAATCACCATGACGACGAACAGCACGAGGAGCAGCGGGATGAAGATCACGTTGAGCCGACCGATGCCCTTGCTCACGTCGAGCACCAGGGTGGCCAGCACGACGATCCACACCACGATCATGGTGATGAAGATCGGCATCACGAAGCTTCCGGAGAAGACCGAGTCGGTGTCGGCCTGGAGGAACTCTCCGGAGAAGTAGTCTCCCGGGTTCTCACCCCACCCCTTCGTGAAGGACTTCATCGTGTAGAGCAGTGCCCAGCCGATGATGGCCGCGTAGTACACGGCGATGAAGAAGGAGATCCCGACCTGGAACCAGCCCAGGATCTCCGCCCGGGGATGGATGCGGCGGAAGACGAGCGGCGCGGAACCGCGGAAGCGGTGACCGAGTGCGAAGAACATCCACAACAGGGGGATGCCCGCGGTGAGCAGGGCGATCATGTAGGGGACGAGGAAGGCTCCGCCGCCTGATTCGTAGGCGACGTAGGGGAATCGCCAGATGTTGCCGAGGCCGACGGCGGAACCGATGGCGGCGAAGAGGAAGAGGATCCGCGAGTTGAATGTGTCGCGGGTGACCTTTCCGTCCTTGCCGTCGGTTCCGACCTGCGGCCCGGCGGGAGCGTCTGCAGACATGTGCGTGAGCCTCCGGGTGTCTAGTTGTGGCAGGTGAACTGAAGAAATCGAATCTATCCTAGATTCCCACCAGACTTCCAGGAAACAGACAGTTGGGGAACGGTTTCGGGGTATCCGCCATGCCGGGGGCGGGCGCCGGGCCGCACCCGGGACCGGTTAGGATGGGTGCCGTGACCCTTACTCTCGGAATCGTCGGGCTGCCCAATGTCGGCAAGTCCACGCTGTTCAATGCCCTGACCCGCAACGACGTCCTCGCGGCGAACTACCCTTTCGCCACGATCGAGCCGAACGTCGGACTCGTCGAACTTCCTGATCCCCGGCTCAACCGACTGGCGGAGATCTACTCGTCCGAGCGGATTCTGCCGGCCACGGTGTCCTTCGTCGACATTGCGGGCATCGTCAAGGGGGCGTCCGAAGGCGAGGGCATGGGCAACGCCTTCCTCGCCAACATCCGTGAGGCGGACGCGATCTGCCAGGTCGTGCGCGCGTTCTCGAACGACGACGTGATCCACGTCGACGGCCGCGTCGATCCTGCGACCGACATCTCCGTGATCGAGACCGAGCTCATCCTCGCCGACCTGCAGACCGTGGAGAAGGCCGTCCCACGGCTGGAGAAGGAGGGCCGCAAGGACCGCGACAAGGCGGACCAGGCGAATGCCGCCAAGCAGGCGCAGGAGATCCTGGAGGACGGCCGCACGCTGTACTCCGCCTCGGTCTCCGGCGAGTTCGACCTCGCCTCGGTGCGTGAGCTCCACCTGATGACCGCCAAGCCGTTCCTCTACGTCTTCAACTCCGACGAAGCCGTGCTGACCGACGAGTCCCGTCAGAAGGAGCTGCGTGACCTCGTGGCTCCGGCCGACTGCGTGTTCCTCGACGCCGCGACCGAGGCGGATCTCCTCGAGCTCGACGACGAGGAGGCCGCCGAGTTGCTCGCCTCGGTGGGGCAGGACGAGCCGGGACTGCAGACACTGGCCAAGGCCGGTTTCGCCACGCTCGGACTGCAGACCTACCTCACTGCCGGCCCGAAGGAGGCCCGCGCCTGGACCATTCCGCAGGGGGCGACCGCTCCTCAGGCCGCCGGCGTGATCCACACCGACTTCGAGCGTGGTTTCATCAAGGCCGAGATCGTGGGCTTCGCCGACCTCGACGAGTACGGCTCGATGGCCGAGGCCCGCAACCACGGCAAGGTCCGCCAGGAGGGCAAGGAGTACGTGATGCAGGATGGCGACGTCGTGGAGTTCAAGTTCGCAGTAGCATCTGGTGGTAAGGGGAAGTAGCAGGTCATGGCTGACCAGTGGCAGACAATCGAGGGGACGGGATGGATCCCCATCAGGGGGTTCGGTCGTATTAACCCTCGTCGTGACAACGTCGGGGATGCTGGTCGGTACTACTTCACCGCGAAGACTGACGACGACGAGTACGCGAAGGCTACAGGCGACCACATTACGGAGGGGCCCGAGACGTGGCACTACGAGCTTGACCAGCCTTTCACGCTGTCGGATTCCCGTGGCAACTCTGTGGAAGTGACGATCTCACTGTTGCAGGGAGGTCGCTACGGCGTCCGGTATAGGGGAATAGGCAAGTTCGTGGGCCGAGGGGCTGGTAACAATGACCCAGGTATGCAGAGCCGGGCAGGAGGAGCTTCCGTGAAAGTTGACCGCAAGATTGCGCTGCTCGGCGAGAAGATTGCACAAGCCAAAGACGGGTATCCCGATGATTTTGAGCTCTGGCGTAGTAGCACGGAGTCTGCCATACGGCTTGCGATGGGAGAGGACAACCCTAAGTACCATCAGTTCACCAAGGTAAAGTTCAAGCCCATCGCTTACTACGATGGTATCAACGTAGCTGGCTACCGATCCTCCGGGGTCAAGTCGGTTGTGGCAATTTTGAACGCCTGTCAGGAAGAGCTTCGGTGGGCGGAAGAGGGCGCTATGGGAGATGAAAATGAGGACGCCTCGGCGGTAGAGGTGGAAGGGCCTCCTGGGCCGGTGTTCATCGTCCATGGGCACGACGACGGGGCGAAGTTTGAGTCGGCGAGAGTTGTTGCCGCGCTGGTGGGCAGCGACCCAACCATTCTTCATGAGCAGGCTAACTATGGCATGACGATCTTGGAGAAGTTCGAACATGCTGCGGCTTTGGCAGGTTTCGCTCTGGTTCTGCTCACGGCTGATGACGTCGGGCGATCTAAGGGGGCAGGGGATGATGCTCCTCGCGGCCGCCAGAATGTTGTGTTCGAGTTGGGATACTTCTTCGGTCGCCTAGGTAGGAACCGGACAGCAGTTCTCTATGACGCCGGTGTTGAGCTTCCTACCGATGTCATCGGTGTTGCTTACATCAGTAGGGATCCTGGAGGAGGATGGCGACAACAGGTGGCGCGAGAGCTGCAGAGCGCAGGCTATACCGTCGATTGGTCTGCATTAAGCAAGTTCTAGGCGGCCATCCTAGGGCTTCCGAGAAGGTGCCGCAGCTCGTCGGCCATCTCATCTGTCAGTGGGGGAGCAGAGGAAGCTATGCGGGAGGCGGCCTCCACTGCGGCAGGGGATAGCCCCGGCTGGCGATCACTGATCGATGCTACCTCCGACATAGCCACTCCTCTCCTTTCCTATAGGGTAATTCTATCGAGCGGGCGTGCCCCCATCCAAGCGGCGAGAGGGCTAACCGCGAAGATTCCTTCTGGCCCTACGCGTGGAACCGTCGGCCGGGGGTCCAGAGAAGGTCGTCCGAGATGTCCCAGCGGTGCTCCGGGAAGTTCGGACGGTACCCGGTCTCCTGTTCAATCACCTCCGCTGCATCACCGGCAGGGGTCACCAGCGCCTGTCGGACCTCGCCAGTCGCGGTGTTCTGGATCAGGATCTGCTCCGTCCGCGTCAGCTGGCTGACCGGCAGCCGTCCTAGCCAGACCGCATGAAGGTCGCTGACGCTGAGCCACATGCAGCCCTCCGGGTCGGCGGCTCCGATCATCGGCGGGCCAGCATCGGGGAGGTTGAATCCGATCATCGGCACCGCGGCTGGCAGCCGGGGGTCTCGCCAGCGGGGGTTCCTCGACTGGTAGCGGCGCTGTGCCTCAGCGATGATGTCCGTCGGAAGGAGCCAGCGTGGCTCGGGACGGTGGTAGGACAGGCGGTACTCGTAGCTGGGGATCTTCTGCTGGATAGCCTCCAGGCCAGCGCTGCGGGTCATGCCCACGGCGATCTGCGTGGTGCCCCGGCGGAGGCGTTCGCGGGCGTCCTGGGTCAGGCAGCCCGAGTAGTCGATAACCAGGCGGGGGTCGGCGTAACCGGCAGGGCCAGTCATCATGAGGTCTCGGAAGTCGT
This sequence comes from Corynebacterium sp. USCH3, assembly GCF_037619475.1. Classification (NCBI taxonomy): domain Bacteria; kingdom Bacillati; phylum Actinomycetota; class Actinomycetes; order Mycobacteriales; family Corynebacteriaceae; genus Corynebacterium; species Corynebacterium sp. USCH3. The sequence continues at coordinate 47,339 of NZ_JAQPZT010000001.1, forward strand.
CGGCGGTGTGCATGGTGTTCTCCTTCTTGTGTGCTTGGTTTAGCTGGTGGCGCCGAAGCGCATGGGCATGCCGGTGGCGGGTGCCGGTGGGGTGCGGGGTGTGCGGTTCAGCTCACGCATGTGGGCTCCGAGGTCCAAGCCCGCAAGGTCCGGACCCTCCCGCAGGCCCTCGGCGGTGAGCAGTGCTCGGACTCGATCGGCCATCGCTGGCTCCTCGGGGTACCGCACCGACGCCGCCGCCTCGACCTTGCTTACCTGAGAGCGACCGTAAGCACCGGCCGCGTCCGTCACCGGGTCACCACCGCGGGCGGCGGTGTGCAAGTGCAGCCAGTAGCCATGCTCGCAGCCCTCGTGGGCTACTCCGGACCCAGGAACGCTGTACCTGGGGCGGTTCCAGAGCTGGCATCCGCAGGATGCGGTCCGGCGGTCCTCGGTCCATCCGGCGTCAGGCAGGATGGAGGACCACGGGGTCTCGGCGTCCCATGCAGCCCGTGTCTCGGATACCCAGAACTCCGAGTCCCGGCGCTCCCGGCGCGATGTCGGACGGCCGGCGTCGATGATCCTCTGCACGAGCCACGCCGGAGCGTCCCAAATGGTTGGTGCAGGCCCCCAGCGATATGAGCCCTCGCGCCGGGTGCTCGGGGGCATCATCGCCCAGCTGGAATGGACCTTCACCTCGACCGCTGACGCGGCCGAGCCGTCAGTCAAGGCCACGGTTCCGGCGATGTTCTCCGGAAGTGTGCCATCAGGGATCCGAAGGTAGACATGCGCGCCGGCCCAGTGCTCCCACCGGCCCGTGGTCGGGGAGACCCCACCCGGGCTCAGAACGGCTGGGTCCGGGGTGCCTGACCCGTGGTCGGAGCACAGGGCCGAGAAGGCCTGCCTGGCGGCTGGAGTGTCCATGTCGACGATAGCCAGGGTTCCACCACCGGGCAGGGAGCACCCGGTGCGCACGCCGCAGTTCACCGGGGTTCCTGTGCAGGTGAGGAGCCACCGGCGTGCCTCGAGGGGGCTGGATGTCGCGGAGTAGATCCCGCCGCGTGCTGCACCGGGACGGCGGAGGGGAGCCTTCTCGGTGTCCGTCGAGGTGCTGGGGATTCCGGCAAGGACCACCGCGAGCCCGAGGTCGACAGCGGCCGTGGCCACCCCGGCGGTGGTGGTCTGCTGGGTTAGGTGGGTCAGGTCGATCATCACGCTGCACCCCCCTCGAGTTCAGCCAGCTCAGCCGTGATGCGGCTCTGCTCCTCCTCGGTGACCATGCACGCCGGTCGAGGTGCGTGGTGCATGGCCTCCAGCTGCTCTGGGCTCACTGGGGCGGGGCGGGGAGCGGACACCGCGGCTGTTGGGCCCTGAGGTGCGCTCTCCGGCAGGTAGATCCACTTCGCACGACCCTCGGTGACTACCACCACCTGGCCGGTCGCCTCGAGCTGTGCAAGCGCGTCATTGGCGGCCTCTCGGCGCTTGGTGGAAAGGGCGGCCACTGCCCCGGTAGTGCCATTCCATCGATGCCCGTGGCCGCCGGCTGCGGTGTCATGGACGAGGCCCACTGCTGCGTCCACGCGGTCGGTCTCGGCGGCCGAGATCGCACGGTCCCGGCGGACCGCCTCAAGGTCGGCTCGCTCCTGCTCCACACCAGCGGAGGCCTCTCGACATGATGCGATAACGCCGTCGGAGAGGGTGAGGATTTCCCCCGCTACCCGCCAGCGGTCCATGGTGACCGCCGTCTCGCCATGCAGCAGAGCGACGGCGGCAGCCAGCCGCAAGCGCAGCAAGTTTCGGTGGCTGTCCATGTCAGCCTGCCCGGTGGCGACGCGGGATCGGTCAGCACGGACCTGCCGGACCACGCCGCGGGCCACCGCGACCACCACGCGGCCGGTGACCTCGCCACGATGGGACCAGGACTCGACGCCGGCGGGGAGGTCGCGGTGCTCATAGACCGCGGTCGGTAGCGTGATAGTCAGCTTCTGGGTGTCGTCGCTGGTCCACCCGTCGACCAGGGCGTCGTCGTCCTCTGCGGGGGAGTACTCGACGGCGGGGGAGTAGCGGTCGACAGCGTCGAACCAGCAGAACCGCTGCGGAAGACCAGCTCCGTCCGCAGCGAGCATCCACCCGGTGCGCTTCGGCTGTGCACCGATGACGAACGCTGCTCGGTAGGACATCCGGTCCACGCGGCGGCGGCTCTCAACCCGGGCGCCGTCGGTGCGCAGGTCTTCGCCCATCATCGCGGAGAGCAGCACGTCGAGAGTGCTGGACCCGGAGCGCTTGGTCTGGGCTTCCAGGGCGCCGATCTCGTCCACGGAGAACCTGGCCCGGTCCGGCGGTAGGAGGTGGTCGGCGCTGGCCGGCAGCCGGCTGCCCTTGCTGTCCTCGTCGTCCTTGGCGGCATCGATCTTCGCCCGGAGCTCGTCGTAGGGGCGGCGGTCGAACACCGCGCTGATCCCCTCGCCGGAGGACAGGGTGGGGGTCGCCATGGCGGTGCGGGGGCTCGACGCGGCCAGGTTCGGACCGAACCTAAGTTGGTCGGGGACCACGCGGATCGCGTCTTTGGTGACGGCGGCGGTGGCGCTCTTACCGCCGCCCGACCGTCCGGCGAGGATGACGCCGAAGTTCAGGCTTGCATAGGAACCGACTATCGGGGGGAGGACGACGTGGGGCGCGGTGCTCGCGACTACCTCGGCGAGGACGCTTCCCAGGAGGGCTTCCGGCGGCACCTGGGCAAGGCGGGCGATGCGGAAAACAGTGCGCATCTGATCCGATGCAGTGAACAACCTCCGGGTGGGTCCCTCAGGGAGGTCGTCTGCGGTCTGGATGGTGGTGGTGTCGTTAGACACGGGCCGTATCTCAAATCTCCGGCGCGTGAGGTGGCCGGATCCCTGCCGGCGGTCACCGGCGTGCGTTAAGGATTCGGCCCCTCTGCTGCCTCTGGCTGGTTCGCCAGCTGCCACATCACATGGTCCGCTCGGGGGCGGGAACTTTGAGAGTTGAGATTGAGGAAAGATCGTCCGGAGCACTCCGGAGGGGGCTAGCCATCACAGCTGCCGCGCTTATCGACTGTCCCCAGGATAGCACACATCGGCGGTAGGACAACCCTATAAGGCGACCTCGGTGGCTATCTTGGCGGCTGCTCCACATCTTGGCGGCTATCTTGGCGGTTCCTTGGCGGGTAAACATGCAGGTCAGAGACATCTTGGCGATCTTGGCGATCTTGGCGGTTCCTTGGCGCGGCCACCGCCAAGGAGTGGTCCACCCGCGTGCGCTCCCGCGCGCGCATCAGGAAACCCAAAGTTTATATAATTTATTTATATGATAGGTAGTGTAGGAGGTGGGAGTGAGCGTCTTGGCGGGAGTTTGCGTGGTAGCCGCCAAGATCGCCAAGATCGCCAAGATGTATCGTGACCTGCGACGATGAATCTTGGCGATGCCGCCAAGTTTGATGCGTAGCCGCCAAGGTGGGTTGCATCTTGGCGGTGTTCGACTCCAGCTGGTCCTGAACGACGCCGGGGAGCAAGTTGTGTTTGCGGGGCACTCGCCGTAGACGGGAATAGCCATCTACGCCGGGGTACAAGAAATGTTTGTATCCGATGGCACGCCGTGGTAGTCTCATTGGTAGGTAGGAGGTAGTGCATCAGCGCCGGGGCGGTCACCCCGAAACTCCGTACCGAGCGTTCAGGCTTCGGCCCAGCGAACAACCCCCGACCCATACCAGGGCCGGGGGTTGTTCTATGTCGAGATGCCTGTCAGGGGTTGGGGCAGCCAGGGACATACACGCCGAAGTGATTCTGCAGGGCGAGGAGGATGTTCTGCGACTGCTCGGCGTCGTCCATGGCTTACCCGCTTTCCGCTCTGACTGCTGGTGTATAGGTACCGCGGTACCGACTCTCTCGTGTCACGTCCCGCCTAGTGGATTACCCACGGTCTGACACATAGTATTCACCTATGACATATCATGAGGAAAGCTATACGGACCCGCCGGCGATCCCCGCCATGCACCCCTTGGTGCTCACCGACGACGACTACGCCGGGGAGGAGTTCTGCGCGATCAACCGGATCGACCGGCGAACCCACCTCTTCCGTACCGTCGTGCCATCCATGCCGGGATTCCGCCCCCGATCGTCCTATGACCACCTCGTGGTGCTGGGCGCTCCTTCGATCACGGGCGTGCAGGCGGTGGATCTCGCCATGCGACTCCGACGCCTGGACGAGGAATCGTTCCGACGGGCGGCGGAGGTTCTGAACGGCCTCGTTGTTGAAGGCTCAGGGGAGAGGTCAGCATGACCGGGTCCATCATCCCGTCGGATCCGCCGGCCACGGCCAGCTACCACGACGTCGACGGCCCCGGTCTGATCGCCCTGGCCACCGACCTGGCCGACGGGTACGAGCAGCTCCGTACTCCCTGGCGACCCAAGCCCGAAGCCCGTGTCATGCGCCCGGCACTAGGACCGCGCACGCCGATCCCGGTGTCCATCCTCGACGCCGAGATCGCCGTGCAGCGCACGGTCGTCCCGTTGTGCGAGGAGCTGGCCAAGGCTGCAGGTTTGCTGCCGCCGGCTGCGCACCCGGTCACCTGCTGCCGGTGGCTCGTCTCTCATGCCGAGGAGCTTCGGTGGTACCTGCACCCGGGCGACATCTTCGACCTGGAGATACTGCGCGACCAGTGCCGACGCCTCGCCGGTCTGCCCAGCCCCGAGCTGGAGGCCGATGCCCGGCGAGCCGAGATGCAGCGCCAGCTCGGCACCGGCACGCCGGTGTGGGGGAGTAGCCGCAAGATCGCCTCGCTGGCCGCGGCTGCGGGATGCTCGGTCAGCCACATGACCGTGGTCCGCTGGGCCGAGGCCGGACATGTCACCTACCGCGACGACGCCGTCCGTAGTGGTCGGGTCGAGTACCTGCTGTCGGACGTCCTGGACGAGCACGCCCGGCGAGCCGAGGAGGCTGCGGCATGACCCACGCCGACACCACCGACACTGACGCCCGACCGCCCATCCCCGCCTGGCCTGACTACCGGGTGCAGCACATCGACGACGACGTGACCGGAGGCGTCCGGGTGGTCGTCGACACCCATCACGCCGGGCAGTTCGTCGGCTGTGCGCTGCTCCTCGACCGCATCGCGCTGGCCACCGCACTGCCCGGTCTGGTGGGCGAAACTGAGGCCATCTGCATCGCCAGCATCGCCCAGCAGATCGAGCAGTACGACTCGGAAAAACCTGCTCTCAACATTGTAGATTTAGTGATCCTATAGGTATGATAGGTAGTACCAATCACTACCGATAGGGGCACACCACATGGCTGACCGCCACCACATGACCATCTACACCGCGCCCGGCTGTATGCGCTGCCGCGGCACCATCCGCACGGCCGAGAAGCTGGGCGTGACCAGGCTGAACATCGTCGATCTCAGTCAGGATGCACTGGCTGCAGAGGGGCTGCGCCTGGAGGGCTACACCGAGCTGCCGGTCGTCCGTGTCTGGGCCGAGGACCCCGGCGACCTCGCCGTCGCCACCTGGTCCGGACACCGACCGGACAAGGTCGCCGAGCACGCCGAGGCCTGCGGCGCACTGGCGGACAAGGCGGTGGCCTGATGTCATTCGTCCGTGACTATGACCCCGCACCGACCCGCCACCCCCTGCCGCGGGGGCGCTTCAAGCGCACCCGGGCCGTGCAGATGATCATGCACACCCTCGGCCTGCCGACAGGCACCAAGGCCGAGCGGCGCACCGTCGCCCAGGTCTGCGATGACCTGCACGTCCTCGACGTGATGCTGGGCCGGACCGCGATGTCCCAGATGCACGTGCAGGGATTCTTCGCCTGCTCGACCCCGGACTTCATCTCCACGTTGCGTGCACGGGTCATCGACGAGCGTGTCGACGACGCCCTCTTCGCCGTCGACCCGGAGGCCACCCCCACCACTGGCGAGGACCCCACCCCATGACCTACGCCCACCCCTACGGTGACCTCCCACCCGTGACCACCCACCACCGCCCACCTCCACCCCGGACCCAGCAGTGGGCGGTGGTCGACCTGCCAGCGGGCACCACGCCCGACGATGACCTGGACGACCTGGTGCCGGTGACCAGCTGGACGGCCGACCGGGTCGCCACGCTGCGTGCCCAGCGCATCAGGCTGGTTACCGGCACAGCCTGCGCGGTGTCGACGAGGTTCGTGCCTGGCCAGGCAGCGTGACCGTACAGTAGACAGCTCGGCCTGTTAGTCACTAGACAGAGTAGTCTATATCGGTACACTGATATAGATCAGTAGGTTGTTACAAATCATCTGATAGGGTAGAGCTATAACGCGCACGCGCAGACGCGCACTACGACAGTCAGAGCTTCACTATCATCGGTGAGGCTCTGTTTTTGTGCGCTGACCAGGTCTGATCGAGGGGAGTGGTGCTGGTGGCCAAGTATAACCGCACCGCCGAGGTGGAGTACCGCCGAAAGCGGGCACGCTGCCTCGCGTCGGACCCGCTGTTCTGCGCACTCTGCGGCGAGCAGATCGACAAGGAGCTGAAAGCGCCGCATCCACGCAGCGCAGTGGCCGATCACATCGATCCTGTAAGCCGCGGCGGGCATAACCTCGGCCCGCTGCAGCCTGCCCATAAGACCTGCAACGAGAAGAAGTACAACAAAAGCGCAGGTGAGAGGCGTCGGAGCGAGGACGCTCATGTTCTGCCCTGGTGACTCCCCGCCGGTTCCGAACCTGAGAAACAGACTGATCGGTATTCATGAAGGTCATGCTTACTAAGAGGCTCTGACCGGCAACGATGACGAGGGGTGGTGAGGGCCCCCCTCTCAGGTTTTACTCAAGCGCCTCACGGGCATTGTAAAAATCCCCCTCCGTACGTTTTTGCAGGTCAGGGGCCTGTGCGCCGACCTCGTCACGACCGACCCCGGGATCGCCCGGACGAGCACCCCAGGAGGTGACCATGGGCACCGAGATCGAAGTCTACGACGGCGACCCTGACGATGACGACATCGTCGACGCCGAGGTGGTCGATGACGACCAGGACTCGACCGGCGATGACGGTGACTCTGCCGAGCCGCAGCAGGCGACCTTGGGACCGACCGTCCGGGCGGGTGACCAGCTCGCCAGCCTGACCCGGCTGCGCGATCGCATCGCTGACCAGATCGACCTGGAGGTCGACAGTAAGGCCATTGCCACGCTGTCCCGCCAGCTCACCGACGTCATGGACCGCATCGAGCCGCTCGGCGGAGCGGCCAAGACCGACGGCACCAGCCCGATCGACGAGATCGCCCGCCGCCGACGCCAGCGTGCCGCTGCATCCGCATAACTACAGGAGGTGACCGATGTCCGCACCGACGCTCACCGGTCACCAGCAGCCGAACAAGAAGTACTCCAAGCTGCCGAAGTACCACCACACTGACGGCGACGACGCTGCGTACATCGCTGCCGGGTATGGCCTGGACCCGGACCCGTGGCAGAAGCTGATCCTCGACCATGCGCTGGGCCTCGACACCCGCGAGCGGTGGACGTCCTCGGCGGTCTGCGTGTCCGTGGCACGCCAGAACGGCAAGAACGCCCTAATCGAGATGATCGAGCTGTATCAGCTGACGATCCTCGGCAGGACGATCCTGCATACGGCGCACCAGATCAGGACGTCCCGGGCAGCGTTCATCCGGCTGTGCAGCTTCTTCGAGGACCCTCGTTACCCGGACCTGATCGCCCTGGTCAAGGAGATTCGGAAGACCAACGGTCAAGAGGCGATCATCCTCACCAACGGTGCCGCGGTCTACTTCTCAGCCCGGTCTGCCAACGCCGCTCGAGGCCTGACCGTCGACACACTGGTCATGGACGAGGCGCAGGACCTCGGCGACGAGACCCTGTCGGCGCTGATGCCGACGATCTCGGCCAGTCCGTCTGGCAATCCCCAGCGGATCATCGTCGGCACCCCGCCGACGACCAAGTCGGACAGTGACGCCTGGACCCGGCTGCGTGCCGAGGCCCAGGAGAAGTCGAGCCGTCGCCTGATGTGGGCCGAGTGGTCCGCCAACGACGACGGCATGGTCGACACCGCCGACCCGGCTGTCTGGGCGCAGGCGAATCCCGCCCTGGGCTTCCGCCTGCAGCCCGAGAGCATCGAGGACGAGCTGTCCGCGATGGAGATCGGCACGTTCATGCGTGAACGTCTCGGCATGTGGTACCTCGGCTCCGGCAAGACCGCTGCTCTGCCGATCGACGACTGGAAAGCCTGCGCCGACCGCGACGTGCGGCTCATGCCCGAGGACATCGACCAGATCACCCTCGCGGTGGACGTCACCCCGTCTCGTGACAGCGCCTCCATCGTGGCGGTGATCAGCACGACCGACGGTGGCTACCCGATCGTCGACGTCATCGACCAACGTGCCGGGGACCTCTATTGGGTCGCACCCCGTGTCGCCCAGATCGTCGAGGAGCGGGACATCGCCGCAGTCATCGTCGACGGGTACTCCCCGGCGGCGTCGCTGATCACGGCGATGGAGGACCGCGGTGTCGGCGTGACCCGCATCAACGTCGGCTATGTCACCAGCGCTGCCGAGCGACTGCTGGACGCCGTGGCGACCCAGCGCATCCGGCACCTCGACCAGACCGCCCTGACCACCGCCGTCGCAGGCGCAGTCCGACGACCCGTCGGTACCGAGGGCCGTTTTAGCTTCAAGCGGCTGAACAGTGACGTCGACATCAGCCCGTTGATCGGGGCGATGCTCGCGCTGTCCGCCCTGTACGAGCACGACGCTGACCTGTCGCCGGTCAAGTATCGGCGCAAGAAGCGCACCGGCGGTGCGCGGCAGAACTACCAGGGAAAGGTCCGGGTGATGTGACGTGCTGTCAACAGCAGAGAGTCAGCTGGTCAAGGCCCTGGAAGCCAAGATCACCAGCCACAACGCCTCGAACTTCAAGGTCGGCAAGTACTACGTCGAGCGGTACCGCACCAACAGCATCGGGGTCACACCGGACCTGGCCGCGCTCAAGGACACCGTCGTCGGCTGGGGGTCCACCGTCGTCGACACGCTGGAAGAGCGGGTCGACCTGCTCGGCTGGTCCACCCGCGACGGCGACACCGAGTACGACGACGACCTGGAGATGCTGTTCGAGGACTCCGGTGCCTCCGAGGAGGCGCACCAGGCTCACCTCGACGCATTCATCTACGGCATCGGATTCGTCACCGTCACCAAGGGTGGAGAGGGCGAGCCTCCCGTACTGGTCAAGGCTCACAGCGCCACCTCGGCGACTGCCGACATCGACTGGCGCACCGGGCTGGCCAAGACCGCACTGACCCGGAACAGCTCAACGTCCCAGACGCTATGGACCTCCGACGAGGTCATCGAGCTGACCCGGGCAGGGGAGTATGGGGCATGGTCGGTCGCCGAGCGCATCCCGCACGGCCTGGGCCGCTGCCCGGTCATCCCACTGGTCAACCGCAGCCGGGCCGGTGACCGTCGGGGTCGCTCCGAGATCACCCCGGCGATCCGGTCGTACATCGCCTCGGCGACCCGTGCTCTCAAGGGCATGGACGTCAACCGCGAGTTCTTCAGCGCACCGCAGCGCTACGGCACCGGTATGACCCCGGACCAGTTCGTCGGGGCCGACGGCCAGCCGAAGACCGGATGGTCGCTGGCATCCAGCCAGATGCTGGTCGCCCCGCTCGACGAAAACGGTGAGCGACCCGAGTTCGGCGAGTTCAGCACAGTCAGCCCCGGTCCGTTCATCGAGCAGATGACCGGCCTGGCTGGTCTGGTCGCTACCGAGGCCGGGATGCCGTACGACTACCTCGGCGTCCACATGGCCAACCCGTCGTCCGCCGAGGCGATCGGGATGCTGGAATCGCGCCTGGTCAAGCGTGCCAAGCGGCGGCAGAGCATGTTCACCCGTGCCTGGTCTGAGGTGGCTCGCCTGGCCATGGCGATCTTGTACGACATGGCACCGGTCGATCTGCCGCGCTTCATCTGTCACTGGGGTGACCCGGGCACGCCGACGACGGCGTCCGAGGTGGACGCGATGGTGAAGCTGATCCAGGTGGGTGCCCTGCCTGCCGACAGCGACATCGTCCTGGAGCGGGCGAACTTCACCGTGGCGCAGCGCAGGGCGATCACCGCGCAGCGGGAGAAGCGGCGTAGCTCTGACCGGCTGTCCGCCCTGTCTGCCCTGATCAACGGCGGCGGTTCCGCCCCGGCGACGCAGGCGATGACTGAGGAGGTCGCCAGTGTCGCCTAAGACCGACTTCGCCGAGGAGTCCGATTTCATCATCGCTGCCGCTGAGCGGGATTTCATGCGCTGGTGGAACCGGTCAGACGGGATGCCTGCTGCACGTCGCGAGCGTGAGATGCAGGACGTGATGGTCGGGCTGACCGACCACTACGGCGAGATCGCCGGGCAGTCAGCTGGCGACTACATCCACCGAGAGTGGATGGACTACGGCGGGGACTACCGCCGTCTGCCGTACCCGACGGTCGCACCGACTGCCGCACCGACGGCAGTCCTGGAGTCGACCGGCTGGGCGATGCAGACACGTCAAGGCGGGCTGGCGTCGGCTGCGCTGCCGGGTGTCCGTGTCCGTGTCCGTGCCCTGGAGGCGCTGGTCCGGCACGCCATGCAGCCTGCCCGGGACACCGTCGCCGTGGGAACCACCCAGGCCAAGACCCGGTTCGCCCGGGTCGCCGAGGCTGGTGCCTGCGGGTTCTGCCTGATGCTCGCCTCCCGCGGCGGAGTCTACCTGGACAGTGGAAAGGCGCTGAGCAATGATGCTGCCCGGTTTCACGACAACTGTCGCTGTTCCGCGGTGCAGGTCCAGGACGACAGTGAACTACCGCAGTCGAGCCATGAGCTGTTCAAACAGTGGGCAGACTACGCCAGCAACGAGCCTGGTCAACCGTCCCTGGAGGGGTGGTCGGCCTGGCTCTACGACCAACGCAAGAACGGGTGACCGGTACAGGCCGGGCGCACAGGCGGTTCAAGCCCGCCGACACCCACCACGCACGTCCCGACGGGATTGTGCTAACCCGCCACCCGTCGGATACGGGGTTACCTACTGGAGGTGCACCCGCTATGGGGAAGACCAAGGCCACACCCAATGACGTCGCTGCTGCCGCACTGGGCGGCGCTAAGACTGACGACACTGACGGCAAGCCCGCCGAGCAGACCACGGCTCAGCAGCAGTCGAGCAAGCCTGAGGACAAGGGCGACAAGTCCAAGGATGACGTCGTGACCATGTCTCAGGCCGACCTCGACGCGCTGATCTCCAAGCGCCTGGAGCGTGAGCGTGCCAAGCACGCCGAGGATGCCGAGAAGCTCACCGAGGGGCAGGAGGCGATCAAGCGGGTCAACGAGCTGCAGCAGCAGCTGGAGGCCGAGAAGCTGGAGCGCACCCGTGCCTCGGTCGCTGCGACCACCGGTGTCCCCGCCGCGCTGATCACCGGCGACGACGAGGCGGCGATGACTGCCTCCGCCGAGGCCATCGTCGAGTACGCCAGTGGTTCTGCCAAGCCCTCGACCGGCCCCGTCGTCCCCTCGGCGGGCACTGGCGACAATGCTGCCGCATCCCACGGCTGGGACGACGACGCCATGAGTCTGATCACTGGCGAGTAGCCGCCTCCACACCCCCACATACAAAATACCCCTTTACCCCGGCCCTTCTGGTCCGGGGTTTTTGCATGGAAAGGAGACCATCGACATGGTCTACGACACCACCAAGACCCCGGACGGCCTCGTCCCGAAGAGCCTGTCCGCCGAGATCTGGAAGACCGCGATGGCCGAGGCCGTCGTCCCGACGCTCGCCAAGAGCACGCCGATCATCATCGGCGAGAACACCGTCCCGACGCTGGAGAAGCGCCCGAGCGCGCACATCGTCGGCGAGTCCGAGGCCAAGTCGGACAGCGATATCAAGCTGGGCGAGACCAAGCTGCACACCGCCAAGGTGCAGACCGGCCTGGAGTTCACCATGGAGGTCACCCAGTCCAACCCCGGGCACGTCATGGACATGCTCGCCGAGGAACTGTCCGGTGCCATCAGCCGGCAGATCGACCTGGCAGTGCTGCACGGCCGTGTCGCCTCCACCGGTGAGGCCATGTCCGGCGACCGGGCGCACCTCTCGCAGACCTCCAACGAGGTGGCGATCGGCACCGATCTGTCCGAGATCGATGAGCGTCTGTGGGATGGCTACGCCAAGGTGGTCGCCAACGACGGATCCATGACCGGTGCTGCGATCGACCCGAAGCTGACCGCCCTGATCGCTCAGGCTCGCGATAAGCGAGGGAACCGGATCTACCCGGACGTGTCCATGTCCGGCACCAACTTCGGTCCGTTCGCCAGCCTCAACACCGGTATGTCCAAGACGATCTCCGGTCGCGTGGATGCGTCCACCGACACCGGGATCGTCGCGTTCGCCGGTGACTTTGAGGCGCTGCGTTTCGGTCGTGCCCTCGACATCCCGCTCAAGCGGATCGAGTACGGCGACCCGTTCGGCAACGGTGACCTGCAGCGTCACAACCGCGTGGCGTTCATGGTCGAGGCGATCGTCGGCTGGGGCGTCATGGACGCCAACCGGTTCGTGAAGTACACCGTCGGTTCGTCCAGCGGTGGAGACGGCAACGGCGGGGCCGAGGGAAACGAGTAGGGGCGGCGTCACTGCCGACCACGGTCGGCTAACCGACCGCCCTACTCCAAGGAGGAGGTGACCATGGCCATCGAGATCACCGCTGACCAGATCCGCGCCTACGTCGAGGTCACCGACCAGCTGGCCGACCAGCTCGTCGAGGACGCCATCGACCAGGCCGAGATCGTCGCGCCGGGCATCTCCGACCTCACCGGTCAGCAGGCACGCTCGGCGGCTGCGGTCATCCGGGGTGCGATCGTGCGCTACCTGGAAACAGGCAGCGACGGCACCACCCAGACCCAGGACACCCTCGGCCCGTACAGCCAGTCGACCAGCTACCAGACGCATACGACGCTGTTCCTGCCGTCCGAGGAGCGCAAGCTCGCCAAGCTCGTCGAGCAGGGCAAGCACAAGGCGTTCATGGTCGACATGACCCCGGAACCGCCCCGGCGACCCTGCGGGGTCTGTGCTCCAGGGGTCTGCCTGAGCTGCCATGGGAGGTGCTGGTAATGGCGCGACACGCTGACACCCGACGCCGGGTGGACTTCCCCCGCCGCTTCACCGCCACCACGATTCGTCGTGAGCAGGTCGGTGAGGACGACTACGGCGGTCCGATCTACGACGACATCCGCACCGATCACGCCGTGGTCGGCTGGGCGCAGCCCGGCGACACCATGACCTCCGACGACACCTCGGTGGCACGCCAGGACCACCACCTCGACCTGTACGCCGACATCGGCATCGCCCAGCTCAACGACAAGGTCGAGGTCATGGGGCGTGCCTACACCGTGACCAAGGTCCGTGACTACCGCCACGGGCCGTTCGCCACCACCGACCTCGGTGTCTACGAACTCAAGGAGACCACATGAGCGACATCACAGTCGACCACATCGCCGGTGAGTACGCCGACGGTCCGGACGTCCACCGCAATTCCTACGCCGAAAAGGACGAAGACGGTGCGCTGATCGTCTACGACGGCACCACCCGGGGAGTACGGGCGATGTACAGCCCGCAGGCGTGGCTGCGTCTGACCCTGGATGGCTAAGCTCGCCGGAATTCACCGCTGGAACACTCCAGCGTTTGCCGAGGTCCGCAACGCCCCGGGCGTCGTCCAGCTCGTCGATGAGACCGCCGAATCGGTGGCCGACGAGCTGGGTGCGCACTACGAGGCGTTCTCCCGGCCAGGCAAGAGCCGCTACCGGTCTCGCATCTACGCCCAGGGCGTCAAGGGGCGACAACACGACCGGAAGCATAACAGGATGCTCCAGGTCGCCACAGCCCGCGGCATGAAGCTGATCGGGGGTAGCTGATGGACTCCACCGCTGCGGTGGCCGCCCTGCTGCGAGCCATCGTGCCGCGCACCCAGGCCTCCGGTCCCGGGCTGCGCCTGCCACCCGACCCGCCGATCCCGTACGTGCGGTTCCAGGTCATGCCTGGACCGGCGACTGGTCCGGTCCGGCCACTCACCGTCGCCGTGCAGGCCTACGCCTACGACGATGCCACCGCCTCGGACATCACCGAGCGGATGTGGCGCTACCTCGACGGTCAGGAGACCGACGAGCTGACCAGCGTGTCCGGCCTGACACCACCGGCACCGCACCCCGATCCCGATTACCCCGACGTCCGCCGGTGGCAGCTGACCTGCCAGGCCGTGCACGTCACCTACTAACCACTAGGAGGCCACCACCATGGCACGCAACAAGAAGAACGTCCTGGTCGGCGCACCGAATCTCAAGATCGGTGGCGGCTTTTTCATCGGCGAGGTCATCGACGATGAGAAGAAGTTCCCGGACGACGCCAGCACCAAGCTCGATGCCAGCTTCAAGGCTGCGCCCGGCGGCTACATGTCCGAGGAGGGGCTGGTTAAGACCACCGACCGCTCCACGGAGAAGATCAAGGACTGGAACGGCGACATCATCCTCGTCGTGACCACCGACCACTCGGTCGTGCTCAAGTTCACCTGCATGGAGTCCGCCAACGCTGCCGTGCTCAAGATGATCTACGGGCCGGACAACGTCACCGTGTCCGAGGACAAGAAGTCGGTGTCCATCGTCGAGACCGGCGAGGACCTGCCGCACGTGAGCCTGGACTTCCTGATGGTCGGCGGGCAGGGGCGCAAGATTCGTGCGTTCGCCCCGGACGGCCAGGTGACCAGCGTCGGCGATGTCTCGTTCATCAAGAACGACGTCATCAAGTACGAGTGCGAGGTCGAGGTGTTCGACATCTTCGGCGATGGCCGGAAGCTCTGGCAGCACATGGACCTCGGCGCTGGTGACTCCACCGACGGTGGCAACGGCGACGACAACGGTTCCGGTGGTGACGCCGGTGACGACAACGACGGTTCCGACGGCTCCGACGGCGATGACAACGACACCGGTGGTGACGCCGGTGACGACAACGACGGTTCCGACGGCTCCGACGGCGATGACAACGACACCGGCGACGGTGGCGAGGACGCCGAGGGAAACTGATCGGCTCGGCGACCATCCCGGCGACCGTCGGATAGCCGCCGAGCGACCACCCGCACACCCCATCCCTGAAAGGAGGCCGAGATGGTAGACCGTCTCGATCTCAAGACCGGCGACACCCTCGACGAGGCTGTGTTCGCCACCATCGACGACAACGTCGCCGAGCTGGACCGCACCAAGGCGAACTCGTCCGACATCCCCGAGGTGCCGGACATCCCGGACGTCTCGGGGTTCGTCACCCAGACCGACATCGACAACGCGGTGTCCGGCCTGGCCAGCGAGTCCAGCGTTTCTGACAAGGCCGACCAGTCCGCTGTGGACACCCTCGACGACCGGGTCGACAGTCTCGCCTCTCGCCTGGACGCCCTGGAGGCCTCCAGCGGCGACACCGACGACAGCGAGTAGTCGCGCCCACCCCATGAAGCCCGTGCCCACACCGATGGTCACGGGCTTCTCGCTGCGTGCACAGGAGTGCACCTACCCGGTTCCGAGTACCGGGGCGCAGCACTTCACTCACCGTCGACCGGCGGTGAGGTCACCGACTCCCGTAGGAGGACTCCGCCATGCTCGAACGTTTCCACTTCCACACTGACGCCGGCGCTGAGATCGTGCTGCCGCGACAGGATCAGCTGCCCGTCGGCATCATCCGCAAGAGCCGCAAGATGGCGCAGGACGAGCAGGTCTGGATGTTCATCGAGCACGTCGCCGACGAGCAGAACCTGGCACGGATCGACGAGCTGACCATCGCGGAGTTCCAGCGCCTGGTCACCGAGTGGACCGACGGTGACGATGCGGAGGGCGAGGCATCCCTGGGGGAATCCGAGCAGTCGTCGACGCCCTCGACGACCCCGTAACCTGCCGGGCGCTGACCCATGACTTCCTCCAGCTCGGCAGTCGGCTGAGCTGGCTGGGCGACGGCACCGGGCGAGTGACCTACTACGACGTCTGGGTCATGCTGTCGTGCGCAGCACCGGGCAGTGCGGTGGCACGCCTCACCGACGAGGGCGACCGCAGTTGGACGCTCACCGACCACCTCATGGCCACCCTCGTCGACGTGGCGAACCTGCTCCTCTGGTCCAAGACCGAGGACGCCCAGCACAAACGCAACCAGCCCGAGCGGGTACCACGCCCCGGCGACGAGTACGAGGGCAAGCACCGAGGTGAAGCCCGCGACGAGAACACCGAGCACCTCGGCGAGGTCACCACCGCCGGTGAGCTGGAGGACCTGTTCTCCGAGATGTACGGCTGACCAGCGATTTTAGGAGGTCCCCATGGCCAATGAGCTGGCCGTAGGCTACATCTCGATCGTGCCGGAGACGAGCAAGATCGCCCCGGGCGTGTCCAAGGCTCTCGGCAAATCAGCCGGTCCCGCCGAGAAGCAGGGCAAGTCCATCGGGCAGAAGCTCGGCGGCGGGATCATGGGGACCCTCGGCAAGGTCGCCGGTGCTGCCGGTATCGCCGGTGCAGGTGTGGCCATGGGCAAGACCCTGATGTCGGGGTTCCAGTCCGCGGTCAGTGATTCGCAGACCCAGGCGGCACTGGAGGGGCTGTACGGCTCGGCCAGCGACGCTGCGGACATGATGGAGCGCATCGGCGATGTCAGCCGGTCATCCAGCCTGTCCACCGACGCCTACAACAACGCGGCGACTTCGCTCGCCTACCTGGGCGTCAATGGTCAGCAGTCCGAGGACATCCTGGGCAACGTCGGTAAGGCCATCGTCGCCGCTGGTGGCGAGTCCGGCCAGCTTGACCAGGCCACCGGTGCGCTGACCCGCATGGTCAACGAGGGTCGCGTGGGCGCACAGTCGCTCCAGCAGCTCTCCAGCTCCGGCGTGCCGATCTTCGCCGCGCTGTCCGACCACCTCGGCGTCACCAACGAGGAACTCAGGGACATGGTCAGCGAGGGGCTCGTTGACCTTGACGACGTCCTCGATACCCTTGGCGAAGCCAGCGGCGACCTGTTCCAGCAGATGCTCGACGGTGCCGACAACGTCGAGGCCACGTTCGGTCCGACCATGGAGCGACTCAAGGACAATATCAGCGGGGCGATGGGGTCCGCTGTCTCCGGTATCCAGGAGGCGCTGACTCCCGCACTGGCCTACGCTGCCGACCACGTCGGCGACCTCGGCACCGCGTTCGAGGGTGTGCAGGACATCGCCTCCGACATCTTCTCCGTTCTGGGTAGTGGCGAGGCTGGCGATGCCGAGATCATCAGCCCGGCGATGGCCGAGGGGATCGTGCAGTTCCGCGACCTGGCGGTCGACAGCTTCGAGCGCATCCGTTCGATGATGTCCCAGGTGGTCGACGGGGTGGACTGGTCTACCCTCTGGGAGGCGCTGACCGAGGTCGCCAGTGCCCTGGGCGAGATCGCCGGTGCCATCTCCGTGGCGACCTGGACAGCCCTGCTCAACGTCGTCGAGTCACTCACCCCGGTACTGACTAACGTGCTGGTCCCGGCGCTGAACATGCTCGCGGGATTCATGGCCGACCACCCGACCCTGGTAGCGGGCATGGTCAGCGGCTGGCTGGCGTTCCGCTCTGTCGGGACGATCGCCACCGTCGCGGTCACCGCCCTGGGCGGCGGGCTGCGACTGATCAGCACCGTCGGCAGCATCGCCGCCGGGGTGATGCGGGGCCTGTCCATGGCCCTGACCCTGATCGTCGGCCACCCGATCATCGCGGCCATCGTTGCCATCGTCGCGGCGCTGGCGTACTTCTTCACCCAGACCGAGCTCGGCCAGGAGCTGTGGCAGCGCTTTACTGACTTCCTGGGTACCGCGTTCAGCTGGGTCGGTGAGCTGGCGACTACCGTCTGGGGCGGGATTTCCACCGCCCTGGAGACCGTGGGAGCCGTGCTCCAGACCGTCTGGGACACCGTGCTCTCGCCCGTCCTGAGTTTCCTGGGCGACGCTTTTGCGGTCGTCGGTGGCGTGATCTTCACGGTCATCTACGGCACGATTCTCGTCGCCTGGAACGCCATGAGCGCCTTGATCGAGGCTGCCTGGAATAACGTCATTTCCCCCATTTGGGAGGGAATGAAAATCGGGCTGTCCGCCCTGGGTGACTTCTTCCAGATGATCTGGAACTCGGTCATTAAACCGGCCTGGGACGCACTCGGTACCGGTATTCGCATTGTCTACGACACGATCATCAAGCCGTGCTGGGATGCGCTCAAGACAGCACTCGGTGTTGTCGGCGATTTCTTCCAGATGATCTGGAACACCGTGATCAAGCCTGCCTGGGATGCACTCGGCAAGGGCATCCGGTTCGTCTATGACACCGTGATCAAGCCCTGCTGGGACGCCCTGCAGACCGCTCTGGGTGCCGTCGGCGACTTCTTCGAGATGATCTGGAACTCGGTCATCAAGCCCGTCTGGGATGCGCTCGGTACCGGTATTCGCGCTGTCTACGACAACGTGATCAGCCCGGCATTCGACGCCCTCAAGAGCGGGCTTGATTCCGTCGGTGACTTCTTCGACACCATCGTCAGCGGAATCACCACAGTCTGGAACACGCTCAAGTCCGCCCTGGCAAAGCCGATCAACTTCATGATCGACACGGTCTGGAATAACGGCATCGCCAAGGCCTGGGATACTGCCGCGACGTTCCTGCCGCTCGATGATGCGCCGAAGCTCGATCGTATTCCCGAGCACGCCGACGGTGGACGCATCCGCGGTCCCGGGTCCGGCACGTCCGACGACGTGCTGATGTGGGGCTCTAATGGCGAGCACATGTGGACCTCCGACGAGGTCAAAAAGGCCGGTGGCCACGGGTCGATCTACAAGCTGCGCTCCGCGATCGCAGAACGCAGGCCGTTCACCTACGACGGTGGGCGCTTCACCTCGCTGCCCAAGGACCTGGACAACAGCGCCGGCGACCTCGCTGGTGCGGCACCGTCGCTGATCCCGGCATTCGCCAAGGGCGGTGAGATCGAGCCTGCCTGGAAGCAACAGCTCGCCGCCGGGCACAAGTTCGCCAAGGAACAGCACGGCAAGCCGTACCAGTGGGCTGGTCCCACGGGTCCGGGGTCGAGCTTCGACTGCTCGGGCTTCATGGGGTCCATCGCCGCCGCGATCACCGGGGACAACCCCTGGCAGCGCTACTGGGCGACCATGAGCTTCCCGTCACCAGGCGCTCAGGGCTTCAAGCCCGGCCTGGGGCCGGGGTTCTCCATCGGCATCTTCAATGGCGGACCCTACGGCGGCCATACCGCTGGCACGCTGACCGGTGTCGGTAACTACGGCACGGTCAACGTCGAGTCCGGCGGTAGCCCGAGCCAGGTCAAGTACCGCGACGGTGCTGTCGGCGCTGATCACAGCAGCTTCGACATGCAGTACCACCTGCCGATCGGTGCTGACGGTGCTTTCGAGTCCGGTGGTGGCGGAGGTCCGTCGCCCGAGGAGCAGCGCTCCGGTCTGCGCAAGAAGATCGAGGACATCATCGACAAGGCCCTCAAGCCTGTCTATGACCTGATGCCCTCCGGTCCGCCGGAGTGGCTGGAGCTGCCGGGCAAGGTGCTGGAGAAGTTCAAGTCCGGCTCCTTGGACCAGCTGTTCGAGATCATCGACAACCTCGGTGAGCTGCTCTCCGGTGCCTGGAACAAGGCCAAGGAGTGGGGCGGCAACCTCGTCAGCGGGGTCACCGGCCTGTTCCGTGACCAGGGCGGGTACGTGCCTCCGGGTATGTCCATCGTCCGTAATGAGACCGGAAAGCCCGAGGCTGTCTTGAACTGGGACCAGCTTGGTCAGGTCAAGGGCTTGGCTGAGGCTGCTGGTCGGATGCTTGGTCCGCAGGCGGACAGCTTCATCCAGCGTGGCATCCGCGACGCTGAGATGTGGGGCAACGCCGCTTACCAGGGCACCCGGGCGGCCAACCAGGTCGCTGCCGGTGACCTGTCGTCGCTCTCGGGCGACACCGGCGACGGCATGGGTCCGGTGCGCTGGGATCTGATCGGGTCCCAGATCATGGGCGATGCTGCCGCGGAGTTCGCCAGTGAGCTGGCCGGGTTGCTCGACATCGACCACCGGATCGACACGGTCAAGCTGGTCGATGAGAACGGCAAGAGTGAGGCTCGGGCACAGTCCAAGTCCTCCTCGACGCCGACGATCGAGACACCGGCGGCGGCCACCACGGTCGTCCCGGACGATGTCGAGGTCGCCCCGTCGGTGACCCCGGCGTCTGCCGAGCCTGCCTCGACCAACACCGGTAGCAGTACCCGCGCCGACGGGTCGATCAAGGGTATGCGTGCCCTCGACGACGCCGAGCGTGCGGAGTGGGTCGCTGCCGGTGGAGGCAGTACCGGGTCAGCCAGCGGCGACAAGGGCATCGCGCAGCGAGTGTTCGCTGACCGCGGCTGGACCGGCGACCAGTGGAATGCCACCGACTGGATCGTCGACAAGGAGTCGGGCTGGAAGATCGACGCCGAGAACCCCAGTTCCGGGGCGTTCGGTTGGTTCCAGCTGAACCCGTCGTCCGGCACGCTCCAGAAGTACCTGCCCGACCGCTCGCTCGACCCGGAGAAGCAGGCCAACGCCGGTGCCAACTACATCGGTGACACCTACGCTGATCCGCTCGACGCGCAGCGTTTCTGGCGTGCCAACAACTGGTACGACGCCGGTGGTATCGCCACCGGCGTCGGGGTGATGCAGAAGAACACGCTCAAGCCCGAGCGTGTGCTGTCGCCGCAGATGACCCCGGTGTTCGACCGGTTCATCGACCTGCTGCCCGGCCTGCTGTCCACCGCAGCACCCCTGGCGGCTGCCGCGACGGTGCCTGCTGCTGCTCCGGCAGTGGCGGCACTCGCCCCGGTGCTCGACTCCGGGCTGTCTGCGCTGGCTGACGGGGTGAAGAACCGTCGCTCCGGCGACGGTGGCGGCTCCGACAGCCACGACACGTACCACTTCGACATTCACGGCGACAACTCCAAGGACATCGCCGCCGAGGTGCAGCGTGTCCTGCGCAACCCTGGCCGGGCATCCGGTCGGTTCACGACGGTCTAACAGACCACGACCAGCAAGGAGGTCACACCATGCACTCTGCCGACCTGGTCCTGATCTGGGAGTCCGTCACCGGTAGCGAGTTCCACCTGCACGGTCGTCTGCCCGGACGGCGGGGGATCGGTCGTGGTGCCGAGGGGGTCATCCTCCAGAGCATCACGGGCATCGGCCCCACGCCGTCCGAGCTGCGCCGCCGCAGTGCCGCACGGCAGGCCGGGTCGACGCCCGGCAGTACCAAGGTCGACGAACGCCTGGTCACCCTGGAGGTGGCCATCGTCGCCACCCGCCAGCACACCCTCGACGAGGTCTGGCAGTCCTGGCTCAACGCTTGGGGCTCACCGGGCCGACTCATCTTTCACACCCGTCGAGGCGTGCGGCACCTGAACCTCCAGCTGTCCCGCGACATGCAGCTCGGCACCGACATCGACCCGCACCGTCGCGGTGTCCTGGAGGTCACCGTCGAGGCCGTGGCGACCGACCCGTACGCATACAGCTCGCAGTTCACCCGTGACTTCCAGCTGTCCGGCGGTACCGGCACCGTCGAGGTGTCCAACCCCTGCGACGTGCCGGTCTACCCGCGGTTCATCTGCGACTCACCCGGCGAGGGCTGGGAGTTCCCGGACGGCGTCACCGGCGACTCGGTGCCGCTGGACACCATCAGCGTGCCCGGATTCGTCGTCGACACCAACCCGCTGAACCGCACCATTGCAGGGGTCGACGGTGAGCCGCAGTGGGGCAAGCTCCTCGGCCGCGGATTCCGTCATGCCATCCCGCCGCGCACCACGGCCACCGAGGTGACCATCGAGGGTCCCGTCGACGGGTATCCGTCCGTGCGCATCATCCTCGACCGTCGATGGGAGTCGCCATGGTAAACACCGAAGCCCTGGACCGCATCGCCGGTGAGGTCACTGCCGCCGAGCAAGCCCGCGAGGCTGCCAGCTGGGGCCGTCAGTACGTCCGGGTCTGGGACAGGGAGGGTGCGTTCCTCGACGAGCTGTCCGGCGAGATCAGCATGAGCGTCGACGACCTCTACAACGACGCCGGTGACCTCACCGTCGCCCTGCCTGCCGAGCACTTCCTGGCGCAGTGGTCCCTGGACGAGGACATCGAGTCCATCTGGTCGATCACCGTCGAGGACGCCACCCACCCCCGACCCTGGGAGACCCGGTGGTCGGGCACGGTGGCCAAGGTCCTGCGCGATGTCGACGAGGACGGTGCCGCCACGGTCACCTGGCAGTGCACCCACGACTGGCGGCTGATGATGTCCATCGTCTGCTGGGCGAACCCGTTGACGCCTGCCGGGCTGCAGGTGCCCAAGGAGATGCTCCTGCCCGGTCCGTCGCACTGGGTCATCAAGAACTTCCTGGTCATGAACTTAATCAGGTTGTACGGGGTCGGCTGGACACCGCCGGAGAACATCTGGGACCCGGAGTCCTGGCGAGACAGGTGGGGCCGGTTCTTCGACTGGCCGATCTTCTGCGCACCGGCACCCTCACTGCTGCGGGACACCTCGCCCTGGACGGTGCTGCGCAGCCGGTTCGCGTACTTCTCCGACCTGATCGGCGACACGCTCAACGATGGTCAGCTCCAGCTCAAGGTCTGGCGCTGGGTGCCCGGCGACGAGCAGCCGTACCCGGACTACGTGCAGTTCAGCAAGCCCACGATCGTCGTCGACGTCGTCGAGAAGTCGGGCAAGACCGACTACACCGGCACGATCATCGACGGTGCGATCAAGTACGTCTCCTACCTGACCGAGGACCTGGCCGAGACCGGCTGGGAGGCGATCATCGACCCCTCGGCACCGACGACACCGAAGACCGCCGGACGCGAGGCGATCCCGGTCTGGCGCGAGGACGAGCACGCCGGATTCGACGGTGTGCCCGGTGCGGGCATGGAGATCACCAAGCCCACGGCCTGGCAGGTCACCCACGGCGGCAAGTCGCCGGGGTGGGTGAACACCGGCGTGAAGCTCGGTGTGAACTCGGCGCTGGGTCTGCTGGGCAACATCCTCATGGTGCCCGGCTTGAATGGCGCGTTCGACGATTACCTGGAGGACGTCTTGTTGGCGTTCGCCGTGAACAAGTCCAACCGGCGCAAGAACGCCATGGGCAGGTTCGCCCCACCCGAGACGTTCATCTCCGGTGGCAACGGGTTCTCCATCTCGACCCTGCAGACCGGACGTACCGGGCTGTACGACACCCGCGGATACGTCGGCTATACCGCCCTGATCGAGGACGGCCAGCCGTACTACGCCTACTGGGACTTCCAGCTCGGCGACCGGGTCGGGGTGGAGCAGGACGGGCGTGTCTGGATCACCCGAGTGGTGGCCATCAAGCGGGAGTGGTCCCGCGACTCCGACATGACCCTGACCATCACCCTCGGCGACCCCCGCCATGCCGAGCTGCCCGAGGCTCGCCTGCTCAAGGAGCTGGCCAAGGTCGGCGGCGTGCTGCGGGCGCTCGGCGTCGATGCGTAACCAACTGTCATTGTGACGAAAGGTGGGCTATACATGAGCACCCCAGAATCGACTGATCATGCGGTCCGTGTCGCCGAGATCGAGGCACTGCTGCGCGACGTGCCCGGTACCGAGGAGGTCGGTGGTCCGACCTACGCCCTGCCGGTCGAGCTGCGGGCTGCGATCGCCACGCACCTGGTGCACTGCGGTGTCGAGGTGACCGGCACGGCTGACCGGACCTGGGTGCCACCGGAGACTGAGGTCGTCGACCACTTCATGCAGCCCGGACGGTGGAAGCGGGTGGTGACACCATGACCTCACCCGATCTGCACGACCCGTCAGGGCGGCCACCGAACCCTGGTGACGAGGGTGTCGACATCATCCGTGCGCTGGCCGGGGGATTCCTCGACGGTGGCGTGATTTTCAACGTCATCACCGGGGCGATCAACGACGCACTCAGGGGGCTGCGCTCTGACGGTGCCCTCGGCGAGATCAGCGACGGCCAGATGTCGCTGATCAACCAGGTCGGTTTCCTCAACGGGGTGCGCGGCTACTGTGCCGCCTACCAGTCGATGCACATCAACGCGCAGTGGCGATTCGGTGACGGCAACGAGAGGTTGATGCCGTTCGACGCCCAGCTGGGACCGAACAAGGGTGCGTCAATCGACACCACCCAGAAAGGTATCCGGTTCCATGAACAGGGGCTATGGCTGATCTTCGCCACCACCCGTGCTCGCAACACTGGCTGGGACGGGTCCAACTACACCTCCATGTTCGTCGACGTCTGCCGCCCCGACGGCACGGTCTACTCGACCCTGATCATCGACGGCCAGCCCGGCACCGCGTTCGAGTCGCTGACCGCCACCGTGCCGGTCGTCGTACCTGGTCCCGACTACTACGTGAGGATCAAGACCCGGACGGGGCGCTGGCGGTGGTGGGACGGCGGTACCGGCTACACCCGACTGGCTGTGCTCAAGATCGACAATGACATCGACAACACCGGCGACGGGGATGTCCCGTCCGAGCCTGACCCGTCGCTGATGGCCGAGGGTGAGGTCCACTATGAGACCACCGCCCTGGAGGCCGGTCGAGCTACCGCGATGGCTGCCGGTGTCGACCTGGACGCTCTGCCGGACAGCGACTGGCTGTGTACCCGGCGCACCTCCAGCGATACCGACGAGGCCACCGGTGCTGGCTTCACCGAGGACGACCTGGACACCTACGACCCCGAGGAGGAGTCATGACCACTCTGTTCGGTGACTTCCACACCGTCCTGGGCGACGCCAGCACCGCGACGATCACGATCCGGTCCCTGATTACCCGGTCCGGTACCGAGGCACCCGGGATGATCACCACCGAGGGCGATCCTCTCGCCCTGGTCGACGGTGCCATGCCCGAGGTCGAGGTCGACCCGGGTCCGACCGTGGTGACCCTGGAGGGTGGGGGAGTGTCCGACCAGTGGGTCATCGACACGCCCCTCGATGGTCGTCATGACATCGCGTCACTGGCAGAGATGCAGTTCGACTATGAGCCAGCGGTGGTCTCTCAGGCGGTCGCGGCCAAGGACGAGGCGATTCGCCAGGCTGGTATTGCCGGTGGTCACGCCCGTGACGTAGCCTCGTCTGCCGAGCACGTCGATGATGTCGTGGCTGACGGGGCGGCCACCGTGCGTGCGGAGTTCACCGACCTGACCGAGCGGTCCGAGGATGCCCGTAAGGGTGCCGAGGACGCCCGGGACAAGTCCGAGGCCTGGCGGGACGGTGCCGAGGGTTTCGCCCTGGAGGCCGGTACGTCCGCCGGTGAGTCCGCGACCAGTGCCTCCGAGGCGTCATCGTCGGCCACCACCGCCGGTGACCACGCCACCCAGACCGGTAAGGACGCCACCGCCACCGATGCCGATCGTAAGGCCGTCGCTGAGGATCGCAAGGCGACCGAGGATGCCCGGGGTGACGCTGAGAAGCACCGGGACGATGCCGAGAAGCACCGCGACGACGCCGAGGGGCACAGTAAGACCGCCGGTGACGCTGCCGGGCAGGCACAGGATGCTGCCCGCTCGGCTGCCAGTGACGTGCGCGGCGAGCTGTCCTGGTTGACCGAGCGCTCCGAGACTGCGGCGGGTCAGGCTGAGCGCTCCGAGACTGATGCTGCCGAGCACCGGCGGCTGGCCGAGGAGGCTGCCAAGTCTGCTTCCGAGGTGGTCAGTGACGGTGTCCCGGACGCGACCAGCCAGATCAAGGGCAAGGTGCGCCTGGGCGGCGACCTCGGCGGTACCGCGGATGAACCGACGGTGCCCGGGCTGGCAGACAAGGCCGACGAGGGTCACGGTCACCAGATCACCGACGTCGGCGGCCTGGAGGACATCGCTGATGCGGTCCGGGACGCCACGGCCAGCTCGACCGGTGACACCCTGGTGCGCCGTCGCGAGGACGGCACGGTATCGGTCGGTACGCCGACGGACCTGAACCATGCAGCCAACCGCCGCTACGTCGACGCCCTGGGCACGGCCACCGCACTGCCGTCCTCGGTGGTGCGCCGCGACGGCAACGGTCGTATCAGCACCGCCGGCCCCGAGGCCGATACCCACGTCACGACCAAGCGGTACGTCGACAGTCGCATCGTCGTGGTCGACAGCGAGGACGCCGTCGGCGACGAGCCTGGAGTGCTCTACCTGGTAAAGGAGTGATCGCATGTCTGCTCACATCGGCGGTGTGCCCGTCACCGTGATGGTGCTCGACGGTATGTCGATGCAGTCAGCCTGGATGGACGGGTCGATGGTCTGGTCCGCGGTGCGCATGGAGGACGGTGTGTCCTGGGAGCGGTACTTCGACAAGGTGACCTCGGCGATCGCGTTCTCCGAGTACCTGGCCGACCGCGATATGGTCACTACGACTCCTGACTGGACCTTCCAGGGCAACGTGGATAGGCAGGCCCTGTTCATCTATCCAGCGTCGCCGTTCGAGGGATCCGTGACCTTTATGGCAGACTCCACCGACGAGCCTTCTCCGGAATGGTTGCTGGGTTTCGGGCTCACCGAACCTAACGACATCCGCGCCGGGGCTAACCAGATCTTCTACATGCCTGTCGATGTGGGCATTGCAGATGAATCCGGAGGCATGGCGGTCGTGCTGCACATCCCGAGCACGGATGAGGGAGGAGCTGCGTCCCTCGGGATCCGTCAGCGTGACGGAAGCATGGTTACGTCGTCCGTCGATTTCCCGGTAGTCGAACGTGACGCCGGCGTGGGCGCTGCTGTGGGGGAAGTCCACCTGCACTACGTCCACTCTGACCGAACGCTCCGAGGCTTCGCCGATCGGCAGGAGAAGTTCGCTGTCGAGGTGCCGGAAGGATCCGTCAGCTTGGCGCAATTGCCCTGCAGGCCGGCCGTGTCCGTCCCGCAGGTAACTACCACCGCATCCGGCAGTGGATACATTTCCGAGACCATGCCCCTGATGACGTACATCGCCGGGTACACCGGATGGGCGGCGCACGACAAGGCGTCGCAGTGGGGTCTGACTGGTGAGAAGTTCGTCCTCTACGACGAGGACGCCATTGTCACTCCGCCGGAC
Source organism: Corynebacterium sp. USCH3 (assembly GCF_037619475.1). Classification (NCBI taxonomy): domain Bacteria; kingdom Bacillati; phylum Actinomycetota; class Actinomycetes; order Mycobacteriales; family Corynebacteriaceae; genus Corynebacterium; species Corynebacterium sp. USCH3. Next base: position 74,410 of record NZ_JAQPZT010000001.1, read on the forward strand.
GGTGCCCGCTGGGTCGACATCGTCGCACTGGGCGGAGGCGGTGGTGGTTCCGGTGGCGGGGCGGTCAGTGGAGCAGGTCTCCAGGGGTCGCCGGGTAAGTGGACGTTCACCACCTGGCGCTCCGGCGAGGCGCCGGACCGGGCGCTCACCCTCACCATCGGTACAGGCGGGGCAGGGTCGTCGAGCAGCAGCTCCGCCGCATCAATGCCAGGGGCTGCCACGACGGTTACCAACGCAGCGCCTGCCCTGGACCTGTCTGCCGAGGGAGGGGCCGGCGTCAAGGGGACTGGTGGCTCGCGGTCTCCGCGGAAGCCTGAGCCGTATCGGGTGTTCAACGAGGTCTTTCCCCAGCCAGACGGGAACTTCGGCGCCGGTGGTGCTGGGGGACAGGGCGGGGTGATCAACGACAACACCGGAGGCAATGGCTACTCCGGCGCTGTCTGGCTGCGGTTCCGGTTCTAGGTCAGTTGGTCGGCACCAGTGTGACGTTCAACGTCGTCGGGCGGTCGATGGTCCCGGACCAGGGGGACTCCACCTCTTCACCATCCTCTAGCCCAACCAGCTCTGCCTGACAGTGCTGATCAGTCAGCGGTGCAAGCTGAAGGGTGTTTCGCTGCGGCGTATCAAAGTTGTTGAACGAGCCAGACGTATCCATCCCGGTACTTCGTCGTTCGGAGACTTCGTAGAGCGCCCAATCACGCGGCGGTCCATCGTTACCCACGTATTCCCTGGTTAACGTCTCTCCATCGTGATATTGCTCCCAGTTCAGCTTGACGTAGATGTCGTCGGCAGTGCAACCGTCCAGATGTACGTAGTAGCCGTAAGTGTCCATCTCGAAGGATTCCTCGATAGCCCCACCCTCGGCAGCCTCACCGTCACTCCCGCAGGCAGCCATCGTCATCAGCGTCGTCAACGCGGCCACCGCCGCCAGAGTTCTTTTCACGGGACAAACAGTACGTTCCCACACAGGTTTCTCCAACATCTCACACAGCCCTCGCCACCCCCGGCGGGGGCTTTCCCTATGCCCTGAGAGGGGTGGTTCCCTATGGCGACAGTCCTCGATTTCTCCGCTCGGTTTCCGTCGGCGGCGTCCATCAAGGCAGCCGGGCACGTCGGTGTCGTGGCCTACATCAGCCCGCCCCGCGAGCCTTGGATGCAGGCCAAGCCACTGACCAAGGCCGTCGTTGACCAGTACCGCGGTGCTGGCCTGCGTATCGGCTGCGTCTGGCAGTACGGCGGTGCCGATGCACCCGACGCCATGCGCGGCGCTGCCGGTGGTCGTGCCGACGCTGAGGCGGCCAAGAAGAAGCTGACCGAGATCGGCCTGGGCGACTCACCGGTGTACTTCGCCGTCGACTTCGACATCAGCCTGGCGCAGTGGAACTCGACGGCGGTGGCGTACTTCCGTGCTGCCGGTGAGGTGCTCGGTAAGCACCGAGTCGGCATCTACGGCCACAGTCGTGTCGTCCACTGGGCGATGGAGGACGGCGTGGTCGCCGAGGTCGAGCCAGGCCGTGTCCTGGGCTGGGTGACCAAGTCCTGGTCTGACGGCCACGACGGGTCCGACTACGCGACGCTGTTCCAGGGCACCCACAACGTGGCCGGTCCCGACGGCGTCAAGGTGGATATCAACACCGTCTACCACGCCGAGTGGGGGCACCGGGTGATCCCGACACCCACTATCGACCTGACCAAGTTGCCGCGGATCGACGAGACGATCTGGCTCAACAAGCACTTCACCCCGGGTCGGAACTGGAACGGGCAGAACCGCAAGGTCGAGTACATCACCCGTCACCACATGGGCGGGATCGGCGACACCCAGCAGTGCTGGAACTGGTGGCAGGACCGCCAGGCATCAGCCCACTACGCCGTCGACCCCCACGGTAAGGTCGGCCAGCTCGTCCGCGAGGAGGATACCGCCTGGTCCAACGCAGACAACGCCTCCAACGCGGTGTCCATCGCCATCGAGCACAGCAACTCCGCCGGTGCCGACCAGGACTGGCCGATCTCAACCAAGACCATCGACGGCGGTGCCCGCCTGGCCGCCGAGCTGTGCATCAAGCACCGGCTCGGGCGTCCCCAGTTCGGCAAGAACATCCGCGACCATCGCGAGTTCGGCTCGACAGCCTGCCCCTACCACCTGCGGGCCGGCGGTAAGTACCACGACCGCTGGATGCGGGTCGCCCAGGAGCACTACGACCAGCTCACCACACAGTCCGAGGAGGACGACATGTTCAGCGACAATGACCGGCTGATGTTGGCGGAGATTCGCAACCAGCTCACCGGCAGCCACAAGACCACCGAGTTCCCCGGCTGGCCACAGCTCGGCGGCCACACCCCCGTGGGTGCACTCGGACTGATCCTCGATCAGCTCGTCGGCCCGTACAAGAACGAGGACGGCGAATACACCTTCGGCGGCTGGCCGGGTGTGACAGGCAACGCCGGCAAGACCCTGGTCGAGGCCGTCGCCGAGCTGCAGGTCGCCGTGAAGAACGTCCAGGACATCCTGTCCACCGACACCACCACCACGCGCAGTCCACGCACTGCGCGTAGCAAGGAGGTCCGCAGTAATGGCTGAGCACTCTGCACAGACCAAGCCCACCCGCCAGTTCCGCGAGCCGTGGTACAAGCGCCGGATCGTCTACTCGATCGTCTCTGCCGCGGCGGCTACCGTCGCTGCGTTCGGGTGGATCGACCCCGACACCATCGACCAGACGGTCACCCAGGTCATGCTGCTGATCTCCGCAGTCTCCGGTGCCTGGTCGGCGACCAAGACCGGACCCGGGTCCGACTCCAGCTCGACCAACGCCGACGTCGAGCGGGCATCGCGTGGCTCGATCACCGCCGAGGACCTCGCCGCACTGCGCGGACTGTCACCGACCGAGACCGCCCGCGAGGTCATCCGCATGATCCGGGCCGAGGAGCGCGGCGAGCCGGTCCTGGACGAGGACACCGCCCCGGCGACCTCGGTGGCTGACTACTACAAGGAGCAGGCATGACCCCGCCACGCCGACCACGGCTGCGGGTGCGCGGCTGTCTGCGGAACCCGTGGGTCGTCTTCACTATGCTGGGTGTGGCAATGATGCTCCGCGGCATCTGCTACCTGCCGCCGGTAGTCCAAGCCACCGAGCGCATCCCTGCCGTCGAAGAGTACGCACCGGTCGAGGTCTGGGCAGCCATCTGGATCATCGCCGGTCTTGCCGTGGTCGGGCTGTCGAGCGCCCGCCGAGGGTTCCGGCACATCGTCGCCATCTCGGCCACACTGCCCGCCGCGTGGGGGATGATCTTTCTCGCCGCGTTCGTCACCGGTCAATCCTCGGCGGGCTATCTGACCCTGCTGACGATGGGCACCATGACGGTGCTCACTCTGTCCTACACCGACGCGATCGAGGAGGTGCCCGGGAGAGACTGCGAGATGGTCGACCCCCGCGGTGACCCGGAGCAGGAGGTGGGCTGATGACATGGGAGACAGCGGTCTGGGTGGCGATCATCTCCGGGTTCGTATCGCTGATTGGCTACATCGGCCGTCACTTCGGCAGCCGGGCAGAGAATCGTGCCGCCACGGTGTCCGAGCGAGAAGCGCTGGTCAGTGAGCGTGCCGAGGATCGTGCCCTCATGGCCGACCTGCGCAAGCGGGTCGACGAGCTATCCGGTCAGGTCCGGGACCTGACCCAGGAGGTCACCGACATGCGCGTCGAGCGTGGCGACCACCTGATCTGGCGGATGCACGGCGTGACCTACATCATCACACTGCGCGACCAGGTCCGTGACCTCGGTGGCGAGCCTGCGGTGATCCCGCCGGTGCTGCGCGAGGAGGTCCTGGATCCCGATCCGCCGCCGGTCCAGAACGACTGAGACCCCGTCTCACTACCTATTCAGGTGGTGGGGCGGGGTCTTTTTGTCGTTAATAGGTGTCGAGCATGGTTAACTGTGTACACACGATGACGACGAGAGAATGGGGCACAACCATGGCGATACCGCCGATCTGGCCGGAAACGCTCAAGGCGATGGCAAAGGTGGGCGGTCCGGCGAAGTTCATTGCACAGCAGCGGATGATCGGTATGGTCAAGGGTCTTGGGCTCAGCGCGGGGATCACCGGTGCCGCATACATGCTTGGGCAAGCTAAGGGTCGTTCCGACGCCGAGGATGCCGACCAAACATAGCTCGGTTTGGTGGTCGGTCTAGCTATAAGTAGTGTTTACCCTGACATAAGTTTCAGAGAGCACTCAGCTCGACCACATCGAAAAAGGCCACCACATGAACCGTAAGACCACCCTCGCCGCGGCCACCGTCCTGGCAGCAACCCTGTCCCTGACCGCCTGCGGTAGCGACGACGACGCCGAGGCTGATACCACCACCGGGTCGTCATATCAGGAGCAGCAGGCTGAGACCACGGACCAGCCGGTCTCCGAGTCTGTGGTGGAGACGTTCACCTCTGCTCTCGACGAACTCGGTATCGAGCACGCAGAACCGGAGCGACGCAAGGCAGAACCGCTGTCCGGGGTGCAGATGCGGTTCGACATGCCTGTCAACGGCTACGACGCCGGGATCAACATCTTCCCGGACGAGGAGACCTTGGTCGCCTGGCAGGAGGCCAGCGATGCGCTCGGCGGTATCCACGTGGCGCTGCCGGACTCCAACGCAGTGCTGACCCTGAACTCCACCGAGGGGATCGCGGACTCGGGCGAGATCGCCCCGCAGATCGCCGATGCTGTCGGTGGCACGGCACACGGGGTCTAGTCACCCCGGATAGACGACGACCCCGCCACCACACTGGTGGCGGGGTCTTTTTGTCCTTCAACTGATGAGGACGTCGAACCGGTTTCAGACTGCGGTCATCTCGGAGTACCTGGCGAACAGAATCTCCAGACGCTGTCGCTCGTTGGTGAGCTTCCGTTCGGCGCCAAAGGCCTTGTCGACGACACGGTCCAGCTTGTCATGAGCCTTCACCAGGGCTGGATCCATAGCCAGGGGGCTGTAGGCGTCGGCGAGGCTGCGCTCGGGGTGAAGTGCTCTGGCATCGAGGACGCCTTGGCCAGCGGTAATGATCTCCTCGCGGGTCTTATCGTCGAGGTCGGGGACAGGGAAAGTATTCCAGGTCAATGTCGATGCAAACCGGATATCCGACTTCAGCCGCCCTCCGACGGTCTTCTGCCAGGTGATGAACATCGAAGACGATGCCAGCGCAAACTGCAGCCCGTCGGGGTCCTGGATGTGGAAAACAGCGTCGGAGACGATGACAGATGCGGGGTACCGCTGGGTGGTGAAGTACCGGCGTGTCTCACTGACGACCCGTGGCAGGCAGAGGTAGTCAGAGTCCGGCTGTGATCGCTGGCCGAACAGGTGCGGGGTATCGGCCATCTTACGAGTGCTTGCAGCCTTGCTTGCCCGGCGGGATGCGGCGACAGCGTCGAGTCTGGTCTTGAGAATCGGGCTACGCTTGATGTCCGCCGGATCCAGGTCTGTCATCCAGAGGCACCAGCGATCCTTATTGTGCATCAGTTCGCGGCTTCCACGGAATGGTCGAACGTACTTCGCTGCGACCGGATCGGACATAACAGCGTCGTAGTCTTTGGATTCAACGATAAGGTTCCCGTCATCACGTGCCATATTCCCGAAGTAGGCAGGCGATAGTTCTGTAGACAGTGGGTGGGCCGTTTTTTCTACGAGTACATTAGGCCCGTCCACTAGATAGGCGTTTACTGCGCCGTGGACATCAGCGGAGACAGACTCCCCGTTCACTGACGGATAGTCCCACAGACGAGGACGTGGTGACGTGTCCTGGTCGAATCCGACAATAACGCAGTGCACCGCGGCTTTCCCCGGGGCATCGGAGTTCCACGAAAAGGTGCGGTGTGCGAATCGGATGCGCCATCCAGCATCGAAGATCGGGCCGAACAGGCGGGGAACCTGGTCGCCCTGGGTTATCGAGTTGGTGGTAACAAACGCAAACGCGCCGTCCCGGTCGGAGAGTAGGTCGATAGTCTTCGCGTGCCAACAAGTGACGTAGTCGAGCCGGGAGATGTCTTTGGTGTCCCAGATACGTCGCATTTCGTCGGCCTGTTCCTTAGTCCGAGTAGCGTGACCGAGGAACGGCGGGTTTCCGAACACGTATGTAGCACCCGTGGTGCGAGGAATCTGGTATTCCCATCCCATGCTCAGGGCATTGCCGTGGAGGATATGAGCGGTGATGGAGATCGGCAGGCGTTCCGGCGCATCACCGACCTTCGCAGCGAGTGCACGGTTGGCCTGGTGATCCACGAGGAACATGGCAGTCTCGGCGATCTTCGCCGGCCACCAGTTCAACTCGAACCCGTAGAACTGGCCAATGTTCATCCGCTGGTCCAGCGAGACGTCGAGCGAGGCCGTCTGCGTGCCCTCCTTCTCACGTAACGCGACGATGATATCTGTCTCGATCCTCCGCATCTCCCGATACGCGACGACGAGGAAGTTACCGCAGCCGCACGCCGGGTCGAGGAACACCATCTCCGCCAGCGAGTCACGGAACCGGCGGAGATCCTTAGCTGTAGTCGACTTGTTCTTGATCAGTCGTGCAGCCTCGGAGCGCAACTCGTCGAGGAACAAAGGTTCGATGACTTTCAGGATGTTGCTCTCGGTGGTGTAGTGCTCTCCGTCCGCGCGGCGGGCCTCCTTGGACTTGACGAGCTGGAACATCGACCCGAACACAGCCGGAGAGATTCTGGTCCAGTGGAACCTACAGGCGTCCAGGAGAGCATCTCGCATCTCCTCGTCGAAGAAGTCCTGTGGCCAGTGGTCGGCGAACAGTGACCCGTTGACGTAGGGGAACTTCTCCAGGGACTCCGGGACACGCCTACGACGATTCTCCGGCGTGTTAAGCACCTGGAACAACTGGTTCAGCTTCGCGCCGAGGTCGTCTCCAGTGGTGTCGTAGAGCACGAACCGATAGAACAGGTCCTCTTCCCATAGGCCGGCGTCATCTCCGTACATCAGGAACAGGATCCGGGTCAGGAACACACTCGTCTTCTGGACCTGCCAGTCCTCGTCCTCTGGGTCGATGGGGGCGTCGTCGCCGACCTCTTCATCGGCGTCGTTCCCGACCATGGCGGTGTAGAGGTTCGCCATGAGCCGGGAGGCGTGGATGGAGGCGGCCTCCTCCTCTTTCTTCGTCACCGTCTCCTGGCCGGCCAGGAACATCAGCTGGTCGACGTGATCGGCCAGCTCGTCGATCGTGAACCGATCGGTGTGTCCATCGTCGCCGAGTCGGGTGAGATGGATGTTCTCGAAGTCGGTGACAATGACATATCGAGGAAACTCATGCTGTCCAACTGACCCGCCGCGCAGGTAGTCCAGAGCCTGGTCATAAGCGCCGTCGAGGTCTTTGCCCAGAGACTTAGCCTCACCGATGACCACACCGGACCAGAATAAGTCGATGTACCCGGTTCTCCCGGAGGTCGCTCGAGTTGCATCCTTCTCGAACAAGTCGATGCGCTCCGGGATCACTCCGAAGCTGCGAAGCAGGTCGGACCAGAACTGCTGAGCATATGACTTCTCGGTGTGGTTGGCATTGCTCTCACGCCACCCGTCTATACGCTCACTCCAGTGTGTCGACATCTGCTGTAGCTGGCGGCGAATCGTGCCGCGGTCCATGGTCACCTGAGAATTGCTCATAGGCAGAAGTGTATAGGTGGTGTGAATGCCTACCGTCCGGGTGGTTACACCCGCTTCTCCTTCCAGTCGATCACCACACTGTCCGGGTCGAACCCGCGTTTACCACGGGGGTGGGGGAGCAGGGTCACCGTCACCAGGGCGTCGATGGTCGAGCGCTGGGTGCCGAGATCGGCATTGCGGAAGACCTCGGCGGGGTCGTCGGCGGTGAGGACCTCGGCGACCCGGTCACCGGCGGTGAGACGTGCACGCTGAGCTTCCAGGTGGGCGATGGACGCCCGCTCGGCATCGCGAATGCGTTTCAGGTCCGTACCCTCGATGATCTCCGCGGCGTAGTCATTCTCGGCACGCCGGATCCGGCCACGGTGCTGGTCGAGCTGTTCGCTGATACGTGCCAGCTCGGGGTCGTCCCGCCCAGGCAGCAGATCAGCGGCATCGTCGCGCTCCAGGCGCTTGGCGATCACCAGACGGACGAACTCGTCGACGTGGCTGCCGGTTCGCATGACATGTCCGGCGCACCGGTACGACCTGCCGTGGGTGACAACGGTCTTGCCGCAGTCGGGTTCCGGGCAGCGGTACAGACCGGCGCCGAGGTGGGACCGAACGGTCACCCCGGTGTGGTTGGTCTTGCGGTCCGGTCGGTCGAGGACGTCCTGGACTCGCCACCATAGGTCAGTCGGCACAATGGGGTCCCACTGCCCCAGCACCGGCTCGCCGTGGTCGTCCCTGACAATACTGTCTCGCCAGTTGCTCCACTTACCCTTCCCGGCGGTGGTTCGGTTCCGGTAGACCGAGTACCCGGCGTACCGGGGGTTGCGGACCATTGCCAGCATCGTGGACGGCAACCACGGGTACGGGTCAGGGGCGGGCTTCGTCGGTTCGCCATCGGCGATGCGGCGCTCGTTGCGCTCGACGGCCACGGTGTGACTGTGCCGGGGCGTTTTAGGGATGTCCGGCAGCGGGACGATATCGCCACGCTTCTCGACAGCCTCCTCTCCGTTGAGCGCACGGCAGATGTCGCGGAATGTAGAGGACTTGTCGACGGCCCGGAAGATCGCCAGGACAACCTCGGCCTCATGCTCGATCACCGTGCCGTCCAGGGCGTACCCCATCGGCCTGATGCCTTTCGGCGGTCGGCCCTGCTGGGCACGCTGCTGGTGCGCGGCAGACTGCCGGGCGGACTTCCTCTCGATCTCGTTCCTGGCTACCTGAGCCTTGATCCCGGCGAATAGGCGACCAGAGTCAGTGGACAAGTCTGCCTCACCGGTGGCGGTCACCAGCACCAGACCGTGTTCGGTGGCACGGTCGATCCAGTCCTCGAGCTGTCGTGGTTGGCGGGTGAGGCGGTCGAGGTCGTAGCAGACGATGGCGTCGATCTTGCCCGCTTCGTAGTCGGCGACTAGGCGGTCATAGGCCGGACGGGTTATGTTGCGCTTGGACGCCGAGATCGACTGGTCGACGTAGGTGTCGACCAGGTCCCAGCCGCGGTTGGCGACAATGGCCTCGCAGTCGGTGCGCTGGCGGTCGATGGCCAGGCCATCCATGTTGCGGTCGAGGGATATGCGCAGGTAGATCGCGGCACGTGTAGTCATAGTGCCTAAGATACCGCAGATATTACTACGACCAGATCAGCGGTGGAGTTCAAGTTCAACGTCTGACCTCAGCGTCTTTCCCGTTCTCGTCCGGACAAGGGAGTGTCGCCAACAACACCCGGGTCACCGGCTGGGAGATCTACCGTCCGAGCAAGTCGGCACTGGACCAGCTCATGCGCAGCTTCGCCGCCCGCACCGCGGACGACGCCGATACCCCTCCTGCTGCTGGCGCCGGGGTGGGTGTGGACCGAGTCGGGCGGACCGCAGGCGTCTCTGTCGGTAACGGAGAGTACGACTGGTCACGCTGACGTCATTGAGGCCCAGTCCGGGGCCCGTGGGCTGCAGTTCCTCCGACCACCGTGGCGATGTCGTGGCCTGGTAGTTCGCGCGGGCACCTTCGCTGGGGGAGCGCTCTCCATCAGCCGTTTTTTCGCGCCATGAGGGTGAACTATGGTTGAATTCCAGATGTTAATCGGATGAATCTTCTGCTGGCCTCGTGCCCGGCCACAGGGTGAGGTGACCTGCGCGCCATGTGCACTGTGTCGGAAAGGTGAGATGTCCCAAATGTCTGCACCCGTCAAAACCACGGCCAAACGGGTCGGCTCATTCCTGGGACACCTCGCCGTCTACCTGTTGATCTGGCTGGCACTCACGCTCTTCATCGTCGGCATCGGCATCCACATGTTCTGGGGATCCATCACCGTCGACCAGATGATGATGAACCTGGTCTCCATGCAGACCGACGGCGGGGGCGGCGACCTCGTCTGGCTGGGGATCCTCGCCTTCGGGGTGCTTCCGGTCGTCCTCACCCTCGGCGTCGCCTACTGGCAGCGCCGACGACGGCGACGCCACCGCGTCCACGAGGAGGCAGGACGCCCGGTCGGTCGTGGCTGGCTCACCCGGACCGTGTCCATCGTGCTGGTGGCGGCCGTGGTCGTCAGCGGAACCGCGATGTTCGGGACGTCGGTTCATGTCGGCGCATACATCAAGGCCGCCAACTCCGACTACACCATCGACCAGTACTACCGGCAGCCGGAGATCACCTCAGCTGAGGACGCACGCAACGTGGTGATGATCTACCTCGAGTCCGGGGAGGAGACGCTGTCGGACACGACCCTCTTCGAGAAGGACCCGTTCATTCCGCTCAAGGACGTGACCCCTGAGGCCGACGGCTGGGACAGCGTCGACGACTTCCAGCAGTACGAGGGCGGCGGATGGACGATGTCCGGCATCACGGGGACGCAGTGTGGTGTCCCGTTGAAGGGCAACGGTCTGGTCACGGGGAAGTCCGGACTCAACTCGCTCGGCGGTGACGTCGCCAGTTACCTGGGCGGGCTGACCTGCGTCGGTGACATCTTCAAGGAGCAGGGGTACCACAACGTCTTCATGGGCGGTGCCAACGGTTCTTTCGCTGCCAAGGACAAGTTCCTCTCGTCCCACGGCTACGACGAGCAGTACGACCTCGCGGACTGGCGGGCGAAGGGTGAACCGGCCGACCAGTTCCGGGACGACTGGGGGCTGAGCGACAAGCGGCTGATGGCGAACGCGAAGGAGGAGGTCGACTCGCTGCACGCCGAGTACTCCGACTCCGGTACGCCGTTCAACCTCTCGATGCTCACCGTCGACACCCATGAGCCGGTCCACATCTACGACTACTGCGACGTCGACACCGAGAGTGAGGTGACGTCCATGTTCGCCTGCTCGATGACCCAGGTCGCCGACTTCGTGCACTACATGGAGGAGCAGGGGTACCTGGAGGACACGGCGGTGGTGATCATGGGGGACCACCTGAAGCACATGGGGTCCAGCAACGCCTTCGGTGAGGAACTCGGTGACCACCCGAACCGCACCATCTTCAACCGCGTGTGGGTGCCGGGCGACGACAAGAAGACCTCGTCGCTGCGCGGGGGAGTGGACCAGTTGAGCATGATGCCCACAATCCTGGAGGCCGCCGGCATCGAGGTTGAAGACAGGCAGGCAGGCTTGGGGGTCTCCGCATTCGCCACCCGGGCCACCGACAACTCCGCCCAGAGCCTGGACCAGGACATCTACCGGCAGTTGCTGGAGTCACGGTCCCAGGACTTCTACAGTGCGGCGTGGGAAGGCGAGGAACTGTAGTTGACCGGCTCAGCCGACATCGACCGGACGGAACCCGCCACCGCCGAGGCTTTGATGCGCTCGAGGTTCGAGGCCTTCCGACGCTCCGACGCTGCCTGGCTCCTGAGGACCTGGCACCCGTCCACGCGACCCGCGGACCTTGACCTCTCGGACAACCCACGCTGGCGCGGACTGCAGATCATCGACACCGTCGCCGGTGGTCAGGCCGACGACACCGGTGTGGTGGAATTCCGGGCGACCTATCTCGAGAACACCGGCGGCGTCGGCGTGTTGCACGAACGGTCCACCTTCCTGAAGCAGGACGGACGGTGGTTCTACCTCGACGGCGACGTCGACTGACTCACTTTCCTGTGGAAGTAGGTACGTATCTCACCGGATTCGCACAGCTACCGGGTCCGTGGATGTACTAGGCTCGTACATCAATGAAGCTGATTAGCTACAACCTGCATAAACATAACGCGGTCACCGAGCTTCTCCCGCTCGCCGCCGTCCATGCCCCTGATGCCGTCTGCGTCCAGGAAGCAGACACCCGGCACCTTCCGCCCCGTCTCGGAGACCTTGAGCTCGTCCATGCCACGAGCGAGAATCGTCTCGGACTCGCTGTTTACCTGCGTACTGGCAGGTTCGACGTGAGAGACCTCCAGGTGACGGCCCTGGAGAAGTCGTTCCACGACCGGGTGATGAAGCCGGCCTCAGAACGTCTCGTCACAGTCCGCGCCCACGACGGCAAGCACGACCGCGACGTCGTCATCGCCTCTTTCCATGCCGCGCCGCTGACCGCGACGAACGCTCTGCGGAGACAGCAGATCAGGACATCCTTCGACGTCCTCGGGACGATGGGGGCGGACGTCCCGTCGGTCATGATCGGCGACTTCAACTACCCGCTGTTCCAGAACCGTCTCCGGCGGCACGTGGACGCCTGCGGTTTCGACCTGGCCAGGAGCGCCGGCGCGACCTACTCGCGGTACGGGGTGCTGCGGGGCAACTACGATCTCGCCGTCTCCCGGGGCTTCAGCCGCTCCCAGGTGGACGTCCTTCCCCAGGGGCGCTCGGACCACCTGCCCATCCTCGTGCAGGCCTCGGTGGGGCACGGCAGGGGCAGCACCGACAGCGGTACGGCCCGCCGTGCAGTGGTGACCGCCTGACGGCCCCGCGGGTTACCGCAATCGACCGCGCGTGGATAGGCTAACTCCCGGACAACGACAAACAGTCTTCGTGCCGAGAGGGTAGACGCATGGGCAACCGCAAGACCAACGACGGCAGAATCAGCAGACTGACCCGCGGCCGGTCGCGGCCCGGCGGGCTGACGACCGTCCCCGCGGCGACCCCGCCCGTCCTCACCTATGTCGACGACGGTGTCGCACACCCGGTTCCACGGGAGACGACGGTGGCCGATGCGACAGCGTCCGTCGCTGACCACGAGGACCGCATGGTGATGCTATTGTACCCGGCCCCGGGGAGGGACGGGATCACCGACCTGGCGGAGGCGTGGGAACTGCACCCGCTGCTGGTCGAAGACCTCGTCAATGCCCGCCAACGGCCCAAGTTGGAGCGCTACGGCGATGTCCTGTTCCTCGTCGCCCGCTCCGCCAGGTACAACGACGCGGCCGAGGACGTCGCCTTCTCCGAGTTTCACATCCTGGTCCGGGACAGGTCGGTGGCCGTGCTTTGCCAGGACGGACGGTGGGTCGACGGTACCGACAGCGCCCGTTTCGCCGGCTCAGACGAGGACGGCGACCCCCGGGAGCGGGCGTTGCTGGCCGACCGCGAGATCCTGCGGCTGGGCCCGGAGGCGGTGGTCTACCGGATCCTGGACGCCATCGTCGACGGTTACCCCCCGGTGCTCCGGGGCATCGCCATCGACAAGGAACAGATCGAACGCCAGGTGTTCAGCGGTGACGCAGCGGTCGCCGAGCGCATCTACCGTCTGAGCCAGGAGGTCATCGACGTCCAGCAGACCATCGCGTCGATGTCGGAGGTCCTGGACGCGCTCCGCGCCGGTTTCGTGAAGTACGACATCCCGGAAGACCTCCGCTCCTACCTCGACGACGTCGCCGACCACCTCACCCGGGCCGGCACCCTCGCCGCCGACCACCGGGACGCGCTCGGCCAGATCCTCAACGTCAACGCCACCCTGGTCGCACAACGTCAGAACGAGGACATGAAGAAGATCTCCGGGTGGGCGGCGATTCTCTTCGCACCGACGCTGGTGGGCGCGATCTACGGAATGAACTTCGACGACATGCCGGAGCTGCACTGGGCATTCGGTTACCCCATGGCGCTGAGCATGATGCTCGGGGTGGCGGTACTGCTCTACGTCTTCTTCCGGCGTAGTAAATGGATGTGAGGGCAGGGGAGACTGTTTTACAGCCAGTCGTTGTTCCGGGCGTACCGCGCGGCATCGTGGCGGGTCGTCCGGCCGGTCTTCCGGATGGCGAAGGAAAGGTAGTTTCGTACGGTGCCGGGAGAGAGATGCAGGATGCCGGCGATGTCACGCACGCTGTAGCCCTCCCCGGTGACCCGGAGCACATCCTTCTCCCGTTCCGTCAGCGGAGACGTATCGGTGACCGCACGTGCAGCGGCGGAGGGGTCGACGACCCTGCGACCGTCCCGGAGCGCGATGATCGCGGCAGCGATCTCGTCGGCGTCGGTGTCTTTACCGAGGAAACCGCGGATCCCTGCGGCGAGTGCGGTGCGTAGCACTCCTGGACGGGCGTGCCTGGTGAGGAGGAGAATTGACTGGTCGGGGACGATGTCCTGTATTCGGGTGGCCGCATCGAGTCCGTTGAGGCCGGGCATGTCGAGATCGAGGACCACGACATCGGGGCGTCGGCGGTCGAACTCCTCCACGGCAGCCGCTCCGTCTCCGACCTCGGCGCAGATCGCGATGTTCGCCTCCATGGGCAAGAGGGTTGCCAGAGCAGACCGGATGAGACGCTCGTCGTCGGCCAGCATGACCTGTACCGGGGCATCATGAGTCATGGGAGTCTCGCCGTATCCTCTCCTGCCGTGGCACTGAGGACGACAGTGCCGTCCTGGCGTTCCAGCCGGATGTTTCCGCCTGTCGACCGCAGCCGCTCACGGAGTGTCGCCAGGCCGCGGAGCGCCGATGAGCCCGCGGTCTTCGGGCGCCGTCATTGGTGACGACAAGACCGGAGAACGTGGTCGTGATGGCGACGTGCGTCGCGTCGGAGTGGCGCAGGAGGTTCGTGGTCGCCTCACGCAGGACGCGCGCTAGGACAGCGTCGTGCGCGGGGCCCGGTGTACCGGTGGGCTGCTGGACCGTGAGAGCGATCCCGGCAGCCGACAACAGGGCGGCCACCGAATCGAGTTCCTCTGAGAAACTCATCACGTGGGTGTCGTCCGCGAGCGCCCTGGCTGTTCTCAGGGATTCCGCGGCAAGGGTATCGATCGCCGCAAGCTCATGGTTGGTCCGCTCCGGGTCGACGGGGAGCATCCGCGCGGCGACTGCGGCCTTGAGTTTGATGGCATGGAGGGAGTGCCCCTGGATGTCGTGCAGGTCAGCGGCGAAGCGGCGCCTCTCCTCGGCCAACGACAACTCCCGCTCGGTGTCTTTGGCCTGTTCAAAGAGGGTAAGGAGGCGTGATTCCGCGCCGATGTCGATGACGGCGACCATCCATACCGCGGCCACGACAGAGAGTTTGATGAGCATCCCTATCGCATTCGGCGAATCTGTGGTCAGCACCAGGGCGCTCACAGCGACGACACCGAGGAGCCCGACGGTCCCCCATCGTACGGGATGGTCACTCCTGGCTGCGACGAGTACCGCCAGCGCGGCCGAGATCCCCGCGGACCCGACCGGGCTCGACTCTGCAAGTGCGCACCACACCAAGGTCAGGGTGCCCACCACGACCGCGCTGCGTACGACGACAGGGTTCGGTTCGTCACCGAGGCGGAGCATCAGCAGGACGGTCAGCGCGAGGCTGGGTGTGATGACGGCGATGTCCTCCCAGCCTGTGGCGCTGACGGCGCCCATGACGACGGTGACGCCCGCAGACAGCAGCACTGACCTGATGCGTCGGGTACGCACCATGTCCCGGATGTCACACGAACGCGACGGAAAGGAGGGGTTCACCGCTCCATTGCAACAGGTGCAGGTCGGTTTTCGCCAGTGACACCGTGTCATGAGTCGTCCTGACACACGCCCACTGTCATGACGGGCACAGTGGACGCAGAGTGGGTGTGTCATTTTTCACCAACGTCATCGCGGGAGGACCCTCGCATGGAACAGATTCAGGACTGGATCATCTCACTTCAGCAGTATGTCGACGGACTCCCGGTGCCCTTGCAAATCGCCGCGGTGTTCGTCATCGGGCTTCTCCCGCTCCTGGAAGGTGATGTCGCGGCGCTGGTCGGAGTGCTCTCCGGAATGCACTGGTTGCCGACCGTTGTCATCGGGACCGCGGGAACGGTCGTGACGACGGTGGTTGCCGTAGGAACCGCGGGGGCAGTCGGGCGACGACAGGAGGGGCGGTGGCAGGACCACAGAGTGATGCGACGCGTGGGTGACTGGGGGACGCCTGCGGCGATGCTCGTCAGTGGGTTCCTGTTCAGTGTGCCGGTCACGGCGTTCATCATGAGGGCCTCCGGAATCCGTCGGACGGTTGTTCTTGTCTCCGCGGTCGTGGTCAGCATCGCGAACGCACTGCTCGTCGGGCTGGTGGTGTCCGGAGCGCTGCACTGGCTCATCGGCTCATAAGGCGGGGGCCGTCGACCACGATCTCGCTGTTCCTGCAGCGCACGGTTTTCTTCTCTAATGTCGGAAGGGTTGGCCGTGACGAGCCACAGGAGAAGATGACCGGAACGGAGAGACACACCGTGGATTCCTCAGCGCAGGGAGAACCGACCCCACACACGAAACCGACCCGACGCGAATCGGCGAAGAGCTTCATCCGGGAGGTGACCTATCCGCACAGCATCCACCCCGCCCTGGTGCCGGGCGTGTCGGTGGAGGACCAGCGGATCAGGTACTCCGTCGACTGGCGGATCGTCAGTGTCGTCGGTGGGCTGATCGTCGCCTTCATCGCCTGGGGCGTGCTCGATCCGCGGCAGGTGTTCGACACCTCGTCCGCGGCGTTGGCCTGGGTCATGGAGAACATGGGGTGGGTGTTCACCGCCTTGGCGACCGGCCTGATGTTCTTCCTGCTCATTCTTGCCTTCAGCAGGTACGGGAAGATCCCGCTGGGACTGGACGGGGAGAAGGCCGAGTACTCCACGATGTCGTGGACCGCGATGCTGTTCGCCGCGGGCATCGGCATCGGCATCATCTTCTTCGGGCCCTACGAGCCGATGAGCCACTACCTCGACCCCCGGCCCGGGGGATACGACGCCGCCACCCAGGAGGCGGTGAAGGGGGCCATGTCCCAGTCAGCGATGCACTGGGGAATCAACGCCTGGGCGATCTACGCCATCGTCGGACTCGCCGTCGCCTACGTTTCCTACCGCCGGGGCCGGGTGCCGTTGATGAGCTCGATCCTCATGCCGTTGTTCTCGGTGAAGTCCACCGACACCCTGCCGGCCCGCCTCATCGACGGCATGGCCATCGTCGCCACCCTCTTCGGCACGGCGGCGTCCCTCGGTATCGGCGCGTTGCAGATCGCCAAGGGGGTCGAAGTCGTCTCCGGCTGGTCTCCGGCGGGAAACACCTTCGCCCTGGTGATCATCATGGTCCTCACCATCGGTACGATCCTGTCGGCGGTGTCGGGTGTGGCGAAGGGGATCCGCTGGTTGTCGAACATCAACATGGTGCTCGCGATCGGACTGGCGTTGTTCTTCTTCATCGTCGGCCCGACGGCGTTCCTGGCGAACATGATTCCCGCGGTCATCGTCGACTACGTCGGGTCCATGCCGGAGATGCTGTCGGCGAACATGGGGGAGGGGGACGACATGCAGGCGTTCCTCTCCGGGTGGACCACCTTCTACTGGGCGTGGTGGGTCTCCTGGTCGCCGTTCGTGGGAGTCTTCGTCGCGAAGATCTCGCGGGGGCGCACGATCCGGCAGTTCATCCTCGGGGTCCTGTTCATCCCGTCCACCATCATCGTCCTGGCGTTCACCGTGCTCGGGGGGACGTCCATCTGGATCCAGCGGCAGACCGGTGCCATCGCGCCGGGCGACGACCCCACGGCGATGCCTGCGGCGGAGGAGATCTTCTTCACCGTGCTCGACCACCTTCCCGGCGCCGGTATCGTCGCACCGGTGGTGATCGTGATGCTCGCCGTCTTTTTCATCACCACCGCAGATTCCGCGTCACTGGTGAACTCCCAGCTGTCCCAACGCGGCAACCCCGTCCCGCGTAGGGCCGTGACGGTCTTCTGGGCGTTGTGTATGGCAGGGATCGCCGTGGTGATCCTGCTGGCAGGCGGGGAGGACGCTCTCCAGGGCCTGCAGAACTTCATCACCGTCACCGCACTGCCGTTCGCGGTGGTGCTGGTGCTGATGGCGGTGGCGCTGCTCCGCGAACTGCGTACCGACCCGTACACGATCCGCGATGACTTCCAGGAGCAGGCGTTGTCGAACGCGGTGGTGCACGGGGTGCGCGAGCACGGCGACAATTTCGCGATCACGGTCGAGGAGACCGAATCAGACAGCGACTACGCCACCGGAGGCGACTTCAATTCGCGGGCGGCGGAGGTCACCGACTGGTACACCCGGACGGACGAGGACGGTAACCCGGTCGACTACGACTATGAACGCGGGGAGTACCTCACTGAGGATGACCCGTCGCGCGACCCGTCGCCCGACGAACACCGGTGACGGCACCCACGACCACCGAGCCGACCGCCAGGCCGGTGACGGCCGAGCATCCGGTCTCCACCAGCCACTGCACGGCCCCGCCGGCGGAGGACACGGACTCCTCCAGATGGTGGACGACCCCGTACGGTGCATGCCAGCCGAGTTGATCGGTGCCGACCAGGAGGATGTGACCGCCGACCCACAGCATGGCGGCGGTGCCGACGACAGCGAGGGTCGTGAGGATCCGTGGCATCAGTGCCACCAACCCCCGTCCGAGACGGCGGACGGCGTCCGGTCGGTCGCGTCGGGGGTCGGCGAGCGCGAGGCCGACGTCGTCCATCTTGACCAGGATCCCGACAACTCCGTAGACGACGAAGGTGATGACCAGCGCCACCCCGACGAGGATCGCCGCACGCTCGGTGAACCCCCGGTCCGTGAGCTCATTGAGCGAGAGGACCATGATCTCGGCCGAGAGGATGAAGTCGGTACGTACCGCCCCTTTGACCAGTGAGTCTTCATCGTCCGGGGTGGGGGAGGCGTCGTCGTCGCTGTGCACGCTGTGCCCGCTGTTCTCGGCGTGGCCGGACGAGTGCCGTGCGGACACCGCATGCCACACTTTCTCGGCGCCTTCGAAGGCCAGGTAGGTGCCGCCGAGCATGAGGATCGGGGTCAGCGCCCACGGTGCCAGCCAGCTGAGCAGCAGGATGACCGGCAGGATCACGACGATCTTGTTGACCAGCGACCCTTTCGTGATCCTCCAGATGATCGGGATCTCGCGGGCAGGGCTGACGCCCTGGACGAAGCTCGGCGTCACCGCGGCGTCGTCCACGACGACGGCGGCCGCTTTCGTGCTCGTCGTCGCCGCGGCGTGGGCGACGTCCCGACTGCTCGCGGCGGCCTTCCGTGCGATGAGCGCGACGTCGTCGAGCAGGGCGATCAGACCACCGGCCATGGTGTACTCCGTACAGGGTCGAAGAGACGGGGAAGAGAAGACCCTATCCTAAGCGATGGCCGGTGCCTGCGGCGGTGACTGTCACCGCACGTGGAAAGTCCCGGCCCCAGGCAGCGACGGCTGACCGGCATTCGGGTACATCGCAGAGCCGGTGACCCGGATCGACACGGCGACCTGTCCTGAGCCGGTGTGCGCGACAGCGTTCACCGGGGTCAGGTCCAGGAAGTTCGGGCACGGCTTCACGGTGACTTCCCCTGCCCGTCCGTTCGACAGGTTCAGATAGTTGACGGTCACGTGCGAGCTGGCGGCACTGCCGGAGCAGATCGTCGGGTCAGCCGGCGCGGAGATGTTCACCTCCCCGGGGCTCCCGGTGGATCTGGCGACCACAGAGGCGAAGTACGGTCCGGGAACGACGAGCCCGCTGACGTGCAGGCCCAGGGCGGGGATCTGGTAGACGGCCAACGGGGCACCGTCCTGTGCGTGCGCGGCACCGGCCGCGCCGACGGCGAGGGTGGCGGAGGCGGCCAGCGCCGTGGCTCCGGCGAGGACGCGGGTGCGGAAAGAAGACGGGGAGGACATGATGCATCACTTCCGATGGAATGAGAGGTCCGATGGTGGTTCACTCATGAAAACAATCGGTTGTGCTGCGCATATGTTACCGGCAGGCGCTATCCGGGGTCGCGTCTCCCGCGGACCGTGGCCTCGAGCTGGTCGACAAGGTCACGGCGGGTGGATCCCCGCAGTGGGGCGATGTCTGCCGGTGGGCTGTCGGCGACCAGCCCACCGACGGACGCCCGGAATACACGGTCCAGCCGGGCGCACCTCCGGCGCACCGCTACTCCTGCCCACAGGTAGGTCAGGCACAGTGCGCCGCTGAACGACCCGCCGAGGAGAAGCAGTGCCCCCACGACCTGAATGAACGTCCGTGGCCAGACGCCATGAAGCTCCGCCGGCGGGCCTACGGTGAGCCACAGACCGCCGCCGATGAAGAGGCTGGCGACGACTACGACGAAGAGACTGCCCGCCGCTGCCGCCTGCGGCGACCGTGCCCTGGATTCGTCGGCGGTCATCATCGCGTCGATGAGCCGCAGATCCTGGGTGGAACTGCAGAGTCCGGCCGACGTGGCCCCGGTGTTCCCGGTCTCCCCGGTGAGGGACCTGTAGCGCGCGACGACGTCGGGAAGGTCGGACGGGCGCAGGGCACCGTGTCCGCCGGGTGGGGGTGCACCGTTCACGAGGTGAGGAACTCCGACCACCGCTCCCAGTCAGCGCTGGTCTGGGCAGCACCGTCGTGGTAGGCGGCACGCAACTTGTCGATCTTGCGCTCGGTGTTGGAGATCCGCATGTGGTCCGGGAAGAACAGGAGGGCACGGCCCTGCTCCTCCAGTTCCAGGAGGCGACGTTTGGTGGCGTTGTAGCGGGCGGGGCGGGTGATGACCGCCTCCGCCACCGCCGGGGTGTCACGGAGGACACGGCGTACCGCCCCCGGGTACTTCACCTCCGGTTTGACGTAGTCCCGCGGGCGGGTGCAGATGACCATGAACTTCTCGAACCCGTCGTCTTCGGCGGCCTCCAGCAGGATGCCGCCGGACGACCCCAGCGCCCCGTCGACGAACGGTTCGCCGTCGACGACCGGAGTCTTCATCAGCACCGGCATCGTCGATGAGGCGCGCACCCGCTTCATCAGTGCCGACAGGTCCGGCATGTCGTCGCGGCCCCAGTAGACCGTCTCGCCGGTACGGGCGTGCATGGCGCCGATACGCAGGGGAGTGGGATCGGCGGAGAACTCGTCCCAGTCGAAAGGAAACTCGTTACCCGGCAGACCGGAGGTCTCGTAGATGAACTCCGCGTTGAAGTAGCCGTCGCCGCGGAGGAACGAACTGATGCCACCGGTCCCCGGAGCGGTTCCGAACTCCACGAAACTCTGGCGGGCGCGCTCGGCGTCGTGGGACAGGAAGTTCACCGTGTGCGACGCCCCAGCGGATATTCCTCCGACCCAGCCGACACGCACCCGGCGCTCGATGAGCTCGGCGACGCACGCCGCGGTGTAGCTGTTGCGCATCCCGCCACCCTCGAAGAGCAACGCGACATCGGGAGCGTCCAGGTCTTCCGGGGACGTCACCACTCGACCTTCCGGAGGGCCTCGCGCGGGTCCTCGTTGCCCGCGTTGAACCGGATCGTCCGGGCGGAGGTCTGCGGACATTCCAGTGCAGCCACGATCGTCTGAGCCACGGTCTCGCGCGGCACCTCGGTGGCGTCGGTCCGGCCGTCGCCCTCGGGGAGGACCTCGATGCCCCCGCGGTCCCGGTCATCGGTGAGTTTGCTCGGTGCGATGATCGTCCAGTCCAGCTCGGAGTCGCGCAGGTGCTGGTCCGCGGCGGCCTTGGACTCCGCGTACGGGTAGAAGTCGCTGTCCTCGGCGATGCAGTGGTCCAGGTAGGAACCTGACCAGGACAGCATGATGAACCGGCTGATGCCGACCTCCTCCGCGGCATTGATGGTGCGGATCGCCGCATCCCGGTCCACGGCCCAGGTGCGCTCGGGGTCGCCGCCGCCGGCGCCGGCGGCCCAGATGACGGTGTCGTGGCCCTCGAGGAGGTCGGCGATGTCGTCCGTGCTCATCGACTCGATGTCCGCGACAGTGGGCGTCGCACCGGTCCCGCGCACGTCAGTGAACTGGTCTCGGGAGCGGATCACCGAGGTCACGGTGCTTCCTGACTCGACGAGCATCGGTGCCGTCAGCATGGCCACCTTTCCGTGGCCGCCGATGATGACGATGTCGTACATGGTGTGCTTGCCTTTCGTCGGGTCCTGTTCCGGGATCTGGCTCCCACCCTAGCGGGCGACGAGCGGTCCCACCGCGCCGGCGCCGACGCACACGTGGGATCCGGGTGGACCGTCGACCTCCGCCAGGATCGTCCCGCCGCCACCGGCCAGATTCACCCACCTGGTCGTCAGCTCCGCGTCGACGGCGACATCGACCGCCCGGGAGCGCCACCGGTCCTCGTCCTCGAGGCCGTTCGGGGTGGACAGCCGCACGGTGACCGGCTGATCGGCGGTCGAGGTGAACTCCCAGGTCCAGTCACCGAACGGCAACGCCGGCTCGACCACGATGATCTGTGGCTGACCGACATCGACCCGGACACCGCAGGCAGGGATGTCTCCCTGGGCACTCCGGGCGACGTCGAGTACGCGGGCCTCCACGATCTCGCCGTCAGGGGTCACGATCTGCGGAGACGTCGTCACCGCCCCGACGGCGGCGCTGTCGGGCAGTCGTCCGGCGATCGCGGAGACGGTGTTGTAGGGGGACATCAACGGGGTGAGGACCTCCAGTGGCGTCTGCTGGTCGGGAAGGGTCCTGCCCGACGTTCCGGCGTCGGCGACGGCCTGGCGTACTCCGGCAAGGTAGTCGCCGGTGTCGTCGGTGGACCACGCCGTGACCCAGGTGAGGGTCGACACCGCGGAGCTGGCTGCGAAGAGGACGGCGGCGAGGCGTCCGAACGTCGACGTCGTCCGCCCGCGCCGTGTGGGCGGACGGGTAGGACGGGGCGCGGGAGACGCCTCTACCGGAGGCTCCGCAGACTGAGCAGCGGACAGGGGGAGTGCTGCCACGAGCAGGACCACCGTCACTGTCCACCAGTCCGCGTAGTAGTGCATGCCGCGGGCCAGCAGGTCCGTGGCCCCCTCCCCGGCACGGCCTTCCCGCAGCAGCAACAGTACGACGGTCAGGTAGCCGACTGACCCGGCAGCCGCAGCCAGGCCGGCGACCCGTCGTGGCCGTGCGACAAGAACGTAGGCCACGACAAGACCGACGACGACACCTGCGGTCGTGAGCTGCGCCCAGCCCGGGGTCGTCGAGAACGCGGGCGACGGGTTCCACCGGTCCCAGCTCCACGGGCCGCCGAGGATGCCGGGCAGGACCGAGGACCCGAGGGCACTGACGGTCCCGTCCAACCCTGAGGGGCCCGTGGCCGGCCCACGGTCGACCAGAACCAGGTAGAGCACTGCCCATGCCGTGGTCAGCAGGGCCGGGAGAGCGAAAGGCTTGACCCGAACCCGGCGCCCACCCGCCCGCCACACGACGGCGACTACGAGCAGTGCCGGAACCACCGAGAGGACCTTCTCCGTCATGAGCAGTCCGGCACACAACATGACACTGGCGGCCAGTGACCTGGACACGAGCGACCGTGCCGTGCCCCGGGCGGGGGCGGACAGCAGGATCAGTCCGACACCGGCGGCGGTGATCTGCCAGGCCAGCGCATTGACCCCCGCCGACCACCACCCGCTCGCGACACCCAAGAACGGCGAGAACATCAGGGCCGTGAAGGCGAGGATCCGCACCGGCCGCCGCCCGGTGAGACGGCCCAGGAGGCACCACCACAGCGCGGCAGCCACCGCGGTCGCGCAGAGGGTGACGGCGGCGGGCAACCACCACTGCAGAGGGGCGACCCTGTCGACGAGGATCTGCACGGCCGCGGAACCGGGCATGAGGTGACCGTCGTACGGCACCCACAGGCCCGTGTCGTGGAACCGGGCAGGAATGACCAGGTCGTCCCAGTAGAACGTGCGCTGGCTCAGCTGCCAGCCCCGCAGGACCAGGAGCGCGACCGTGATGCCCAGCGGGGCGAGTGCGCGTGTCACGCGCCAGCGGTGAGTGGCTGCACCGACAACAACTCCACGCTGTCGTCGGAGCATCCCGTGACCGGGCCGGGCCCCTCGGCACCCCCGCCGAGGTCGAGGACCGTCGTCGCTGTCTCGTCGGGCACGATGACCTGAAGTCCGGCGGCAGCTGCCGGGGCGCAGGACGCGTCGTCGTAGTTCTCCGCCCGGCTGATCTTCACCGCGGCCACAGCGGTGTCCTCCGGTGCCAGGTCGACGACCCCGGCCGGGGAGCCCTCCTCCCGTTGTGCCGGTGCGCCGATCGGGGTGCCGTCGGCGTCGACCAGCGCGATGCCGGGGAAGCCGGACAGCGTGCAGCTGTCGGCGGAGGAGTTGGCGACGACAACGTCGAGCAGCATGCTGCCCGCGGCACCCTGCGTCTGCCCCAGGGTGATGTCGAGGTCCTCTGTGGAACACCGGGTCTCTGCTCCGTCAGCGGCGCCGTCGTCGGTCCCCGGGCCGCCACCGGGGGCGGGGACCTCCGGGACGGACGTCGAGCTGACCGCGGGCGTCGGGTCCGCGGTCGGTGCTGCAGTACCCTCCGAGGCGCCCTCCCCACCGGAACATGCCGTGAGGGCGGACACCGCCAGGACGGCCACGGCCGCCACGGCACCCGGCACGGCGGCGGCGCGGAACCGACGGTGTCGGACCGTGTTTCCGGTGCCGTCTGTGCTGATCGGGGTGCCCTGCGGGTGCTGAGTAACCATGACTCCCAGTGTAGGCTGAATCACATCATCTGGTTCGCTGTACCCCGGCGCAGGTGCCCTGACCCGGGTAACGTCCGGGGGCGAGCACGTCCAACGAATTTTCCAGGAGACTGACATTCATGGCTTTCAACCCTGACTTTGACCTCTTCCAGCTGCCCGAGGAGTACCGCGAGCTCCGCGACAGCATCCGCGGCCTCTCCGAGCAGCAGATCGCCCCGTACGCCGCCGCCGTCGACGCCGACGAGCGATTCCCGGAGGAGGCCCTGACCGCGCTCAACGACAGCGGATTCAACGCCATCCATGTCGGTGAGGCCTACGGCGGGCAGGGCGGTGACTCCCTGGCGGCGGTCATCGTCATCGAGGAGGTTGCCCGGGTGTGCGGCGCGTCGTCGCTGATCCCGGCGGTCAACAAACTCGGCACCATGGGCCTGATCCTGTCGGGCTCCGAGGAACTCAAGCAGAAGGTGCTGCCGGACATCGCCAACGGCGCGATGGCGTCCTACGCCCTGACCGAGCGCGAGGCGGGCTCGGACGCCGGCGGGATGAAGACCAAGGCCGTGCGTGACGGTGAGGAGTGGGTCCTCAACGGGTCCAAGTGCTTCATCACCAACGGCGGCAAGTCCACCTGGTACACCGTGATGGCCGTGACCGACCCCGAGGCCGGGGCCAACGGAATCTCGGCCTTCATGGTGCACAAGGACGACCCCGGATTCCGTGTCGGCGGCCTGGAGCACAAGCTCGGCATCAAGGGTTCGCCGACGGCGGAGCTCTACTTCGAGGACTGCCGTATTCCGGGTGACCGCATCATCGGGGAGGAAGGCACCGGGTTCAAGACCGCGTTGGCGACGCTGGACCACACCCGTCCGACGATCGGTGCCCAGGCGCTGGGTATCGCCCAGGGTGCCTTCGACGCGGCCGTGGAGTACGTCAAGGAGCGCAAGCAGTTCGGTAAGCCGATCGCGGCGTTCCAGAACACGCAGTTCATGCTCGCCGACATGAAGATGAAGATCGACGCCGCACGGCTGATGATCTACACCGCGGCCTCGAATGCGGAGCGTGGCGAGGCCGAGGGCGGCGAGAAGCTGGGTCTGTTGGCGGCCGGGTCGAAGACCTTCGCCTCGGACATCGCGATGCAGGTGACCACCGACGCGGTGCAGTTGCTCGGCGGTTACGGCTACACCCGTGACTTCCCGGTGGAGCGCATGATGCGTGACGCCAAGATCACCCAGATCTACGAGGGCACCAACCAGGTCTGCCGCATGGTCATGGGCCGCCAGATCCTCAAGTAGAGGTCTGCGTCCTGAGGCAACGACGTGGGGGCGGTTCTGGTCATCAGAACCGCCCCCACGTCGTCGTCCCGGCACCGGTACCCTGACACCGACGTCGGCAACCGGCCCCGCATACAGTTGATCCCCGGCCCAGTGGGCCGGGGGTCAACTGCTGACGTTTCAAGAGGAGAATGCTCAGCTGCCGTATACAGGGTGTCCTTCCGGTGGGTACTCTGCCGGCCACCTCTGCGGTGGCTCTGACTATCAACCTACGACCGGGTTCTTGGAAGATCCTGGCAGCGCCCTGCATCGTCGGTGGAAGTTCCCGTAGCGGTCACGCAGGGGGCTGGTCTGCACCGACCGGTGCCAGTTCCGCCGACGGCGCCCAGGACAGGACGTATCCCCGGGACCGTAGCCAGCTGTCGACACCGCCGCTGTCCAGCATTCCGGTGACGAGTCGTTGGGACGCCTCGAGTGCGCGGGCCGCGGTGGGGACATCGATGTAGTGGGCGGTGAGCGCGTCGCCGAGTTCCTCCAGGTCGAGCAGTTCCCAGCGGTCGTCGGCGTAGGTGACGAGGTCCACATACAGGTCGGTGGTGTGCCACTGTGTTTCACCGGGGTCGACCTGCGCTATGTCGACGTAGAGATCCTGTCCGGGGAACCGGCCCCCCTCCCCGTCGCGGAAATGGAACCGGTTGACCCGTAGGTCGAGTCCGGGGATCAGCCAACTCTCCAGGTACCCGAAGCGAGGGTGGTCGGCAGGCCGCGCCATGTACAGCATGCCGTCGTGTTCGTCCCACCGGTCGACCCGGCGCAGATGCCCCTTGGGGTCGGTGTTGGTCAATCCGGTGATGTCGAAGGTCTCGACCTTCGGTGGATGCGGGACACTCACGGTGAACTCGGGGGCTGGTCCGGATCAGCGGACGTTGAAGATCCCGGCGGTGGGGAGGAACGTGCAGTTGCCCTGGCCGCCTTCTTCGTCGGTGGTGACCCCGCCCTCGAGCAGTGCGAGAACATTGCCCGGACCGGTGTCGGCGAGGCCGTTGATCGTCGCCGGTCCGTCCGGGTTGATGCCGCCGTAGGCCAGGTCGGTCTGGCCGATCCGGCCGTTGTTGATGTTGACCCAGTGCACACGCATGCCGGTGTTCTGTCGCTCGGCGACCGGGCCGGTCCCCAGTGCGGTGAAGACGAAGGAGACGTGACCACCGGGGACGCCGGGCAGCGGAAGTTCGGCGGGGCCGGGCACCCCCATGGCCATGCCGACGGCGTTGCTCGTGCCGCCGATGCAGTTCTGGGCCAGCGTGGGCCACCCGAACTGGGTGAAGCCCGGACCGTTCTCGGGGATACCGACACCGGGTTCGCCGTCACCGCGGAAGAAGCCGACGACCCGCTTGAGGATGTCACCGACGTTGTCGGGGACCTGCGGGTTGTTCGCGAAGTCCTCGATCTGCTGCAGCAGCTCCGGGGTGGGGCGGCCCAGGTTGTCGATCGGCAGGTCGGGCAGCCCGGGCAGGACGGGGGCTGAGTGCGCCGCCGGCGCTGCCCCCAGTGAGGCGCCTGCGGACACGGCGACGGCGGTGAGGACGGCGGAGACCGCACGGGACACGCGGCGGGAGGGCCGTCCTGACGGTGAGGTACGGGTGAGCTGGGGAAGCACTGTCAGCCTCTCGGTGGTCGTGAGTCGCGTCGGAACGGGCCCGACGCGCATGCCTTAACGTCACATCAGCCACAACAGTAACATGAGTAACAGGTCCGGCCAACGTTCGGTTTTGACCACCATATCAGTGATTGCCGTTAACCGGCGCCGGAAATGCGTCGATGAGAAAAAACGGGCCTCTGTCGAGTACCCTGGAGCGTCGTTGTCCCCCGAGGGGTCTGTGTCGACACCCGGACCCCCGACCTCGACTGACTCTCAACGACTGACTCTCAACAAGGAAGCTGAAGGATCTGTGTCACTGACTGAATTCCGCAATGTCGCCATCGTCGCCCACGTTGACCACGGCAAGACCACCCTCGTCGACGCCATGCTGCGTCAGTCCGGGGTATTCGACGCCCACGGCGAGGTCGAGGACCGTGTCATGGATTCGGGGGACCTGGAGAAGGAAAAGGGCATCACCATCCTGGCCAAGAACACGGCGATCCGTCGTGCCGGCCTCGGTAAGGACGGTGGCGACCTTGTCATCAACGTGATCGACACCCCCGGTCACGCCGACTTCGGCGGCGAGGTCGAGCGTGCCCTGTCGATGGTCGACGGTGTCGTCCTGCTCATCGACGCCTCTGAGGGGCCGCTGCCCCAGACCCGCTTCGTGCTCGGCAAGGCGCTCGAGGCCAAGATGCCGGTCATGATCTGCGTCAACAAGACCGACCGCCCCGACGCCCGCATCGACGAGGTCGTCACCGAGGCCCAGGACCTGCTGCTCGAGCTCGCCTCGGCCCTCGACGACGATGAGGCCGCGGCTGCCGCCGAGACCCTGCTCGACCTGCCGGTGCTCTACGCGTCCGGTCGTGCGGGCAAGGCCTCCACCGAGAACCCGGGTAACGGCAACGTCCCCGAGGCGGAGGACCTGCAGGCACTCTTCGACGTCCTCTACGACGTCCTCCCGGAGCCCTCGGCCGACATCGAGGCGCCGCTGCAGGCCCACGTGACCAACCTGGACTCCAGCTCGTTCCTGGGCCGCATCGGTCTGATCCGCGTCTTCGCCGGCACGATCCGCAAGGGGCAGCAGGTCTCCTGGATCCACTACGACGCCGACGGCGTCGAGCACACCAAGACCGCGAAGATCGCCGAGCTGCTGCGTACCGTCGGTGTGTCCCGTGTCCCGGCCGACGAGGTCATCGCCGGTGACATCGCCGCGATCTCCGGTATCGAGGACATCATGATCGGCGACACCCTCGCCGACCCCGAGCACCCGGTCGCCCTGCCCCGCATCACCGTGGACGAGCCCGCGATCTCGATGACCATCGGTGTGAACACCTCCCCGATGGCAGGACGGGGTGGCGGCGACAAGCTGACCGCCCGTGTGGTCAAGGCCCGTCTCGACCAGGAGCTCATCGGTAACGTCTCCATCCGTGTGCTGCCCACCGAGCGTCCCGACGCCTGGGAGGTCCAGGGCCGTGGCGAGATGGCACTCTCCGTCCTGGTGGAGACCATGCGCCGCGAAGGTTTCGAGCTGACGGTGGGCAAGCCCCAGGTGGTCACCCGGACCGTGGACGGCAAGCTCCAGGAGCCCTACGAGCACATGGTCATCGACGTGCCCGAGGAGCACCTCGGTGCCGTGACCCAGCTCATGGCCGCCCGCAAGGGCCGCATGGAGGGCATGGACAACACCGGTACCGGCTGGATCCGGATGAACTTCACCGTCCCGTCCCGTGGCCTGATCGGTTTCCGCACCATCTTCATGACCGAGACCCGCGGCACCGGCATCGCCAACCACTACTCGGCCGGCTACGAGGGTTGGGCCGGCGAGATCAAGGACCGTCCCAACGGCTCCCTGGTCTCCGACCGCACCGGTCAGATCACCGCCTACGCGCTGACCCAGCTCGGCGACCGTGGTGAGTTCTTCGTCGAGCCCGGAACCCAGACCTACGAGGGCATGGTCGTCGGGCAGAACAACCGCGACGAGGACATGGACATCAACATCACCAAGGAGAAGAAGCTCACGAACATGCGTTCCGCCACCGCGGACGCCACCGTGACGCTGGCCAAGGCGCGCAACCTCACCCTCGACGAGGCCATGGAGTTCTGTGGCGGCGACGAGTGCGTGGAGGTCACCCCGGAGAACATCCGCGTGCGTAAGGTCATCCTCGGCGCCAACGAGCGTGCCCGTGCGCTGTCGCGCATGAAGGCCCGCAACAAGTAGGACACCCCTCCCAACCCTCCGGACACAGAGGAGCCGTCGCCAGGTGAAGCAGTTCAGCAGGTCCCGGCGGCGGCGTCCGTCATCCGTCGTCGCCGTCGCCTCCGCGGCCACGGTCTGTGGTCTCGCCCTGGCGGGATGCCAGGCCGATCCCGGCGACGCGCCGACCGTCGACGACGCGGAGGAGGCGGGAGAGGCGCAACCCGGCAACGCGGGGGAGGGGGACGGGGACGACGGCGCGTCTGCGGTCCCCGAGGAGCTGCGCACGATCACCGTCGGGGTGGACCGCATCCCGGCGGACCTCAACCCCCACCTCGTGGGTTCGCGGTCGATGCTGACCTCCACGGTGGCGGACCTGACGCTGCCGAGTGCCTTCACCGTCGACAGCGACGGGCACCGGACCGTGATGAACTCCGACCTGCTGGACTCCGTCGACGTGCGCGCCGGTGACGAGGACGCCCCGACCCAGGTGCGGTACACGCTGGCACGTGAGGCGCAGTGGTCCGACGGCAGCCCGATCAGCGGCTCCGACTTCCACTACCTGTGGCAGCAGGTCATGACGATGCCGGGGACCACGGACAACGCCGGGTACGCCGACATCAGCGACCTCACCGTGTCCGCGGGCGGCAACACGGTCACCGTCACGTTCTCACGGCCCCAGGCCGACTGGCGGGAGCTTTTCGCCCACTTGTTGCCGAGCCACATCTACGGCGCGGAGGGTCGCAACTTCGTCACGGCGTTGGGGACTCTGCCTGCCGCGTCGGGCGGCGTCTACACGGTGCGTCAGTTCGACCCTGGCCGGGGCAACCTCGTGCTGGAACGCAACACCCGGTACTGGGGTGAGTCGCCGGCGCGGACTGACCGGGTCGTCTTCTCGGAGTCCGGTGACCTGAACACCTCGACGCAGATGCTGCGTGCCGGACAGTTCCAGATGCTGACCACCCGCAGCGGCGCGGTCACCGCCGAGTCCGTCGACAGCCTTCCCGGAGTGGGGTCGGCGACCGTCGACCTGGACACCCGACTGGACCTGGTCCCCAACGCAGGAGCCGGGCGGATGGCCGATCCCGACGCCCGCCGGGCACTGTTGTCCGGCATCGACGCCGACCAGGTCGCACGACTGGTCACGGGGGACCCGGATGCTGTCGCACCGGAGGGTGGCGTCGGAGCGTACCGGGGACACGGCGGGTACGACCCAGCCGGTGGCGCAGCGGAGGCGGTTGGCGCCACGTCGGCCGACCCGCTACGTATCGCGGCGGACACGTTGGACGACGAAGCCGTCGAAGCGGCACGGCGGGTCGTCGACCAGTTGGGTGCGGCCGGTGTTCCCGCGACCGTCGTCACCCCGTCATCCGCGGACCTCTACTCGGCGTTCCTGCCCCGGGGTGATGTCGACGCCGTGGTGGTCTGGCAGGACCGGGACCGCTCGCGGACGGACTTGCGCAGTGAATTCGCCTGCGACTACGCGGATCGCCCGATGCGTGCACCGTCCCAGCAGCTTCCGACGGAGTCCGAACTGTCCACTGAACCGGAGGACGACAGTACCGGCGGTGCTGACGGTTCTGACGGTTCTGACGGTTCTGACGGTGCCGACACGCAGTCGACCGGGTCTGCGTCCGGTTCGGCGGGGGCCGGGCCCCCGGAGGACGCCGCGACCACGACGACGGACGGCGACGACGCCCCGACTGCGCGGGGGTCGAATGTCTCCGGCTTCTGTGACCCCGAGGTCGACACCCTCCTGCAGGAGGGTTCCGATGACGAGGTGAGGGCCCGGCTGTCCGAGCAGGCACTGTCCCTGCCGTTGTTCGGCGACCGGGTCGTGGTGGGCCGCTCCGTCGAGCTCGTCGGCCCTGCCGGGCGGGTCGACAGTTGGCCGATGGGGGAGCGGTCCGGACCTTTCGTCACGGTGGCCGGCTGGTCCCGTGCCAGCGGCCCCGGTGCTGAGGCGGAGACCGACGCACACGACACCGACACGACAGGAGAAGCCGACGATGAATGACCTGACCCCGAATGACCTGACAGGTGTGCGTGTCCTGGCGGTGCACGCACATCCCGACGACGAATCGATCTGGGGCGGGCTCGCGATGGCGAACTGGTCCCGGCGTGGCGCGGAGGTCTCGGTGGTGACCTGCACACTCGGTGAGGAGGGGGAGGTCATCGGCGACAAGTACGCCGGTATCGTCGCCGACGGTGCAGACGTCCTCGGCGGCTACCGGATCGCCGAACTGCAGCGGGCCCTCGGCGAGCTCGGGCTGGGGCGTCCCGAGTTCCTCGGCGGTCCCGGTCGGTGGCGCGACTCGGGGATGGCCGGGACTCCCGCCGCCGAACATCCGCGGGCCTTCGTGAATTCGGGGGAGACTGCGGTCGATCAGCTCATGGACCTCTTCGACGCCCACCGGCCGCACGTCGTGGTCACCTACGGTCCCGACGGGGGGTACGGGCACCCGGACCACATCCGGGCCCACGAGATCACCCACCGCGCCGCCTCCCGTGGTGTGGAGGAGGGGCGGTGGGCACCCCTGAAGATCTTCTGGACGGCCCAGGAGAGGGAACGGGTCGAGGCGGGACTGCGCGCCCTCGACGAGCATGGTGCACCGCCGGAGGGCTGGCGGAGCCCGGCGCCCGGTGAGCTTCCGACGGTGCCGTCGCGCGTGGTGGACGCCCGGGTCGAGGGCAGTGCACGGGACGTTGCGGCGAAGCAACGTGCGATGGCGGCGCACGCGACCCAGTTGTGGGTCGCGGACGGGTCGGTCTCCGACGTCAATGACCGGCCACGGTACTCCGCCGGGCCGGTGGCGTTCTGCCTGTCGAACCTCATCGCGCAACCGTTGCTGGACTCCGAGAGCTACACCCTGGGGCAACAGTTCGAGTCGCCGGCCGGGTTGGCCCCCGATGTACTGGACAGACTAGACTGTCTGTTTGCCGGAGGGAGGTGATTCGATGAGCGCTGATGACACGACGACGGCCGACGCCGCTGCCGAACCGTACTGGGGTGATCCGGAGCGGTCGCAGGTCCGCCGTGACACGACGCGTTCGGAACGGGTCGCCGGTATCGTCTGGCTCTGTGTCGGGTCACTGGTGGCGATCCTGTTGTCGGCTCTCTACCTGGGTTCGAGGATCACCGTCGGCGACGTGTCGGTGCCGTTCCCGTGGCCGGTGCTCGTCGGGCCGTGGTTCAACTACGTGCTCGTGAAGACGGCACTGTTGTGGACCGACAACCGGCGCGTCGCCGCGACGCCGCTGTGGGTCTGGCTCGCCGGATACGCTCTCCTGCTGTTCTGGCCGGTCCTTCCCGGGCTGGGCGGCGACACGATTCTCGCCGGGACGGTCTGGGCGCTGCTGCTTCTTCCCCT
Source organism: Corynebacterium sp. USCH3 (assembly GCF_037619475.1). NCBI lineage: Bacteria > Bacillati > Actinomycetota > Actinomycetes > Mycobacteriales > Corynebacteriaceae > Corynebacterium > Corynebacterium sp. USCH3. The sequence continues at coordinate 107,313 of NZ_JAQPZT010000001.1, forward strand.
GGGGGCGGCCGGCGGCGGTTGGGCATTACTGCGGTTGAAGTGAGAAGATCACAGCTGCACCTGGCGGCACCCGGCGGCAGCGGGCGATAACTGTTGTTCCGGTGACTCCGGAACGGCTGATGAACAAGTTGATACATCCTGAACAGTGACGAACTCCAGAAAGTGACAACCAGATGACCTACGTGATCGCGCAGCCCTGTGTGGACGTGATGGACCGGGCGTGCGTGGAAGAATGCCCCGTCGACTGCATCTACGAGGGCAAGCGTGCGCTGTACATCCACCCCGACGAGTGCGTGGACTGCGGTGCCTGTGAGCCGGTCTGCCCGGTGGAGGCGATCTTCTACGAGGACGACCTCCCCGACGAGTGGGAGGACTACATCGACTTCAACGTCGCTTTCTTCGATGACCTCGGGGACCCGGGCGGAGCCGCCAAGCTGGGCCCGCAGGATTTCGACGTGGAGGGTATCACCAACCTTCCCCCGCAGAACCAGGACTGACCCACACCCCGCCCGCGCCGTCGGCGACACCACCGCTGTCGAAGGAAGAAGTTGAGAACGCCTATGCCGAGCCATACACGGCGTACCCTGTCCACCGAGCTCCCCGATTTCCCGTGGGACTCGTTGGCCGGTGCGAAGACGACCGCGTCCGCACACCCGGACGGCATCATCGACCTCTCGGTGGGGACCCCCGTCGACGAGGTCGCACCCTCGATCCAGCTGGCGCTCGCCGAGAATGCCGCCGCCCCGGGGTACCCGCAGACTGTCGGGACCCCGGAGCTGCGGGAGGCGATCGTCTCCGCGGTGGCGCGGAGGTTCGGGGTCACCGGTGTCGGACAGGACGCCGTACTGCCGGTGGTGGGGACCAAGGAGGCGATCGCCTGGCTGCCGTTCCTGCTCGGCGTGCTGCCGGGGCAGACCGTCGTCATTCCGGAACTGGCGTACCCGACCTACGAGGTCGGGGCACGGCTGGCCGGGGCGACGGTGCTCCGTAGCGACTCGTTGCTCGCGCTGGGGCCGGAGAGTCCGACGCTGATCTTCATCAACTCACCGGCGAACCCGCACGGCAAGGTGCTCGGGGTGGAGCATCTCCGGAAGGTCGTGGAGTTCGCCCGGGAACGCGACGTGGTCGTGGTCTCCGACGAGTGCTATCTCGGTCTCGGCTGGGGGACCGACGGTGCCGACGGTGCCGACGGGGCCCCGGTCTCGATCCTGGACCCGCGGGTCTGCGACGGCGACCACACCAACCTCATCGCGGTGCACTCCCTGTCGAAGACCTCGAACCTGGCGTCCTACCGCTCCGGGTTCCTCGTCGGTGACCGGGCGCTGATCGCCGAGTTGCTCAGCGTCCGCAAGAACGCCGGCCTGATGATGCCCGGACCGATTCAGGCGGCGAGCGTCGCCGCCCTGGAGGACGACGGTCAGGAGATCCTGCAGAAGGACCGCTACCGCAAGCGCCGCGAGCTGCTCTCCGCGGCAGTGGAGGCGGCGGGACTGCGCATCGACGATTCGGAGGGCGGACTCTACCTGTGGGCCACCGAGGGACGGCCCTGCAGGGAGACGGTGGACCGTCTCGCGGAGCTCGGCATCCTGGTGGCGCCGGGCGACTTCTACGGCCCGTCCGGGGCCGAGCATGTGCGCATCGGGCTGACCGCCACCGACATGCAGATCGTCACCGCCGCCCGACGGCTCGCCGCGGGGCTGGGGTAGGCGCGGGACCCGAGGTCCCTACGGCTGCACCGCCTCAAGTGGTGGAATCCGCGCCGCCCGTGCCGCCGGTGCGAGCGCGGCGACGGCCCCGACCGGTACGGACACCGCCAGGACGGTGATGACCAGCGTCCACGGGACAGCGACGCTGGTGAGCCCGACGTCGGTGAGGACGGTGAGCAACGCCCAGCCGGCACCCAGCCCCACCCCGGTGCCGAGGACGGCGCCGTAGACGGTCGTCAGCACCGCTTCGAGGGCGACCATGCGCCGGACGTGCCCACGGCTCGTCCCCACCGCCCTGAGCATGCCGATCTCCCTGCGGCGTTCCACCACCGACAGTGCCAGGGTGTTCACCACACCCAGGACCGCGACGACCACGGCGAGGGCGAGCAGGGCATACACGACGACGATGATGCGCTCGACGAGAACCGACTGTTCCCCCGCATACTCCGTCGGTGTCTGGACCGTCACGTCCGCGCCGTCGCCGAGGAGACCGGTCAGCCGGTCGGCCAGTGACTGCCGGGGGAGCGTTCCGTCGCCGTCGACGAGGAGCGCCACGACCCGGTGACCGGTGCCACCCTGTGTCCCCGGGGCGAGGCGCCAGAAGGCGCTGGCCCCGATGACGACGTCACCGAGGATCCGGGAGTGCCCGTAGGTGCCGGTGAGTCGGAGCTCCACGGCCCTGTCCTGGCCCTGCGCCGCCACCGGGACCATGTCCCCGATGCTCCAACCGTGCTCCGCGGCATAGGAGCTCGACATGGTGATGCCGTCCCCGGTGCCGATGTCCAGGTTGCCGTGCGTTGTCCCGACGTCGAGGACCGTCGACGGGTCAGCGTTGCTGACGGTCACCAGGGGCAGACCCCGAGTGGGAGCCTCCCCGATGACGGCGAGGGCCTTGCCGAGCGTGAAGGTCGCCCCCACGCCGGGGGCGTCACGGACCCGGCCGACGGTGGCTCCGGGGACGGCGACGTCGACGGCACCGCCCGGCGCCGCGACCACCAGGTCCGCGGTGACCTCGGTGTCGACCGCCTGACGCAGTGAGGCCTCCGTCGACGCGCCGGCCATCCCGGTCACCGTGACCAGACACATCCCCAGCGTCAGGGCGTAGGCGGTTGCCGCGGTGCGACGCGGGGTACGTCGGACGGTGCGTACGGCCACCGCGGCAGGAACCCGGAAGGACCTGCCCAGGGGAAGCGACAGTATCCGTCCCAGCGGAGGCAGCAGGAGGCGCACCACGGCCGCTGACACGAGGTGCACCCCGACCAGGGCAACGATGGTCCCGGCCCCGCAGAGGACCACCCGTGGCCGGGTATCCCACGCGCTGCCCGGTCCCACGGCGATCCCGACGAGAAGGACCCCGACCGCGCAGGTCAGTGTTCCTGCCAGGGTGCGGACACGCGACGGCGCGGTGGACGCGGTCGAGAGTCCCGCACCAGCGGCCTCAGCCGGTGCTACGGAGGCGGCACGGCGCGCCGGCGCCCATGCTGCCAGGACGGTCGTCGCCGTCCCCACGACCCAGGGCACCAGGACGGTCGTCGCCAGGAGCCCCACATTGCCGAGCGGGACGTCCGGTGCGAGAGGAGTGTCGGCGGCGGTCGCACCGGCGGCGGCGACCAGACCGGCTCCGGCGGCGACACCCACCGTCGAACCGAGCGCGCCGACGGCGACGGCCTCGCACAGGACCGAGGCGGTCACCTGCCGGCCGGACATCCCGAGTGCCCGGAGCAGTGCGTAGTCCCGCATCCGTTGGCCCACCGTCATCGCGAACGTGTTGGCGACGAGGAACATGCCGACCACCAGGGCGACGGCACCGAACATGCCGAGAATGTAGCGCAGGTACCCCACCCCGGTGCGCAGTACACCGGCGTCCGAGGCCTCCACCTCCTCAGCGGTGCGCACGGAGACCGCCGACCCGCCGGGGGCCCGGGCCAGGTCGTCGGCGAGAGCTGCGGCGACATCCTCCGGTGAAGCCCCGGGAGCGGTGCGCACGGCCAGACCGGGGAGCCCCTCGGCGGCGAAGGCCCCGCGGTAGTCGTCCCCGTCCATGCCGAGGCCGAGGCCTCCGGTGTCGCCGCCGGTCGAGATACCGCTGACCGTAAGGGTCACCTCCGCGGCGTCGCCGGTGACAGTCACCTCGTCACCGATGTCCAGTGAGGCGGTGTCTGCGGTTGCCTCGGTGACCACCGTCTCGCCGCGGTCCGGTGGGGCGCCGGCGACGAGGCGGGTGTCCGGGTCCAGCGCGCGTGCCGGGCCGTACCAGGGGCCCGGGTGCACGGGCATCCCCCCGGTGTCCACGGTGGGGGCGTCCGGAGCAGCTCCCCGGCTGAGGACGACGCTGCGGCGGTCGTCGATCTCCGCGCGGTCGATCCGGTGGCCGGAGAGGACCCGGTGCTCGATGCCCTCCGGGAGACTCCGGTGGCCGTCCGCCGGCCGGATGATGATGTCGGCGTGCCGGTAGCCGGACGACGTGAGCCGGGTGACGGTGTCGCCGAGTGCCCCGGACAACAGGACTGTCGCGGCGATGAAGGCGGTGGAGAGGACCACCGACAGTGTTGTCAGCACCAGCCGGGCACGGTGCGCCGCGATGCCGCGGAGACTGAGCCGGAGAAGGGTCCGGGTGGCCCGGATCATCGTGTCGCGGTCGGGCAGGTGGGGGCTGTGCGGGCAGACGGGGCAGGTGAGGCTGCGGGGGATCCCATGGGGAGGACAGCTTTCCGGTGGAGGAGAGGGGGGAGGAGGGGGAGGAGAGGAGAGGGAGCGAGGAGAGAGGGACTGGAGCGGGCGGAACCGGCCCACTGTCCGGGGGGTCAGTTCTTGTGCAGGTCCTCGTTCAGTTCCACCGATCCGGTGCTGCGCGCGACCGCTTCGACGGCGCCGGAGACGGAGTTGCGACGGAACAGGACGTTGGAGACACCGGAGAGCTCGGACGCCTTCACGGTGGCGCCGTCCTGCACTCCGACGGCGTCGGCGACCGCGCCGGAGACGACGGCCTTGGTGCCGAACGTGACGTAGAGTCCTGCCTCCACGACGCAGTCGTCACCGAGGGAGATACCGAGGCCGGAGTTCGCACCCAGGAGGCAGCGCTGCCCGACGGAGATCACGGCCTTGCCGCCGCCGGAGAGGGTGCCCATGATCGAGGCGCCACCGCCGACGTCCGAGCCGTCGCCGACGACGACGCCGCCGGAGATGCGTCCCTCGACCATCGACGCGCCCAGGGTCCCGGCGTTGAAGTTCACGAAACCCTCGTGCATCACGGTGGTGCCTTCGGCGAGGTGGGCACCGAGACGGACGCGGTCGGCGTCACCGATGCGGACGCCGGTGGGGACCACGTAGTCCACCATCCGCGGGAACTTGTCGACGGAGAAGACGGTGACCCGCCCGTGCCGGCTCAGCCGGGCGCGGGTGGCCTCGAAGCCCTCGACGGCACAGGGGCCGAAGTCGGTCCAGACGACGTTGGCCAGTTTGCCGAAGATGCCGTCCAGGTTGCAGCCGTGGGGCCGGATCTCCCGGCCGGAGATCAGGTGCAGGCGGAGGTAGACGTCGGCGGTGTCGACGGGGGCGGCGTCCAGGTCGTCGATGACGGTGGTGACCACCGCGCGTCGGACGCCGCGGTCGGTGTCCTCGCCTTCCAGGTGGGAGAAGTCCGACGGGGTCGACGGTGCGGCGCCGAGCCCGAATTCGGGGTACCACACGTCGAGGACGGTGTCGTCGGCGGTCAGGGTCGCAATTCCGGTTCCATATGCGGCAGTCATGGTGTGACAGTCTACCTGGCGCCCCGGAGTCCGCCGAGGGGCGCTAGGAGGAAACGGTGGCGTCGCCGGCGTCCGTGGCGGCGACGGTCCGGTCGTGGTGCCGGGTGACGAACAGTCCGAGCAGGCTCACCGCGACAAAGGCGATGGCCACGGTGACCACCTGGTCACGGGCGGTCTCGTCGAAGAGCATCAGTACCGCCAGGCCGACCAGGGCGACCAGTGTGACGATCGGCAACACCGGCCATGCCCACATCCGGACCTTGAGACTGCCCTCGGCCTCGAGCTGCGGTCGTAGCTTCAGTTCACTGAGCACGATGATGAACCAGATCACCAGCAGGCATCCGCCGACCGCGTTGAACAGGATGTTGATCAGGTTGTCCGGACCCCAGACCTGCAGGCCCACCGAGATGAAGGCGAAGACCAGCGAACAGATCACCGCGGCCGTCGGGACCCGCTGGGCCGAGACCTTCCGGAACAGCTTCGGGGCGTTGCCCTGGTGGGAGAAGGAGAAGGTCAGCCGCGAGGTCGCGTAGATCTGGGCGTTGAATGCGGACAGCAGCGCCAGCACGATGATCGCCTCCATGAACCCGACCACACCGGGGATGTCGGCCATTGCCAGGACACGGGTGAACGGAGAATCGGCGGCGTCGTCGGCGCCGTCCAGCGTGGTGACGTTGAGCAGCGCGGTGATCACCAGCACGGAGCCGAGGTAGAACACCGAGATACGCCAGACGACCGCACGCACCGCGGCGGTGATCGCCTCACTGGGCTTCTCGGACTCGGCGGCGGCGATGGTGACGATCTCGATACCGCCGAAGGCGAAGGCGACCGCCAGCAGACCGGCGGCGATGCCGGAGATCCCGTTCGGGGCGAAGGGGGTGAAGTTGTCGACCCCGACCGGGTCATGACTGGGGAGTAGTCCGAAGATCAGCAGCGCACCGACGACGAGGAAGAAGATGATCACGGCGACCTTGACGAAGGAGAACCAGTACTCGAACTCGCCGAAGCCCCGGACCGCGAACAGGTTGACCACGGTGAACAGGACGACGCACAACAGTCCCGGGATCCACCCCTCGACGCCGAACCAGTTGCCCATGATGGCCCCGGCGCCGGTGATCTCGGTTCCCATGACCATGATGAGCATGAACCAGTACAGCCACCCGGTGGAGAACCCGGCCCACGGTCCCAGGGCCATCTTCGCGTACGTGGCGAACGTGCCGGAGGCGGGGCGCGCGGCGGCGAGCTCGCCGAGCATACGCATGACGAAGACGACGACGATCCCGGCGACGATGTACGACAGCAGCACGGCCGGGCCGGCGGCCTTGATCCCGACACCGGTTCCGAGGAACAGGCCGGCGCCGACAGCAGACCCGAGTCCCATCATCGTCAGGTGCCGGACCTTCAGGCTGTGTCCGAGGTCGCGGTTTCCGGCCTCGGTCGGTGCCGCACCCTGGGAATCGGTGGAGGAACCGGCGGGGGAGCCGGTGTGCTGTGTGCTCATACTTCCGGATTCTCGCACACTCGTCCGGCGTGCGAGACGATAGCCCGTTAGAGTGAGTGCCACGATGAACAATTCTGAGCCCGCTCCTGAGACCGCTCCTGGGACCGCTTCTGGGCATGCGGTCCTGACCGCTGCAGACCTGTCCGCCTGCCCTGTGGAACTGACCCGCAGTCTCGTCGACATCCCCAGCCGGTCGCACGACGAGAAGGCCATCGCCGACGCGCTCCACGTGGCGCTGGAGGGACTGCGGGAGGCCCATCCACACGTCACCGTCGACCGGCACGGCAACACCCTCGTCGCCCGCACACACCGCGGGCTGGACACCCGGGTGATTCTCGCCGGTCACATCGACACCGTCCCCCCGGCGGACAACCTGCCGTCGACCCGCCGCCCGGACGGCGAGGGCAGGGACAGCATTCACGGTCTCGGGTCGGTCGACATGAAGTCCGGGGACGCGGTGTACATCCACGCCTTTGCCAGCCTGGCCAGCTCGGAGTCGCTCGCCCACGACCTCACCCTCGTGCTCTACGAGGGGGAGGAGGTCGCGACCCGCTACAACGGGCTCGGTCACCTCGTCGAGGCGCACCCCGACTGGCTCGAGGGCGACGTCGCGCTGCTGGGGGAGCCGTCCGGCGCGGTGATCGAGGCAGGGTGTCAGGGGACGTTGCGGGTGCGGGTGACGGCGCACGGCACCCGGGCGCACTCCGCGCGTGCCTGGCTGGGTGACAACGCCGCCCACCGGCTCGCCCCGGTGATCACCCGGGTCGGGGAGTACCGTCCCCGCGACGTCGACATCGACGGGTGCCTCTACCGGGAGGGCCTGAACGTGGTGCACCTGGAGGCCGGCGTGGCGACCAACACCATCCCCGACGACGCCTGGATGTTCGTCAACTTCCGCTTCGCCCCGGACCGTTCCGGCGAGGAGGCCCTCGCCCACACCCTGGACGTCCTCGGCGTCGGGACGCCGGAGGACCCCGTCGACGGATTCAGTGTCGAGGTTGACGACCTCGCCCCCGGTGCACTGCCGGGACTCGCTCAACCGGCGGCGTCGGCTCTGGTCGAGGCGACCGGCGGCAACGTGCGGGCGAAGTACGGGTGGACCGACGTCTCCCGTTTCTCCGCCCTCGGGATCCCGGCGGTGAACTTCGGTCCGGGGGACCCCGGGCTGTGCCACACCCCGCAGGAGAACTGCCCGGTGGAGATGATCGAGACCGTGAGTACCCAGTTGACCGACTACCTGACCCGGAAGGCACGGTGACGTGCAATGGCTGAAGACAACCCGCAACCGTTCACCTTCCACGGGCCGGTGATGCGACGGGGCATCAACGGTACCTACCCGGGGACGCCGTACCCCCGGTCGACGACGGACCAGCGGTTGTTGGACGAGCAGCCCAACACCGACTGGCTGCACTCCGACCCGTGGCGGGTGATGCGTATCCAGTCGGAGTTCGTCGAGGGTTTCGGTGCGTTGGCCGAGCTCCCCAAGGCGGTCACCGTGTGGGGGTCGGCACGCGTCGCCGAGGACCACCCCTACTACGAGACGGGCCGGGAACTGGGCCGACGGCTGAAGGAGGCCGGTTACGCGGTGATCACCGGCGGCGGCCCGGGGCTCATGGAGGCGCCGAACCGGGGGGCGGCGGAGGCCGGCGGTGTGTCCGTCGGACTGGGCATTGAACTGCCGCACGAGGAGGGGCTGAACTCGTGGGTGAACCTGGGCCTGAACTTCCGCTACTTCTTCGTGCGCAAGATGATGTTCCTGAAGTACGCGCAGGCGTTCATCTGTCTGCCGGGCGGGTTCGGGACCCTCGACGAACTCTTCGAGGCCCTGGTGATGGTGCAGACCGGCAAGGTGCGGCAGTTCCCGATCGTGTTGCTGGGCTGTGAGTTCTGGAGCGGACTGGTCGACTGGATCACCACCCGGCTCATTGACGAGGGGATGATCTCGGAAGGCGACCCGGACCTGTTCCTGGTGACCGACTCCCCCGAGGAGGCGGTCGCCTACTGCGTCGAGGCACACCGGGGACGGGTCGAGGAACTCGAGGAGCGGCGCAGCCAGCTGCTGCGCGAACTCGAGGACCTGGAGAAGCAGGCGGGCCGGATGTCCGGGGACACCGGTCCGCAGGCCCGGTAGGTCGGGTACCCTCGGCAGCCATGTATCTGGTCATCACGGTCATCGCCGCACTGCTGGTGGCGCTGGTGCTCGTCTACCTCGTTCTCACGGTGTTCGACCGCGAACCGCCGGTACCGGGACGTACAGGGCGGCGACCAGGCAGTGCCGTCAGCGCCGTCAGCGCCGACGGTGCCGACGGTGACCCCAGCGACGGTGGCAACCGTGGACAGCAGGAGAGTGTGCAGTGAAGAGGATCCCGAACCTTCCCCGGCCGGTCCCGGAGATCACGGTGGGCACCACCGTCACCGGCAGCGACGTCATCGACTGCCGCGTGGTCCTGGCAGACCCCGACCCGGAGTCGGCACCGGCACGTCGGGACGGTGACGGCCCGCAGGCGGAGCTCGCCGCCGACGGTGTGTGGGAGATCCGTGTCCCACGCCGGCCGGGGCCCCTGACTGACCTGGCCAGCATCGCCGAGGAACCACGGTTGGCCGATGACCGGTGGGCGGCGGCGGCCGCCGTGCTCGTGCGCCGACTGGGCGCGCTCGTCGACGGGCACCCGGTCCGGGCGAAGCGACACACCGTGCAGATCCGGGTCCCGGAGGAGACGACCGCACACAACCTCCGCAATCTCGCGCAGGGCATCGTGCTGGGGGTGCGGCCCCTGGTGGTCACGCGCAAGGACGCGGCGGTGGACGTGCGGTCGGTCCACGTCGACATCGCCGGGATGCTCCGGGGAAGCGACGACTCCGACGGCGCAGTGACCACGCGGGCCGAGGGCAGCGTGCGCCGTGGGCGTCTGCTCGGTGCCGCCACGATGCTGGCCCGGGACATCAACGCCGTGCCCGCCCCGTCAGCGACCTCGGTGTGGTGGCGGCGTAAGGCCAAGGCGGTGCTCGGGGACATCGCGGGGACCCGGGTCAAGACCCACGGCAGGGGGTGGCTGCAGCGCAAGGGCTTCGGCGGCATTCTGGCGACAGCGACGGCAGGTGCCGGCGTCAACGACCCGGAGGGCGAGGACGAGGTCGGGTTCGTGGAGATGTTCTGGGACCCCGCCGCCGCCGAGGGGGACCTCACCGACGACCGTCCCGAATTTCTCGTGGTCGGAGGCGCTCCCGTGCCGGCGGTGATCCGCGCGCTGGCGGAGTTGCGGGGGCCGCACAAGGTCGTCGGGCTGGTGCCGGTACACGGTTTCAACCCCCCGCCCTCCGCTCCCGGGCGGGCGAGGCCGGTGGTTGAGCATGTCAACGGGACGACGACACAGGTCCCCGGGCTCTCCACCGCCACCGAGCAGGTGGAGGTGTGCCGTCGTCTCGCTCTGGCGGACGCCGTGGCCTACGGCGTACAGCGCTACCGCCCCCGCCGGGTGGTCGTCGTCGGTCCGGTGTCGACGGCGTCGAAGACCGCACTGGGGGAGCTGACCGGTGCAGTCACCGGTGACGCACAGGCGGTACGGCGGGTGACGTTGCGCGGAGCCCGGGTAGGTGAGCGGTGGTGGCCGTTGCCGACGCCGGACTACCTGGAGGATGCCGTCAACTCGGGGGACGCCGATCTCACGGTGGTGCCGGACGGGCCGGGAGCGGTGACCGCGGCACTGTTCCTCCGACGTTTCGCCGACGGTGTGCCCTGCACCGTCCTGGACACCACCGGTCCGTCGTGGTCGGATTCGGCACGCGGTGACGTGGACCGGGGGAGCACGGGTTTCGCGGCACGCACTCTTGTAGAGTGGTTCCGGAAGTAGCCGACCCGGCTCTTCATCGTTCCGCTATCGAGGGGAGACCCGCACCCGTGCTCTCTGATGTCATCGACCTTCTCGCCGACCCGGTGGACGGCACCCCGTTGCGTGCCGGTGACGACGCATGGAAGACCCTGGTGTCCGACTCCGGTCACAATTACGACGTGGCGCGGCAGGGGTACGTCACCCTCGCCGGTGGAGCCGGTCTGCGGTACTCCGGTGACGACGCCGAGATGATCCAGGCCCGTGAGACGTTCCTGTCCGGGGGGCATTTCGCCCCGTTCGTGGAGGCGATCACCGACCACGTGGGTCAGGCACTCGACGACGCCGGTGTCGCCGACGACGCACACCCGTCGATCGTGGAGATCGGTGCCGGCACCGGGTACTACCTCTCCCACACCCTGGATTCGATCGAGAACTCCCGCGGTGTGGGCATCGACGTCTCCGTGCCTGCGGCGAAGCGGCTGGCATCGTGCCACCGCAACATCGGCGCGGTGGTGGCAGACGCCTGGTCACGGTTGCCGTTGCGTGACGGGGTCGTCGACGCCGTGACTGTGATCTTCGCCCCGCGGAACGCCGCCGAGTTCGCCCGGGTGCTGTCCCCTGAGGGGCAGGTCATCGTCCTCACCGCCGACGCCGGACACCTGGCCGAGCTGCGGGGACCGCTGGGCATCATCGACGTTGAGGAGGGGAAGGTCGAGCGGATGATCACCCAGGCCTCGGGCCACCTCGTGCCGGTAGGGGAGCCGGAGAGCGTCGAGTTCCAGATGACCCTGGACCAGGCGTCGATCGCCGCACAGATCGGGATGAGCCCGTCCGCACGCCACATCCACCCGACGGTGCTGGCGGAACGGATCGCCGCACTGCCGGAGACGATGACCGTTACCGCGCGTGCCGCCATCACCCGGCTGAAGCGGGACCACCGGCTCGCCTGAGGGGCGGGACGGCGGGGAGGCCGGCCCAGACTATTCGCCGGGGTCGACCCCGGCGGCGAGATCACGGTCCGCCAACACTGCCTCGCGGATGAGTTTCTCCTGTTCCGCCGGGTCGTCGAGGTGCGCCAGCTGGCGTTGGAGCTGACGTCCCAGAGACTCCATCGCGGACAACATGCGTGCGCCGCCGGTGGCTCTCACGGCGAACCGGTCGAAGGCCCGGGGCCCGGTCAGCGCCGTGGTGAGTGAGACCAGGCCCCCGTCGGCGAAGACCTCGCACACCGGACCGTCGACGAAAATGGTGAGCGTGTCGCTGTCACCGTCCGCGAGGGGCGCGGAGCGGACGTCGCCGTCGCGGTCCACCGACACCCGGTCCCCGGAGTGGGTGACGCTGGCGATCACGCCGCCGTCCTTGTTCAGGAGGTCGACGGTCGCGGAGCCGGACTCGACGTCGAGCTGCGCGGTGTAGACGGCCGCCCGGTCGGTGTAGGAGCGGACGGCGGTCGGGAGGCCGATGACGTCCTGGTAGAGGTGCCCGTCGCGCAGACTGAGGAACCGGGGCACTGACAGACAGTTTGCCCAGGTGGCAGGTTCGTCTCCGCTGTCGCTGTGGGGGAAGGCCCCGACGAGGCCGGAGAGCACGGGCCGGTTGCCGGGCACCAGGCGGGGCCGGGTGAAGTCGTGGCCGTGGTCGAGCACCTGGAATCCCGTCGACGCACGGAACGCAGCGCCGTCGAGGGCGCCGACGATGTACCCGGTCGTCTCCCCGGACCCGTCGACGCCGTCGATGCTGGCGTCGGGGTAGGTGATGAACAGGACGTCCCTGTCCTCCCCGGTCCCGCGGTCGGTCATCAGGGTCAGCCGCGGTGCGTACGGACGTCCGTCGGGCACCGGCTCGCCGACGGTGTCAGCGGCGTCAGCAGTGTCGGCGATCTCCAGGGGACCGACGACCGTCCAGTGCTGACGGTCCGTCGACTCCAGGACGACGATTCGGGCATCCTCGTCATCGACCAGGTCGAGGGCGATCATCGTCCATCCGTCGCCGCGGCGCACCACCGACGGGGTCGCCAGGTCATGGATCGGGTGGGCGGAATCGTCGATGTCCACCGGGCCGAGTCGCTCCACGAAGGGGGACACCACGCTCGGGTCGTCGGAGACCTCGGTGGTCGCGGCGCCGAGATCGGCGATGCGTGCACGCTGGACGGTGAAGCGCCGCTCGCCCCGGTGGCCGTGGGGCACGGTGTTCGAGCGGAGCCCGGCCCGGTCGGCGCCGCCCCCGGGCGTGGTGGTGACGAAGAAGAGCTCGACGCCCTCACCCACCGGCACGGAGGAACCGGCGAGACAGTCGATCTCCTCGTCCCGGGGCACCAGGACGTCGTCGCAGACGTCCCAGCCGTAGGGGATCCCGGACGCTACCTGGTGGGCCCACCGGGCCCCGGCGTCAGGTCGAGGCCGGAACTGGTGGAAGACGTGGAGGGACTCCCCCCGGCCCAAGGCTCCGGCGGGGGCCTCGAGGACACCGACTTCCGCGGTGACGTGTAGTTCAGGTCTGTAGCGGTTCACGGCATCCCTGTATACCATCGTCGCGGAACCCGGTGCCTGCGTCGGTCAATGACAGCTGGTTATCAGGCACCGTGTCTGGTGATGACGGTGCAGCCGGCCCCGAGCGGCAGTCGCGCCACGGTGATGCCGTCCATCGTCCGCAGGTGCTCTTCGGCGTCGGCGGCCGCGCGGGCCTGCCGGTCCGTGCGGCCGGCGTCGGCCAGCGTCCCGTCCAGCAGGGAGTCCAGCAGGACCAGGACCCCGCCGGGGCGGAGAACGGGCAGGGCGGCGTCGACCGTGGCCGAGAGGTGCTCGGTCATCGACTGGGAGACGATGATGTCGTAGGCGTCGGTGGCGAGGCGGGAGACGCCCACCAGCGGAGCGGACGGCAGGAAACGGTAGGCGTTCGAGCGCACACCGGCGGAGCTGAACGCCTCGCGGGCCAGTACCTGGTGCTGGACCTCCGGGTCGATGCAGGTGACGTGGCCGCCACCGGAGAATCCGGCGAAGAGGTGCAGGCCGATCACGCCGAACGCCGGGGACATGACCACCGCGGTGGGTGCGGCCGTGGTGACCTGCGCCGCCAGGAAGGTGAGGAACTCGCCGGTCATCGCGTCGGGGGTGAGGAGTCCGTACTCGGTCGCTGAATCGCGGGCGGCGTCGAGTGCCTCGTCGGACGCTGCGGTGGCGTTGACGTAGTCACGGACGGCGTCGAGGGCGGAGCTGGATTCTGCGTTCACGGGTGTAACTGTAGGTGTGGCGGGACGCAGACAGTCGGACCGCCCCCGGCGAGTCGGACGCCCGGGCATCAACGTGGGGATACTGTGTTTGATGGGGCGCAAGTGACATCTTTACACGGGCGCTGTCCACCGGATATATTCAGAGACGAAAGCTGTCGGGGGTCGAGGATTCGCAGGGACTCACAGCGAACCCGAAGCACCCGGGCACCCACTGGTAATGCACGTGCGTCAGGATGGATGACATGGACACCGCAGCAGACTCCGGCGCCACCGGAGCAACCGGCGCTTTCGACCGCGGCGAAGGCGGAATGCCGACCTGGAGTGAACTGGTCGAGGAACATGCGGACAGCGTCTACCGGCTCGCCTACCGCCTTAGCGGTGACCGGCAGGACGCCGAGGACCTCACGCAGGACACGTTCATGCGTGCCTTCCGGTCGCTGAAGTCGTACCGCCCGGGAACCTTCTCCGGCTGGCTTCACCGGATCACCACGAACCTCTTCCTCGACATGGTCCGGCACCGGGGCACCATCCGTATGGAGTCGTTGCCGGAGGACTACGACCGCGTCGAAGGAACGCGTGTCGGTCCGGAGGGTGCCTTCGAGATGAACAACCTCGACCCCGCTCTGGAACGCGCACTGGACGACCTGAGTCCGGAGTTTCGCGTCGCAGTCATCCTCTGCGACGGTCTCGACATGACGTACGAGGAGATCGCCGACACGCTCGGCCTGAAGATGGGGACGGTGCGGTCCAGGATCCACCGGGCGAGAAGTCAGCTGCGGGCGGGGCTGGCACGCACCGCCGGTGAGCTCAGCTACGTTCCCCAGTCTTAGCGCTATCATCGATGGCAGATGACGCACGGAACGTGCGAGTCAGCGAGGAGGTCCGGTCATGTCGGAAGTCGGGAAACTGTCGGGTGTCGGGCACCTGACCCCGGAGGTCGTCGCAGCCCTGGTGGACGGAGAACTGTCCCGGGGTGCCGAGCACAGGGCCAGGATCCACCTGGTGCACTGTGAGGAGTGCCGGGCGGAGGTGCGCGCGCAGCGGCAGGCGTCAGACCGTCTGCGCGGCAGCATCCCCATGGAGCAGGTCCACGCCTCGGGTAGCCTGCTCAGCCGGCTCGTACGTATCCCCGACGACTGTGCCGCCGGGGACGGGCAGCAGGAGGACCCGACCGGCTACGACGACGTCGGGATCGACGGCTGCCGTCGTCCTGACAGCATCACCGCCCGCATGGCGGCCGTGGCACGGAAGATGCAGCGACGGGCACCGAGAGAACCCGGGGGAAGCGCAGAATCGTCTCGACCGCGCGGTGAGGGTTAGAATCAGTCGGTCGGCAGTGTCGAGAGAAAGGCGGGTCTGGTGTTCTCCAGCGTCGGATGGGGCGAGGTCCTCGTCCTCATTGTGGTGGGCATAATCGTCGTCGGGCCGGAGCGACTTCCCCGGTTGATCACCGACCTCAAGGCCCTCCTGCTGGCGGCGCGCACGGCCATCGCCAACGCCCGACAGGAGCTCGACCAGGACTTCGGTGAGGATTTCGAGGAGTTCCGCAAACCCCTGTCCCAGCTGAACAGCGTGCGGCAGATGGGTGCCCGCGGATTCATCACCAAGACACTCCTCGACGGCGACGACAGTTTCCTCACCGACCTGGAGACCTCGGCGCGAGACGTCACCGGTGCGGTGAAAGGGACCACCGCGCGGATGTCGGACACCGCCCCGAAGAACCCGCCCCGCGCCAGTGAGGTGTCCGCGCGGCAGGACGGGGACCCCGCCCCTGACACCGGTGAGCGGGTCGAACTGCCGCAGCAGGACGAGGTCGGCCAGTCCCGGGACTGGGCCGGCCCCGGGAACTTCGACGACACGATCTAGGCCCGGTGTCCGTCCGGGGCGGTAGGGGTCCTAGTGACCGGCGACGCCCAGGTTCAGCTGCCTGCCGGCGAGCGACTGCCGACGCGTCGACAGCTTCTCGGCTATGGAACCCAGGGCGACGCCCGCCGGCGACCCCGGTTCCGAGATGGCGATCGGGTTGCCCAGGTCGCCACCGATACGCAGATTCGGGTCCAACGGAATCTGCCCCATGAGTGGCACGTCACCACCGGTCAGCTCGCTGAGGTGGTCGGCGACCGTCTGCCCGCCCCCGGAACCGAAGATGTCCATCCGGGTGCCGTCGGGCATGTCCATCCAGCTCATGTTCTCGATCACGCCACCGATACGCTGCCGGGTCTGCTGGGAGATGCTGCCGGCACGTTCAGCCACCTCGGCGGCCGCAGCCTGCGGCGTCGTCACGATCAACAGCTCGGCGTTCGGGACCAGTTGGGCGACCGAGATCGCCACGTCACCGGTTCCCGGTGGGAGGTCGAGCAGCAGAATGTCCAGGTCGCCCCAGAACACGTCCGCCAGGAACTGCTGGATCGCACGGTGCAGCATCGGCCCACGCCAGACCACCGGGGAGTTACCGTCGAGGAAATGCCCGATGGACATGATCTTCACACCGTGGGCCTGGGGCGGGATGATCATGTCGTCCACCTGGTGGGGACGGTGGTTCGACCCCATCATGTGGGGAACGGAGTGACCGTAGATGTCGGCGTCGACCACCCCGACCTGCAGGCCACGCTTCGCCAACGCCGTGGCCAGGTTCACGGTCACCGAGGACTTCCCGACACCACCCTTGCCCGACGCCACGGCGAAGACCCGCGTCGTCGACTCCGGCTGCGCGAACGGGATGACCGGTTCCGCGGCACCACCGCGGAGCTTGGTGCGCAGTTCGCGACGCTGCTCGTCACTCATCACGTCGGTCGTCACCGTCGCACTCTCGACCCCGTCGACGCCCTCCGCGGCGTCCCTGGTGCGCGTGGTGAGCGTCGATTTCATCGGGCACCCGGCGATGGTGAGGTAGATCTCGACGGCGACATGACTGCCGTCGATGTCGATCGACTTGACCATGCCCAGCTCGGTGATGGGCTTGTTGAGCTCCGGATCCTCCACAGTGGCCAGGGCACTGCGAACCGCTGATTCAGTGACAGTAGACATTGACCATGATGATACGCCGAGCCCAGTTCAGGGCCAATCAGTCAGCGGGCCCCGCCGTCCCGTCGCCTGCGGGCGCGACCGCTGCACCGCCGACGGGAGGGGAGCTACGGTCGTCGTTGCGCTGGTCCTCGAGTTTGTCCTCGATGCGACGCAGCAGGTCACCGAGATCATCGAGTTCGCGGCGCAGGTAGTCGCGGGTGACGTTCTCGCCGACGGCGATCCGTAGGCCGGCGAGTTCACGGGCGAGGAACTCGGTGTCCGCCTTGGTTTCCTCGGCACGACGCCGGTCCTCGTTGAGCGAGACGCGGTCGCGGTCGTCCTGCCTGTTCTGCGCCAGCAGGATCAACGGTGCGGCGTAGGCCGCCTGCGTGGAGAAGGCGAGGTTGAGCAGGATGAACGGGTAGACGTCCCAGTTCCACCAGAACCCCCCGACGTTCAGGCAGATCCACACCACCACGATGATCGTCTGCCACATGAGGTAACGCCCGGTGCCGAGGAACCGGGCGACCTTCTCCGCGCCGACGCCGACAGCGTCGTCGTTGTAGGCGAGGAGCCGGCGCCGCGGGCCCGACGACGGAGTGTCCAGGTCGGTTCTGGAGAAGTTGTCCGGCATCGTGGTCTCACTCTCGTTCGGTGGTCGATGGTGACGCAGTGGCGCGGTTACTGCGCCAGTCGTCGTCGCGCCAGTTCTCCGGCAGCAGATGGTCCAGGAGGTCGTCGACGCCGACGACGCCGAGCAGGTGGCCGTCCTCGTCAAGTACCGGGGCGGAGACGAGATTGTAGGTGGCGAAGTACCGCGCAGCGGTCTCCTCGGTGTCATCGGGGTGCAGGGCCGGCAGCTCGAGGTCGAGGATCCCGCCGACGAGGGAGGACGGCGGCTCGCGGAGCAGTTTCTGCAGGTGCACGCAACCGAGGTAGCGCCCCGTCGGAGTGGACTGGGGCGGCCGGACCACGAAGATCAGCGAGCTCAGTGACAGCGGAACCTCGGGGTTACGAGCGTGGGCGAGGGCCTCGGCCACGGTCGCCTGGGGCGTGAGGATGATGGCCTCGGAGGTCATCAGGGCGCCGACGGTGTCGGGGGAGAAGCTCATCAGACGGCGGACGGGTTCGGATTCCTCCGGGTCCATGAGTTCAAGAAGGACGTCGGCCTTGTCGTGCGGGAGTTCTCCGAGCAGGTCCGCCGCGTCGTCCGGATCCATCTCCTCGAGGATGGTCGCGGCGCGTTCGATGTTGAGTTCCTCGACGAGTTCGGTCTGCTCGTCGTCCGGGAGCTCGGCGATGACGTCGGCGAGACGTTCGTCGTCCAGCTCCGAGGCGATGCGGAACCTGCGTTCCGGGGCCATGTCGCGGAGTGCATGGGCGATGTCGGCGTTGCGCATCGTGGTGAATTCGGCGATGAGTTCGGCATCCACGTCGAGCGGCCCGGCACCCGAGGCAGAGAGACCGTGGACGTGGGTGAACGGGATCACCGCCGGGGTCGTCCGTCGGCCCAACCGGCCGCGGGTGATCACCGCGATCCTGCTGACCTCCCACTCGCGGGTGCGGGTGCGTTCCAGCTCGACGTCCGAGATCTCCACCGCGCGTCCCGCGAGGTGGCTGAACTCCGGGTCGTCGGTGTGCACCTTCGCTCCGATCAGGTCGTCCATGACCGTCAGTTCGCCCGCACGCGAGCGGAAGGGGCGGAGGTTCACCGAGCTCGTGTTGAGCGTGACTTCCTGGGGGTCGATGGAGGTGACACGCCCCATCGGCAGGAATATCCGGCGTTTGCCGGCGACTTCGGCGACGAGTCCCAGTGCCACCGCCCGTGTCGGGCGGATGGTCAGGACGACGTCGCGGACCCTGCCGAGCGATTCACCGTCCGCTCCGAGCAGGAGCATCCCGGCGAGACGCCCGGCGAAAACCCGTGTCGTGTTCATGGGAATAGAGATTACGGCACAGTATGCCGTGGGCGCGCTGTGAACCCGCCGCTCCGGCGTCGGCGGGCTTCTTCCGGGGTCCGGTGTGCGGGTATCCTGAAGCGGATGTCGAGGTACGACGGGAAGCACGGGAGGACAGCATGTCACGACTGATCGCCGGCGGTCTGTGCGGGATCGCGGTGATCCTGGCGCTGCTGGGCAGCCCGCTGTGGGTGCCGCACGCGGTAGGTGGCGTGGTGGCGACGGCGGGGGCCCTGCTGTCGGACCGGTCCCGGTGGTGGGGTGTGGTGCCGTGGATCGCCCTGGTGGGTGTCTACGCCGTGGCGTGGTGGTGACATGATGGTGGCCATGGGAGTGAGTAACGCCGGTCGGGCACCGGAGCCGCCGCGACACCGCAGAGTCATTGCCGCTGTCGCGGCCGTCACGGTGACGGCGACGGC
Source organism: Corynebacterium sp. USCH3 (assembly GCF_037619475.1). Lineage (NCBI taxonomy): Bacteria > Bacillati > Actinomycetota > Actinomycetes > Mycobacteriales > Corynebacteriaceae > Corynebacterium > Corynebacterium sp. USCH3. Next base: position 126,711 of record NZ_JAQPZT010000001.1, read on the forward strand.
CGTGTCAGGGTGCGCCGTCGGAGGCGCGACGACGGGGCCGGCGTCGCTACAGATGGACCAGGAGTCCTCCGGCCCCGTCTACCTGGGGCTGACGGACGACCCGGTGCAGCAGCGGTTGGCGGAGAGCTACGAGAGCGCGTTCTCCGCGGCTGGACGTTCGGTGGAGATCCGTGACATCGACGCCGCAGACCGACTGGACCTGCTGCATAACGGTGACGTCAGCGTGGTGCTGGGGTGTGTCGGCGAGATGCTGGACGTCCTGGATCCTGTGAAGGGCGAGGAACTGCGCGGAGTGTACGCCCAGGCTCTCGACGACGGTGTGGACACCGCCCAGTGGCGGGACATCGCGCACACCACGATGTTCTCCGCACTCCCGACTGATCTCCAGGCCAGCGACCCGGGGGAGGCCGTCGGGTGCGACGACGACACGCTGCCGCAGAACATCGTCGCGCTGTACCGCAAGCCGGCACTGGACCGGGCTGACCGCCGGGCGCTGAACAACGTGGCAGGCGGGGTCACCAGTGATGATCTCGCTTCTGACCCCTCCGACGCCCCGGACCTCACCGATACGGATGAGGGAGTCGAGATCACGGCCGACTAGCGTACGAAAAAGACCCGGTGGGGCGGACGCTACGTGGCGAAGGCCTCGTTGAGCAGCTGTTCCTGCTCGAGCTTGTGGACCTTGGCCAGGCCGGTCGCGGTCGAGGACTGGGCACGGCGGGAGACCCGCTTGAGCTTCAGACCCTCGATGCGCTCGGGCAGGTTGAGCGCGATGAACGGCCACGGACCCTGGTTGGCAGGCTCGTCCTGCACCCACCGGAACTCGGCGTTCGGGTAGCGGTCGAGGACTTCCTTGATGCGGTTGTGCGGCAACGGGTGCAGCATCTCGACGCGGGCGATGGCGACGTCGTCCCGTCCGTCGTCCTGCCGCTTCTTCTCCAGGTCGTAGTAGATCTTGCCGGAGCACAGCAGCACGGTGGTGATGTCGTCGTGGGTGGTGGACGAGTCGGCCAGACGCGGGTCGTCGAGCACGGAGTGGAAGCTCGACACCTCGGTGAAGTCCTCCACCGAGGAGGTCGCCGCCTTGTTGCGCAGCATCGACTTCGGGGTGAAGACGACGAGGGGACGACGCATCGTGCCCATGGCATGGCGGCGCAGCAGGTGGAAGTGGTTGGCCGGTGTCGACGGCTGGGCGATGGTCATGGACCCCTCGGCAGCCATCTGCAGGAAACGCTCGATGCGCGCGCTGGAGTGGTCCGGGCCCTGGCCCTCGTAACCGTGGGGAAGAAGCAGGATCACGCTCGAGAGCTGGCCCCACTTCGCCTCACCGGAGGCGATGTACTGGTCGATGATCGTCTGGCCACCGTTGACGAAGTCGCCGAACTGCGCTTCCCAGGCCACCACGGCGTCGATGTTGCCCACGGAGTAGCCGTACTCGAAGCCGAGGCCGGCGAACTCCGTCAGCGGCGAGTTGTAGGCACGGAAAGATCCTCCGTTGCCGGACTCTTCCGCGAGCTTCTCGAGCGGGCTGTAGGGCTCCGTGGTCTCTGAGTCGAAGAGGACGGCGTGGCGCTGGGTGAAGGTTCCGCGGAGGGAGTCCTCACCGGCGAGGCGGACGAGTCGGCCGTCCTGGGCGAGGGTGGAGAAGGCGAGCAGTTCGCCGAACGCCCAGTCGATGCCACCCTTGCGGGTCATCTCCTGACGGCGCTTGACGACCGGCTTGACGCGCTGGTGGACGTTGAAGCCGTCCGGCACGCCGGTGAACGCGTCGCCGACGGCTTCAATGACCTCACGGGAGATGGAGGTGTCCAGACCCCTGGTCAACGCCTGGGAACCGGCGATACCGGTCTGCTCCGCCGGGGTCGTGCCCTTCTCCGCCTCACGGACCTGGTTGAACACCGTCTCCAACTGTCCCTGGAAGTCGTCGGCCGCACGCTGTGCGTCCTCCTCCGAGAGCTCTCCGCGTCCGACGAGGGTGTCGTGGTAGAGCGCACGGACGGTGGCGCGGTCCTGGATACGGTCGTACATCTCCGGCTGGGTCATCGACGGGTCGTCCGACTCGTTGTGTCCACGACGGCGGTAGCAGACCAGGTCGATGAAGACGTCCTTGCCGAAGCGGCGGCGGTATTCCACGGCGAGCCGGGCAACCCAGACGACAGCCTCCGGGTCATCGCCGTTGACGTGGAAGATCGGGGCGTCGAAGCCCTTGGCCAGGTCGGTGACGTAGTGGGTGGACCGTCCCGCGTCGGGCGTGGTCGTGAAGCCGATCTGGTTGTTGACCACGACGTGCACGGTTCCGCCGACGGTGTAGCCGTCCAGCTTGGCCAGGTTGATGGTCTCCTGGACGATGCCGAGGCCGGTGAATGCGGCGTCACCGTGCATGAGGATCGGCATGATCGGGTGGGGGTTGCCGTTGGTCGAGATGTCCTGGTGGGCGCGGGCGATGCCCTCCATCACCGGGTTGACCGCCTCGAGGTGGGAGGGGTTGGCGGTCAGGGTGATGTCGATGTCGTTGTCACCGAACATCTGGGTGTACTGACCGGTCTGGCCCAGGTGGTACTTCACGTCACCGGACCCGCCGGCGACGGTGGGCTCGATGTTGCCTTCGAACTCGGTGAAGACCTTGGAGTAGGGCTTGCCGACGATGTTGGCGAGCACGTTCAGGCGGCCACGGTGCGGCATGCCGATGACGACTTCCTCGAGACCCTGCTCGGCCGCGGAGTCGACCGCGGCGTCGAGGAGCGGGATGAGGGACTCGGCGCCCTCGAGGGAGAACCGCTTTTGGCCGATGTACTTGGTCTGCAGGAAGTTCTCGAATGCTTCGGCGGAGTTGAGCGTCTGCAGCAGGTACTTCTGCTCGGGGTTGGACAGCTTCGGCTGGCCGCCCTCGATCTGCTCTTCGAGCCAGCGGCGTTCGTCGTGGTCGAGGATGTGGGTGTACTCGGAGCCGACCTTCAGGGTGTAGGCACGGCGGAGCGTCGCGAGAACTTCCCGCAGGGTCATCTTCTCGCGGCCGGCGAACCCGCCGACGTTGAAGCTCCGGTCGTAGTCCCACAGCGTCAGACCGTGGGTCTCGATCTCCAGGTCCGAGTGGTCGGGGACCGGCAGGCCCGGCTGGGTCCACTGCAGCGGGTCGATGTCGGCGATGAGGTGGCCGCGGCTCCGGTAGGCCTCGATGAGCTGCATGACGCGGGTGGACTTGTCCACCCCGATGTTCGGGAGATCCTGGGTCCAGCGCACGGGAGCGTAGGGCACCGACATCGCGGCGAAGAGGTCGTCCCAGAAGTCGTCGTTGATCAGCAGGCGGCTGATGTCGCGGAGGAACTCGCCGGACTCCGCGCCCTGGATGATGCGGTGGTCGTAGGTCGAGGTCATGGTGACGAGCTTGCCGACGCCCATCTCGGCCAGACGGTCCTCGGAGGCACCGGCGAACTCGGCGGGGTAGTCCATGGCGCCGACACCGACGATGGTGCCCTGACCACGGGTCAGACGGGGCACGGAATGCCGGGTCCCGATGCCACCGGGGTTGGTGAGCTGGATGGTGACGCCGCTGAAGTCGTCCATCGTCAGCTTGCCGATGCGGGCGCGCTTGACGATGTCCTCGTAGGCGTCGACGAAGCCGTCGAAGGTCAGTGTCTCGCACTCGCGGATGGCGGCGACGACGAGGTTGCGGGCACCGTTCTTGCTGACCATGTCGATGGCCAGTCCGAGGTTGATGTGCTCGGGGGTGACGAGGACGGGCTTGCCGTCGACGACCTTGTAGCTGTTGTTCATCGAGGGGTGGGCCTGGACAGCCTTGACCATGGCCCAGCCGATGATGTGTGTGAAGCTGATCTTGCCCTTACCGCGCGACTGGAGGTGGTCGTTGACCATCGCGCGGTTCTCGAACATCAGCTTGGCGGGCATGTCACGCACCGTGGTGGCGGTGGGGATCTCCAGGGAGATGTCCATGTTCTTGGCGATGGACTTCTGGGCTCCCTTGAGCGGATGTTCGCCGGCGTCCGGAGCGGCGGCAGGGCCCTTCGGAGCAGGGGGAGCGACGCGCTCAGGGATCGGGTTCACCGATGCCGACAGCGACTTCGCCGGGGCGACCGGTGCGCTCTTCTGCGCACCCGAGGCCTTCTTCCCGGTGCCGCCGGTCGCAGGGGTGCCGGCGGCGGGCGCCGACGCCCCGGACTTCGCCGGTGCGCTCTGTGCCGACGCCGAGTTCTTCGCGTCGTTCCCGGAGGTCGTGGAGCTCGGGGTTGATGTTCCCGAGGTGTGGTCAACCGTGTCCGGCCGCTTGTTGAAGAGTTCCCGCCACTCCGGATCGACGGACTGGGGGTCGTCCTTGAACTGCTGGTACATCTGGTCGACCAGCCATTCATTTTGGCCGAAATTGGTGCTGTTCACAGCAGGTCCTCGCCTCATTTCATGATGTGGTCAATCTCGACGTTCCACCCTACTACAACAACGTTGTCTGTGATTGTGGCGGGGCCGGGGCTGAAAGCGGCAGTTGAGGGTATGTTTTCAGCAACTTTGACGGCGCAGTGTGACGGGCGTCCTGTTCAGTCGGCAAAATGACGGACGCGGGCTTCCGCCGCGACCCGGAAACTGGGCTAGCATGGTGGGGTTCCGGCAGCCGCGACATCAGTGACGTCCGTGCGCTGCGCAGTGTGTGGATAAGGTACCGAGGAGGCACCCGCCATGGGGTTCTACGAGGAAGTTGCAGAGTCCCTGGATTCGGAGGGGATCGAGTCCAGGGTCAATGACGGCACGCTGTTCGTCCCGGTGTCCACCGACCTTGAGATCCAGTTCGTGGAGATCCGGGAGGGCGTCCCCGCTGGCCTGTCCGCCGCCAACGTCTTCCTCGCGATGGCCGACGTCTCCGAAGACGACGAGGAGTTTGAGGCGGCGCTGGTGGGGGTTGTCTTCTCGGTGGAGGAGGCGGTGGCGACGGTTGCCCGCCACGTCGCCACCGACCAGGTGGTCGGGTTGATCCGGGACCTCATCGACGGTGCGGATTCCCGGATCGTCGATCTGCAGTTTGAACAGGACGCGAGTGACGCATTGCGGGTGTCCGCCGAGATCGGGGAGAGCTCCGAACTGGTGGTCACTCTCGACGGTGAGTCCGTGGAGCCCACCGCACACGTGGAGTTCATTTCTCTGGGGGAGGGCTTCGAGGACCTCATGGACCAGGCGATCGCCGATGTCTGGGACGACGGGACCCTCGCCGAGGAGTACTCCGAGATGGAGCGTCAGGCGATGTTCCGCGGCCTGGTCTCCAACGTCGCCGAGATGTCGGAGGAGGTTCTCGACCTCGGAGAGTACAGCGACTTCGACCGCCTCTTCGATGTCCTCGCACTCGCGCAGTCGCAGGCGGAGCAGTGGGAGTCGCTGCTGGTTCCCCTGGAGACGCTCTGGGAGGAAGAGGACTCCGACGACATCGACGACACTGATGGCGCTGACGGCACTGACGGCACTGACGAGACGGGTGTGGTCGGCTGAGGTCAGGCCGCGTTGCCGTGATCGCCGTTGTGGTTGCGGACGCCGGTCGGTCCCGGGCGGGTGCGCGCGGGAGAGTCCTCGGTCAGTGCGTGCCAGGTCCATTCCAGGCGTCGCCCGGATGACGACGGTGCTCCGCAGGTGTCCTGGGTGTACCAGGGGACCCCGGGGCCGAGTCGGCGACCGGGGCCAGCGGGTTCGGCGCCGATGGCGGTGGCGTCCGGGTGCAGGAGAATGCCGCGGAACAGGGAATGCACGTCGGCGGTCATGTTCCGCACCGGTCCGGTGATCTCGGACGGTGCGGCGAGGGCGGTGAGGGTGACGAGGTGCTGCTGAGACATCGGTGGCTGTTCGTTCTGTCCACTGCCGGTCAGTCTGCGCCACATCGCCGGTGAGACGCGGTGCCGGGAGACGTAGACCGTGACCGCGCCAGCCGGCAGGGTCAGTGAGAGTGACGGCGCCTGCCAGCCCGGGGTCACCCGGATCCTGCTACGGGGATGGTGCAGTACGCTGGCGCACCGTTCCGCCGCCTGATGTACGGAGGGGGAGGGGCGCAGCGCGCTGAGCGGGCGGCGCATGAGGGTGCGCAGGGAGAGCGGGGATGTGGTGGAGGTGTCCATGCCTGGAGACTGTAGGTGCCACCACGGACCCCGGGACCGCGAAGACCCGCCATCATCGAACAGGCGTTCGATGATGGCAGGGGGCGTCAGGAGAGTTCTGCCGGGGACACCCGGCGGGGGAAAACGCGCGGCCGCGCGCCGGCGATCTCCTCGACGATCCGGATGACCTGGTTGGAGTACCCGTACTCGTTGTCGTACCAGACGTAGACGACGAGGTTGGTTCCCTCGGCGATGGTGGCGAGCCCGTCCACGATGCCAGCATGGGTCGAGCCGACGAAATCGGTGGAGACCACTTCGGGTGACTTGATGTAGTCGATCTGCTGGCGGAGGTTGGAGTGCAGGGCGACCTTGTGGAGGTAGTCGTTGACCTCGTCGCGGGTGGTCGCGGTGTCCAGGGTGAGGTTCAGGACCGCCATGGACACGTCCGGGGTAGGGACGCGGATGGCGTTGCCCGTCAGCTTGCCCGTCAGCTCGGGGAGCGCCTTGGCGACCGCTTTCGCCGCGCCGGTCTCCGTGATGACCATGTTCAGTCCCGCGGCGCGGCCCCGGCGGTCACCCTTGTGGAAGTTGTCGATGAGGTTCTGGTCGTTGGTGAACGAGTGGACGGTCTCGACGTGCCCGTGGTTGATGCCGAACCGGTCGTTGAGCACCTTGAGTACCGGGGTGATGGCGTTGGTGGTGCAGGAGGCGGCGGACAGGACGTCGTCGGACGCGTCGTCGGTGATGTCGGCGTGGTTGATGCCGTAGACCAGGTTGCGGACGTCACCCTTGCCCGGGGCGGTGAGCAGGACCTTCCTGATCCCGTTGGTCGCGAGGTGCTGGGACAGTCCCTCACGGTCGCGCCAGCGGCCGGTGTTGTCGACCAGCACCGCGTCGCTGATGCCGTAGGCGCCGTAGTCGACCTGGGTGGGGTCGTTGGAGTAGATCACCTGGACGGGCGTGCCGTTGGCCCAGATGATTTCCTTGTCGTGGTCGACGGTGATCGTTCCGTCGAAGGCACCGTGCACCGAGTCCCTGCGCAGGAGGCTGGCCCGCTTCTCCAGGTCGTCGTCTCCGTTGCGGCGGACCACGATGGCGCGGAGGCGCACGCCTCCGTAGGCGGCTTCGCGCGCGATGAGGATGCGCGCGAGCAGGCGCCCGATTCGCCCGAAGCCGTAGAGCACGACGTCTGTCGGCTTCTTCTCGGAGTGACCGCCGACGACCTCGGCGAGTTCGCGTTCAAGGTAGGTGCGCAGGCTCCCGGCCGACGCCCCGTCGGATTCGTAGCCTGTCGCCAGTCGACCGAGGTCGATCGATGCGGTGCCCAGGTTCATGTCGACGAGCTCCTGCAGGATGGGCAGGGTGGAACTCAACGGCAGTTCACGGTCGGTGACCAGGCGTGCGTACCTGTGCGACTTGATGACGTCGACGCTGGTGACGTTGATCAGCAGCCGTCCGAAAACGGAGGTGACGACATTGTGTTCCCGGTGCAGGCGGGAAAGGAGGGGGAGAATCTGTTCGGCGAGCAGGATGCGGGAGTTCCAGTCACTCTGGGTATCGGGGGCCTGTGCACTCATGGGCGGGCGAGCTCCTTGGGGTCATGGGCGGAACGGGGTTGAACGTGCGTGAACGGGACCGGATGTGGTCGGGGTTCCCCGGTAAGGGGGTAAAAGTTCACTACAAACGTAGGTTAACGGGGCGTCAGGTGCCTAGTCGGCCCCCGTTTCATCCCCCCGGGCTGAGGTGGAGTCCCGAATTATCGCGGCGCGGCGGCGGGCGAGGGGGTACAGGGCGCTCATCACCACCAGGAAGATGACACCGGCCCACAGGGCGGAGTGGTACTGGTCCATCCACACCATCGTCCCGAACGTGACGAGGATGACGGCGATGGCGAAGTACTGTCCGGCAGGCCACAGTGGGACCGGGAAGGCACGCGGCGCCGTGGCATCCTGCTCCCCCTGCCGTGAGCGGTACCGGCTGCCGAGGTGGGCGAGCAGGATCATCAGCCACACGAACACGGTGGCGAACGTCGCGAGTGCGGCGATGTTCTGGAACATGTCGGCGGCGGTGTCGCTGGCCAGCTGGAGGGCCACGCCGATGAGCAGGACGACGAGCATGACGCCGACTGTCGTCACCGGAACACCGCGGTGGTTGAGCCGGGCGAAGATGCGCGGCGACAGCCCCTGGCGTGCCATGCCGAAGACGACCCGACCGGCGCCGTAGAGGTCGGAGTTGACGGCGGACAGCGCCGCGGAGATGACGACGACATTGAGTGCCGCCGCAGCCCAGCCGATGCCCAGGCCGCTGAAGATCTGGACGAACGGCGACTCGTCCCCGGTGATCTCCCGCCACGGGATGACCGCGACGATGACGAGGATCGCCAGGATGTAGAACAGCAGGATGCGCATTGGGACGGTGTTGACCGCCTTGGGGATGGTCTTCTCGTGGTCGGCCGCCTCACCGGCGGTGACACCGATGATCTCCGTGCCGCCGAAGGCGAACAGGACGAGGATGAGCGCGCTGAACACGCCGGAGACGCCGTTCGGGAAGAGGCCCCCGTCGTTCCAGAGGTTGTCGAAACCTGCGGACCCGCCGGTGTCGACGTTGAACACGAGGATCGCCGCGCCGCCGAGGATCATCGCGACGACGGCCGTGACCTTGATCGAGGTGAACCAGAACTCCAGCTCGCCGTACCACCGCGCGCTGGCGAGGTTCGCCGCGCCGACGATGAGCAACGCGACGGCCACCCACACCCACCCCGGGGTCTCGGGGAACCAGAATGTCATGTACACGGTGACGGCGGTCAGGTCGGCCAGACAGACGATGATCATCTCGAAGGCGTACATCCACCCCGTGATGTAGCCGGCCCATCCACCGAGATAACGCCGGCAGTACTCGGCGAACGACCCGGGGGCGGGATCGGCGACGGCCATCTCGCCGAGGGCCCGGAGCATGAAGTAGACGACCGCGCCGCCGAGCAGGTAGACGAAGACGACACCGGGACCGGCGGCTCCGATGGCACCGGACGAGCCGTAGAACAGGCCGGTGCCGATCGCGGAACCCAGGGCGATGAAGTGGATGTGCCGGTGGGTCAGGGTACGGCGGAGCTGTCGTGGTTGCCGTGCGGGGGCGCTGGTGTCACTCACGGACTCACATACTAACCATCGACGAGTCCTATATCACAGGGCAGGGCTGTCGAATCGCTTTTGCGTCGCCGACAACGTACTGTGAAGTCAATGTCTGAAACTGAGAACGTGACCGGCGACGAAAATATGCCGGAAACATCCCAGTCGTCAGTACCTCAGGAGAATCTGCACGAGGATGCCGCCTCCCCGGTCACGGGGTCGCTGGACCTCGGTGACGAAGTGGGCGCAGAGATTCCCGAGAGCACTGTGGACGGGGACGTCACCGAGAAGAACATCCGAACAGAGAACGACGAGGCCGGCACCGCCGGAGCGGACGAGGCCGACGGCTTCGCATCGCTCGGCCTCCCGCAGAAGATCCTCGACGCCGTCGCCGGCGTGGGTTTCACCACCCCGTCGCCCATCCAGGCGTCGACCATCCCCACCCTCATGGAGGGTCGGGACGTCGTGGGTCTGGCGCAGACCGGTACCGGTAAGACCGCTGCCTTCGCCCTGCCCGCGCTGTCGCGCCTCGACCCCAACCAGCGCACCCCGCAGGTCCTGGTTCTCGCCCCCACGCGAGAGCTGGCCCTGCAGGTCGCCGACTCCTTCGAGACCTTCGCCAAGCAGCTCGGCGGCGTCAGCGTCCTGCCGATCTACGGTGGCGCACCCTACGGTGCCCAGCTGTCCGGTCTGCGCCGTGGTGCCCAGGTCGTCGTCGGCACCCCCGGTCGAGTGATCGACCACCTGGCCAAGGGCAGTCTGGACCTGTCCAGCCTGCGTTTCCTCGTTCTCGACGAGGCCGACGAGATGCTCAACATGGGCTTCCAGGAGGATGTCGAGCGCATCCTCTCCGACACCCCCGACGACCGCCAGGTCGCCCTGTTCTCGGCCACCATGCCGTCGGCGATCCGCCGTCTCTCCAAGCAGTACCTGAACGACGCCGCCGAGATCACGGTGAAGTCCACGCAGCGTACCGCGGAGAACATTGAGCAGGACTACCTGTACGTCACCTACCGCAACAAGCTCAACGCGCTGACCAGCATCCTCGAGGTCACCGACTTCGACGCGATGATCCTCTTCGTCCGCACGAAGAACGACACCGAGGAGGTCGCCGAGAAGCTGCGTGAGCGCGGGTTCGACGCCGCCGCCATCAACGGTGACATCCCGCAGAACCAGCGTGAGCGCACCGTCGACCAGCTCAAGGACGGTCGCCTCGACATCCTCGTGGCCACCGACGTCGCCGCCCGTGGTCTCGACGTGGAGCGCATCACCCACGTCTTCAACTACGACATCCCGCGCGACACGGAGTCCTACGTGCACCGCATCGGCCGTACCGGCCGTGCCGGGCGCCACGGCCGGGCGATCCTCTTCGTTACCCCGCGTGAGGGCCGTCTGCTCAAGAACATCGAGCGGGCCACGAAGTCCAAGCTCAACGAGATCGAGCTGCCGGGCGTCGACCAGGTGAACGAGGCGCGCAAGAAGAAGTTCCACGCGTCGATCACCGAGTCGCTCGAGGGCAAGCAGGTCGCGACCTTCCGCGACCTGATCGCCGAGTACGCCACCGAGAATGGCGTCGAGCCCACGGAGATCGCCGCGGCCCTGGCCGCGAAGCTCCAGGGCAAGGAACCCTTCTACATGGAGGAGATCCAGGAGCCGCCGCGGCGTGAGCGTCGCGACCGCAACGACCGGCCGGACCGACGCGACGGTGACGGGCAGTCGGGCGTGCACCGGCCCTTCAACGAGCGCTTCAGCAAGCAGGCGCCCACGGTCACCGACCGCAACGGCAAGTCGCTGTCTGTCTACCGCATCGGTGTCGGTCACCGCCAGCGTGTGCGCCCCGGCGCCATCGTCGGCGCTCTGGCCAACGAGGGCAACATGAACTCCCGTGACTTCGGTCGGATCAGCATCTTCTCCGAGCACTCCCTCGTTGAACTGCCGTCGGATCTGCCGAAGGAGGTCTTCGAGTCTCTCGATCAGACCCGGATCTCCGGCAAGCTGATCAACATCGAGCCCGACCCCGGCGCTCCGTCGGGACGTCCGGCGCGGCACCGTCAGGACGGCGACCGTGGTGGAGACCGCGGCAACCGCGGTGGAGGACGTCCGCGTGGCGACCGTAACGACCGTGGCGACAGGGGCGACCGCAACGACCGTGGTGGGCGCGGCCGGAACGACCGTGGTGACCGCGGCGGTCGCTTCGACCGTGACCGCAGCGACCGGGACCGTGGCGACCGGGGTGGACGCGGCAGCTACCGTGGCAACCGGGGGTCCCGCAGGGACTGACCGTCACAGTCCACACACCCGTTCCGCCGTGGCGGCGTCCCCGGCACTGACGGTGAGGGTGTAGCGGACGGACACGGCGAGATACCTCGCCGCATAGGCACAGCCGGCTTCCGACAGGGAGCCGGCTTTCGCCGTCGGCGGGAGCCATTCCCCCAACGAGCCGTCGCTCTTGTCCTGGTTGACAGGTCCGGCCACCGCCAGGAGATTCAGCTCGCGGTCGTTGGCGAAAGCGACGCGCTCCCGTCGCGGCCAGTCCCACGCCCCGTGGTCCCATGCCGCGGACAGCGGGACGACGTGGTCGATCTCGACGTCGTCCGGGCTGATCATCTCGCCCGTGTAGACGTCGGTGATACGCCCGCGTGCGGACGGACAGGTCGCCCCGGTTGTCGGCGACCGCCTGTCGAACGAGTCGAGCAGGACGATGTGCCGCGTACTGCACTGGGCTCCTGTGGAGTCTGTGGCATTCTCATCGTCGTCCGTCCACCATTGCCGGGACCACCCCCCGAAATGGTCACGGGAGTACCCGAGGACGTGGGTACGCCGCGGGACCGTCTCCAGGGTCCGCAAGGCCGAGGAGACAGCATTGCGGTCGGCGGCGGCCGGGGGAGTAGGCCCGGTGCGCGCCGTCGACAGAAGCAGGCCGCACACGGGAAGCAGACACAGGACGGTGAGCACGACGGTTGCCGGGACAGACGACACCGGCCGGGAGAGTCTCATGGATAGAGAGACTCTCCCGGCCGGTACGGAGGTTCCCCTCCGGCGGGTTCAGCAGGGGCGGCTAGATCTTGCCCTGAGCCGACTCAGTGTCGACCTTCTGCCGGACGGCGTCCAGGTCAGCGTCGCCGTCAGCGACGGTGAGCTGGGAGAAGCGGACGGCTTCATTGAACTCGTCGGTGATCTCCTTGCTCGGTGCCTTGGTGGCGAGGGTGACGACGACCATGAGGATGACGTTGAGTGCCACGCCCGGGATCATCTCGTACAGGCCGAACGGCTTGTCCATGACACCGAACTGCGGCAGTCCGCCCCAGATGAAGGCAACGAGTGCGCCGGCGATCATGCCGGCTGCCGCGCCCTGGGCGTTGAGCCGCTTCCAGTAGAGCGAGGCCACGATGACCGGACCGAAGGCCGAGCCGAAGCCGGCCCACGCGAACTCGACGAGTCCCAGGATCGCGGAGTCCGGATCCAGTGCGATCAGTGCGGCGATGACGGCGACGAGGACAACCATCACCCGCGACAGGTTCTTCAGCAGGGTGTCCGAGGCGTTCTTGTTGATCATGCCCGCGTAGATGTCCTCCACCAGTGCGGAGGCGACCACCAACAGCTGGGAGGAGACCGTGGACATGATCGCCGCCAGCACGGCGGTGAGGATCAGTCCGGCGACCAGCGGGTGGAAGAGGACCTTCGCCATGTCGAGGAAGTTCGTCTCGTAGTTCGCCGTGTCGGAGAAGAAGGCCTGACCGTTTTCGGCGAAGAACGCCGGAGCAGTCATGGCGATGAAGACCGCGCCGACCAGGCACAGGAACATCCAGGTCACGCCGTAGCGGCGACCGGCGACGGCGTCGGCGGGCTTACGCATGGCCATGAAACGCACGACGATGTGCGGCTGGCCGAAGTAGCCCAGTCCCCACGCGAGGTTGGAGATGATGATGATGAACGCAGCCCAGGCCGTGGTGTCATTGAACTGGAACAGGTTGTAGAAGTTCGAGTTCGCGCCGACGATGTTCGCGACATCGCCGTAGTCGTTGTCGAGCTGGAAGGTGAAGATGTCGCCGGGGTTGTCCAACGAGATGATGGCGAACACCGGCACCAGGATCAGCGCCAGGAACATCATCGAGCCCTGCACCACGTCGGTGTAGGACACCGCGAGGAAGCCACCGACGAAGGTGTAGACCACGGTGACGGCACCGATGATCAGCAGGCCGGTGAGGTAGTCACCGTCGAAGCTGGACTGGAAGTAACGGCCGCCGGCAACCATGCCGGAGGAGACGTAGAAGGTGAAGAACACCAGGATGATGATGCCCGCGACCACGCGCAGGGTGTGGCTGTGGTCGCGCAGGCGGTTCTCGAAGAACGACGGAACCGTGATGGAGTTGTTGGAGACCTCCGTGTAACTGCGCAGCCGGGGTGCGACCAGCTTCCAGTTCAACCAGCAGCCGACCAGGAGGCCGACGGCCATCCAGATCTCCGAGAACCCGGACATGAACAGGGCGCCGGGCAGACCCATGAGCAGCCAACCGGACATGTCCGACGCGCCGGCGGACAACGCGGCGACGAACGGGTGGAGGCCGCGGCCGCCGACCATGTAGTCCTCGTACTTGTCTGTCTTGGTGAAACTCCAGATGCCGATGCCGAGCATCACAGCCAGATAGATCACCATGGCGATAATGAACCAGGTTTGTTCACTCACCGTGGGCCTCCTCAGTAGGTGGTAGCAGTCGATCGTTCAGAATTAACGGCTGCTGTCCCCGGAACGGAGACAGCGTCACATAAGGTTTCCATGTCGCGCCCACGATATCCAGCCGAGTGCCTACGGAAACCGAATGCTCTTAGCAGGATTCTGCCAGTTTTTCCCTGGTGTCGTCGGACTTCCCGGCCGGACCGGGCCGGTGAATCTTCCGTGTCCGTCCCACGTGGTACACAAGGGGAGTGACTGAGCACCGGGTACATCTGCTGTGGCTGACGGGCCGTGGCCTCCACCTCTGGGCGGAGCGCGTTGACGGGCATACCGCCGTCGTCGACGCGTCCGGCCTCGTCGACGGTGACCTCGAGGAACCGTTGCGCAGCCTCCTGCTGTCGCGACCGCTGCGCCGTCGCGAGGGGATCCGGGTGGCGACGCCGAAGGGCCGGCTGCTCACGCTGGATCTGCCGACGCAGGCGTACAGCCCCGATCAGGCCTTGGCCGTCCTGGGGTACCTGTCGCACTACCTGCGGACGGCGGGGGAGCCACAGGCTCCGGCCGGGTTGAGTCCGGAGTCCCTCTGGGTCATCCGGCTCTATGAACTCGCCCTCGACGCGGTCCACGCCGGACGGGTGATGATGAAGATGCAGTTCACCGACGGCCAGTGGTTCCCCACATGGTGTCTGTCGACCAGCGGAAGCCACAACCGGGTCCTCCGGGAGTTCCAGGCGACCGCGCCGGCAGTGCTCACCCTCAACGGTGGCCCGGATGTGGTGCACCGCGCCGCCGACGAGCTCGTGCACTGGATGTGTGTCCGGTTGCTGCAGGACCGGGTGGAGGTCATCGGGGGGCCGCCGGAGAACCACTTCGTCTCCGCCCTGTTCACCGGTGGCGCGGACGCGCGTGCGAACCCGGTGGCTGCGGAATCACTCAACACCTGGCGCGCCTCGGCGAGGGAGGCGTCCACTAGAATGGTGCTGTCGCTGGAGGAGCCGGATTCACTCGCAGGCACGGTGTCGGCGGGCAGGGCAGCTGAACCGTCGGGCGAGAAGGAATCGCGCCCGTCGTCCGACAGCGAGCCTCGGTGGCGCGTGGAGATCAGGATGTCGGTGGACGACGGCCCGGCGGAACCGGTGTCCGCGGCAGAGGCCACCGGATCACTGCGCCAGTCGTTGCGGGAGGGGCTGGACCACGCCTACCGGGCGTGGCCGGAGCTCAGCGAGTTCTCGTCGGCGGCGGAGGCGTGGTTGCGCACCAACGTGTGGTTCCCCCCGGCGGCGTCGCTGACCGGGCGACCGGAGAAGGACCGGGTGGTCTTCCTCAGCCTGACGACCGATCAGGTGGAGCACCTGCTGGTCGACGGGGTCAAGGCCCTTTCCGCCGGGGGGACGGAGGTCCTGGTCCCGCGTGCCTGGTCGGTGGTGCGTCCTGATGTGCGGGTGAAGGTCACCCCGGTCGGGCAGGGTCCGGGGTCCGGCACGATGGGGCTGGAACAGGTTCTGTCCTTCGACTGGTCGGTCTCGGTCGACGGGGAGAAGCTCAGCGCCGCGGCGATGTCTGAACTGATGACCACGGCGTCGTCGCTGGTGGAGATCCACGGCCGCTACGTTCGGCTGGACCCCCACTCCCTCAGCGTGGCACGGAGCTACTTCGCCACCTTGCGCCATGCCACGTCCGGCCCGGTCGACGGCGTCGACGGTGCCGGACAGATCACGCTCGCCGATCTCGTCGACGCCGAGATGGCGGCCACCGCGGACGGACGACCGGACGCAGGAGCCGGTGACATCACCGTGGACGCGGACGGATGGCTTGCACGGATGGTCCGGTCGTTCTTCCCCGGGCGCGAGGATCAGCGCCCTGCCCTCGCACCACCGGAGATCGTCGAGGTGCCGGAGACAGTGGTGACCCCGTTGCGTGACCACCAGCGTCGCGGCCTGAACTGGCTGGTGTGGATGTACCGTCACCGGATCGGGGCGATCCTCGCCGATGACATGGGTCTCGGCAAGACCCTGCAGGTCCTCGCCCTGCTGGCGTGGGAACGCGAGGTGGGTGACGTCGACGGGCCGACACTTGTCGTGGCCCCGACGACGGTCCTGGACACCTGGCGCAGCGAGGTCGCCAGGCACGTGCCCTCATTGACTGTTCTTGTCGACCATGGCGGCAGGAAGGTGGCCGACGAAGACTTCGCGCGGGCGGCGCAGTCTGCGGACGTCGTGGTGACCACCTACGGGACCGTGGGCCGCAACCCCGACCGGTACGCCGGCGTCGACTGGGGCCGCGTCGTCGCTGACGAGGCACAGAACATCAAGAACCCGGGTACCGCCCAGAGCCGCGCCGTCCGCGCGGTGCGGGCCGGACACCGACTCGCGCTGACCGGAACACCGGTGGAGAACCGCCTGGCCGAGCTCCACTCGATACTCGACTTCTGCAATCCGGGGATCCTCGGCAGCGCTGCGGCGTTCCAGAACAGGTTGGCGGTGCCCATTGAGCGGTACCAGGACATGGAGACGATGGACCGGCTCCGCCGTCTCGTCGAACCGTTCATCCTCCGCAGGGTGAA
The DNA here is from genome assembly GCF_037619475.1 of Corynebacterium sp. USCH3. Taxonomy (NCBI): domain Bacteria; kingdom Bacillati; phylum Actinomycetota; class Actinomycetes; order Mycobacteriales; family Corynebacteriaceae; genus Corynebacterium; species Corynebacterium sp. USCH3. The sequence goes on from NZ_JAQPZT010000001.1 coordinate 143,157, forward strand.
GGACGATGAGGCCGTGGGGCTGAACCTGCCGGAGAAACGCGAGATCATCGAACCGGTTCCGCTGACCGAGGAACAGGCGGCGCTGTACGAGGCATACACCGACAGCCTGGAGCGTCGTATCGCCGAGGCGGAGGGTAAGGGACGTAGCGGGATCATCCTGGGAGCCCTGGTGCGGATCAAGCAGATCTGCAACCACCCCGCACACTTCTCGGGCGACGGTTCCGGGCTGATGAAGAACGGGCGGCACCGGTCGAAGAAGGTGGAACGGCTGTTCGAGATCATCGAGGACGCCCTGGACCGGGACCGTAAGGTCCTCGTCTTCACCCAGTTCCCGTCCTTCGGCGAGATGCTCGTCCCCGAACTGCGGCGGCAGTTCGGGGCGCTCGAGGGCGGGGTCCCCGTCCTCCACGGCGGACTGAGCCGGACGGCCCGCTCAGCGATGGTCGACGACTTCCAGTCGGACAGCGGCGCCCGGGTCATGATCCTGTCGACGAGGGCCGGGGGGACGGGCATCACCCTGACCCGCGCCAGCGTGGTCGTGCACATCGACCGGTGGTGGAATCCGGCCGTCGAGGACCAGGCCACCGACCGCGCCTACCGGATCGGCCAGGGCCGGGACGTCACCGTCCACAAACTCGTCACCACCGGTACGCTGGACGAACGGATCAGTGACATCCTCAGTTCGAAACGCGAGCTCGCCGGCGACATCGTCACCTCCGGTGAGGGGTGGATCGCCAGCCTGGACGACCAGGACCTTGCCGAGTTGTGGCAGCTCAACCGGTCCTCGGTGGCGCGGGAGACCGCGGGACTCGACCGGGCGATACCGGTGACACGCAACACCGGCGACAGAACACGGACACCATCAGGAGACCAGGGGAACAGCCATGGCCGATGACAGGCGCCGCAGCCGGGGAAGTGAGCGGACCAGGCTGGGCATACCGCAGCCCGAGTGGGGTGACAACGTGGTCTCCGCGGATTTCACACGGGGACGGCGGAACCCTCCGGGGACACGGAAGACACCGGCCGCGCAGCCCGGCACACGTAACCTGCCGGGAGCCCGTGCCGAGGCTGACACCGCAGCCGACTCTGCGTCGGGCGCCCGGCTCTCTTCCCGGGGCGCGGACGAGGCGGGATCGTCCTCGGAGAACTGGGCAGCGGGACAGGTCATGCGTACGGCGACGACCCTGGCGGACTCCGCCCGGCTGTCACGGGGGCGAACCTACTTCCGCGGAGGCAACGTCGTTCGGATGGAGTACGAACTGGGGCAGGTCAACGCCCTGGTCAGTGGCACCCAGCTGGAACCGTTCGAGGTGCAGATCCGCTGGCGACCGTTGACCCGTCGACAGGTGGACTTCATCGTCGGGGAGTGCGGCGACAACCCGGACAGTGTGCGGAACCTGCTGGCCGGGCGCCGACCGCCGTCATCGGTGGCGACGGTGCTGTTCGGCGTCGAACATTACCTCGACTCGTACTGCACCTGCCCTGACCACGCCACGTTCTGCAAGCACCGGGTGTGTGTCGCCTATGCACTGGCGGCGGAGTTCTCCGGCGGCCCTGACACCTTTCTCGCGTGGCGGGGCATCGACATCGACAGGTTGCTGGCGACGGTCGACCGGCCCGAGGAATCCTCCGGTGTGCCAGGCGAGCCGCCGGTGGACACCGGGGACGACCAGGAAGCCACCTACTCCCCGCCGGAGTTCTGGGGAGTCGCCGAGAACGTCCCGTCCTGGGAACCGCTGGAGGTCGAGTCCGGACTTGACCTCGGCGACACCACCGCCCGCGACACCGCCCTGCGGAAGTTCAGCTGGAACAACGCCGACCAACTGCGCGTCCTGGACACCCTGACCCGCTGTATCGAAGCCCTGACCGTCCTCGACGATGACGACGATGACGACGGTGGCGACGACGGTGGCAGGGGGACAGCCACCACCGGTCGGGTGTTCGACCGCGAGCCGTGGCTGTCCGGACCGGATGATAGGAGTAGTCACCATGACTGAATCATCGGCACCCCAGGCACCACAGGCGGCGCAGACACTGCCCACGACACCGGAACCCGGTGTGTTCCGTTTCCTGCACACCTCGGACTGGCAGCTGGGTATGGACCGGTGGTTCCTCGGCGCGGAGGCGGGCCCCCGCTACCGTGAGGCCCGGCTTGCGGCGGTGGAGCGCCTCCTGTCGGTGGCGCAGGACCGTCACTGCGCCGCCGTTGTCGTCGCCGGTGACGTGTTCGACGACAACCTGGTCGACCCGGTCACCTGGCGTCGTGCCGTGGACATCCTGCGGCGTAGCCCCGTGCCGGTGTTCCTGCTGCCCGGTAACCATGACCCCTATGACGCGGCGAGCGTCTACCGGTCGAGGGAATTCGACGACCTCGCCCCGACCGTGCAGGTCCTCACCGACAGCAGCCCGCGGACCGTGCCCGACCTGCCGGAGGAGACACCGTCCGCACAGATCATCGGTGCACCGTTACTGTCGAAGTACATGAGTTCGGACCCCGTGGCTGCGGCGCTGTCCGGCGAGTCCGGTGGGGACACCGGTGACATCGACCGGGCACGTGTGCGCATCCTCGTCGGGCACGGCGCCTCCGAGTCGCGGACCTCCGACGACGACCCGGCCGTCATCGACGTCGCCGCTGCCGCCGAGGCGTGTCGCGCCGGGACCATCGACATGCTGGCGCTGGGGGACACCCACTCCGTGACGTCGCTGCATCCCGACGGTACCGTCTGGTACTCCGGGAGTCCCGAGGTCACCGACTTCCTCGAGGAGGGCGGAGGAGGCGAGTCCAGGTCCGGTTACGCGCTTGTCGTGGATGTCCGCCCGGCGGGCGGCGACACCGTCGGTGGCCCGGTCGGACCGTCGGATGTGCAGGTGGAGGAAGTCCGGACGGGACGGTGGCGTTTCCTCGCATTGTCCGCGCACATCAACAACCGGGACGACGTGACGGAGTGGGTCGCCCGGCTCGAGGGCCTCCCGGACAAGCGGACCACGGTGGTGAAGTACGCGTTGACCGGTTCGGTGGATCTGTCGACCGCAGCGGCACTGGACGAGGAACATGACCGCATCGCCCCGGCGTTCGCGGCGTTGTACCCGAGGCGGCGACTGATGGACCTGCACGTGGTCCCCGGCGACGAGGAACTGGCGGACGCGGACTGGCCCGGGGTGGTGGGTGTAGCCGCGCGCGACCTGGTCGCCCGGCTCGACCGGGGAGACGGGATCGACCGGGGCGACGGGGTCGACAACGTGCCGTACACGGATACCACCGCACGAGACGCGCTCCGCCTGCTGTACCGGCTCAGCGCGACGACGGGAAAGTAGGAGACACACCATGCTGCGCTTCAGGTCCCTGACCCTGTCCCATGTGGCAGGCGTCCGTCACGCCCACGTGGACTTCCCCGACAGCGGGGTGATGGTGGTGCACGGCCCCAACGAGGTAGGTAAGTCGACGTTGCTGCGCGCCATACGGCTGCTGCTGGAGGACACCCCGACTAGTTCCCGGAAGCGTGAGGTCAAGGCACTCAAGGACGTCAGCGCCGACGAGCCGACCACGATCTCCGCAGAACTGACGGTCGGTGAGATCCGGCTCCGGCTGACCAAGGCGTTCAACAAGGGGTCGGGACGCTGCGAACTGCAGGTCACGGACCCCCGAACGGAGAGCCTGACCGGGCGGGAGGCGTCGGACCGTTTCGCCGAGATCATGCGGCGGGAGGTCGACACCGACCTCCTCGAGGCACTGACCGTGGAACAGGGCGAGAGCCTCGACCAGCTTGCCGCCGCAGGTATCGGCCCCCTGGAACGGGCGCTCACGGGGGGAGCGGCCGACCCAGTCGGCCCGGAGGGCCCTGATGGTACCGGTTCCGCAGGGACCGTCACCGGCGCCGACGTCGGTGTCAGTGACGGCAACGGCACAGCGGCCCTCATCGCGCGGATCAGTGCCGAGCGGGCCCGGTACTACACCCCCGGGGGAAAACCGTCGAAAGAACTGAAGGCTGCCCGGGACGAGCATGCGGCGGCACTCACCGAGCATGACTCGGCGTCGTCGGCCTACCGACAGGCCCAGTCCCTGATATCCGACCTCGAGCGGTTGCGCGCGGAGAAGAAGGCTGTCGCCGAGCAGGAGCCCCAGGCCCGCCTGGAGGCGAAGGCGGCTGCAGTCGACCTCGAGCAGGGACGGGAACAGCAGCGTCAGCTGGACACCTACCGGGCGGCGGTGACCCGGGCACGGCAGCAGCTGGAACTCGCCGAGCAGCGTCTCCAGGTGCGCGACGACCGGGTCGCGGAACTCGCCGAGGCGGTGGCCGCCAGGGATGCCGCGGTCGCCGGTGCGGCGGCGGCCACGGAGGCCGCCGAGGACGAACAGCGTCAGGAGGCACGTCTCCGCGAGGACCTGGCGGTTGCCAGACGCCGCGCCCGCACGACGACGGCGTTCGCCCGCTACCTCGATGCGGTGGCCCGCCGGGCCACCGTGGAGAAGGACGCCGAGGCCCTCCGTGCGCAGCGCACTGAAGCCGGCGGCGTCGCCGGGCGGATCGAGGACGTCCGAGACCAGCTCTCGCGCAATGTCGTCACGGCAGAGGTGGCGGCGGAGGTCCACCGGGCCGAGGCCGAGCTGACCAGGGCCCGGGGAGTCCGGGATGCGTCGGCGACAGTGGTCGAGGTGTCGGGTGCCCCCGGGAGGGTCTTCCATGTCGACGGTGACGAACACAGGCTGGACGACACCCCCGAGGTGTTGCGGGTCACCGCGCGCCACGAGCTCCGTATCGGCGACGTCACCGTGTCCATCACCCCGGCACGCAGTTCCGACGAGGCCGCCGGCGGAAGCGACCCCGCCGACGACGTCGACCGGGCAGCCGCACAGCTGCAGTCGGCCCTGGCGGCGGCCGGCGTCGGGACCCTCGATGCACTCGGCCGGGCGGCCGAGGAACGGCGGGGTCTCGACGAGTCCCTCGCCGAACTCCGGATCGCCCTGAGCCACGCCACCGGCGGATTCACCCTCGACGACCTCGACCGGAAGATCGGGGACAAGGACGAGGAGCTGCGGGTGGCCTTTGCGGACGTCTCGTCGGCCCGGGAGAGCCTCGACCGGGAGGACCCGGAGGGAGAGGTCGATCTGCCGGACGAGGAGTCTGCCCGCCGGGAGGACCTCCTGGCCCGGGTCGATGCCTGCGAGGCGGACATCGACAGGATCAGGGAGGACCTCGACCGTCTCGCCAGAACCGGGGCCGTCGCCGTGCTGAGCGGCAGAGTCGAGGAGAGGAAGCGCACCGAGGACAAGGTCACCGCACTGACCACGGCGCTCGGGAAGGCCCGTGACGACTACGGCGACGCGCACCTACGTGACGCTGTCGCCGACGCCCGTCACGACCTGGACAAGGCCACTGACGCGTTGTCGGAACTGGCCGGTGACCCCGACACCCCCGCGATCGACCTGGCGGTGTTGGAGGGCCTGGCCGCCGGGGCCGACGCCAGGGTCGAGCGTCTACGCGAGCGTGCGGACCGGATCGGCCATGAGATGTCCCGGGCCAACGGTGCGCTGGGGGAACACAGCGGAGTCGCCGAGCGGCTGGAGTCCGTGGCGGCCCGTCTGAAACGGGCGGAGAGAACCGCGGAGCGGGTCGGCCGGCAGGCCCGGGCCGCCGACGCGCTCTACCTCGCCGTCCAGGCGGCACGCGACGACGCCCGTCGTCGCTACGAGGCCCCCTACCGGTCCTCGGTGGAGAGCCTGGCCAGGACCCTGTACGGACGGGCCGTCAGCGTCGAGTTCGACGAGGACCTGCGGATCTCCCGCCGGATCCTGGACGCCACGGCACTCGACGCCGCACAGTTGTCCGGCGGAGCCCGCGAACAGCTCGCCATCCTCTCCAGGCTCGCCGTCGCCGACATCGTGGGCCGTGGGGAAGGGGTTCCGGTGGTCATCGACGACGCCCTCGGATTCTCCGACACCTCCCGGATCCACCGGATGAACGTCGTGCTGTCCCAGCTGGCGACCACCAACCAGGTCATCGTCCTCACCTGTGACCCGGCACGTTTCGACAGCGTCCCCGGGGCGACAGTGACGTCGATGGCTGAACTGCGGCAGTAGAAAAAGCGGCCCTGCCACCATCGATGATGGTGGCAGGGCCGCAGAGCGTGCCCCCGAGACGATTCGAACGTCCGACCGCTGGTACCGGAAACCAGTGCTCTATCCCCTGAGCTACGGAGGCAATGCGGTTACTATAGCACCGTGGGTCCACGGCTCCGCAAAACCCCCGCACGGGACGCGATTCGTGGACAGTTCACCCCCAGTTGTTACTCTCGTGGGTTGTGACTCCAGCTGAACTCGCCTCCATCATCACCGAGACCACCCGCACCGTTCTGACGGAGCATGATCTCGACCCCGCCGTCCTGCCCGCCGAGGCCACCGTCGAGCGCCCCCGGAACCCGGAGCACGGCGACTACGCGACCAACATCGCGCTACAGACCGCGAAGAAAGCCGGGACGAACCCGCGCGATCTCGGCACCTGGCTGGCGGATGCTCTGGCACAGGTCGACGGCATCGATGAGGCGACCGTCGCCGGCCCGGGGTTCATCAACATCCGGCTCGCCCCCGATGCGCAGGGCAAACTCGTCGCTGACATCATCACCGCCGGGGACTCCTACGGCACCGGCGACGACTACGTCGGTCAGCGCATCAACCTGGAGTTCGTCTCCGCCAACCCCACCGGCCCCATCCACCTCGGTGGTACCCGGTGGGCGGCCGTCGGCGACTCACTGGGCCGGATTCTCACGGCACGGGGTGCCGCGGTGACCCGCGAGTACTACTTCAACGACCACGGCACCCAGATCGACCGGTTCGCCCGGTCCCTCGTCGCCTCGGCGAAGAACGAGCCGGCCCCCGAGGACGGCTACGGCGGCGAGTACATCGCCGACATCGCCGGCCAGGTCATGGAGGCGACACCGGACTGGGCGGACAACGACGACGCGACCATCCAGGAGATCTTCCGCTCGCAGGGTGTGGAGCTCATGTTCGAGCACATCAAGCGCACCCTGGCCGAGTTCGGCACCGAGTTCGACGTCTACTTCCACGAGAACGCCCTCTTCGACTCGGGTGCGGTGGACAAGGCCATCGCCACGCTGAAGGAGAACGGCAACCTCTACGAGGCCGACGGTGCATGGTGGCTGCGTTCCTCCGAGTTCGGCGACGACAAGGACCGGGTCGTCATCAAGTCCGACGGCAACGCCGCCTACATCGCCGGGGACATCGCCTACATCGCCGACAAGATCGGCCGTGGACACAACCTGTGCATCTACATGCTCGGCGCGGACCACCACGGCTACATCGCCCGCCTCAAGGCCGCGGCCTCGGCGCTCGGCTACGACTCGGACCAGGTCGAGGTGCTCATCGGGCAGATGGTCAACCTGGTGCAGGACGGCAAGGCCGTGCGGATGTCGAAGCGTGCCGGCACCGTGATCACCCTGGACGACCTTGTCGAGGCCATCGGCGTGGACGCGGCCCGCTACGCGCTGATCCGTACGTCGGTGGACTCCTCCCTGGACATCGACATGGGCCTGTGGGCCAGCGAGACCAGCGACAACCCGGTCTTCTACGTCCAGTACGGTCACGCCCGGCTCTGCTCGCTGCAGCGCAAGGCGACCGACAGCGGTGTCAGTCTGCCCGACGACCTGTCGGCCCTGGACTTCTCGCTGCTCGACCATGACCGGGAGGGCGACCTCATCCGTACCCTGGGCGAGTTCCCCGGGGTCGTCGCCACGGCCGCGGAACTGCGCGAACCCCACCGCATCGCCCGCTACGCCGAGCAGCTGGCGGGCACCTTCCACCGCTTCTACGACTCCTGCCAGATTCTCCCCAAGTCCGACGAGCCCTCCGGTGAGGACACCGCCCCGGTGTTCCTGGCGCGCCTGGCGCTGGCGGTCGCTACGCGCCGTGTCCTCGCCAACGCCCTGGGCCTGCTCGGCGTGTCCGCACCAGAGAGGATGTGACGCCGACCATGGATCCTACCGTCCACCTGCCCCAGGTCCCGTTGCGTAAGCGTACGGAGACCCTGGAGGACTTCAACAAAATTCCGGCCCATGTCTTCCCGTCGTCTGCAGGGCGTGCCGAGGACGGGGAGCTGGTCATCGCCGGAAACCGTGTCACCGACCTGGCGGAACAGTACGGTACGGCACAGTTCGTCATGGACGAGGCCGACTTCCGGGCCCGTTGCCGCCGACTGGCGGGGGCCTTCGGCGGCGGCGAACGTGTCCACTACGCCTCGAAGGCGTTCCTGTCGCGGACAGTCTGCCGTTGGATCGACGAGGAGGGACTCGCCCTCGACGTCGCCAGCCACGGTGAACTCGCCGTGGCCCTGGCCGCCGGCTTCCCGCCGGAGCGCATCACGGTGCACGGCAACAACAAGAACCACGGGTTCATCACCGCGGCGGTCGAGGCGGGCGTGGAACTCATCGTCATCGACTCGCTTGCCGAGATCGACCGCGTCGCCGAGGTCGCCCGCTCACTCGGGCGGCACCAGGATGTCCTGGTGCGGGTGAAGCCGGGCGTCCACGCCGACACCCACGAGTTCATCGCCACCAGCCACGAGGACCAGAAGTTCGGTTTCTCCCTGGCCTCGGGTTCGGCGGAGAGCGCGTGCCTGTCCTGTCTCACCACCGACGGCCTGCGACTACGTGGCCTGCACTGCCATGTCGGCTCCCAGGTCTTCGACGCCGACGGTTTCGCACTGGCCGCGGACCGGCTCCTCGGGTTGTGGGCCCGGTTGGTCAGTGGAGAGAAGACCGCGGGCGCGGACGTCAGCGCCCTGGACGTTCTCGACCTCGGCGGCGGATACGGCATCGCCTACACGCCGGACCAGGAGGCACTCGACGTCGAAGCCGTCGCCGGCGACCTGTTGTCCCGCGTCGCGGCGAAGGCGGCGTCCTACGGGGTCAACCCCCCGGTGGTCAACGTCGAACCGGGGCGGGCGGTGGTCGGGCCGTCCGCGGTGACGCTCTACCGCGTCGGCACCGTCAAGGACGTGCACACCTCCGATGACACGGTGCGGCGCTACATCTCCGTCGACGGGGGGATGAGCGACAACATCCGCCCGGCGCTCTACCAGGCCGAGTACGACTGCCGCCTGGCGAACCGGCTGGCGACCGGCGACCTGGTCTCCACCCGGGTCGTCGGCAGCCACTGCGAGTCCGGCGACATCCTGGTCAACGACGCACTGATGCCCGATGACATCGCCCCCGGTGACCTGCTCGCCGTTCCGGCGACCGGCGCCTACTGCTACATGATGTCCTCGCGCTACAACATGATGACCCGCCCGCCGGTCGTGGTCGCGGCGGACGGGGCGTCGCGGGTGATGATCCGTCGGGAGACGGTAGAGGACGTCCTCGCGCTGGAGAATTTCTGATGGTTTATCATCAGGAAAACGAACCTTCACACGTATAACCCCCACACGAGACAACTTCGGGAGAGTAATGGCTGATCAGGCTGACAACAATGCTGCCGCGCCCACCGTCGGCGTAGCGCTGCTGGGTATGGGTACCGTGGGCACCGAGGTCCTGCGGATCCTCCAGGAGAACGCGGAGGACTTCACCGCCCGTACCGGAGGCCCCATCGAGGTCCGCGGTATCGCCGTGTCCGACCTGTCCAAGCCCCGTCCGGGCGTGCCGGCGGAGTTACTCACCGATGACGCATTCGGCCTGGTCAACCGCGATGACATCGACCTGGTCATCGAGGTGATCGGAGGTATCGACTACCCGCGTACCGTGGTGCTGTCCGCCCTGCGTGCCGGCAAGTCCGTGGTGACCGCCAACAAGGCACTCGTCGCCGCCCACGCCAGCGAGCTGTCCGAGGCCGCGGACTCCTCCGGGGCCGACCTGTTCTTCGAGGCGGCCGTCGCTGCGGCGATCCCCGTGGTCGGGCCCCTGCGCCGGTCGCTGGCGGGGGACAAGGTCAACCAGGTCATGGGCATCGTCAACGGCACCACCAACTTCATCCTCGACGCGATGTACAAGCGGGGCGCGTCCTACGACGAGATGCTCGCCGAGGCCACCGCCCTGGGGTACGCCGAGGCCGACCCGTCGGCGGACGTCGACGGCTACGACGCCGCGTCGAAGGCCGCCATCCTGGCCAACCTGGCCTTCCACTCGCCGGTCGGCAGCGACGACGTCCATGTCGAGGGCATCCGGTCGATCAACGTCGCCGACATCGAGGCCGCCAAGGCCGCCGGGTGCACCATCAAGCTACTGGCCATCTGTGAACGCCTTGTCGACGACGAGGGGCAGGAGTCCGTCTCCGCCCGCGTCTACCCGGCGCTGATCCCGTTGGACCACCCGCTGTCCAGCGTCAGCGAGTCCTTCAACGCCATCTTCGTCGTCGCCGAGTACGCCGGTCGACTGATGTTCTACGGCAACGGTGCCGGTGGAGCCCCGACCGCGTCGGCGGTCCTGGGTGACGTCGTCGCCGCGGCCCGCAACATCGTGCACGGGGGCCGTGCACCGGGCATGTCGACCTACGCCAACCTGCCGGTCGGCGACTTCGGGTCCGTGCGCACCCGGTACCACGTCGACATGGTCGTCGACGACCGCCCGGGCGTGCTCGCGGAAGTCGCCTCCACGTTCTCCGTGCAGGGTGTGTCGCTCAAGACGGTCCGTCAGGAGGACGCGGGCGACGCCGGCGCGCGACTGGTCGTCATCACCCACCACGCCGCCGAGAGTGATCTCGAGTTGACCGTGGACAACCTCAAGAACCTTGACGCCGTGAAGGCCGTCAACAGCGTGATCCGAATGGAAGGCAACTGATGACCGACAAGCGCACCCCGGTGCTCCACCACTGGACCGGCCTGATCAACGAGTACCGCGACTGGATGCCCTTCGCCGCGGACTGGGAGCCGGTCACCCTCAACGAGGGTGGGACCCCGCTGATCAGGGCGAACTACATCTCGGAGCTCACCGGCTGTGACGTCTGGCTGAAGGTCGAGGGTGCCAACCCCACCGGTTCGTTCAAGGACCGCGGTATGACCGTGGCCGTCACCGACGCCGTCCACTCAGGCAAGAAGGTGCTGATGTGCGCCTCCACCGGCAACACCTCCGCCTCGGCCGCCGCCTACGCCGCCCGTGCGGGTATCGCCTCCGCCGTGCTGATCCCCGAGGGCAAGATCGCCCAGGGCAAGCTCTCCCAGGCCGTGATGCACGGCGCGCGGATCATCCAGGTGCGCGGCAACTTCGACGACTGCCTCGAGCTCGTGCGCAAGACCACCACCGACTTCCCGGAGATCGCGTTGGTCAACTCGGTCAACCCGATGCGCATCGAAGGGCAGAAGACCGCCGCCTTCGAGATCGTCGACGCCCTCGGCGACGCCCCCGACATCCACGCCCTCCCGGTCGGAAACGCCGGCAACATCACGGCCTACTGGAAGGGTTACTCGGAGTACGCCGAGGCAGGCATCTCCACGAAGCGTCCGGTGATGCTGGGCGTCCAGGCAGCCGGTGCCGCGCCGCTGGTCAGCGGTGAGCCGGTACTCGAGCCCGAGACCGTGGCCACGGCCATCCGGATCGGCAACCCCGCATCCTGGCACCAGGCTGTCGCGGCCAAGGAGGAGTCCGGCGGATCCTTCCGCGCCGCCACCGACGAGAAGATCCTCGAGGCCTACCGCCTCATCGCGGCCCGCGAGGGTGTCTTCGTCGAACCGGCATCGGCATCGTCGGTGGCCGGGCTGCTCGCGGCACACGCCGAGGGGTCCGTCGCGAAGGGCCAGCGCATCGTCTGCACGGTGACTGGTCACGGCCTGAAGGACCCGACCACCGCACTCAGCGAGATGCCCGAGCCGACGCCGATCGACGTGGACACCAACGCGGTCGCCGAGGCTCTGGACCTCGCATGACGCCGGGACCGACGGACGCGGTGCACCGGACGGTGGACGCCGGACGCCGGGTGACCGTCACCGTCCCGGCGTCCACGGCGAACCTCGGCCCCGGTTTCGACACCCTCGGGTTGGCTGTCGGACTGTATGACACGGTCGAGGTGGAGTCCACGGACGCCGGCCTGGACATCACCGTGCACGGCGAAGGCGAGGGCGAGGTCCCCCTCGACGAGCGACATCTCGTGGTCCGGGCGCTGCGTGCGGGGCTGCACGAGGCTGGCGTCAGCGTCGGCGGCCTGCGGGTCGTGTGCCACAACCGCATCCCGCACTCCCGTGGACTCGGTTCCTCGGCTGCGGCCGCCGTGGCCGGGGTCGCCGCAGCCAGCGCGTTGGCCGGAGGCGACCATCCGACCGGGGCGCTGGACGACGACACCCTGATCCAGTTGTCCTCGGCGTTCGAGGGCCACCCGGACAACGCCGCGGCGTGCGTGCTGGGCGGGGGTGTGGTGTCCTGGACGAACATCCCGGTCGACGGCCGCAGCGCGCCGGAGTACCACGCGGTCGCCGTGCCGGTGCACCCGGACGTCTCGGCGACCGCCCTGATCCCCGATTTCCACGCCTCGACAGAGGCGGTGCGCAGGGTGCTGCCCAGTGACGTCTCCCACCTGGACGCCCGGTTCAACGTGTCACGTGCCGCGCTGCTTCCCCTGGCGCTGAGCTCGTACCCCGAGCTGCTGTGGGAGGCGACACGGGACCGGTTGCACCAGCCCTACCGCGCGGAGGTGCTGCCGATCACCACCGAGTGGGTCAACCGCCTCCGGAACCTCGGCTTCCCGGCGTTCCTCTCCGGCGCCGGTCCGACGGTGATGGTGCTTTCGACGTCGCCGGTGGACACGGCTCTGCTGGACGAGGCGAGGGGCAGGGGCATCGCGGTGCTGGAGACCGGTGTGGGACGCCGGGCATCCGTCGAGGTCGGCTGACCCCTCCGGGCCGGGCCACCTCCGGGCTCCACCACCCCCCGTCGACGCCTCCAGGGGCAGGTCGGCGGGGGTCTCCCTGTGGTCTACCTCGGCTCGCCGGGGCTACGCAGCTTGATCACGTCGAATTCACCGGCCGCCAGGTGCGCCCGGAGGTCCTTCTTGTCGAACTTGCCGACCGAGGTCTTGTCGATCCGGTCGACGAACGTCCAGTACTCCGGTGCCATCCACCGGGGGACCTTGGAGGCGACGGCGGCGGAGAGCCGTTCCGCCGTCTCGCGGTTGCCGTCGACACCGGCGGTCGTGACCACCACGGCGAGCGGACGCTGCCCCCAGCGCTCGTCGGGGACACCGATGACCGCGGCTTCAGCGACCACGTCGGACTCCATGACGATGTTCTCCAGGATCGCCGAGTAGATCCATTCGCCACCGGACCGGATCGTGTCGGTCTGACGGTCGTGCACGGTGAGGTAGCCGTCGCGGGTGATGGTGCCGATGTCCCCGGTCCGCAACCAGCCGTCCGCGGTGAACCGTTCGGCCGCGTCGTCGGAGTCGTCGACGTCCGAGCCACGGAACACGTGCGCCGACCCGCCGGCCACGGAGGCGGGGGAGTGGTGGTAGTCGGTGGTCACCCAGTTGCCGCGGACCTGGATCTCGCCGCTGGAGCGGTCGTTGGCGGGCAGCGTCGTGCCGTCGTCGGCGACGACGCGGAACTCCATGCCGACGGGGAAGCGCCCCTGGCTGTCGCGGTACCGGCGACGTGCGGCACCGCCGACACCCACCGGGGTCCGGGCGACCGTGCCGACCGGACCGGTCTCGGTCATACCCCAGGCATGGACCATGTCCACGCCGTAGCGCTCCTCCCAGGCGTCGATCAGGGCGGGCGGTACCGGCGCACCCCCGGAGATGATCTCCTGCAGACTCATCTTCTCCGGTGGCGTGTGCTGGTAGTGCACCACCAGCTGCATCCAGATGCTGGGGGCCCCGTGGGCCATCCGGGGCATGGAGTCTGCGATGACGTGTGCCAGATGGCTCGGACCGGCGACGCCCCCGGGGAACACCAGAGGTGTGCCTGCCATGAACGCGGCGACAGGAACGCCCCAGCTCAGGACGTGGAAGATCGGCACCGCGCACAGGAAACTGTGTCCGTTGCGGATGCCGAAGGAGTCGGGGGTCCGCAGGTTCGTCGCGTGCAGCCACAGGGCGCGGTGGGAGTAGATCACCCCTTTCGGCGCCCCCATGGTGCCCGTGGAGTACAGCAGGGCCGCCGGTGCGGTCTCCTCGATCTCCGGCCAGGGGTAGGTCGTGGGGCGGCCGTCGAGGATCTCCTCGTAGCTGAGCACGGTGATGTCGCCGCGTCCGGCGTCGGTGAGCAGGGCGTGCAGGTCGTCACGGGCCTCGGCACCACCGGTCCCGGTGACGATGACGGTGTGGACCTCGGGACAGTCGGGCATCACCGGCGCCAGACGCCGTGAGAGGCGGGGTGACCCGATGATCACGCGGTCGCCGGCGTGGTTGATGATGTGCACCAGCTGGTCCACGACGAGATTGGAGTTCAACGGCTGGACCACCGCGCCCATGGAGGTCGCGGCGAAGAACGCCTCCATGTGCTCGGTGATGTTCGGCATGAAGGTGGCAACACGGTCTCCGACGGAGACACCGGCGAGCTCGGCGAGTGCGTGAGCCAGGGCGGCGCTGCGGCCCCCGATCTCGCTGAAGGTGGTGTCCTCCGGAGAACTGCCGTAGTACGTGCGCACCCTGGTCGTGCCGTGGACGACGCGGCCGTACTCCAGGATCGAGGCCATGGTCAGGGGATACTCGCGCATCGTGGACGCCGTCAGGGGGGCGGCGTTGGGAGCGGTACTGGGCCCGGTGCGGTGGGTGGCGTCCATGCCACCCAGGATAAGCGACGGGACGTCGAAGCCGTCAGGCAACCACCGCGAGCAGGTTGTCCCGGGAGAGATTAGTGGTGTGCGGGCCGCGGGGTGGTAGCATCGTCACCGAGAACCGACCACCGCCATCCCGTCGACCGTGAACCGTCAGGGTCACCGAACCGGTCCGAGACGGTGGGCGGTCATCCGGATTCACGGGTAACTCACGCGGGAGTATCACTCCGACAGCATCATCCACCGGGCAGCACCGTTTGTCCCGGTACCGGGGTTCCACGACTGTCGTCGGCGCACCAGTGACCGACCCCCGTTGCCCGCGCGCACCGTGACATCCGTTCCACATATCGACGACTCACGAGAGCACGTCACCTTCCGTTGTCCTGCCTCCACCAGGGACCATGGACGCCTGTCGGGCGTCCGTCCCCCGGAGACAAGCAGGGGACCGGCCGTCGGTCAGTACCGTCGGACGGGCGCCAGGGGGAGGTGAACCGAAAGGACACCTGTGACTTTGCCGGACATCGTCTCCCGCGCACAGAACGACGGACTTGCCTCCCTGAAACTGGCGGAACTCAAGCAGATCGCGACATCGCAGGGACTGCGTGGCATCTCCGGAATGCGCAAGGGGGAGCTCGTCTCCGCCATCGCGACCGCAGGCATCGGCAGCCAGCGCCCCGCGGGCGCCCGGTCGACCGCCGCAGCGCAAGAAGCACCGTCGGCGGCGGAACCTGCCCCGGAGACCACTCCCGCGGCGTCGCCGGAGGGGGACTCCGGTACCGCGCGGCAGGCGCAGACACCCGAGCAGGAACGACCGGCCAAGGATGACCGTCAGGACCGGCGCCAGGCGCAGGGCGGCAGTGACCGGAATGGCCGGGGTGACCGGAATGACCACAGCGACCGCACCGGGGAGTCGGGGGAGGACGAGGGCGGTCGTCGGGGACGACGCAACCGCCGGAACCGTCGCAACCGCGGCAAGGGGGAGCAGAGCGGCAACCAGGGCAACCAGGGTGGCGGTCAGCAGAGTTCCGACGACAGGGGCGGACGTAACCGCAATGACCGCGGCAACAGGAACAACCGCGGTGACCGGGGGGACCGCAACGGCAACCAGGGCAACAACCAGGGCGGCCAGAACAACCAGAACCAGAACAACGGCGGAGGCAACAACGAGCCGCCGACGCCCGTCGCCGGCATCCTGGACTTCGCCGACGCCAACACCGCGTTCATCCGGACGACCGGCTACCACGCCGGCTCCACCGACGTGTACGTCCCGATCCAGATGGTCCGCAAGTACGGAATGCGCCACGGTGACGCGGTCACCGGCACGATCCGGCCCGGTGCGAAAGCCCAGCAGGCCGGCGGCGGCGGACGGAACCGGAACCGTCAGAAGTACACCCCGCTGAACTCCGTCGACACCGTCAACGGACTGGCCCCGGAGCAGGCGTCGCAGCGCCCGAAGTTCAACAACCTCACCCCGCTGTACCCGAACCAGCGGCTCCGCCTCGAGACCGAGCCGAAGATCCTGACGACCCGGGTCATCGACCTGATCATGCCGATCGGCAAGGGACAGCGTGCGCTGATCGTCTCCCCGCCGAAGGCCGGTAAGACCACGATCCTGCAGGACATCGCCAACGCGATCACCGTGAACAACCCGGAGTGCTACCTCATGGTCGTCCTCGTCGATGAGCGACCGGAAGAGGTCACCGACATGCAGCGCTCGGTGCGCGGCGAAGTCATCGCCTCGACGTTCGACCGTCCGCCGAACGAGCACACTGCCGTGGCGGAACTGGCCATCGAGCGGGCCAAGCGCCTGGTCGAGCAGGGCAAGGACGTCGTCGTGCTCCTCGACTCCATCACGCGACTGGGACGGGCCTACAACAACTCCTCCCCGGCCTCCGGACGTATCCTCTCCGGCGGTGTGGACTCCAACGCCCTCTACCCGCCGAAGCGTTTCCTCGGCGCGGCCCGCAACATCGAGGACGGCGGGTCGTTGACGATCATCGCCACAGCGATGGTCGAGACCGGTTCCGCCGGTGACACCGTGATCTTCGAGGAGTTCAAGGGCACCGGCAACGCCGAGCTCAAGCTGGACCGTAAGATCGCCGAGCGTCGCATGTTCCCCGCCGTCGACGTCAACCCGTCGGGCACCCGCAAGGACGACCTGCTGCTCGGCCCGGACGAGGCCCGGCTGATGCACAAGCTGCGCCGGATCCTCTCCGCCCTGGATCCGCAGGCGGCCATCGACCTGTTGATCAAGCAGCTGCGTAAGTCGAAGACCAACCGCGACTTCATGGCGCAGATCGCCTCCTCGGCGCCGCTGGCGGGGGACGACGACGATGAGTGACTTCGCCGGATCGCCCTCCAAGGTCGACGACATCCTGTCGGAGTACCAGGGGCTCGAGATGCAGCTGGCGGACCCGGACCTGCACAATGACGCCGCGGCGGCACGTCGTGTCGCCAAGCGGTTCAGCGAACTGCAGCCGGTCATCCAGACCTACAACAAGCTCGTCGAGACCCGCGAGGACCACGAGGCGGCCAAGGAGATGGCGGCGGAGGACGCCGACTTCGCCGAGGAGGCGGACCGTCTCGCCGCCGAGCTGCCCGCGTTGGAGGAGAAGCTGACCGACCTGCTCGCGCCGCGGGACCCCCACGACAGTGAAGATGTCGTGATGGAGATCAAGTCCGGCGCCGGTGGTGAGGAGGCGGCCCTGTTTGCCGGCGAACTCGCCCGCATGTACCAGCGCTACGGTGAACGCCACGGCTTCACCTTCGAGATCCTCGACGCCAACGAGACCGACCTCGGTGGCATCAAGGACATGACCATGTCTGTACGGGCCAAGCAGCCCGGCCGCGACGGTGCATGGAGCGTCTTCAAGTACGAGGGCGGTGTCCACCGTGTCCAACGCATCCCGGTGACCGAGTCGCAGGGACGCATCCAGACCTCTGCCGCAGGCGTCCTGGTCTACCCGGAACCCGATGAAGTCGAGGACGTCGAGATCGACGACAAGGACATCCGCGTCGACGTCTACCGGTCCTCGGGCAAGGGTGGTCAGGGTGTGAACACCACCGACTCGGCGGTGCGTATCACCCACCTGCCCACCGGTATCGTGGTGACCTGCCAGAAGGAGCGTTCGCAGATCCAGAACCGGGCCCGCGCCATGCAGGTGCTCGCCGCCCGCCTCCAGCAGATGAAGGAAGAGGAGGCTGACGCCGCGGCAGCGGAGGGACGTGCCGCCCAGATCCGCACGATGGACCGCTCCGAGCGCATCCGGACGTACAACTTCCCGGAGTCCCGGGTCTCGGACCACCGCATCGGGTACAAGGCGAACAACCTTGACGCCGTGCTCGACGGTGACCTGGACGCGCTCTTCGGGGCGCTCAGCGACGCCGAGCGGCAGAGCCGCCTGGAAGCAGGGGAGTAGGTCCACCGGTGACACTCGGGGGCGCGACCACCGTGTCAGCGGTGCTCAGGGATGCTGTGACGGCGCTCGCGCAGGCTGGCGTCGAGTCGGCGGCGCATGACGCCCGCGCACTCATGGCCGAGGCTCTGGGGCGGGAGACCGGAACCACGGTCACGCCCCTCGACCTGGTGATGCGGGGGGGAGACCCCGTGCCAGCGGCGTTCGGGGGGTTCCTGCAGCGGAGGATCGACCGGGAGCCGCTGCAGTGGATCCTCGGCCACGGCTCCGTGATGGGCATCGACCTGGCGGTCGGCCCCGGGGTGTTCATCCCCCGGCCCGAGACCGACCTGCTCATCGAGTGGGTGGCGGAGGAGGCCGAACGCCGGATGTCCCGTCGCGAGGACGGGCTGTTCTCGCGCCTGCTGGAACCCGCCCTCACGATCGTCGACCTGTGCAGCGGGCCCGGCACCATCACCCTGGGCGTGGCCCACGAGCTGAGCGTCCGGGGGATCCCGGACAAGGTCAGCGTGCGCGTGTGTGGCCTGGAGATCACCGGGACCGGAGTGGCCCTGGCACGTGACAACGCCAGGACGTGGGTCGACGAAGGCCATGTCGATCCCCGGGTGCAGGTCGAGTTCCACCGGGCCGACGTCTCGTCCCGGGCCGACGTCGTCGCCCTCGGACTGGTGAACTCCGCCGACATCGTGGCGTCCAACCCCCCGTACGTCCCGGAGAACACCGAGGTGTCTCCGGAGGTTGCCCGGGACCCCCATGACGCGGTGTTCTCGGGCGACGACGGTCTGGCACTCATGCGCCCACTCGCCGGGGTCATCGACCTGGTCGCCGCGCCCAGCGCCGGGGTCGTCGTCGAACACGATGACTCGACGGGCCGGGACGTGCAACGGCTCCTCGCCGAGGTGGGTGTCACCGACCTGGTGCAGCACCGTGATTTCTCGGCGCGTGACCGGTTCGTCAGCGGGCAGGTGCACCGGGATCCCGGCCACCGCCCGGCACGGGGCTAGAGTGAACGGGTCAGAGTACAGCGAAACAGTGCGGCGAGACGACGACACGAAGGGACGGATGACGCAGACGATGGCACAGACCTACGACTGTTCTGAGGACGACGGCCGGGAACGCGGCCTCGCAGCCGCGGTGAGCGCGGTGAAGGCGGGGCGGCTGGTCGTGACCCCCACCGACACCGTCTACGGCATCGGCGCCGACGCATTCGACAATGACGCGGTGGCAGCGCTGCTACGCGCGAAACACCGTGGCCCCGACATGCCGGTCCCGGTTCTCATCGGTTCCTGGGACACCGTGGCAGGACTCGTCCGGGACCACACGGAACCGCTGCGACTGCTCACCGAAGCCTTCTGGCCCGGCGGACTGACCATCGTCACCCACCAGGCACCGAGTCTCCCCTGGAACCTCGGTGACACCAGGGGGACCGTGGCCCTGCGTATGCCACTGCACCCGTTGGCCATCGACCTGCTGCAGCAGACCGGCCCGATGGCGGTGTCGAGCGCCAACATCTCCGGTAGTCCGGCGGCGCTCACCGCCGGAGCCGCCCGGGAGCAGCTCGGTGACTCCGTGTCGGTGTACCTGGACGCCGGCGAGGCCTCGATCGGTACGGCGTCGACGATCGTCGACCTCTCCGGGCACCGTCCCCGGATCCTGCGGGACGGTGCGATCAGCGCCGACCGTGTGGGTGAGGTGCTCGGGATCTCCGCCGCCGTTCTCCTCGACGACGGCGCAGCGTAGGGGCGCGGCGAATGGACCTGTACGCGGCGTCCTGGTCCGGGGTGGGTGTGCCGTTCCGGGAACTGGCGCTGATCCTGCTCGTCGGCCTGGTCACCACGTACCTGACCACCGGGATCATCCGGATGCTGATGCTCCGGTTCGGACGGCTGGCCGCACCACGCTCCCGGGACGTGCACACAGTCCCGACGCCGCGGCTCGGCGGGGTGGCGATGTTCACCGGATTCGTCGTGGCCGTGCTCGTCGCCAACCAGCTTCCCGCACTCAACCGCGGCTTTCCACCGGTGACCCCGGACATGGTCGCGGTGGTCGCCGCCGCGTTCGTCATCGTGATCGTGGGCGTCGTCGACGACCTCTTCGACATCTCCTGGGTGCTGAAGCTGGGCGGGCAGGTCGCGGGATCCGTGGTCATGAGCCTGGCAGGCCTGTCCTGGTACCTGATCTACTCGCCGTTCGGCAGTGGGACGACCTTGATCCTCGACCAGGTCCAGTCAACGCTCTTGACCGCGCTGCTGACCGTCGCCATCATCAACGCGATGAACTTCGTCGACGGACTCGACGGACTCGCCGCCGGGCTGGGCGCGATCGCCGCGACGACACTGCTGGTCTACTCGCTGACGATCCTCCACGACCAGGGTGGGACGGTCAGTGCGTATCCGCCGGCGATGATCTCGGCGGGCCTGCTGGGCGTGTGCCTGGGATTCCTTCCGCACAACTTCTCCCCGGCACGGATCTTCATGGGTGACTCCGGGTCGATGCTGATCGGCCTGCTGCTTGCCGCGGCCAGTGTCTCGGCGTCCGGCCGGATCAACATGGCGCTCTACGGCCCCGCCGATTTCCTGGCGTTGATGACACCGGTACTCGTCGTGGTCGCGGCACTGTTCATTCCCATGCTCGACCTGCTGATGGCCGTCGTGCGGCGGTTGAGGGCGGGGAAGAGCCCCTTCGCCCCGGACAAGCAGCACCTGCACCACCGTCTCCTGCGGCTCGGACACTCGCAGAAGCAGGTTGTCCTGGTGTTGTACAGCTGGGTCGGGGTCGTCGCGCTCGGCGCCGTCGGCTCCACGGTGCTGCCGCTGCCGATCGCCGCCATCGTCTTCGGCGTCGCGATACTGCTGGCGACGGCCTTCACCGCGGTGCCGCTGCGGAAGGAGCGTGGGGGCGGCCGTCCTGCGTCCGCCACCGCATAAGCCGGTCCGGGCAGGACGTCGGGTGGGATGTTGCCGGGCCGGACGGCTAGGCTGTAGCCCGTGACTGAGCAGAACAGCGAGCAGAAGAACGACCTCCCCGACATCAACGAGTCCGACGGGGACATGGCAGACCACCGTCGCCCGTTGCTCAACGCCGCCCGGTCCGGTGCGGTCGGTCTCCTGGTGATCACGGTGATTTCCCTGGCGCTGTGGGGGAACTTCCGTGGCCTGGAGGGGCTGTGGGGGGTCCTCATCGGTGCGGCCGTGGGAGGTGGCTTCGTCCTGGCGACGGTGGCGGTGGTCCTACTGACCTCGAACACCTCCCCGCAGACCACGATGATCGTCACGCTGGGTTCCTGGCTGATCAAGATCGTCGTCGTCCTCGGTATTCTCCTCGTCCTGCGCGAGATGGACTTCTTCGACCACACCGCGATGGGGGTCACCGTCATCGCTGCACTGGTCGTCGCGCTGGGGGCGGAGACCATCGGTATCATCCGGACGAATGTGACGAACGTCTGAGTCGGGGGTGCAGGTGCAGGCAGGCGTCGGGGGCACTGTCTGTTCCGGGGGGACGGGGGGAGTTGGTTCGCGCACCTGCGCGGACGGCTGGTATGCTCTCCTGCGGGTAATCAGGTAGGCGGTCGCCGTGTAGATACGCGTGCCCGTGAGTAAGCCTGGTATATCACCCCCGGTACCGTGCGGATGTGCGACGGAGTCCACGGTTCCGGGAACTCCTGACATCCTCCATCGCACCGCCTGACCACAATCACGCGGCCCAAACCACGGGAGAGAACGCTGAGCGTTACAACCTTGGCCATGAAGGGCGAATTCCACGCGCCTTCTATGGAGCATGAATTCTTCCCGGGGGAAGTGGATCCCAGCCAGCTCTGGTTCAGTGATTTCGCGAACGGCATCTTCGCAGTAGACCGCCTGATGATCATCCGCCTTCTGATGATCGTCATCCTGGCGGCTTTTTTTCTGTATGCCTTCCGTAAGCCGAAGCTGATCCCGAGGGGTGCACAGAACGTTGCAGAGTACGCGGTCGACTTCGTCCGCGTGCACATCGCCGAAGAGATCCTGGGGAAGAAGGAGGGACGGCGGTTCCTGCCGATCATCGCCACCATCTTCTTCGTGGTCCTCATCGGTAACCTGCCGGCGGTCATTCCGGCGCTGAACATCTCCGCCAACGCGAGGGTCGGCATGCCGATCGTCCTGGCGGCGGTGGCCTACATCGCCATGATCTACGCAGGTGCCAAGCGCTACGGCTTCGGCAAGTTCGTGAAGTCCTCCGTGGTCATCCCGAACCTGCCGCCGGCACTGCACGTGCTGGTCGTCCCGATCGAGTTCTTCTCCACCTTCGTCCTGCGGCCGGTCACCCTGACCATCCGTCTCATGGCGAACATGCTGGCCGGCCACATTGTTCTCGTGCTGCTGTTCGGCGCCACGAACTTCTTCTTCTGGCAGCTCAACGGCTGGACGCTGTTGGCCGGAGGGACGCTCGTCGCCGCACTTGCCTTCACACTGTTCGAGATGCTGATCATCTTCCTGCAGGCCTACATCTTCAGCCTGCTGACGGCGGTCTACATCGAGCAGTCGCTGCACGCGGATGAGCACTAAAGAGCACTGACGAGCACCGCCCCCGACATTCACACATAATATTCTCGCCCCGCCGCCCGGGACCGTGACAACGGCACCGGAAGGGGCACCACGAAAGGGAATGGAATCCTAATGAACGACCTGCTGCTCCTCGCCCAGGACACCACCACCAAGTTCGAGGGTCTCGGCACCATCGGCTACGGCCTCGCCGCCATCGGCCCCGGTGTCGGTATCGGTATCCTGGTCGGCAAGACCGCAGAGGCCATGGCTCGCCAGCCCGAGATGGCCGGCCAGCTGCGCACCACCATGTTCCTGGGTATCGCCTTCACCGAGGCCCTCGCCCTCATCGGCCTGGTCGCCGGCTTCCTGTTCTAGTGTGCGGTGCCCGGCAACGGGCACTGTGACAAGACCTTCACACTCAAGAGCGAAAGCTGGAGACTATGACGAACTACCTCATTCTGGCAGCCGATGAGCTGCCGCTGGAGGAGCAGATCAATCCGCTGCTCCCCAAGTCGTATGACATCGTCTGGTCCCTCGTCAGCTTCATCATCATCTTCGTGATCTTCTGGAAGTTCGTTCTTCCCAAGGTCAAGCAGGTCATGGCTGACCGCACCGACCAGATCGAGGGTGGCATCGCACGTGCCGAGCAGGCACAGGACGAGGCCAAGGCCGCGCTGGAGAAGTACAACGCGCAGCTGGCCGAGGCCCGCACCGAAGCTTCCCAGATTCGCGACGACGCCCGCTCCCAGGGTCAGAAGATCATCGCTGACATGAAGACCCAGGCGACCGACGAGTCCAACCGCATCATCGAGTCCGGCAACAAGCAGCTGCTCGCGCAGCGCGAGGCCGTCGTCTCCGATCTGCGTAAGGAGATGGGGGAGAACTCCATCAACCTCGCCGAGCGACTGCTGGGCGACCAGCTGTCGGACGACGTCAAGCGTTCCGGTACGATCGACTCCTTCCTCGCTGATCTCGACAGCGTCGGATCGGGGAAGTGAGGCCCGTGCACGCAGCGAGCAGAACAACCCTGGACCAGCTGACTGAGTCGCTGGACGGTGCACTGTCCGGTGCCACCGACACCGCCGCCGCCGGCGCAGCCACCGGTTCCGAGCTGTTCGAGGTCGCCGACCTCCTGGACAGCGACCGGTCACTGCGTACCGCGCTGGTGGACCAGACTGTTCCGGCCGACCGTCGCGCCGCACTGGCCGACGGGCTGCTGGCGGGCAAGGTGTCCGACACCACACGCGACATCGTCGCGCAGGTCGTCAAGGGCACCTGGTCCAACACCCGGGACCTGCGCCACGGGCTGGTCGAGCTGGGCCGCCGTGCCCTGCTGCGTGCAGCCCATGAGCAGGGGCAGCGCGAGAAGGTCGCCACCGAGCTCTTCGACCTCGCACGTCTCCTCGAGCGGGAGACCGAGCTGGAGATGCTCCTGGCTGACCGTCTCGCCTCCGCTGAGAAGCGTCGGGAGCTGCTGGCGAAGGTCCTCTACGGACACGTCAGCGCGATCACCGAGGCGCTCGCGCTTCAGGTGGTCGGACGTCCCGTCGCGCGTCCGGTCGAGGACCTTGACGCACTGTGTGACTTCGCAGCTGGTCTGGATGGACGTCGGGTTGCCCGTGTCCGCTCCGCCGCAGCTCTGTCGGGGGCACAGGAGCAGGCACTGGGCCAGAAGCTGGAGAAGATCTACGGTTCC
Source organism: Corynebacterium sp. USCH3 (assembly GCF_037619475.1). Lineage (NCBI taxonomy): Bacteria > Bacillati > Actinomycetota > Actinomycetes > Mycobacteriales > Corynebacteriaceae > Corynebacterium > Corynebacterium sp. USCH3. Next base: position 167,498 of record NZ_JAQPZT010000001.1, read on the forward strand.
GCGATGTCCGTCCATTCCGAGGTTGACACCAGCCTCCTCGGTGGAGCGGTCATCCGGGTCGGCGACGAAGTGATCGACGGCAGCACAGCTGGAAAGCTGGAGCGCATGCGTCGGGCACTCGCGTAGCCCCCGGATAGAACCTCGATCGACAAGATAATTCACGTAATGCTGGAAGACGATACCGAGAGCAGGAAGAACATGGCGGAGCTTACGATCTCCTCCGATGAGATCCGTAGCGCGATTGCGAACTACACCTCAAGCACTTCCGCGGAGGCCTCCCGTGAGGAGGTCGGCGTGGTTACGATGGCAGCGGACGGCATTGCCCAGGTTTCGGGTATGCCCTCCGTGATGACCAACGAGCTGCTTGAGTTCCCCGGCGGCATCATCGGAGTCGCACAGAACCTCGAGACCGATTCCATCGGCGTCGTGGTGCTGGGTAACTACGAGTCGCTGAAGGAAGGCGACGAAGTCAAGCGGACCGGCGATGTCCTGTCCGTCCCGGTGGGGGAGAACTTCCTCGGCCGGGTCATCAACCCCCTGGGTCAGCCCATCGACGGTCGCGGCGACATCGAGTCCACCGAGACCCGCGCCCTGGAGCTGCAGGCACCGTCGGTGCTGCAGCGCCAGCCGGTGCACGAGCCGATGCAGACCGGCATCAAGGCCATTGACGCCATGACCCCCATCGGCCGCGGTCAGCGTCAGCTGATCATCGGCGACCGCAAGACGGGCAAGACCTCCGTCTGCATCGACACCATCCTGAACCAGCGTGAGAACTGGGAGTCCGGGGATCCGACGAAGCAGGTGCGCTGCATCTACGTCGCGATCGGCCAGAAGGGCTCGACCATCGCCTCGCTGCGTCAGACCCTGGAGGATCAGGGCGCCCTGGACTACACGACCATCGTGGCAGCCCCGGCCTCCGACTCCGCCGGCTTCAAGTGGCTCGCACCGTTCGCCGGCGCAGCCCTGGGCCAGCAGTGGATGTACGAGGGCAAGCACGTCCTCATCATCTTCGACGACCTCACCAAGCAGGCCGAGGCCTACCGCGCCATCTCCCTGCTGCTGCGCCGTCCGCCGGGCCGCGAGGCCTACCCGGGTGACGTCTTCTACCTGCACTCCCGTCTGCTGGAGCGTGCGGCGAAGCTGTCCGACGAGGAGGGCGCCGGCTCGATGACCGCACTGCCGATCATCGAGACCAAGGCCAACGACGTGGGCGCGTTCATCCCCACCAACGTCATCTCGATCACCGACGGCCAGGTCTTCCTGGAGTCCGACCTGTTCAACCAGGGCGTCCGTCCGGCCATCAACGTCGGTGTCTCGGTCTCGCGTGTCGGTGGTGACGCACAGACCAAGGGCATGAAGAAGGTCGCCGGTAACCTGCGACTGGACCTGGCGGCCTACCGTGACCTGGAGGCCTTCTCCGCCTTCGCGTCCGACCTGGACGAGTACTCCAAGGCGCAGCTGGACCGAGGCGAGCGTCTCGTCGAGCTTCTGAAGCAGACGGAGACGAACCCGCAGGCTGTCGAGGATCAGATGGTCTCCATCTACCTTGCCGGCGAGGGTGAGTTCGACGCGGTCGCCGTGGAGGACGTCCGCCGCTTCGAGTCCGAGCTGTGGGAATACCTGCATGCCAACAACGCCGACGTCTACGAGCAGATCAACGGTGGCAAGCCGCTGTCGGACGAGTCCAAGCAGACTCTCGTGTCCGCGACGAACGAGTTCAAGCGCAGCTTCCAGTCCACCGACGGCACCCCGGTCATCAACGAGCCTGAGGCACACGCACTGGCCGACGAGGACCTCGAGCAGTCCCAGATCACCGTCTCCCGCAAGAAGTAGGCGCGGGTAACGGGATGATGACTGTTCAGACCAACAACAGAGAAGGGAGGCGGTAGCAAATGGCAACACTTCGTGAACTGAGATCCCGGATCAAGTCCGTGAACTCGACCAAGAAGATCACCCAGGCCAGAGAGCTTATCGCCACTTCGAAGATCTCCAAGGCCCGTGCCAACGTTGAGGCGTCGCAGCCCTACGCAGACGAGATCACCCGGGTCATTCAGCGACTCGCATCCGCGTCGTCGTTGGATCACCCGATGCTCGACACGGAAAAGGTCGCTGAGCGCGCAGCCATTCTCGTCATCACGAGTGACGGTGGTATGTGTGGTGGTTACAATGCCAACGTCATCAAGAAGACTGCGGAACTGCGTAAGCGGCTCGAAGACGAGGGCAAGGAAATCGTCCTCTACGTCGCGGGGCGCAAGGGGCTGGATTACTACAGCTTCCGTGGTGTTGACGTGGCCGGCGCGTGGAACGGATTCTCCCAGGATCCGGAGTACGCCCTCACCCACGACCTTCGCCGGCATCTCATCGACGGTTTCACGGTCGGACCGGAGGGAGTGACTCCTCCTCGTGACGGCCTCTCGAGCCCCGAGGGCGAGGGGCTGCCCGGGTTCGACGAACTGCATGTGGTGTACAACAAGTTCGTGTCAATGCTCACGCAGACGCCGCAGGCGGTGCGCATGCTACCGATCGCGACCCAGGTGGACGACGAACCGCTCCACATCGGGGACGACATGTTGTCGGACAGCGGCGATCCCGTGTCCGCCGAGGTCGACTTCGAGCCGGATCCGGATTCGCTCCTGAAGGCGCTGCTGCCGCAGTATGTTTCCCGGAGCATCTTCGCTCTGATGCTGGAAGCCGCCGCAAGTGAGTCCGCTGCCCGCCGTGCCGCAATGTCCGCTGCGACGGACAACGCCACCGCACTGGTCAACGACCTTTCCCGTGTCGCCAACCAGCTGCGTCAGGCAAAGATCACCCAGGAAATCTCAGAGATCGTCGGTGGCGTCAACGCGCTCGCCGACAGCGGAGAAAGTGATTAACTATGACTACAGCTACTGAGGTGCAGCGCGACAGCGCCGCATCGACTGCTGCCGGTCGCGTGGTCCGAGTCATCGGACCGGTCGTCGACGTGGAGTTCCCGCGTGGCGCGCTGCCGGCACTGTACAACGCACTTGAGGTGGAGGTGACTCTGGAATCGGTGGCCAAGACCATCGTCCTGGAGGTCGCCCAGCACCTCGGTGACAACATCGTGCGTGGCGTCTCCATGGCCCCGACCGACGGACTTGTCCGTGGGGCCGAGGTCACCGACACCGGTCGTCCGATCTCCGTCCCCGTCGGTGACGTCGTCAAGGGCCACGTGTTCAATGCCCTCGGTGACTGCCTCGACGAGCCGGGTCTCGGCCGTGACGGTGAGCAGTGGGGCATCCACCGCGAGGCTCCCAGCTTCGACCAGCTCGAAGGCCGTACCGAGCTCATGGAGACCGGTATCAAGGTCATCGACCTGCTGACCCCGTACGTCAAGGGCGGCAAGATCGGCCTCTTCGGCGGCGCCGGTGTGGGCAAGACCGTGCTCATCCAGGAGATGATCACCCGTATCGCCCGCGAGTTCTCCGGTACCTCCGTGTTCGCCGGCGTCGGCGAGCGCACCCGTGAGGGCACCGACCTCCGCCTGGAGATGGAGGAGATGGGTGTGCTCCAGGACACCGCCCTCGTCTTCGGCCAGATGGACGAGCCCCCGGGAGTCCGTATGCGCGTGGCGCTGTCCGGCCTGACCATGGCGGAGTACTTCCGCGATGTGCAGAACCAGGACGTGCTGCTGTTCATCGACAACATCTTCCGTTTCACCCAGGCCGGTTCCGAGGTCTCCACGCTGCTGGGCCGTATGCCCTCCGCCGTGGGTTACCAGCCGACCCTGGCGGACGAGATGGGTGTGCTCCAGGAGCGGATCACGTCGACCAAGGGTCGTTCGATCACGTCTCTGCAGGCCGTCTACGTGCCCGCCGACGACTACACCGACCCGGCCCCGGCGACGACCTTCGCCCACCTGGATGCGACCACCGAGCTCAACCGCGCCATCGCCTCGAAGGGTATCTACCCTGCGGTGGACCCGCTGACCTCGACCTCGCGCATCCTGGAGCCCGGCATCGTCGGTGACCGCCACTACGCTGTCGCACAGCGCGTGATCGGTATCCTGCAGAAGAACAAGGAACTGCAGGACATCATCGCCATCCTGGGTATGGACGAGCTGTCCGAAGAGGACAAGATCACCGTCCAGCGTGCCCGTCGTATCGAGCGCTTCCTGGGCCAGAACTTCTTCGTGGCCCAGAAGTTCACCGATATCCCCGGCTCCTTCGTTCCCCTCGAGGACACGATCGACGCCTTCGAGCGCATCTGCGACGGCGAGTTCGACGCCTACCCGGAGCAGTGCTTCGACGGTCTGGGTGGACTCGACGACGTCGAGGCCGCCTACAAGAAGCTCACCGAGAAGTAAGGGGTCACGCACATGGCTGAGATTGCCGCTGAACTGGTGGCCGTGGAGCGGAAGCTGTGGTCGGGTACGGCCACTTCCGTCACCGCACAGACCACCGAGGGCGAGATCGGCGTGCTGCCCGGCCACGAGCCGCTCCTCGGCCAGTTGGTCGAGAACGGCGTCGTGGTCATCCGGACCACCGAAGGCGAGACTCTCGTCGCCGCGGTACAGGGTGGTTTCCTGTCCGTGGCGACGGAGAAGATCACCATTCTCGCCGACTCCGCGCTGTGGGCCCATGAGGTCGACACCGCCGACGCCGAGGCACGCTCGCGTGACGCCTCGACGGAGGAGGAGCGGGAGTTGGCACAGTCCGAACTTCGCGCCGTGAAGCGTCTGCAGGAGAGCTGACAGCCGCTGCACCTGCCGCCGGGCCGGTCACCTCATCACGAGGTGAGCGGCCCGGCGTTCGTCACGGGGGAGGGCGGTCGGTGGCATCCGCCGAGGCGTCGTTCCCTTTTGGCGCTGCCCCCGGACGGCGGTAACATCGTCGAAAAGTTCGGAGGCGCAAAATCCCCGGCGGACGACTACCGTCGGCGGATGACGACCGAGAAGGGGCGTACCTGGTGCTGTTGAACATTCTGGTCACCGTCGTGGTGATCGCGTTCGCCTGTGGGGGTGTCATCGCCGGAGCGCGATTCCTCACTCTCCGCAGTCGGGGTATCCCCGTGGTGGTCAGGAGCCTTCCGAATCCGGACGGCAGACACTGGCGCCACGGGGTTCTTGTCTACGGGAGCAGTACGGCCAGGGTGTACAAACTCCGTTCGGTCCGGCCGGAGTCGGATCTGCAACTCAGTCGGCACCACACCGAGATCACGGACCGGCGTGACATCACGAAACGGGAGGCCTCCTTCCTCGAGGCGGAGCTTCATGTGATGACCCTGCTCGACGGGACGAAGACCTGGGAGGTGGCTCTCGACGACGCGGGGGACACCGCGCTGGTCTCCTGGTTGGAGTCGGCACCGTCGGAGCGGATGATCCGCTCGGACATGCGCGACGCCCGCAAGCGCGGCATCCGCTAGCGGAGGGGACAGAGGCCCGGGGGACACGGGCGATGGGGTAGCCTGTTCTCCATGCGTTTGGTCATTTGCCGTTGTTCCGTCGACTACGAGGGCCGTCTGGCGGCCCATCTTCCCGAGGCGGACCGCCTGATCATGGTCAAGGCGGACGGTTCCGTGAGCATCCACGCCGATGACCGGGCCTACAAGCCGCTCAACTGGATGACACCGCCCTGCACGCTCTCGGTCGCGGAGTCTGACGATGTCCCCGAGGACATGGCGGCGCAGGGGGTACAGGCCGTCTGGACGGTGGAGAACCCCAAGAAGGAGCGGCTCACCATCCGCGTCTGGACGGTGTACTCCGACACCGCCCACGAGCTCGGTGAGGATCCGGGCCTGGTGAAGGACGGGGTCGAGTCGCATCTCCAGGAGCTGTTGGCGGAGCAGATCGACATCCTGGGGGACGGGTACACACTGGTGCGGAGGGAATACCCCACCGCCATCGGCCCCATCGACATCCTGTCCCGTGACGCCGACGGGCAGACGGTGGCGGTCGAGATCAAGCGGCGCGGGGGCATCGACGGTGTCGAACAACTCTCCCGGTACGTCGACCTCTTGAACCGGGACGAACTTCTCGCGCCCGTGCAGGGGGTCTTCGCGGCCCAGGAGATCAAACCGCAGGCGAAGACCCTGGCGGAGGACCGCGGTTTCCGTTGCGTGACCCTCGACTACCAGGCCATGCGCGGGGTGGAGTCGGACGAGCTCCGCCTGTTCTGAGGGACTGCCGCCGCCGATGCCGAGGAAGAACAGGAGACAAGGGTCGAAGGGCTCTCAGGACCGCGCGTTGCGTCGTGACGGGGCGTCCTACCTCGGTACCCGCCGGGAAGATGCGCCGTCCTGGGCCGGGGGCACCACGGGATGGGCGGAGTCGTACCTCGTCCGCAGGATCGGCGCGCAGGCGGCGGTCAAGTACTACGTCTGCCCGGGGTGCAACCAGAACATCCCGCCCGGCGTCGCCCATGTCGTCGCCTGGCCGGATTCGCACCGCGGTGGCGACGAACGTCGGCACTGGCACACCGGGTGCTGGGAGCGGCGGCGCACCGGTCGGCGCTAGAATAGTGCGCCATGACGACTCCGAATCATCCTGGACACCATCAGCAGGGCGGCCCCGCTGCGCCGAACCGATTCGCGGCGGGAGCCGTGGACCTCGGCGCAGTGAAGGAAGCTGCCGACCAACGTCAGCGTGCTGCTGAGCGGACCCGGCAGGAGGCGGAGAGCGGCGTCCGGATCGCCCGGAGTGCATCGGTCACGCCGGAGAGTTTCGAACAGGATCTCGTGGTGCGGTCCACCCAGGTCGCCGTGATCCTGCTTCTCGGCAGTCAACGTGCCGAGGGGTGCGCGGAGATGTCCGCGGAGTTCACCCGCCTCGCGGAGGCGCAGGACACCTCCGGAGAGCCGGTGCAGTGGGTGTTCCGCGAGGTCGACGTCGACGCGACACCGGAGATTGCCCAGGCGTTGCAGGTACAGGCGGTGCCGACAGTGCTCGCCCTGGCCGGCGGACGGCCACTGACCAACTTCGAAGGGGTTCAGCCGCCGGAGCAGATCGCTCAGTTCGTCGCCGCCGTGGTCCGCGCCGTCGACGGACGGTTGCCGGGACTGCCGGAGACCGCGGACGGTGAGGGCCAGCCGGTGGACGGCGCAGAGGCCACCGACGGCGCAGACGGGACCGACGAGCCGGGCGACCCTCGCTTCGACGAGGCTGCGACGCTGCTGGACCGGGAGGACTTCACCGGTGCTGTCGCAGTGTACGACCGGATCATCGCCGACAGTTCCGCCGAGCCGGAGACGGTGACCGAGGCGCGGGCCGCGCGGGTGACGGCGGTACTGCTGCACCGTTCCGCGTCCGGAGACTCGGACGACATCGACGACCTGCTGCTGGCGGGTGCCAGGGGCGATGCATTCGACACCCTCATCGAGCGCATCCGGGTCACCTCCGGTGAGGAGCGGGATGCCGCGCGGTCGAGGCTGCTGGAGATCTTCTCGATGTACGACACCGCTGACCCTGAGGTCATCGCGGCGCGGACCCGCATGGCCTCCGCGCTGTTCTGACGGGGTCGTGGGGACCCCTGCTCTGCCACGGCGGCGGCAGATAGGGCACGATGGGAGGCGTGAATGACACCATCATCTCTGCTCCCGCCACCGCCGACGCGTTGGACGAGGACCTCGTCGTGGACCTCCGCGACGTCGCCCTGGTCCGTGACGGGCGCCATGTCCTGCACCCGGTGACCTGGCAGGTCGAGGTTGACGAGCGGTGGATCCTCATCGGGCCGAACGGGGCCGGCAAGACCTCGTTGCTGACGATCGCCGGTGCGCGGCAGTACCCGTCGTCCGGCACGGCGAGAATCGTGGGGGAGACCCTGGGCAGAACCGATGTCCGGGAACTGCGCACTGCGGTGGGTATGTCGTCGGCGGCTGTCGCGCACCAGGTTCCGGGCGAGGAGAAGGTCATTGACCTCGTCATCTCCGCCGGCTACGACGTGATGGGTCGTTGGCGTGAACGCTACGACCGGGGTGACGAACTGCGTGCCCTGGAGATCCTGGAACAGATGGGTGCGGTACACCTCGGTGAACAGACCTGGCAGAGCCTCAGCGAGGGTGAGCGTAAGCGGGTCCTGATCGCACGCGCGTTGATGACCGACCCGGAGCTGCTGCTGCTGGACGAGCCGGGCGCGGGTCTTGACCTGGGGGGCAGGGAGGATCTCGTCGTGATGCTCGGAGAGTTGGCCGCTGATCCCGACGCCCCGGCCACGGTGATGGTCACCCACCATGTCGAGGAGATTCCGCCGGGCTTCACCCACGGGATGATCCTCGATGAGGGCCGGGTGGTCGCGCAGGGGCTCCTGGAGGACGTGATGACCTCGGAGAACCTGACCCGTGCCTACCATCAGCCGATCTCGTTGACGGTGGACGACGGCCGGTACTTCGCGCGCCGGACGAGGAACGCCGGAAGCCACCGCGCCCGCTAGCAGGCGTACTCGTCGACGGACGTCGGGGACGGGAAGGGGACGGGAAGGGGTCGGGAAGGGTTATGGTGGAGGACATGGTGGACGGCAGCCCGAACAGCAGGAGAGGCGCGGACGGTGGTGGCATTCCGACCGGCGGCGTTGCGTCGGGGTCGGCGGCCCCGGCGCGTCATGCGTCGACGCTGATGCTGTTGAGGGACACCCTCAGCGGTCCGGAGGTGTACGTGCAGGAGCGTGCCAGCACCATGCGGTTCTGCGCGGAGATGACGGTGTTCCCCGGTGGCGGGGTGGACGCCCGGGACATGCCCGGTGACGTTGACGGGGACGGCCACGACTCCCCGGACATCGGTTGGCAGGGGCCGTCCACGCAGTGGTGGTCGGAGCGACTGGGCACCACACCGGCGCTGGCACGGGCGCTCGTGTGCGCGGCGGTCCGTGAGACGTTCGAGGAGACCGGAACACTGTTGGCCGGTTACGCCGGCGACGCGGCGGACAACGGGTCCGGGCCGGTCAGGGACACCACCCCGTACCTGCCGTTCCGGCAGGAGTTGGAGCACCACCGTCTGGCGTTCTCGGACTTCCTCAGCATGCACGACCTGGTGCTGCGCGGAGACCTGCTGCGCCCCTGGGCGAACTGGGTGACCCCGGAATCGCAGCCGATCCGGTACGACACGGCGTTCTTCGTCGCCGCCATGCCGGACGGCCAGGAGACCTACGGAGACACCCGCGAAGCGACGTCGACGGGGTGGTTCCGGCCGGCGACGTTGCTCGACGGTTGGCGCAACCGCAAGATCAACCTGATGCCGCCGACGTGGGCGCAGCTCAAGATGCTCGACACCTTCCGCAGTGTCGGGGAGGTCCTCGACTTCGCCGAGACACTCCGGGTCGACCCGGTGCGCAGCGAACCCGTCGACGAACCCTACATGGCGGAGTACTACCTGCTCGAGACGCGCATGTACGGGTACCCTGAGCGGGTGTTCGCCCCCGGGATGAAGTTCGCCGTCGACCCGGAGGATCTCCCTCCCTCCCCGTTCGCGTGACGTACAGCGTGGAAGAGGTCCGCTGGCTCGCGGAGAATGCGGACGCCGTCGCGGAAGCGGAGGGGCTGGAGTGGTCGGCGCAGAGTCGGGTGCGTGATACCACGGCCCTCCGGGAGCGTCACGGGGACCACGCGCGCGCCCTGGGCGAACTTGTCGCGGCACGGCGCTCGGCGGTGCAGGGCGGCAAGGTCCCGGCCGGGTGGCTGGTGTGCGGTGATTCTGCGCAGCAGGCGACCCCGGCCGTCGTGGCCGCCGAGCGCGCCGACCACCTCGCCGACGTGCTGGGTGCCGGCGGTGGAGACGGTAGCGGGGCCGGCCTCGTGGTTGCCGACGTGACCTGCTCGGTCGGCACGGAACTGCAGCACCTCGCCGGCCGGTTCGGGACGGTGGTCGGCAGTGACCTCGACCCCGCGAGGTTGGCCATGGCCAGGTACAACATGGCGCAGGCCGACCTCGCGGGGACTGTGGGACTCGTCCGTGCGGACGCGGTACACCCGGCTTTTGCCGCGGGGGCCGTCGACGTCGTCGTCGCCGACCCGGCACGACGGACGGCACGGGGCCGGATCCGCGACCCGAAGGACCTGCTTCCGCCGCTTCCTGACCTGCTGTCCGCACACCGTGGATCGGCGATGGCGGTGAAATGTGCCCCCGGCATCGACTACGGCGACTGGGACGGGCAGGTCGATGTCGTCAGCGTCGACGGTGGTGTCAAGGAGGCGTGCCTGTACACCCCGGAACTGGCGACGCACCGGCGTCGTGCCGTGGTACTCCGCGCCGGACAGCGTCGTGTCCTGACCACCGACGACCCGGAGTCAGAGGAGGTCGGGGACGTCGGCCGGTACATCCTCGACCCGGACGGTGCGGTGGTACGCGCCGGGCTGGTGCGCCAGTACGCCGCGGCGTTGGGGTGGCGGCGCCTGGATCCGCACATCGCCTATCTCACCGGTGACTCGCTGGAGGTGCCGCAGGGCCCGGGTTTTCTTCCCGGACAGCGAGTCTTCGAGGTCCTCGACCGGGCTCCCCTGAAGAGGCTGAAGGCCGCCCTGGCGGCAACAGGGTGCAGTCGGCTGGAGATTCTGGTGCGCGGGGTTGACGTGGACCCGGACGATCTGCGCCGGAAGATGAAGTTGAAGCGGGGCCGTGGTGCCGGCGGTGGCCGGGCGCTGACCGTGGTGGTGACCCGGATCGGCGACACCGCGACAGCCCTGATCGCCGAGGAACTACACCTGCGGGGGTAGTGATAAAAAAATGTTTTCTGGCGCGGGCCTCGTATTCTCGCAGGTGACAGGTGTGGGTAGGTGACGTAACAGGGGAGAATCTCCCCATGTGGGGTACATCACGGTGATTCGCAGGTAGACTTCGGACCGAAGAAAAGCACCCCAAGCAGGAAGGCCTATGAATGTCGAACATCGTGGTTCTGGTCAAGCAGGTGCCGGACACCTATTCCGAGCGCAAGCTGACCGATGACGACTTCACCCTCGATCGTGAGAGCGCCGACGCGGTCCTCGACGAGATCAACGAGAACGCCGTGGAGGCTGCACTCCAGCTCAAGGAAGCTGGTGGCGACCGCAACGTCGTCGTGCTTTCCGTCGGCCCTGCCAGCGCCAAGGACGCGCTGCGCAAGGCGCTGTCACTCGGTGCGGACGAAGCCATCCTCGTCACGGACGACGCCCTCGCCGGTTCCGACGCCCTCGGCACCGCCTGGACCCTGTCCAACGCACTCAACCTCGTCGACGACATCGAGCTGATCATCGCCGGCAACGCCTCCACCGACGGTGTCGCGGGCGCGGTTCCCGGCCTGCTCAGTGAGTACCGCCAGATCCCCGCGCTGACCCATCTGCGCACCCTCGAGGTCACCGGCGACAAGGTCTCCGGCGAGCGTGTCACCGAGGACGGCGTCTACAGTGTGGAAGCTCCGAAGCCGGCCATCGTCTCGGTCACGGAGAAGGCGAACACCCCGCGTTTCGCGGTCTTCAAGGGCATCATGGCCGCGAAGAAGAAGAAGATTCAGGAAGTCAGCCTCGCTGACATCGGAGTCGCGGCAGAGAACGTCGGCCTGGCAGCGGCATCGACCTCGGTGACCAATGCGGCCCCGAAGCCGGAGAAGACCGCCGGCGAGATCATCACCGACGAGGGAGACGGCGGCAACAAGCTCGTCGAGTACCTCGTGTCGAAGAAGCTCGTCTAGTTCACCCCGATTCCCCCAGAACGAATCTGTCGAAAGGACATTCACAACCATGACCAACGTCCTGGTACTTGTCGAGCACACGCAGGGTGAACTGAAGAACTCCACCCTCGAGCTCATCACCGCCGCCCGCGCCTTCGGCACCGTCGGCGCCATCGTCGTCGGTGCCCCCGGCACCGCCGAGAAGCTGCAGGCCGGTCTCGCCGCCGGCGGCGCGGAGACCATCTACGCCGCTGAGTCGGACGACGCCGAGAAGTACGTCGTCACCCCCTCCGTCGACGCCGTCTCCGGTCTTGCCGCCCAGCTGCAGGTTCCCGTGGTCATCGCCGCTGGTGCCGCAGGCAACGAGATCGCCGGTCGCGTCGGCGCCCGTGTCGCCTCCGGCGTGCTGTACGACCAGATCGAGATCCACGCCGACCGTTCCGCCACGGGATCGATCTTCGGTGGTGACTTCACCGTGGAGTCCACCGCCGGAGGAGCATCCCCGGTGTACACCCTGCGTGCCGGTGCCGTTGACCCGGAGCCTCAGGAGGCCGCCGGTACCGTGCAGCCCGTCGAGCTCCCCGCCGCCGGTCCGACCGCAGTGACGGTCACCTCCTTCTCCCCTGCGGAGAAGGCCGACCGTCCGGAACTCACCGAAGCGAAGATCGTCGTCTCCGGTGGCCGTGGTGTCGCCGGCCCTGAGGGCTTCCGCGACGTCGTCGAGCCCCTGGCAGACGTCCTCGGTGCCGCAGTCGGTGCATCGCGCGCCGCTGTCGACGCCGACTACTACCCGGGCAAGTTCCAGGTCGGGCAGACCGGTAAGACCGTCTCCCCGAACCTGTACCTGGCCCTCGGCATCTCCGGTGCCATCCAGCACAAGGCCGGTATGCAGACGTCCAAGACCATCGTCGCCGTGAACAAGGACGACGAGGCCGGCATCTTCGAGATCGCCGACTTCGGTGTCGTCGGCGACCTGTTCAAGGTTGCGCCGCAGGCGACCGAGGCGCTCAAGGCCCGCGGTTAGCCACACGTCGCCGCAGATGCCGCCGGGCATCTGCGCCGGTACCGGAGAGTAGACTCTGCGGTGAACCGGTGAGGTGCACCGTGCACGGCACGACGAGGACCCGTACTCATCGAGTACGGGTCCTCGTCGTGTGGAGGGGCCCGCCACCGTTCGTCGCCCGAGCCCTGCCCACGCCGACTGAGAAGGACACCGTGCCGTGACCACCCTCTTCGTGATCATGTTCCTGATGCTTGCCACCGTGCTGACGGTGGGGGTGGGGGACCGTATCGGTCTTCCGTGGCCTGTGCTCCTCCTGCTGGTCACCACCGCGGTGATGTTCATCCCGGGCACTCCCACAGTCTGGATCGAACCGGAACTGATCCTCCCGCTCTTCCTCCCGCCGTTGCTGTGGGCACTGGCCCGGCGGACGTCGTGGGGGATGTTCCGTGACCAGTGGCGGACCATCCTCAGCCTGTCGGTGGGGCTGGTGTTCACCACGGTGGCAGTGGTCACCGGCGTCACCATGCTGATCATCCCCGGTGTGGCACTGGTGTCGGCGCTTGCCCTGGCCGCGGCCGTGGCCCCGCCGGATCCGGTGGCGGTCGAGGCGGTCGCGGAGCCGGCAGGGATCCCGCGCAGGATCATCGGCTCGTTGCAGTCCGAAGGTCTGTTCAACGATGCGGCGTCACTGGTCATCTTCAGTGCGGCGATCACGGCGGCCGAGTTCCACGACGACATCCACTGGTTCGAGGCCGGTGGGGCGTTCATCTACAGCGCCGTGGGTGCGGTGATCCTGGGGTGGCTGGTGGGTCGGGGGTCGTCGCTTGTACTGGGGTGGCTCGACTCCCCGGTCGCGGGCAACGCCTTTACCTGGGTCCTGCCGTTCATGGTCTACCTTGTCGCCGAGGAACTGCAGGTCTCCGGTGTGATCGCCGTCGTCGTCGCCGCCGTGGAGTTGACGTCGAGGACGGATGCGACGGCAGCCGACTCACGGTTGACCGGCTCAGCGTTCTGGGAGGTCACTGAACTGCTGGTCACCGGACTGGCTTTCGGGTTGATGGGGATGAACGTCCGCGACGCGATCATCGACGACCAGACCGACCACCTCAACCCCGTCTGGTGGGGGTTGGTCATCTCGGCCGTGCTGATCATCGTCCGTTTCCTGTGGATGTCGTGGCTGCTGAGGGTCAACCGGACCAAGCGTGGGCGGTACCGTGCGCCGATCCGGTTCACCGACGTCATCCTGCTCAGTTGGTCCGGCATGCGAGGGCTGGTGACGTTTGCGCTGGTGCTGTCACTCAACCCGGTCGACTTCCCGCTGCGGGACGAGTTCACGATCGTCGCCTTCGTGGTGCTGCTGTGCACGATGGTGATACCGGGGCTCACGCTGCCCGCCTTGACGACCTATCTCCGGGAACACCGCGGACTCCAGGACCTGGATGACAAGCTGACGGAGGAGGCGCTCGACGAGGCCTACCGGGCCGGCCTGGACGTGGTCCGGACGAAGATGGCCGACGGGCTGTCACCGGAGCAGGCGGCGCGGATCGAGGAGCGGCTGGCTCTGGTGCGGTCGTCCTCCACGTTGGACGACAGCTCCGACGACAGCGCCGACGACACTGCCGAGGACGCCGGGAGCACCGAGTCCGAGATACTGAGGCGACGACGCGACCGCAACCGGGAGCTGGGACGCAAGGCGCTGGAGGTCAGGCGTGACGCCATGTTCGCCGCACAACGAAGCCTGGCCGCCGCGAAGTTCCGGAAGGGCGTGGACCCGGAAGTGATCGGAGAGAAGATGCGGGAACTCGACCGGCGTCTGCTGGCCTTCCCCGAGGAGAAGTGACGACCGTGACACACAGAATCTTCGCGGACCATGCCGCCACCGCACCCATGCGTCCGGAGGCGGTGGACGCGGTGTCGCAGACCGCGGCGCTGGTGAACCCCGCCGGGCAGTATGCGTCGGGACGTCATGCCCAACGGGTCCTGGAGGACGCACGGGACCGCGTCGCAGAGCTGCTGGGGGCGGACCGTGCGGAAGTCCTCTTCACCGCCTCGGGCACTGAATCAGACAATCTCGCTGTTCAGGGGCTGGCGTTCGGTGCCAGGAAGACCCGGGGGCCGGCGGCGCGTCGGATTCTCTCGGCGGCGACCGAGCATCCCGCCGTCGTCGAGACCGTGGACTGGTTGTGCGGAGACCTGCTCGGTGGCGGGAGCACCCTGTTCGACCACGTTGCCCTGGTCGTCGACGGATCCGGACGGGTCCGGGTGGACGCGATGCCCGGGCTCGACCCCTCCACCGATGCGCTGGTGACCTGCATGTGGGCCAACAACGAGACCGGCAACCTGCAGCCCGTCCATACGCTGTCGGAGCGTGCCGCTGCCGCCGGGGTGCCGTTGCACGTCGACGCGGTCCAGGCTGTCGGTCATCAGCCGGTCGACTTCCACACTCTCGGCAGTGCCACGCTCGCCGCGAGCGCGCACAAGTTCGGTGGCCCGAAGTCGATGGGTATCCTGCTCGCTCGGCGGGACGCCGCGCTGGTCAGCCCGCTGCGGGGTGGCGGCCAGGAGCGAGGAGTCAGGTCGGGGACGGCCAACCCGCAGGGGGCGGCCGGAACCGCGGCCGCGCTGGCCGCTGCGGTGGGGGAGATGGAGGAGGAGCAGCGTCGGCTGTCAGCTCTGAGGGAGAAGGTGTTCGCGGTCGTCCGGTCGATCCCGGGGGCGCAGATCTACACCGACCCGGTCGGCGGGGCGCTGGCGGGACACGTCCACGTGGCGTTCCCCGGGGCCGAGGGAGACAGCCTGATCATGCTGCTGGACGTCGCCGGGGTCGACGCGTCGACGGGGTCGGCGTGCTCGGCCGGGGTGAACCGGGCCAGCCACGTGCTCACTGGGATGGGGGTCCCGGCCGACGTCGCCCGCGGCGCGCTACGGCTGACCTTCGGCACGTGCACCACGGCCGGGGACGTCGATCGGTTGTGCGCCCTGCTGCCCGGCGTCGTCGATCAGGCGCGGGCCGCGGGGATGGCGTGAGGACGCGTTAAGTGGCCGCATGGGGACGGATCGACACATAGCGGCGCAGAGTTCCCCGGCTATGTGATAAAAATGACCGATATTGACAGATAGCGTCGGTCAACCGGCGGTCTATCTGTCGACAACTGACGTGACGAGGAGATAGGTCGATGAGCTACCGGACACTCACGTCCATCTTCCATCAGAGGAACCAGGCTGTGGCGGACCGGGAGGAACAGGCGCGGCGCGCCTCGCCGTCGGCGGTGCACTGGAACTTCCGACTGGGCGACTGCACCATGTTCTGCCTGATGACACCGGAGATTACGGTGAGTATCGAAAGGATCATCAAGCTGGAGAACAGGGCCAGGAACGCCTGGTCGAGCATGTCGACGGGAGTGCAGCGGCTTTACCTCCGGTCCATGATCATCGAGGAGATCCACGCCACCAACGACATTGAATCCGTGTACTCCACGCGGTAGGAGATCGCCGAAGTCCTGGACGCGGTGCAGGGAGTCACTGAGACTGATCGGCGCCGGTTCCGGGCAGGGCCCGTCCAGATAGTCTCCGGTCAGAAGGTTGTGCATCGGGGAGTGTTGGGGGAGGACTCCATCGATTCGGGGCTGGCTGAGATGCTCCGGCAGAACAATGACGACTCAGTGCCCCACCTGGTGCGCGCTGTTGCCGCCCACCTGATCTTCGAGAGTGTCCACCCCTTCTATGACGGTAACGGCCGGACCGGCAGATATCTGCTGGCACTGGACCTGAGTCGGAGTCTGTCACCGATCGCCTGGTTGTCCATGTCCACGACCATCGCGGACAACAGGGAGCGGTATTACACGGCATTCCAGGATGCCGAGGAGCCGATGAACCGGGGAGACGCCACTGTGTTCATCACCCGGATGCTGGAGATCCTTGTCGAGGCACAGTCCCGCCTGTGCTCTGACCTTGACCACAGGTTGGAACAGGTCGGCGAGCTGTTCCACCGGGTTCAGGCGATGGAGGACCTGTCGAAGGATCAGCCGGCGCTCCTGTTCATCCTCGGCCAGGTCCGGTTGTTCGAACCTGACGGATGCATCACACTGGAATCCCTGGCGCAGTCGATGGAGAAGTCGAAGGCGACGGTCCGTAAACACACCAAGGTCCTGGTGGACCAGCAGTTCGTGGAGGAGACCTCGGCAAAACCCCTGCGATTCCGGTTGCCTCCGGCCGGCCAGCAGGCGCTTGGACTTGACGGGGACGTGGCAACTGAGCGGAGATGACCGGTGACGCACCCACGGTGTAGGGTGAAGGGCTGTTCTGCAGGCGGTACTTCAGGAGGGTGACGGGAAGAATGCGGGTAGTCGCAGCGATGAGCGGTGGCGTCGATTCCTCGGTGGCGGCGGCGCGTGCGCTGGAGGCCGGCCACGAGGTCGTCGGCGTCCACCTGGCGCTGAGCCAGTCCCCGGAGGCGGTGCGCGCGGGCTCGCGCGGATGCTGCTCACTGGAGGACTCCGCCGACGCTCGCCGCGTCTGTGACTCCCTGGGCATCCCGTTCTACGTGTGGGACTTCTCGGACCGTTTCAAGGCCGACGTCATCGACAACTTCGTGGAGTCCTACGAGATCGGCGAGACCCCGAACCCGTGCCTGCGCTGCAACGAGAAGATCAAGTTCGAGGCGCTGCTGGACCGTTCCATCGCCCTGGGCTTCGACGCCGTGGTCACCGGGCACTACGCCCGGCTGCACGACGGGGTCATGCGCCGCGGCATCGACGACAACAAGGACCAGTCCTATGTGCTCGGCGTGCTCGACGACGAGCAGTTGGCGCACTGCATCTTCCCCGTGGGCGACACCATCAAGCCGGAGATCCGCGCCGAGGCCAAGGACCTGGGCATGGGCGTGGCCTCCAAGCCGGACAGCCACGACATCTGCTTCGTCCCCGATGGCAACACCCAGGCGTTCCTGGGCAGCCAGATCGGGCTGCGCCCCGGGATGGTGAAGTCCGTCGACGGAGAGACGCTCGCCGAGCACGACGGTGTCTACGGCTTCACCATCGGCCAGCGTAAGGGACTCGGGGTGGCGGGTCCCGCCGCGGATGGGCAGCCTCGGTACGTCACCGACATCGACGCGGCCACGGGAACGGTCACCGTCGGAGGACGGGAGGATCTGCGTGTCGGCCACATCACGGCCGACCGGCTCAAGCGCCTGGATCCGACGAAGCACGGCAGCACCTTCGAGTGCGACGTCCAGGTCCGTGCCCACGGCGGAGTGGTTCCGGCGACCGCCACCCTGACTGCGGAGGCCGTGGAACTCGAGCTCCATGAGCCCCTACGTGGCGTGGCCCGGGGTCAGGCAGCGGTGGTGTACCTGCCGGACGACGAGGGGGACGTCCTCATCGGTTCGGGGACGATCTGCGCCACCGCGCCCTGGGTGGACGAACTCTCTGCCGCGGAGCGCTCTGCGTGACCCGCTTCGCCTGGTGGGAAGATGTGCAGACCGACCATGTCGACCTGCGTGCCGCACTCGCCGCCGCCTCCCGACGCACCCGCGACGTCGACGAGGACGTCGGTGTCGTCCCACCGCTGAGCCTGCCACACGGGGACCTGCTGCCGTCGACGGCGGCGATGGGCCTGCTGGTCGGCGGCCCCTACCTTCGCTCCCACGCGCGGGGCTGGGAGGTCGCACCGGGCAAGACCCTGGACGCCCGGGCGTTCCTGGGACGGCAGCACGAGCTGACCGACATCGTCGCCGAGGTGATCCCGGGTGCCGATCGGCTGATGGTGCACGTCTCCGGGCCGTGGACGTTCGGCGCGTCGGCGGAGTACCGCGGGCACCCGCTGTGCTTCGACCGTCCGGCGTTCCGGGACGTGTCCCTGGCCCTGGGCGAGGGGGTGCGTGAGTTCTGCGATGCGGTAGGAGCCACCGTGGTCCACGTGCACGAGCGACGGCTCGGGGAGGTGACCTCCCGGCTGGAGGGGGCCACGGAGTTCGAGACAATGCAGGTCGACCGGGAGATCGCACTGAACGTGGATAGGCGTTTCATCGACCAGGTGCGTGGAGGTTCGGACCGGGCCGTGGTCCTGGACAGCGGGCTGCAGTGGCCCGAGCTACCGCACACCGGTGCGGACACCCTGGTCGTGGATACCCTGACCGACGAGGTCGCCCGGTTGATCGACGGTGGCTCCGCGATCGCCTGGCGGGTGGACGACACCCGGTCCAGTGAGGACATCGCCCATTCGGTGATCCGGACCTGGCGGCAGTGGACTTTCGACGTGGCCACGCCGGAACCGCAGATCGACTTGGTCGCGGTCGGAGACGGTGTGCTGACGCCCGGCTCGGCGGCGGAACTGGCCCACACGGTACGGGGTGCGGCGGCGCTGCTGCACCGCAACTGAATGCGCCGCTGACGGCATGACGCCGGGACAAACACTTTTCGGTGGTTTCACGCGCTCAGACCACCCAGGAGTGTTTGTCCCGGGAGGGGTTACTACGAGTGGTCTACTCGGAGTCCTGCCCTACGGCGAGGGCCTCGAGGTCTACGACCTCGAACTCCAGCAGGGTAGCGCCGGAGGCCACGGGCTTCTTGCCCTCGCCACCGTGGGGACCGCTGTGGGCGGCCTTCGCCGGACCCGCGGCCCAGGCCTTGAAGTCCTCCTCGGTGGCCCAGGTGGTGACCACGAAGTAACGCTCCTCGCCGGCGGTGGGGCGCAGCAGCTGGAAGCCCTCGAACCCGGGGGAGTTGTCCACGGTGTGGGCGCGGGCGGCGAAACGCTTCTCCAGCTCGGGCCCGGCCCCCTCGGGCACGGTGATGGCGTTGATCTTCACGACAGACACGGAAAGTGGCTCCTTTGACGGGGATGAAGGGACTATCGTCCGCGAGCCTACCGCCGGCTAGCGGAGGGACGCCTGGTGGGTATCCAACCGGTCGAGCAGCACCTCGTCGTGGCTTATCACGATGAGCGCGCCCCGGTAGGACGCCAGGGCGTCCACCAACGTGTCGACCGTCACCAGGTCCAGGTCGTTGGTCGGCTCGTCGAGGATGAGCAGCTGGTTCGGCGGGGTCGCCAGCAGCAACCGGGCGAGTGACACCCGGAACCGTTCACCGCCGGAGAGGTCGCCGACACGTCGATGTACTGCGTCCCCGGTGAACAGGAACCGCGCGAGGTCAGCCCGGACCTGTTGTGGGTCGGCGGCCGGTGCGGCGGTCCGTACGGCGTCGATGATGCTGTCGTCCTCGTCCAGGTGGTCACTGCGTTGCGGCAGGTAGCCTACCTGGTCGGTGTGCAGGACGCCGCGGCGGCCGGCGAGCAGGTCCTCGAGCAGCCGGGTCTTGCCGGACCCGTTGGCTCCGGTGATCGCGACACGCTCCGGCCCGCGCAGCACATGGTCACGTCCACCGAGCGGGATCTCGGCGATGACGCGTCCGGCGGGCACGTCCGGATCCGGGAGGTTGACGCGGACGTGGTCGTCCCGCCGTACCTCGGCGGCACGCGTCTCGACCCGCGACTGCGCCGCATTGACCTTCTGGTCCAGTTCGGTGCGGAGTTTTCCCGCGCTGACCTGTGCCTCCTGCTTCCGGTTGTTCATGATCGCCTTGGGACGCCGCTTGTTCGCGAAGTCCTTCCTCGCGTAGCTCCGGCGACGGGCCAGCGTGGTCTGCGCCTCGATGCGCTGGCGCTCCTCGGACTTCAGCGCCTGCTCTGCGGTGCTGAGCGCCTGTTCGGCGGCGGCCTGCCGACGTGCCAGGTGCTCACGGTAGGCCGAGTACGGTCCGCCGAACATGGTCAGCGACCCATGGTGCAGCTCGGCGGTGTGGTCCATGAGGTCAAGCAACTCCATGTCGTGGCTGGCGACGATGAGGGTCGGAGCCCATGACATGTGGTCGGTGACGGCGTCGTGGAGATACTCCCGGGCCCGACGGTCGAGGTTGTTCGTCGGCTCGTCGAGCAGGACGACCTCGTGCCGGGTCCGGCACAGGCCGAACAAGGCGGTGAGCACGGTCTGTCCACCTGACAGGGTGCCGATGCGTCGGGTGAGGTCGGTCTCGTCGAGGCCCTCAACGCCTGCAGAGGCGAGGTCTGCGAGACACCTCTCACGGATGTCCCAGTCCTCACCGACCGTGTCGAAGTCGGACGGGTCGGTGCTGCCGTGCTCGATCGCGGTGAGGGCGTCGACTATGCTGCGAACGCCGAGCAGGTCGGCGACCGTGGCGTCGACGTCGAGGGTGAGGCGTTGCGACAGGTACCCCACGGTGCCCGGGGCGGAGAGGTGCCCGGAGGTGGGGGAGAGCTGGCCGGTGATGACACGCAGCAGGGTGGACTTTCCGGTGCCGTTCGCACCGGTCAGGCCGGTGCGTCCCGCCGGGAATGCGCCGGTGAGGTGGTCGAGGACGCTGGTGCCGTCCGGCCAGGTGAGGGTGAGGTCGTCGAGGACGACACAGTTCTGTGTAGATGGTGTGGATGTCGTGGATGACACGGTGGCCTCCCAGGGGCAGCGGTCGCGCTGACTGTGGAGGCGGGGCTCTACGACGTCAGCGCACGGGCAGTGGCGTGTGGTGGGAGACGTAGATGATCATGCGGCTGAGGCTAGACTGTGTCGGGGCACCGGTCAAGGGGCCGTTGACAGGTGCAGGAGCGGGTAGGGTCGACCGTCTCCGTCGAACTCGCTACGTCCGGTGACTGAGAAACCCTGGTGCAGATAGAAGCCGACAGCGTGGTCGTTCTGTTCGTTGACGTCTACCAGGGTCACTCCGAGCCGGCTGACCGCATGGTGGAGCAGCGTTGTCCCGACGCCGGCGCCACGGGCCCCTGCGTCGACGAACAGCATCTCCAGCATGGTCCCGGCGACGCCGGAGAATCCGACGATGCGGCCGTTCTGCTCCACCACGTGGAGCGTGACGTTCGGGAAGTAGGAGGGGATCAGCTCTGCCTCAATCGCCGTGCGGTCGGCGGACGCGAGGAAATCATGGGTCGCATCGACCGCACTGCGCCAGACCTCCACCAGACGCGGGTAGTCGTCGGGGACGGTGGCGCGGCGAAGGGACGAGTTCATGGAGGTCACCCTACCGGGACGTCGCAACGAGCTTGTCCGCGGTGGTCACCGCCGGACCGCGTCCGGGCCTTCCGCCAGGAGCGTCCCGAACGCCTCTTCGTCGAGGACCGGTACACCGAGATCCTCCGCCTTCTTCAGCTTCGATCCGGCCTTCTCGCCGGCGACGACGAAGTCGGTCTTCTTCGACACTGACCCGGACGCCTTTCCGCCCCGGGACTCCACGGCCTCCTTGGCTTCCGTGCGGTCGAAGTTCACCAGGGACCCGGTGACGACGATCGTCAGACCGTCGAGGGTCTGCTCCGGCAGGTCGGAAACCTCCACGAACTGCTCCATACGGACCCCGGCGGCGGCCCAGGCGTCCACGATCTCCCGGTGCCAGTCGACGGCGAACCAGTCCTCGACCGACTGTGCGATGATGCTGCCGACTCCGTCGATCTCGGCCATCTCCTCTACGGAGGTGTCCTCGATGACCGGGACGGACTGGAGCTTCGCCGCGAGCGCCTTGGCCGCGGTCGGCCCGACATGCCGGATGGACAGGGCGGTGATGACCCGCCACAGGTCGACGGTCTTGGCCTCCTCCAGGTTGGCGAGCAGAACCTCGCCCTGTTTGTTCAGTGTGCCGGCCTTGGTGGTGTAGGCGCGGGTCGTCGCCAGGGTGTCGGCGGTGAGCGAGAACAGGTGGCCCTCGTCCGGCAGTACGCCGGAGGCGATCAGGTCGTGGGCGGCCCGCTCGCCGAGCGCATCGATGTCGAATGCACCCCGCCCGGCGAGATAGTTCAGACGGTTCTGCAGCTGGCCGGGGCAGTATCGGGTGTTGGGACAGCGCCAGTCCGCGTCACCGTCCTTGGTGGGGGACAGCGGGGTGCCGCATTCCGGGCACAGCGACGGGTAGACGTACTCCCGTTCCTCGCCGGTACGCGCGGTCTCCACCGGGCCGAGGACCTCGGGGATGACTTCGCCGGCCTTCCGGATCATGGCACGGTCGCCGAGCCTGACCCCCTTGCGGTGTGCCTCGGTGGCATTGTGGAGGGTGGCCATGGTGACGGTGGAGCCGGCCACGTAGGTCGGGGTCATCACGGCGTAGGGGGTTGCCCGACCGGTGCGCCCGATGCCCACACGGATGGACTCCACGGTGGTCACCGCTTCCTCGGGCGGGTACTTGTAGGCGATCGCCCAGCGAGGGGCGCGACTCGTGGCGCCGAGGTCCTGCTGTTCGGCGACGTCGTCGATCTTGACGACGAGCCCGTCCATCTCGTGGGCGGCCTCGTGCCGGTGCTCGCCCCAGTAGGTGACGGCGTCGAGCACCTCGTCGACGGAGTGCACCTGGCGGGTGTACGGGCTGACGGGCAGGCCCCACGCGTCGATGGCGCGGTACCCGTCGTGCTGACTGGCCGGCTCGAACCCCGCGCGCGCGCCGATGCCGTGGCAGATCAGGCGGAGAGGACGTTTGGCGGTCTCGTCGGGGTTCTTCTGTCGCATGGCGCCGGCAGCGGCGTTCCGGGGGTTGGCGAACATCTTCTTGCCCTTTGCCTGGCGGTCGGCGTTCATCGTCGCGAAGTCGTCGACGGTGATGAAGATCTCGCCGCGGATCTCCACCAGACCGGGCACCGGGAACTCGTCGGTGCCGGTGAGCTGGTCCGGAATGTCGGCGAGGGTGCGGGCGTTGTGCGTGACGTCCTCCCCGGTCACCCCGTCACCACGGGTGAGCGCGAGCTCGAGACGGCCGTCGACGTAGAGCAGGTCGATGGAGGCGCCGTCGATCTTCAGCTCGGTGAGATAGGTCGGTGCCGGTGTACGGATCAGCCATTCCCGCATCTCGTCGAGACTGAAGACGTTGTCGAGGCTGAGCATCGGCTCGCGGTGGTCCACGTTGCGGAACGGTGAATTCTCCGGGGACGGTGCGACTTCCCGGGTGGGGCTGGTGCCCTGGACAACCTCAGGGTGGGTCGCCTCCAGCTCCTGGAGCTCGCGCATCATCGCGTCGAAGTCGGCGTCGGAGATCTCCGGGGCTTCGTAGTAGTACAGCTCGCGGTGCCGGCGGATGTCGGCGGCCAGATCGGCCCAGCGCTGGGCAGGAGTCTGCTCTGACGTGTGCTCGGATGTGTCAGTCACACGGGCCAGTGTAGCGCCGGGTGTCGACGCGGGATTGTTCTACCTGCAGGTGAGTTCCCGACCACTCCGCACCCTCCCTCTGTGAAGTGCATCACTGCAGGTGGGGGTGCCTTTTGATGCGGTGGATATAAGTACGTCAGGGGTCGATCCGGGTGTGTCCAGGGTGGATACGACGGAGGTGATGATCGTATAGGGGTGACCCGGTCGGGAAGGGGGTGGATCCGTTCGACGGTGAAACATAGCTTGGTTCCCAGAACACCTGCACACCCGCGCAGACCCCCTGGCTGCGGACACGTAGAAAAGAAGGACCCGACAATGTTCAATCTTCTCAGCCGCGAAGAGATCAACAACATGACCGCCGACGCCAACTACTTCCTCTTCGGCGACGACGAGGCCATCGCCGTGGACACCCCGGAGCACGACGACTTCCTCGTGTAGCTCCCGTGAGGGCCCGCCCTCCGATCCCCGCGGGGGAGACCCTTGTCCGGGTACACGACCAGGTCGGTCGTGTACCCGGACAAGCCTGTTTCGACCGGTAGTCGATACCCGAGCCCGTCCCGAGGGGCGTGCGGTCCGGGCTGGGGACGGACGTTGTGACGCCGGGCGTCGTGTGCGGACGGTCGATTCCGACCGTGGTCCGGGGTTCCCTGTCCGTCGTCCATTATAGAGTGGCACCCATGACGACAGCCGCACACTTCGACCCCTCCCACCTCCTCAGCTTCGATCTCGAGACCACCGGCCGCGACCCCCACACCGCCCGTATCGTGACCAGCGCGCTGATCACCATCAACGGGCGCGAACGTGACGACCTCGAGCTGCTCGCCGATCCCGGCGTCCCGATCCCTGAGGAGGCCACGAAGGTCCACGGCATCTCCACCGAGTACGCACAGGAGCACGGGCGCCCGCACGACGAGGTCCTCTCCGAGACCATCGAGCGGATCCGTACGGGTTGGCGGGACGGGGCGACGCTGATCGTCTACAACGCCTGCTACGACCTCACCGTCCTGCGCAGCCTGGACCCCGGGTTCACCGTGGACGGGCCCGTCGTCGACCCCCTGGTGATCGACAAGGCCAAGGACCGCTACCGCAAGGGCGGCCGGCGTCTGGAACAGGTCTGCGAGCACTACGGTGTGCCCCTGGACAACGCCCACGAAGCCACCGCTGACGCCCTGGCCGCCGCCCGGGTGGCATGGAAACTCTCCCGCGCCTACCCGGAACTCACGGAGGTCACCTCGGACGAGTTGATGCTCAACCAGGCGACCTGGCACTACGAGGGGCAGTCGGGTCTCAAGAAGTACTTCGAGGACAAGGGGCAGGCGGACCGTGCCGCCACCGTGAACACCTCCTGGCCCTTGCAGACCTAGGCATTCAGTACGATTGACCACCATGGCTAACTCCGCACCTAAGACCTCGGCCGAGTACCTCCGCGACATTGTTGCCGCGCCGGTCTACCGCGCAGCCAAGCACACGCCCCTGGAGACCATGCACGGTCTGTCCGAACGCACCGGCAACCGTATCCTGGTGAAACGCGAGGACCTGCAACCCGTCCACAGCTTCAAGCTGCGCGGCGCCTTCAACCGCATGTCCCAGCTCACCGGATGCGCCGGCGTCATCACCGCCTCCGCCGGAAACCACGCGCAGGGCGTGGCGTTGTCCGGCCGCGAACTGGGCATCCGCTCCGTCATCGTGATGCCGGTGACCACCCCGTCGATCAAGGTCGACGCCGTCCGCGGCTTCGGCGGCGAGGTCGTGCTCCACGGAGAGAACTTCGACGCCGCCCAGGGCAAGGCCAAGGAACTCTCCGAGATCGAAGGCCTGGTCTACGTTCCCCCCTTCGACAACGAGGCGGTGATCGCGGGGCAGGGGACCATCGGACTGGAGATCTTCCAGTCCAGCCCCGTCGACCGGGTCTTCGTCCCCGTCGGCGGCGGTGGCCTGGCCGCCGGCGTTGCCGTCCTGCTCAAGGAACTCAACCCAGAGATCCAGGTGATCGGCGTGGAACCGGAGGAGTCCGCCTGCCTCACCGCCTCCCTGTGGGCCGGGGAACCGGTGGAACTCGAGCACGTCAGCCTCTTCGCCGAAGGCGTGGCGGTCCGCAAGATCGGTGCCGAGACTTTCCGGCTCTGCAAGGAGTACCTCGACGAGGTCGTCACCGTGAGCTCCGACGAGATCAGCGCCGCGATCAAGGACCTCTTCGACGACACGCGGGCCATCGCCGAACCCGCCGGAGCGGTCTCTCTGGCAGGGTTGAAGAAGTATGCCGCCGCCAACGACATCCAGGACGAGACGCTGGTCAACATCCTCTCCGGGGCCAACCTGAACTTCCACACCCTGCGGTACATCTCCGAGCGCGCCGAACTCGGTGAGGGCGGCGAGGCGATCTTCGCGGTCACCATCCCTGAGGAACAGGGCGCCTTCCTTAAGTTCTGCGAGGTCCTCAACGGTCGGATGGTCACCGAGTTCAACTACCGTGTCGGTGAACGAGACGACGACCGCCGGGCGAGGATCTTCGTCGGTGTGCAGCTCAAAGAGGGTGCGATGGAGCGCGAGGCCATCGCCGACGCGCTGGCCACCGCCGGGTACGACGTGGTGGACCTCTCCGATGACGAGGTCGCAAAGGAACACATCCGTTACATGATCGGTGGCGTCCCGCCGGCGTTCGTCAACGAGCGGATGTTCTCCTTCGAGTTCCCCGAACACCCCGGCGCACTGGTCCACTTCCTCGATGTGCTGGGCACGAACTGGAACATCACCGCCTTCCACTACCGTAGCCAGGGCATGGACTACGGCCGCATCCTCGCCGCCTTCGAGGACGCCCGCTCCACGGACTTCGAGTCCCACCTCAGTGAGCTGGGCTACCCCTTCACCGAAGTCACCGACAACCCGTCCTACCAGCTGTTCCTTGCCCCGGCCGGGGAGTAGTCGATGAACGTCGCGGGCCAGCAGGATGACTCGATCGAATGGAACGAGCTGCTCGCGATCCTGCTCGGTACTCCGTCCGACGCACTGCACGCGACGTTGGAGTGGCGTGGCGACGGAGACTCGGACGCCCGATACGAAGTGTGGCGGCAAGGCCGGAAACTCCGGGTAGAGAAAGACGGTGTGCCCGACTACATCTGCGACGGAGAGACGATCTGGTCGTTCCTGGACATCGAGTACCTGCCGGTAACGCACAGGTATCCCGTCACTGGCCCTGTGGGTACGTTGCGCTACTACGGTCGCGCCCAGGCCGTCTGTGTGCCTCGGGAACCCGAAGACTGGCAGGGAACTGACTTTACTGTCCCTGAGGGGCCTGTCACCGTCGAAAGATTCCAGGGGCGGGACTGCTGGACAGTGGCACTGAAGGCGCCACGGCACAAAGTCGGTCCGCTGCGCATATGGGTCGATCGACAGTCCGGATATCTTGTCGGCGAGGTGAATGAGTCTCCGGAAGCGGGGGATTACGGACACTGGCTCGTGTCCCCCGAGATCGGCAGCACACTCGACGATTCCCTGTTCACCTGGGAGGGCCCGTCCCTGACACGCTCCGAACGTCAGGAGCTGATGGCAGGAGAACGCGACGTTCTGCGCAAGATCGGGGTTGACTGGTTTGCCGACAATGTCATGTCCGGCAGACTGGCGGCATCTGCCGTCGTCGACATCGCACCGCAGGACCTGGGGCGACGTGACGGAGCTGGCTTCGTTGCGCGGAGCGAAGGGGCCTACTACTCGAGGATCCGACGTGAAGGAGAGGAAGCCGTGAGTGACGCCGGTGGTCACGGGGCCGTCGTACAGTGGTCGACCGCAGACTACAACTGGGTTTTCAGGTTCGAGAATCCCCATCTCATCTGTGACGATGCCGTACGGGACGAAATCAGAAGACGTTTCGGAGACGGATCATGACAACCACCTGGGATGAGATCCGACGCGATCTCGTCAGCAGATCCCCCTCAACATTGCATGCACAGGTCCGGTGGGACGGGCAACGGACATCCCGGTGGACCTACATGAATGGGCGGTATCCCTGGGGGCCAGGGCCGAGCTTCATCGACGTCATCAGTTGCACGCTCGGAACATCGCATGCAGCTGAACTCGAGGTGTGGCGGGACGGCAAGATGCTGCGGGTGGAGAAGAACCAGCGCCCGCTGTACATCTCTGACGGCGAATCAGTCTGGGATTTTCGGGACAACCCCACGCGGCCTCACCTCGGTACTCCGGCAGACCTGCGGTATGCGTGCGAGGCACAGTGGCTCATCCAGCCGCTGCAGATCGCACGGTGGGGCGGCAGCGACGAGGACCCGGTCGACGTCTACAACGACCAGATCGAGGGGCGTGACGCCTGGCAACTCATCGTTGAGGGTGTACGGGTGTGGATCGACCGCGAAACTTCTCACCTCCTTGCACTCGGTGACGTGGATTCCAGTTACCGGGAGTACTTCGCAGCTCCTGACATAGGGGCAGACCTCGACCGAGAGCTTTTCAGCTGGGACGGGGATACCATCCCCGCCGCAGATCTCAAGCGACGGAGACGACTGGCGCAGTCAAGAAAACGAGAGGACAAGCGACGGCGGAGCCGAGAGTGGTTGCTCGACAACGTGATTCCTGACTCTGTGGCCGACGATGCTTTCTCTCCGCTAGCGGTGACGATTGATCTGACCCCTACGTCGGTGCCACATCACGACGACACCACCGGTGAATTCACAGCCGTCTGTGACGGATTCAGCCTGCGTAGGAGGCTGCGGGGAACGAGTGACAGTCCCTCCGTTGCGCCGAACAGCTACTCCTGGTCGACCACGACATACGACTGGCATCTTTCAGTCCTTGACGGTGTCACCCTGACCGAGCAGGGGATCAAGGAGGTCTGGAACCAGCTCCATCCCGACGAGGAGGTCACGAATTACCGCGCTCCAGGGGAGTGAGCCTCAAGCCCCGCGCCTGACTCAGCTCAGCAAGGCACCGAGGATCTCGCCGACCTCACCGAGGTGCTCGATCTCGGAGAGCAGGAAATCCGGGCCTCCGGGGCGTCCCAGGATCAGGATGTACCCGGTGTCGCGCAACGGTGTCGCCGCCAACGCAGAGTCCATCACCGTCCAGCTGGACGGGACCCAGGCGTCACGGTCGGTCAGCGCACGTGGTTCGGTGACCGGGGTTTCCGCCAGCACCCGCCCGTCGTCCTCCGGTGCCGAGGTGCTCGCGGCGACACGACGGGTCTTCTCCCCGGATTCCAGGATCACGGCCCACTGCACCGACATCGACTTCGGGAGCGCGTCGATCAGCTTCTGGACACTGTCCAGGGCACGCCGGGGGTGGCGGGCGACCTCGGCGAGCAGGCTGATCTGTTCCCTGCGGTCGACCGTGCCGGAGAACGGACGGATCGAGTCGACGTACACCCCGTCGACTTCCTGTGCCGCGCTGATCAGCGCGTCCGCCAGCCGACCGTTCGGGAGGTCGACGACGATATCGTCGACGACGGTGCCGTCCGCGTCATGTTCGACGACATCCACACTCCGGATGTCGGCGTCGATGGTCCCCATCGTCGCGGCGATGAGCCCGAGGGTCCCGGGGACGTCGGGGAGACGGACGCGCATCAGATAGGACAAGGTGTACCTCAGCGTAGATAGCGTAGATTCGGACGGATGACGCCCCGATTGTAGCGAACCGGGGTGGGCGTCCGCTCGGTCGCGACACCCTACTAGAGTAGTCGGGGTACATCCTGCGCCCGACAACGCGACAATGCGTGAACAATGCCTGAACAATGAAAAGGGGACCCACCTGTGTCCGAGATCTCCCGTGACGAGGTCGCGCACCTCGCCAGGCTTTCCCGCCTCGACCTGACCGAGGACGAGCTCACCCACTACGCAGCCCAGATCGACGGCATCGTCGAGACGGTCGCCGCCGTGCGCGAGGTCGACACCGCCGGTGTCGAACCGCTGAGCCACCCCACCCAGAACGTCGACGGCGCGGTCTCCGTGATGCGTGAGGACGTCCCCCAGGAGTCCCTGACCGCAGAACAGGCGCTCGACCAGGCCCCGAAGCAGGCGCAGCAGCGGTTCCAGGTTCCCCGGATCCTGGGCGAGTAGAGGCGAGACGACAGCGAAATGAGTGAAGTGAACAGCACCACCTACACCGTCGGCACCCGGAACGACTCCGATCTGACGACCTGGACCGCCGCCGACCTCGCGGAGAAGATCCACGCGGGCGAGGTCAGCTCCGTCGACGCCACCCGTGCCCACCTCGACCGGATCGCCTCCGTGGACACCGACGTCCACGCGTTCCTCCACGTCGGTGAGGAGGAGGCCCTGGCGGCCGCGGAGAAGGCGGACAAGGACATCGCCTCCGGCACCGTCGCGTCCCCCCTCGCCGGCGTGCCGCTGGCCCTGAAGGACGTCTTCGTCACCACCGACGCGCCGACCACCTGTGCGTCGAAGATGCTCGAGGGGTACATGAGCCCCTACGACGCGACGGTCACCCGCCGCATCCGTGAGGCCGGCATCCCCATCCTCGGCAAGACGAACATGGACGAGTTCGCGATGGGTTCCTCCACCGAGAACTCCGCCTACGGACCCACCCACAACCCCTGGGACCTCAGTCGCACGGCCGGCGGGTCCGGCGGTGGCTCGTCGGCGGCCCTGGCCGCAGGGATGGCTCCGCTCGCCATCGGCACCGACACCGGCGGATCGATCCGTCAGCCCGCCGCGCTGACGAACACCGTCGGTGTGAAGCCGACCTACGGCACCGTCTCCCGTTACGGCCTGGTGGCCTGCGCGTCCTCGCTCGACCAGGGAGGTCCCACCGGTCGCACAGTGCTGGACACCGCATTGCTGCACGAGGTCATCGCCGGGCACGACCCGCAGGACTCCACGTCGTCCGAGCGCCCTGTCGCCCCGGTCGTGGAGGCCGCCCGCCGGGGTGCCGACGGCGACCTGACCGGTGTGAAGGTCGGTGTGGTCAAACAGCTCGAGAGTGTCCAGGGTCTGCAGGCCGGGGTGGCGGAGAGCTACCGGGCCTCCCTGGAGCAGCTCACGGCGCAGGGCGCGACGATCGTCGAGGTCGACTGCCCCAGCTTCGAGTACGCCCTCAACGCCTACTACCTCATCCTGCCCTGTGAGGTCAGCTCCAACCTGGCACGCTTCGACGGCATGCGCTACGGGCAGCGCCAGCTCGACGACGGACACCACTCCGCTGACCAGGTCATGTCCGCCACCCGTGCAGCCGGGTTCGGCCCCGAGGTCAAGCGTCGTATCATCCTGGGCACCTACGCCCTGTCCGTCGGCTACTACGACGCCTACTACCTGCAGGCACAGCGGGTCCGCAACCTCATCGCCGGCGACTTCGCCAAGGCGTACGAGCAGGTGGACGTCCTGGTGTCCCCGGTCACCCCGACCACGGCCTTCGAGCTGGGGGAGAAGGCGGACGACCCGCTGGCGATGTACCTCTTCGACCTGTGCACGCTGCCGCTGAACCTGGCCGGTGTGTGCGGCATGTCGGTCCCCGGTCCGCTGTCGACCGACACCGGCCTGCCGGTCGGTCTGCAGATCATGGGCCCGGCACATGGCGACGACCGGCTCTACCGCGTCGGTGCCGCCTACGAGGCGGGACGCAGCTAGAACTACGCGTCGCACAGCCGCAGGAACTGGCCGGAGGTCTCAGACCTCCGGCCAGTTGCGTTCCAGCCCGTCAATGATGAAGTTCACCTTCACGTCCACGAACCCGCGGTCCGACCAGGTGTCGTCGGGCTGGAACAGATGGGCCTCACCGATCCGCCCCCGGACCTTCTCCAGGCCGGACTCGCCGGAGGGGTCGACCTCCCGCATGCTCTCGATCCCGAGTCGGCAGGCCATCACCGTGTCCCCGATGAAGTCGAGGGCGAACGCCGCCTGCGAGCGGGTCTTCCCGTGCCCCTCGATTGCACCGACGTACCCGTGCAACGGTTCCTCGATGTGGCTGAAGGAGGGCGGGTA
This sequence comes from Corynebacterium sp. USCH3, assembly GCF_037619475.1. Taxonomy (NCBI): domain Bacteria; kingdom Bacillati; phylum Actinomycetota; class Actinomycetes; order Mycobacteriales; family Corynebacteriaceae; genus Corynebacterium; species Corynebacterium sp. USCH3. The sequence continues at coordinate 199,175 of NZ_JAQPZT010000001.1, forward strand.
GGCGTACAGGGTCCGGGCCAGCCCGGGGACCTCCTCACACATGCGCCAGCACTCTGACGCCCACAGCCTCAGCGCTTCCTGCCAGCCGACCGTGGGTGCGGGAACCTGAATCGTCGCGGCGACCCGGGCGAGGCAGGCGTCCAACACCGCGTCCCGTGACGGGAACACCCGGTACAGGGCCGGGGTGACCACCCCCAGGCGGCGTGCCACCCCGGACAAGGTGAAGTCGGCGATACCGATCCCCATTACGGCCTCAATCACGTCCTCTCTGGTGAACGAGGGTTTCGGGCCCGTCTTCTTGCCGACGGAGCCGGTGGTCGGTCGGGCCCTCGGTGTACCGGTCATGGCTCCAGCGTAGTGCGCCGGTCAGTTCGTGAACCGCCACCCCTGTGCCTCGACCCGACTCCGTTCACCACCTGGAGCGTCGGGGTGTCGAGGAGCGTCACCAGTCGCAGTGCGGCCTGTCCCCGGGCCGCGTTGCGGATCAGTGGCTTGCACCATTCGAAGTAGGACGTGAAGAAGGCCTCGGCGGAGGCCCGGTGGCGGCCGTGGGCGCGTCCGACCTGACCGAATGCCTTGACCACGGTGATGCCTGTGACGGACCCCCGAGCATCCGCGGCCGATACCTCGCCGGGTCTCCTGTCCCTCTCCGCGGTCTTCCCGCCCGTGCCCCGCGGCATCACCAGGTTGAACAGCGGGTACAGCGGGACCTGTGCCGGACGGGCCACCAGGTCACTGCGGATGAGGTGTCCGGGCCGGACGTCGGAGACCACGGAGAGCAGGCGCCCGGTGGTCAACAGCGCTGATCCGGGGGACACATCGTTCACCGTCATTCTTCATAATAGGTATGCCTAGGACAATAGTGAATAGTCTTTACAATAAGCTCGGGTGCACCCCGGGGCAAGGGGGCGGAGGAAGAAAAGGCGTACTCTAGTCGGCATGACCCAACAGGCACTGCACGGTGACGGGTGGGCAGTCGGCGTCGACGGCACCCGCCGGTGGGGCACGCTCGGCGCGGCGGGCCTCTTTCTCACCACCCGGGAAAACGACACGACGCTCCTTCTGGTTCAGCACCGCGCGACGTGGACCAACTTCGGAGGAACCTGGGGGATCCCCGGGGGAGCGGTGGAACCGGGGGAGTCGGCCGTGGACGCGGCGTTACGGGAGACCCTGGAGGAGACCGGTGTCGACCCGGAGGACGTCCGGGTCGCCGAACACCTTGTCACGGCACGTGCCGAGCTCTCCCACGTGCTGGTGCGGGTCCCACTCTCCCCGGAAGACATGGTGCTGGCCGCGCCGGTGACGGCGGCGGTGGAGAAGGGGGCCACACCCCTGGAGGCGGTGCGCTCACACCGCATCACCCACCCGGAGACCGGCTACCCGCTGACCGTCACGATGACAGGCCAGCTGTGCTGGGAAACCCCGGACGACAGCGTCGGCGAATGGACCTACACGACCGTGCTGGGCACCTGCGACGCACCGCTGGACCTGTTCCCGTCCGCAGAAAGTGCGGATCTGGCGTGGTGCCCGCTGGACGAGGTGCCGGAGCTGCCTCTGATCCCGCCGTTCCGTGAGGCGCTGCCGGTGCTCCGCGAACGCATGGGTGGAGCTGTGCAGGACTGACATTCCGCCCGACGTCGTGGCAGACTGGTCCGACGTGACCGAAACCAAGGAACCGACGTCATCGTCGGCCTACCCCACCATGCCGCTCCCGGCGAAGGACGCCTGGCCGGCGCTGTTCGCACTGTGTACCGGCTTCTTCATGATCCTGCTGGACCAGACCATCGTGGCCGTGGCGACGCCGGAGTTCCAGCGCCAGCTCGGCGCGGACTACAACCAGGTCATCTGGGTCACCTCCGTGTACCTGCTCACCTTCGCCGTCCCGCTGCTGGTGACCGGACGACTCGGGGACCGGTTCGGGCCCCGCAACGTCTACGTGGTCGGCATGGCGGTCTTCACGGTGTCGTCGCTGTGGTGCGGGCTGGCCGGCAGTGTCGAGGAGCTGATCGCTGCCCGTGCCGTCCAGGGGCTGGGGGCGGCTCTGCTGACCCCGCAGACCATGGCGGTGATCAACCGGATCTTCCCGAGGGACAAGCGGGGTTCGGCACTCGGGGTGTGGGGCGCCACGGCCGGCCTGTCGACCTTGTGCGGCCCGTTGCTCGGTGGTCTGATCACCAGCACCGTCGGCTGGGAGTGGGTCTTCTTCATCAACGTCCCCATCGGCGTGCTGTCCATAGCCGCCGTGATGATGTGGGTCCCGCGGTTCCCGCCGGCGGCGCGACGTATCGACCCGCTGTCGATCGTCCTGTCCGTGGTGGCGGTGTTCCTCCTGGTCTTCGGCCTGCAGGAGGGCGAGAGCATGGACTGGGCCTGGTGGATCTGGGTGATGATCGGTGCGTCCGTGGTTCTGGCGGCCCTGTTCGTCCGTCAGCAGGTGGTCGCCGAACAGCGTGGCAGGGACCCGCTGATGCCGCTGAGCCTGTTCCGCGTCCGCAACTTCTCCCTCGGCAACGTCGGGATCGTGGCCATGGGTTTCACCGTGGCCAGCGTGCCACTGCCGTTCACGCTCTACTACCAGCAGGTGCACGGTCTGAGCCCGCTGCAGGCCGGTGTCATGCTCGCTCCACAGGCGGTGACGTCACTGGTGCTGTCACCGGTCGTGGGAAGGTTGACCGACCGGTACAGCTCCCGCGGACTGGGGGCCTCCGGCTTCGTCGTGATGGCCGTGTCCATCGTCGGAATGACCGCGGTGATGGTGTCCGGCGTCCACCACTACTGGACGGTCATCCCGCTCGTCGGACTGGGGATCGGCAACTCACTGGTGTGGGCACCGAACTCGGCGTCGACCATGCGGGACCTGGAGATGCGCCAGATGGGGGCAGGATCGGGGGTCTACAACCAGACCCGTCAGCTCGGTTCGGTGCTGGGAGTGGCCGCGGTGGGTGCCGTGATGCAGTGGCGGCTCACCCTCGATGACCCGGGAACGGCCTTCGGCCTGGCGGTGCTGCTCCCGGCGGCGATGATGGTCGTGGGCGTCGCCTCGTCCCTGTTGTCGCGGAACAACCTGCACCGGTCGCAGCCGGGAAGCTAGCTGACTAGGATCATGACCATGCGTATCGCAACCTTGACCAGTGGAGGGGACTGCCCCGGACTCAATGCCGTGATCCGGGGTGTCGTCCGCACGGCAGCAGGCCGTGGGGCCACCGTCGTCGGCTACCAGGACGGTTGGCAGGGGCTGGTGGAGGACCGGCGGGTCCAGCTCTACGACGACGAGGACATCGACCGGATCCTCATCCGCGGCGGCACGATCCTGGGCACCGGGCGGCTCAAGACCGCCGAGTTCAAGGCGTCCCTCGACCGGATCAAAGAGAACCTGGACGACGCCGGCATCGACGTGCTCATCGCCATCGGTGGGGAGGGCACGCTCAAGGGTGCGCAGTGGTTGCATGACAACGGTGTGCCGGTGATCGGGGTGCCCAAGACCATCGACAATGACGTCAACGCCACCGACTACACCTTCGGGTTCGACACGGCGGTGGCGGTGGCCACCGATGCCATCGACCGGTTGCACACCACCGCGGAGTCGCACAACCGGGTGATGATCGTGCAGGTGATGGGGCGGCATGTGGGGTGGATCGCGTTGCATGCGGGTATGGCCGGGGGTGCCCATGACATTCTGATCCCGGAGGTGCCGTTCGACATCGACGAGGTGTGTCGGCGGATGTCGCGGCGGTTTGAGCTGGGGGAGAAGTACGGCATCATCGTGGTGGCCGAGGGGGCGGTGCCCCGGGAGGGCACGTTCGATATCGGGGACCGGGCGATTGATCAGTTCGGGCATCAGAAGTTCGATGACATCGGGGCGAAGATCGCCCATGAGATCGAGAACCGGTTGGACACTGATGTGCGCTCCACGGTGCTGGGGCATATTCAGCGTGGTGGTACTCCCACGGCGTTCGACCGGGTGTTGGCGACCCGCTATGCGGTGCATGCGACGAAGGCGGCGTTGCGTGGGCAGACCGGTCAGGTGGTTGCGCTGCATGGTGAGCGTATTGAGTTGGTGTCTTTTGCTGAGGCGGTGGGGCATCTGAAGGTGGTGCCGCAGCAGCGTATCGACTCCGTCGGCGCACTGATCGGCTGACGTTCCGCGGGACGCGGGGTAAACCATGTACACCAGGTACCTCGCGTACGACGCGGAGGGCGCACAGTTGTAGGGTGACCCTCACCGCACCCGGTACCCTGCGCTCCTCCGCGACCGGTCACCCCAGATTCCCGGAGTCGACGTGCCTTCACACCACATCTGAAAGTGACCAGATTCCACCCGTGTCCCGCATATCCCCCGAATCACCCACGTCTCCTGACGTCTCCCCGTCATCCGTCACAGCGTCGGAGGCCGGCGGCACCTCGGCCCAGGACCGCAGCGCCTATGTCGCCTCCCTCGGGTTTCCCGTCCTGGTGATCCTCGGCGGTGTCCTCGGCTTCCTCGGTGGCGACGACCTGTCCGCGGCAACGTCCGGATGGACCAACTGGCTCCTCGGGCTGATCATGTTCGGCATGGGGCTGACACTGCAGCCCCGTGACTTCGTGCTGGTGGTCAAACGCCCCCTGCCGGTGCTCATCGGCGTCGCCGCCCAGTTCGTGATCATGCCCCTCGCCGCGCTCCTGGTGGTGTGGGTGCTCGGACTACCGTCCGCCATCGCCGCCGGGGTCGTCCTTGTCGGATGTGCACCGGGAGGGACGGCGTCCAACGTCGTCTCGTACCTCGCACGCGGCGACCTCGCCCTGTCGGTCGCGATGACGTCGGTGTCGACACTGCTGGCACCGTTGCTGACACCCCTGCTCACGTTGTGGCTCGCCGGGCAGTACATGCCCCTGGACGGCGGGTCCATGGCACTGTCGATCGTCCAGGTCGTGCTCGTCCCCGTCGTCGCGGGGCTGGTGTTCCGGTTCCTCCTCCCCACGGTCATCGGCCGGATCCTGCCGGCGCTGCCGTGGATCTCGGTCTTCGCCATCGCCGCCGTCGTGGCGATCGTCGTCTCCGGGAACCGTGACAACCTGCTCGAGGCCGGTCTGCTGGTCCTGGTGGCCGTGGTCCTGCACAACACCCTCGGGCTCGCCCTGGGCTACGGTGCCGGGAAGGTCACCGGGCAGCCGGTGAAGGTCCGTCGCACCATGGCGATCGAGGTCGGCATGCAGAACTCGGGGTTGGCCGCAGGCCTCGCCGCCCAGCACATGGAACCCATGTCCGCCCTGCCCGGGGCGATCTTCTCGGTGTGGCACAACCTGTCGGGCGCGGTCTTCGCCGCCCTGTGCCGGGCCGCTGACGGCCGGGCGGCGCGAAGTGGCCACCGCCCCAGAGACGGTGCGGACCTCATCCACTAGACTGATCCACCATGACTGCCGTGGTGAACGATTACTCCGATGACGTGATGGACTACGACGAGGTGCTCGAGCGCTTCGATCCGGTGATGGGCATGGAGGTCCACGTCGAACTCGCGACGCGGACGAAGATGTTCTCCGCGTCCTCCGCGGAGTTCGGCGATGCGCCGAACACCAACGTCGACCCCTGCAGCCTGGGGTTGCCCGGGGCGCTGCCGGTCGTCAACAAGCAGGGCGTCGAGTGGGCGATCAAGATCGGTCTCGCCCTGAACTGCGAGATCGCGCCGTACTCCCGGTTCGCCAGGAAGAACTACTTCTACCCGGACCAGCCGAAGAACTACCAGATCTCCCAGTACGACGAGCCGATCGCCCACGACGGCTACCTCGACATCGTCCTGGACGACGGCACGCCGTGGCGTATCGAGATCGAGCGGGCACACATGGAGGAGGACACCGGCAAGCTCACCCACCTCGGTGGCGCGACCGGGCGCATCCACGGTGCGACCGCGTCCCTGGTGGACTGCAACCGGGCGGGTATCCCGTTGATCGAGATCGTCACCAAGCCGATCGAGGGTGCCGGGGAGCGTGCGCCGGAGATCGCCCGGTCCTATGTCACCGCTCTGCGTGACCTGGTCAAGGCACTCGAGGTGTCCGACGCGCGGATGGACCAGGGATCGATGCGGGTGGACTCGAACCTCTCGTTGCGGGCGGTGGGGGCGACGGAGTACGGCACCCGCACCGAGACCAAGAACATCAACTCGCTGAAGTCGGTGGAACAGGCTGTGTGCTTCGAGATGCAGCGCCAGGCGGCCTGCATCGTCAATGACGTCGAGATCATCCAGGAGACCCGTCACTACCAGGAGGCGGACGGCACCACCTCCCGTGGCAGGGTCAAGGAGACGATGGCGGACTACCGGTACTTCAATGACCCGGACCTTCCTCCGGTGCTCGCGCCGGAGGACTGGGTCGAGTCGATCCGCGAGACACTGCCGGAGATGCCGTGGATTCGCCGCGCCCGTATCCAGCAGGAGTGGGGCCTCAAGGACGAGGAGATGCGTGACCTGGTCAACGCCGGTGCCCTCGACCTGATCATCGGCACGGTCGAGGCGGGCGCCACGCCGGCCGAGGCCCGCAGCTGGTGGGTTGCCTACCTGTCGCAGAAGGCCAAGGAACTCGGTGTCGAGCTCGAGGGCCTGCAGATCACCCCGGAGCAGGTCGCCCGTGTCGCCGCGCTCGTGAAGGACGGCAAACTGACGAACAAGCTCGCCCGGAAGGCGGTTGACGGCGTGCTGGCGGGGGAGGGCGACGTCGACGACGTCGTCGCGGCCCGTGGACTGGAGGTCGTGCGCGACGACGGCGCGATCGAGAAGGCGGTCGACGACGCCCTGGCGGCGAACCCCGACATCGTCGAGAAGTACCGTGCCGGGAACAAGAAGGTCACCGGCGCGATCGTCGGTGAGGTCATGAAGGCCACCCGCGGCAAGGCGGACCCTGCACAGGTGAACAAGCTCATCGCCGCGAAGCTCGGCTGACCGCCGTCGGCGTCGGCCGGGGTCTCCCGGTCGGCACCGGGGAGCGGTGTCGGGGGCCCGGGCAGGGGGCGGGGATGTTAGTCTGAGTGATGTTTCGTTGGGGCGGGAAACCGAAAACCGGGGTCCGAAAATGCCGACGGGGGGTCTGCGGGGGCCGATTCGGGGGTGGTTTAGCCCCTCCGCGGGGAAGATCCGGACAATATTCCGGAACATCTGTTGGAGAGACAGCTACCTGTGCATAATAAACCGGACGTTAACATACGTGAACCCAATGACTGGGTCGACGTCCGGACGCGCCCGCAGCCCCAGCCACCATGCCGGAGGCGTCTGCGTGATCCCGGAGTAGTCGACCACGCACCAGAGGAGCCCTCCGTTGCTCATAGGTATCCCCCGGGAACCGCAAACCTTGGTCTCTGCCACGCCTGACACCGTCGGCAAGCTGATCAAGCTCGGCTACGACGTAGCCGTCCAGGCCGGCGCAGGTGACCAGGCGAACTTCCCCGACAGCCAGTTCGAGGCTGCCGGCGCCACGATCGTCGGCGAGGACGTATGGTCCTCCGACATCGTCACCACGCTCGACACCCCGTCCGCCGACCAGCGTGCCGCCCTGAAGTCCGGTGCGATGCTGATCTCCCGGCTCGCACCGGCCCGCAACGACGACCTGGTCGCCGAACTGGCGGCGAAGAACGTCACCGCGGTCGCGATGGACACCGTTCCCCGGATCAGCCGTGCGCAGTCGATGGACGTGCTCAGTTCCCAGGCGAACATCGCCGGCTACCGTGCGGTCATCGAGGCCGCGAACACCTTCGGCCGGCTGTTCACCGGCCAGGTCACTGCCGCCGGCAAGGTTCCGCCGGCCACCGTGTACGTCATCGGTACCGGAGTGGCAGGCCTGGCGGCGATCGGTACGGCCAACTCGATGGGTGCCGTGGTCAAGGCCACCGACCTGCGACCGGAGACCGCCGAGCAGGTGGAGTCCATGGGCGCCGAGTTCGTGGCGATCCCCACCGCCTCGGAGAAGTCCGACGACGGCTACGCCAAGGAGATGACGCAGGACCAGGCCGCGGCGGCGGCGAAGCTCTACGCCGAGCAGGCCGCGGCCGCCGACATCGTGATCACCACGGCGAACATCCCGGGCCGGACGTCCCCCGTCCTGCTGACGGCCGCCGACGTGGCGAAGATGAAGCCCGGTTCCGTGATCGTCGACATGGCAGCCGCCAACGGCGGCAACTGCGAGCTGACCGTCGCCGGTGAGGTGACCACCACCGACAACGGTGTGTCGATCATCGGCTACACCGATCTCGCCGGACGCCTGCCCGCACAGTCCTCGCAGCTCTACGGCCAGAACGTCGTGAACCTGTTCAAACTCGTCACCCCCGGTAAGGACGGGCAGGCGGTCCTGGATCTCGAGGACGAGATCGTGCGCGGCATCACGGTGACCAAGGCCGTCGACGGCGGACCCGGTTCCTCCGCCGACATCCTGTGGCCACCGCCCCCGGTGAAGGTCTCGGCCGCCCCAGCCCCGGCCCCGGCGGAGCCGGCAACGACCGCCCCCGAGGAGGAGGCGCCGGCGAAGTCCACCCTGCCGTGGAAGCTGCTGGCGGGCGTGCTGGGCATCGCCCTGGTGCTGGCCAGCCCCTTGGCGGTCGCCGACGAGTACATGGTGCTGATGCTCGCCGTGGTGGTCGGGTTTTACGTGATCACCGCGGTGACGCACAAACTGCACACGCCGCTGATGAGCGAGACCAACGCGATCTCGGGCATCATCCTGGTCGGAGCGATCCTCCAGGTCGGCTCGTCCAATATCGCCGTGGCTGTCCTGGCGTTCATCGCCATCGTCGTGGCCTCGATCAACATCTTCGGTGGCTTCTTCGTCACCAGGCGAATGCTCACCATGTTCGAGGGAGGCAACTGAGATGAACGTGACCAACCAGCTGATTCTCGCCAACGGTCCGAGTGCGTCTGTCCTGGAATGGACGGACAAGGTCACCAACCTGGCCTACATCGTCGCCGCCCTGCTGTTCATCCTGGCACTGGCCGGGCTGGCCAAGCAGCAGACCGCCTCGCGCGGAAACCGGTTCGGTATGACCGGTATGGCGATCGCCCTGATCGCCACCATCGTCAAGGCTGTCGTGGCCTCCGCCGACGACACCGACAACTACAACAGTCCGGTCGTCACCCTGCTCCTCATCGCTGTCGCGATGATCATCGGTGCCGCCATCGGAATCCCCCGGGCCCGCAAGGTCGAGATGACCGGGATGCCTGAGCTCATCGCGATGCTGCACAGCTTCGTGGGCCTGGCTGCCGTGCTCATCGGTGTCAACTCCTTCATCCAGAAGGCCGGGTCCGACGAGGACGTCGCCGGCTTCAACCTGGGTGAGATCTACCTCGGCATCTTCATCGGCGCGGTCACCCTGACCGGTTCGATCGTCGCCTACCTGAAGCTGTCCGGGAAGATCAGCGGTTCCCCGCTGATGCTGCCGGGGCGCAACCTGCTCAACGTGTTCGTCATCGTGGTGTCCCTGATCGGCATGGGTGTGTTCATCGCCGCCGGCACCGACAACCAGGCACTGTCCTGGACGATTCTCGGCGTGATGCTGGTCCTGGCGCTGGCCCTGGGGATCCACCTCGTCGCCGCTATCGGCGGCGGAGACATGCCGGTGGTCGTCTCGATGCTGAACTCCTACTCGGGCTGGGCCGCCGCCGCGGCCGGCTTCATGCTGGCCAACCCGCTGCTGATCATCACCGGTTCGCTGGTCGGTTCGTCCGGTGCCTACCTGTCGTACGTCATGTGCAAGGCGATGAACCGGTCCTTCATCTCCGTGATCCTCGGTGGATTCGGTGCGGAGTCCTCGGCCGGTGACGACCGGGACTACGGCGAGCACACCGAGGTCACCGCCGAAGAGACCGCCGAGCTGCTCAAGGGCGCGAAGTCGGTCATGATCACCCCCGGTTACGGCATGGCCGTGGCTCAGGCGCAGTATCCGGTGGCCTCCCTGGTGGCCAAGCTGCGGGAGCAGGGTGTCGACGTCACGTTCGGCATCCACCCGGTCGCCGGCCGTCTTCCCGGCCACATGAACGTCCTGTTGGCTGAGGCCAAGGTGCCCTACGACATCGTGCTGGAGCTCGACGAGGTCAACGACGACTTCGGTGAGGTGGACGTCGTACTGGTCATCGGCGCGAATGACACGGTCAACCCGATCGCCGAGGAGCCGGGATCCCCGATCGCCGGCATGCCGGTGCTGAAGGTGTGGGACGCCGAGAAGGTCATCGTGTTCAAGCGTTCCATGGGTTCGGGCTACGCCGGTGTGCAGAACCCGCTGTTCTTCAACGAGAACACCGACATGCTGCTCGGCGACGCCAAGCAGTCGGTGGAAGCCATCACCGCCTCGCTCTGACCCGCCAGCGGCGTCTCACGCGCCGTCGCCGGGCCGGACGTCCTCCGGGCGAGGTGCCGACGGTCCGGTACCCGCACCGAACGGGCTGCCGCCGAGCTGCTCCCGTCCGTGTTCGGTGGTGAACCCCGCCGGGTCCGGCCCCACGGCCACGACCCCGGTGGGGTTCACGTCTGTGTGGACGATGTAGTAGTGGTCCTTGATCTGTCCGAAGTTCGTGGTGTCGCCGAAACCGGGTGTCTGGAAGAGATCCCGGAGGTACCCCCACAGGTTCGGCCTGCTGGAGACCGTGTACCGGTTGCACTTGAAGTGCCCGTGGTAGACCATGTCGAAGCGGACCAGGGTGACGTAGAGGTAGATGTCGGCGAGCGTGATGTGGTCGCCCACGAGGTAACGCCTGTCGGCCAGTCGCTCCTCCAGCATGTCGAGCGTGGCGAACAGTTCGGTGAACGCCTTCTCGTAGGCGGACTGTGTGCCGGCGAAACCACACTTGTAGACGCCGTTGTTCACGGTACGGAAGACCCGGTCGGAGATCTCGTCGATCTCGGGCCGGAGATCGGTGGGGTAGAGGTCGGGGGCGCCGTCACGGTGCAGGGGAGTCCATTCGGTGACGAAGTCCTGCACCATCGAACGGAAGTCGTTGGTGACGACCGCCTTCGACCCGGTGTCCACGAGCGCCGGCACCGTGATCCCCTTCGGATAGTCAGGGTAGCGGTGCAGGTAGCAGTCCCGCAGTCGTCCCACTCCGAGAACCGGGTCGACGGAATCGGGGTCGAGGTCGAAGGTCCATGACTTCCAGTCGTGGGTGGGGCCGGCCAGCCCCAGCGTCAGTGGAGCCGGCTCGTCCGGGGTGTCGGCACCGTCGAGCCCGAGGAGCCGCCGGACGATGACCGCCCGGTGAGCCCAGGGACACGCCCGGGCCGCGATGAGACGGTAGCGGCCGGCCTCCACGGCCCAGGTCTCCCCGTGACCGAGACCGGGGACTGTCGTGTCGGGGTCGCTACTGGACGGATCGGCGACGACGCGGTCGTCGATGTAGTTCATGTCCCTGTCGAACCCTTCGTCCCCGTTGGCGACGTAGCCCATGATGTCCTCCTGATGCTCAGTTGTCTGCTGTCGTCTGTCCGGTGGACGCGACATACCGTGTCGTCCTCCGGTGTCACGCCCGGGTTCTAGCCTAGGCTTGACGCACGTATCCATGCGGAGACGAGCACACAGACCAGCACGAGATCTGGCGCCAGAGGCCACCACGCCGTCGGCGCAGAAGGTGGGAGACCATGGGATTGTTTGACCGTAATCCGGGAAAGGACACGGAAAAGTCACCGGAGAAGAGTACGGGGACGCCGGGCGCGCCGAGCGGTGGGGACCCGGCAGTCTCCGCCGGCGGGGTGGACCACAGCGACGACGACCTCTTCGACGCCATCGACGAGGTCGACGGGATCGACGTCCCGGAGGCGACACGTCCCTTGTCGGTGCCGACCGGATCCGCCGGTCGGGTCGAACAGGACGAGTCCGTCGCACCGGCCGACCCAGTTGAGCCGGCATCCTCCGCCGACGCCTCGGCTGAGGGGGCAGGCAGTGCCGACGGCGCTGAGCCGGCGTCTCCTGAGTCGTCCGACACTCCCGAACCTCCGGCCGCCGCCGACGCGAAGCCGAAGCGGGACATCTACTCGATGTCGGGACGCGCGCGTCCTCAACGCATCGAACCGCGTGCGGCGGAGCCCGCGCGCGCGGCTGCGGCGACGGACGGTGACCGCACGGAGGTGTTCGGCGCAGCCTCGGCCGACCCCGCCTACGCCGGCACCGACGACGACCACGAGACGAGGGCCTTCGACAGCTCTGTCGGGGCGTCCGGAGGTGCAGCCTACGCCACGCAGGACCGGGCCGGCACCGGTGATGTGCCCGCCCCGGTGGGACGCGGCGGGGTCCGGGACGACCAGGAGACCACCGCCTTCGCGACAGGCACCACCGCGACCGTGCCGGCGTCGTCCGACTGGTCCCAGCCTGTCGGTCCGGACCAGTCGCTCGCGCCGGGCGATGACCGGACCGTGGTGTCCCCGGACGACCCGGAAGCCGTCGACGGTGCGGCAGCCCCCGTTGCATCGTCGGACGCGGTGGACACCGACCCGAAGCGGGGGACACTGGACTTCGGTCTGTTCGTGCTGCGAGTCGTGGTCGGCGCCCTGTTGTTGGTGCGTGGACTGCAGACCCTCTTCGCCTTCGGCGGGGACCCCGGCATCAGTGCCTTCGAACAGGTCCTGGGTGCCTACACCGCCGCAGACATCCTGGCCGTCGCCGTGCCGGTCGCGCAGATCGTCGCCGGCGGCCTACTGGTCTTCGGGCTACTCACCCCGGTGGGGAGTGCGCTGGCCGTAGTGGTCGCGGGATTCCTTGCACTGCACAATCTGTCGATCTGGGACTCGGGTTACTGGCCGTACACCCTGAGCCCGCAGGTGCAGTTCTGGGGGCTGCTCGGGCTCGTCGCTCTGACGCTGACGTTCACCGGGCCGGGCCGGTATTCGGCGGACGCCTCGCGGGGCTGGGCGACCAGGCCGCTCGCGTCGGCATGGCTGTTCGCGGTCATCGGACTGGCAGGAGCTGCCGGTCTGTGGCTCGCCGTCGGAGGGGGCAACCCCTTCTGATGCCGCGTCCGGCTCACAGTCCCGCTCACCCGAGGGCGAGACGAGCTGCCATGGCGATCATCAACACCCCGATCCCCAGGTTGATCCACCGCCACACACGTGGGCTGGACAGTGGGCGACTGAGCAGGCGGGCGCCGTAGCCGACGATGACGAAGAACAGGGTCGACCCGAGGATCGCGCCGGTGGTGAACACCCATTTTCCGACGTCGTCGTACTGGTTCGCCATGGTCCCGAAGACGACGATGCCGTCGACGTAGGCGGCGGGATTGAGGAAGGTCACCACCAGAGCGGTGGTCAACACCCCGACCCCGCGGCGTCGGCGGGGACGGGGGAGTGCCGGGGCCGGACGGGGGCGCACCGCTGTGGCCACCTGCCCACCGGTGGCGGGGAGGGGGCCGTCGACGGTGACGTCCGTACCAGGCGCCGGGATGTCTGTACTGGTGCCTGAGCCTGAGTCTGTGTCTGTGTCGATGGCGGCGGGGTGTCGGACGTCGCGGAGGCACGTCGCGGCGAACCAGAGCAGGTAGGCCACTCCTCCCCACCGCAGGATCTCCAGGAGGACGGGGACCCTGTCGGTGACCACGCTGACCCCGGCGGTGCCTGCCGGCAGCAGGAGCAGGTCGCCGAGGATGAAGACGGAGATCACCAGACCGACTCCCCATCGCCTCACGCCCTGCTTGAGCAGGACGATGTTCTGTGGTCCGACGGCGGCGATGACGGACAGCTGGAACACCAGACCGGCGAGGCCGATGTGGAGGGCGGGGAGGAGATCATCGTTCAACACGGTGCAGAGCCTAGGAACCCCGCCGGGGTGAAGACAAGCAAGAAGTTCTTGACTTACTTAAGATGTGCTTCATGATGCCACGTCACATGGATACCTTGCTGCTCGTCGTCGATGAGGGGAGTTTCGACGCCGCGGCGGCACGGCTGGGTGTCAGCCCGTCAGCGGTGAGTCAACGGATCAAGGCGTTGGAAGCGGATGTCGGACGTGTCGTGGTGCGCCGGACAACACCGGTGGGGGTCACCGATGCCGGGGAGGTCCTGGTGCAGACGGCGCGACGGATGCGGCTGCTGGAGTCGGAGACCGATGACAGGCTGCGGGGCAGAATCGGCGAACGGCCGGTGAGTGTCGGGGTCAACGCGGACTCGTTGGGGACCTGGTTCCGTCCCGTCCTCGGTCACGTCGCCGCGGTGGGCGGGATCTCTCTCGAACTCAATCTGGAGGACGAACAACGTTCCCTGGCGATGCTCCGCCGTGGTGACTGCATGGGGGTGGTCACGGCAGAGGCTGAGCCCGTGGCCGGATGCGTCGTGGAAGAGCTCGGGATCCTGCACTACTGGCCGGTCGCGTCCCCCGGGCTGGCCCGGGAACTCGAGTCCGCTCACGCCGTCCACGGCGATGAGGCGTGGGCGTCGCTTCCGCTGCTGGTCATCGGTCCGCACGACCGGATGACCGACGGAGTTCTCGGGCCGCGTGGCGTGGTGCCACGACCGGGGCGCCGGGTCTCCCGGATCCCGAGTTTCGAGGGACTCAATGACGCCGTCGTCGCCGGACTCGGGTGGACGCTGGTGCCGGTCGCGGCGGCACGGCCCTATGTGCGGGACGGCACGATGGTCCGTCTCGCCGACGACGTCGTCGAGGTGCCGTTGTACTGGCAGCACTGGCGCCTGGAGTCAGACACACTCGGTGTGCTCACCGACGCGGTGCACGCCGCAGCAGCCCGGGGACTCACCTCCTGAGTCGTCGGTAGGCCCGTGCGGACAGCGGGAGAAAGACCGCGACCAGTGCCAGCGGCCACACTGCGGCCGCCAGGACCGCATGGTCGGCCAGCGGGCCTGCGGTGACGCCGACCGGGTTGCCGAACAGTTCACGTGTGGCCGTGGCGGTGGCGGACACCGGGTTCCAGGTGGCGAGCGGCCCGAGCCAGGATGGCATGAACTCGGGGGAGACGAAGGCGGTGGACAGGAAGCCGATCGGCCAGACCAGTACCTGGACCATGGTCGCGCCACCGTCGTTCCTGCCGAGGGTGAGCCCCAGGTAGATTCCGATCCACAACACCGCGAAACGGAACCACAGCAGGAGGGCGACGGCCAGAACGGCGTCGCCGACGCTGCCGGTGACCCGCCATCCGAGGATGAGTCCGCCGACGACGAGCACCACCAGTTCCACCGCAGAGGTGATCATGTCTGCACCCACCCGACCGAACGCGACCGAGGCATCGCCGATCGGCAGTGAGCGGAAACGGTCGGTGATGCCCTTCTTCGCGTCGGCGGCCATGGCGGTGGTCGTCGCCTCGACGCCGAACATCATGCTCAGTGCCATCATGCCGGGCAGCAGGAAGCTGGTGTAGTCGCCGCCGTCGGGCAAGGTGATCGACCCCCCGAAGAGCAGGGAGAACATCAGTAGCAGCATGACGGTGAACAGGATGGTGAAGACCGGGGTGAGCGGTTGGCGGCGCCAGTGCCGGAGCTCCCTGGCGGTGAGTACCAGCCCGCTGGTGATGCTGTTCATCGGTTCTCCTCGGTGGTCGGCGACGGGTCGGTGACAGAGAGGAAGACCTCGTCGAGGGTGGGGCGGCGCAGGGTGACGTCGGTGGGGGTGAGACCGGCGGTGTCGAGACGCCGGATGACGTCGACCATGTCGGCGGTACCTCCCGGTGCAGGAAGACTGGCGTGAACACCCGTGGGCGTCTCAGTCAGGGACGGCCGGACCGCGGACAGTGCCGAGCTCACCTCGGCGCGGGGGACGTCTGCGCTGAAGACGACCTCGACCCGGTCACCGCCGCGGCTGCGTTTGAGTTCCCCGGGTGTCCCCTCGGCAATCACCCGGCCGGCGGTCATAATCGAGATCCGGTCGGCGAGCTGGTCGGCCTCGTCGAGGTACTGGGTGGTCAACAGGACTGTCGTGCCGGACTGGGCGGTCCGGCGCACCGCGTCCCAGACCTCATTGCGGCTGCGGGGGTCGAGCCCGGTGGTCGGCTCGTCGAGGAAGAGGACGTCGGGATGGCGGATGAGAGAGACCGCGATGTCGAGACGGCGGCGCATTCCCCCGGAGTATCCGGAGACGGGACGGTCCGCTGCGCCGCCCAGTGAGAACTGCCCGAGGAGTTCATCTGCACGACGGTGGGCCGCGCGGCGACGGAGTCCCAGGAGACGGGCGAACATGACGAGATTCTCACGCCCGCCGAGGATCTCGTCCACGGCGGCGTACTGGCCGACCAGGCCGATACGCGCGCGTACTGCAGCGCCCTCACGCACATCGGTGCCGGCGATGTGGGCGGTGCCACCGTCCGGTGTGGTCAATGTGCTGAGAATGCCGACGGCGGTCGACTTGCCGGCACCGTTCGGGCCGAGAAGCCCGTGAATGCTGCCTGCGGGGACGATGAGACTGAAACGGTCGAGTGCCTGCTGG
This sequence comes from Corynebacterium sp. USCH3, assembly GCF_037619475.1. Lineage (NCBI taxonomy): Bacteria > Bacillati > Actinomycetota > Actinomycetes > Mycobacteriales > Corynebacteriaceae > Corynebacterium > Corynebacterium sp. USCH3. The sequence continues at coordinate 215,532 of NZ_JAQPZT010000001.1, forward strand.
TCACCGTAGCTCTTGACCAGGCGGTCGGCATGGATTGCGGGAGGGGATCCAGAACTCACGATAAACTCCAAACGGTGTACGGTGTTATTGGGATGCTTCAACGTACGCTGTTCGGAGTAAGCTGTCAACATGGATTCCGACAACAACGGAGAACGAGTCCCCCTCGAGCCTGACCGGATGCTCCGCCTGGTGTGGCGGCATCAGGTGGGGGAGGAGACCGGGGCGCGGGGGCCCCGGAAGAAGTGGTCGGTCGACCAGGTCGTGGACACCGCGGTCGAGGACGCCGACGCCGGGGGGATCGAGGGGGTCTCCATGCGCAGGATCGCCGAGAAGCTGCGGACCTCCGCGGCCAGCCTGTACACCTACATTCCCGGCCGCGATGAGCTCCTCGGCCTGATGACCGACCGGGTGATGGGGCAGATCGACCTCCCGGAGTTCGGTGGTGACCCGACCGACCCCGAGGTCGTCGTCGACCGACTGCGGGTGATCTCCCGACTCGCCTGGGACGAGATCCACCGCCACCCGTGGTTGCTCGGGGCGCAGCGCCACCGCCCCCTCATCGGCCCGGGCATCTCCCGCCGGTACGAATGGCAGTTGTCGGCGCTGGAAGGCTGCGGGCTCGATGACGTCGCCATGGACCACACCATCTCCCTGGTCGAGGCCCACGCCCTCGCCAGTGCTGCGGCCAGTGTCAACGCCCGCGATCTCGCCCGGGCGTCCGGGTACAGTGACGCGGAATGGTGGCAGGTCAACGAACCGGTCCTGTCGCAGGTCATGCAGGACGAGGATTTTCCGGTCTCCAGTCGGGTCGGTGCGGCCGTGGGGGAGAAGTACCAGGCGATCACCGGCCCTGAGGCCGTCTACGGGTACGGGCTGGAGGTGATCCTCGACGGTGTCAGGGTACGTCTCGGCGCCGCCGGGGGTGCGTAGGCGGTCGTCCGGACCGGGGCCGGACCGGGGCCGGACCGGGTCTGTACCGGGATGGTGCGTCCCGTGTGATTTCCCGGATGACCTGCCCGGAACACCGTCCGTCATGCGGTTTTGGTGGGTGAACACTTTCCTGCAATGATTAAGCTCGTTCAAGGCTCGGCCAACCGTGGCCCCGTCGGTCCGCCGCTGTCGATACGGCGTGGACCGCACCGGTCTCCGGGTGCGTCCGGTGTCACAGTCTCTCGAGCCAGTCGTCCCGGCCCACTTCTCCGGGACGCGTCAAGGAGCTCCCATGGGCCATCAGAAGGCCTCAGATCCCCCCGGGCCGGCACGGTCCCGGTTCCACACGGTCGGCACCGCCGTCTTCGCCGTCCTCGCTGTCGTCGTCATCGGGGCAGCCTCCTTCTTCTCGGTCCGGTCCGCCTCGGGCGGCACGGATGTGCGGAGCAACCTCTCCCTGATCGCGCCGGCGGCCGCCGGAGGCGGTTGGGACACCTTCCAGCGTGAGCTGCAGCAGACCCTGAGAACCAACGGGATCGTCAACAACGTGCAGGTGATCAACGTGCCGGGTGCGGGCGGCACCATCGGCATCGGTGTCCTGGCCCAGCAGCCGGAAGCCAACAACCTCATGGTCGGCGGATCCGGTCACATCACGGCACAGGTCCAGTTCGGCACCCCCTCCAGGATCCAGGACGTCACCCCGGTGGCCAAGGTCCTCGAGGAGTACGACATCATCGCGGTCCCCGCCGCCTCCCCCTTCGAGTCGATGGACGACATCAGTGAGGCATGGACGCAGGACCCGCGGTCGGTGGCGTGGACCGGTGGCGGATCCTTCGACCAACTCGTCATGACGGACATCGCCCTGGAGCTCGGTGTCCCGGTGTCCGAGACCACCTACATCCCCTCGGACGGCGGCGGTGAGGCAATCCAGGCGCTGCTCAACGGCACGGCCGACGTCACGGCCGGCGGCTTCGCGGACATCTACCCCCAGGTCGAGTCCGGACGGTTGCGGGTGCTGGGAGTCGTGGCCGAGGACCGTCTCTCCGGAAGCCCGGACATCGAGGCTATCCCGACCCTCGCCGAACAGGGACTCGACGTCACCATCACCAACTGGAGGGCGCTCTTCGCTCCTCCCTCCGCCACGCCCGACGACATCGAGGAACTTCAGGACCTCGTCGCCGAGGCCGTGGAGACCCCGGAATGGCAGTCGACCGTGGAACGCAACTACTGGCGGGAAGCACCGATGCACGGCGAGGAACTCGAGCGGTACATCCAGGACGAGACCGACAGGATCACCACCCTGTTCGAGGAGATGGGACAATGACCATGAGCGACACCGCAACACCACCGACCACCACACCGGTCGGCGCAGGCACGGTCTGGGCCGGCCGGTCCGGGCTGATCATGCCCGCCGTGATCGGCGGGTTCAGCCTCTTCCTCATCATCGGCTCGATGACCATGGACGGCCCCGACGCCGACTTCCCCGGGCCGGGGTTCTTCCCGACACTGACCGGGGTCATCGGGCTCGTCCTCGCCACGATCATCGCCGTGGGCATCATCCGCCGCCCGGAGCACGTGGAGGGCGCGGCCGAACAGACCACGAGGTTCCACTCGGACTTCGTCGCCCTCGGGTGGGCGGTCCTGGGCTTCCTCGCATTCGCCGTCCTGCTGCCGTGGCTCGGCTGGATCCTCGCCTCCGGACTGCTGTTCTGGTGTGTGGCCCGCGGATTCGGCTCGCGGCGACCAGTCTTCGACATCCTGGTGTCCGTCTTCATGGGATCCGTCGCCTACCTCGCATTCGACGTGGCGCTCGGTCTCAGTCTTCCCTCCGGCATCGTGGGCGGGGGGTTCTGACATGGATTCACTCAGTCTCCTCATGGAGGGCTTCGCAGGAGCCCTCACACCGGTCAACCTCATGTGGGTGCTCCTCGGCTGCCTCCTCGGCACCGCCGTGGGAGTCATGCCGGGCCTCGGCTCCTCGATGGCGGTGGCACTGCTGCTGCCGATGACCTTCGCCCTCGACCCGACGGCCGCCTTCATCTTCTTCGCCGGTGTGTATTTCGGCGGACTCTTCGGTGACTCCACCATGGCGATCCTGATGAACACCCCGGGGCAGGCCTCGGCCATCGCCTCGACGTTCGAGGGGCACAAGATGGCACTGGCCGGGCGTGCACCCCAGGCATTGGCGACGGCGGCCATCGGTGCCTTCATCGGTGGCTTCGTCGCGTCCGTCGTGGTCGTCTTCTTCGCCCCGCTGCTCGCCGAGCTCTCGACGTACTTCGGCCCGGCGGAGTACTTCGCGCTGGCGTTGTTCGCCTTCGTCGCCACCTCCTCGGTGGTCTCCGACTCGGTTCCCAAGGGGCTGTCAGCCCTCGTCATCGGACTGGGGATTTCGACGGTCGGCATTGATTCGGTGACCGGAACCGAGCGGTTCACCCTCGGGGTGCCGCAGCTGTTCGACGGCATCTCGATCGTCACCGTCACCGTGGCGATCCTCGCCCTCGGTGAGGTGTTCTTCATCGCGTCCCGTGCACGTCGGGAGAATCAGGACCTCAAGACGCGGTCCGCGGGTCGGCCGTGGCTCAAGCTCGCCGAGTTCCGGGAGGCGCTGCCGGCCTGGTTGAGGGGTACCGCGATCGGTATGCCCTTCGGCATGATCCCGGTGGGCGGATCCGAGGTCCCGACGTTCCTGGCGTACTCCGTGGAGCGTCGCCTGGACACCCGTCGGAAGTCGCCGCAGTTCGGTAAAGGGGCGATCCGTGGACTCGCCGCGCCGGAAGCCGCCGGAAACTCCACCACCGGTATGGCGATGGGTGCCCTGCTGGCGCTGGGTCTGCCGGTGTCCGCCACAGCAGCGATCCTGCTGGCGGCCTTCCGTCAGTACGGACTCCAGCCCGGTCCGTTGCTCTTCGACCGGAACCCTGACCTGGTCTGGGCCCTGTTGGCGAGCTTCTTCATCGCGATGGTGGTGCTGCTGATCATCAACCTGCCTTTCGCCCAACTCTGGGCCAAACTTCTGCTCATCCCGCAGCCCTACCTTTACGCGGGCATCGCCCTGTTCTGCGGACTCGGCGTCTACGCCACCTCGGGACGGGTGTTCGACCTCCTGCTTCTGCTGGGAATCTCGGTGGTCGGCTTCCTGATGCGCCGGTACGGCTACCCGCTGGCACCCCTGATCATCGGCATGGTCCTCGGCCCGTTGGCCGAGACCTCGGTCCGCGACGCGCTACTGTCCTCGTCCGGCGACTTCACCGTCCTGGTCTCCAGCCCCATCACCTGGACCATCTACGGTGTCCTCGCACTCGTCCTCCTGGTCGCGATCCGCAGCGTGGTGATCAGCCGGACCCGCCAGCGACGGAGGAAGGTGGCCGGCGCCGAGGCCAGCACCGACGCCGACGTCAACGCCTAGACGCGCGACACCACGGCCTGCAGGGCCCTCCCGGTTGCGGTGCCGGACGTCACCAGGTCCGCCGGTGTCCCGTCGGCGACGACGTGTCCGCCGTCCGCTCCGGCACCCGGGCCGAGGTCCACGATCCGGTCCGCCTGGGCGACGACACGCAGGTCGTGCTCGACGACCACCACGGAGTCCCCGGCGTCCACCAACCTGTTGAGCTCGGCGACCAGAAGGTCGGTATCTGCGGGATGCAGCCCCGTCGTCGGCTCGTCCAGGAGGTGCACCGTCGAGCCGCGCCGGGACCGGCGGCTGCGTTGCAGTTCCGTGGCCAACTTGATCCGTTGGGCCTCCCCGCCGGAGAGCTCCGGCGCACCTTGGCCGAGACGCAGGTACGACAACCCCACCGCGTCCAGTGCCTGCAGTGCCGCGTGGACGGTCGGCTCACCGGCGAAGACCTCCAGGGCCTCAGCCACCGTCAGGTCGAGGACACCGGCGACGGTCAGCCCGTGCCAGGTCACCTCGAGGGTCTCGTCGTTGTAACGGGCACCGTGACAGTCGGGGCAGGTGGTGTAGCTGCCCGGGAGGAACACCAGCTCGACCTCGATCGACCCGTCGCCGTTGCAGGTCGGGCACCGTCCTTCGACGACGTTGAAGGAGAACCGGGACACCGACCACCCCCGTCGGCGTGCCTCGTCCGTGCCTGCGAAGAGCTTCCGGACCTGGTCGAACAGGCCCGTGTAGGTCGCGAGGCAGGACCGGGTGGTCCGCCCGATGGGCTGCTGGGTGATGTGGACGGTACGGATTCCCGCCTCGGTCAGGATTCCCGGCAGCACCTCGGAGAGCAACGTGGACTTCCCGGACCCCGAGACCCCGGTCACCACGGTGAACTGACCGAGACCGAGACCGATGTCGAGGTCGAGGGTGCGTACCGTCGTCCGTACCGGCAGGGACGACGCGGCGGGGCGCACCGGAAGGCCCGTCGTGCCCTTCACCGCCGGGACAGGCGCCGCCAAGGCTCGGCCTGTCGGCGTGTCCTTTCCCGCCAACCCCTCGACCGGGCCGGACCAGAGGATCTCCCCGCCGTCCTCCCCGGCACCGGGGCCGACGTCGACCACCCAGTCCGCCCCGGCCACCAGCGACATGTCATGCTCGACGAGGATGACGCTGTTCCCGGCCTCCAGGAAACGTGCCATCAGGCCGCGCACCGCGACGCGTTCGGACGGGTGCAGCCCTGCAGAGGGCTCGTCGAGGACGTACACCACCCCGAACAGCCCGGAATGCAGTTGCGAGGCCAGACGCAACCGTTGCAGCTCACCGACCGACAGCGTCGACGCCGCACGGTCCAGACTCAGATGACCCAGCCCCAGATCCACCGCGGCCTGCACCGTGGGAACCACCTGTCCGAACAGTAGTCGCTCGGCCTCGGACGGGTCCGTCACCTGGTCGAACATGCCTACCAGCTGGGCCAGGGGTACCGCGTTGAACTCGTCGATCGCCATGCCCAGGTAGGTCACGGACAGTGCATCGGTCCCGAGCCGACGGCCCCCGCAGGTCGGGCACACGGAATGCTCCATGAACGACAGCACCCGACGCCGCGTGGCGTCCGAGGAGGTCGAGGCCAGCGTCTCCTGCAGATACGTCGACACCGAGCGCCACGTCCCGTCGTAGGTGCGTTGGATCTGGTCGGCACCGCGTACGGGATGGACGGTGACCACCGGCTTGTCCGGGGTGAACAGGATCCAGTCACGGTCGGCACGCGGCAACTCCGCCCACGGCACGTCGGTCCGGTACCCCAGGGTGACGAGGATGTCGTGGAAGTTCTTGCCCAGCCAGGCGCCGGGCCAGGCGGCGATCGCCCCGTCGTCGATCGACACCGACGGATCCGGCACCATCGACTCCTCCGTCGGCGCATGGACCGTGCCGGTACCCTGGCACGTCGGACACATGCCCGCGGCCGTGTTGGGGGAGAACCGGTCCGACCCCAGCCGTCCGACGCGTTCCCGCACGTCGTCGGGATAGGTGCCGGCACGGGAGAACAGCAACCGCACCGAGTTCGACACCGTCGACAGTGTGCCCACCGTCGACCTGGCGCCACCACCGGAGCGCGACTGCTCGAGTGCGACCGTCGGCGGTAGTCCGTCGATCCGTCCGACCCGGGGATCCACCGCCCCGGCGATGAGACGCCTGGCGAACGGTGCGACCGACTCCAGGTACCGCCGCTGCGCCTCCCCGTGGATCGTGCCGAACGCCAGCGACGACTTCCCCGAACCTGACACCCCGGTGACCGCAACCAACCGCCCGCGGGGGAGGGAGACGGTGACGTGGCGTAGATTGCGCAGGTGCGCATCGTGGACGCGGATCTCTGAACTCGTGTCTGCCATGGGCGCCCAGTCTAGGCGGTAGCGTGGGGGCATGGACTTCGGGATACGTGACAGATGGGCCGTGATCGGTGCCTCCAGTCAGGGACTGGGCTTCGGGTGCGCGGACGCCCTGGCTGCTGAAGGGGTTAACCTGGTGGTCAACGCCCGTCGCGCCGGGCCGCTGGCCGAGGCGGCGGACCGGTTGCGATCGCGCGGGGTGACGGTGCACGAGGTCGTCGGCGACATCGGCGACCCGGCTGTCCGAGCATCCCTGGTGGACGCGGCTCCGCAGGTCGACATCCTCGTCACGAACGCCGGCGGCCCGCCGCCCGGGGACTTCCGTGAGTGGGACGAGGACGACTGGATGTCTGCTCTGCGACAGAACATGCTGACCCCCGTCGAGCTGATCAAGGCCACCGTGGACACGATGGTGTCCCGCGGTTTCGGCCGGGTGGTGAACATCACCTCAGGCGCGGTGAAGGCGCCGATCGCGACACTGGCCCTGTCCAACGGTGCGCGCAGCGGCCTGACCGGGTTCGTCGCCGGGGTGGCGCGGCAACCGCAGCTGGCGTCGGCGAATGTGACGGTCAACAACCTGCTGCCCGGACGTTTCGCGACCGCTCGACTGACACAGACGGGGAACGGCACGGCACCGTCGCCCCAGGGGATCCCTGCCGGACGTTTCGGCGACCCGTCCGAGTTCGGGGCGACGTGTGCCTTCCTGTGCTCGGCGCAGGCGGGCTACATCACCGGGCAGAACGTGCTCGTCGACGGCGGGGCGTATCCGGGCACGATGTAGGTCACGGGGCCCGGGCCCCCGAGGACGCCGGGCACTCGGGGCGCGTCGGGCAGGGCGCGAACGACGGAGTCAGTCGACCTCGCGCACCGCGCCCTTGTCGGCGCTGGTGGCCATCTTCGCGTAGGCACGCAGGGCCTTGGTGACCTTGCGCTGGCGGGTCACAGGCTTCCATGGCTTGCCGGAGGCGTCCATGGCGGCGCGTCGGCGGGCGATCTCCTCGTCCGGCACATCCAGGGTCAGTCGACGGTTGTGCACGTCGATGGTGACGGTGTCACCGTTCTCGACCAGCCCGATGAGTCCGCCGCCGGCGGCCTCGGGGGAGATGTGCCCGACGGAGATGCCTGACGAACCGCCGGAGAACCGGCCGTCGGTGATCAGGGCGCACTTCTTGCCCAGGCCTGATCCCTTGAGGAACGCGGTCGGGTGCAGCATCTCCTGCATGCCTGGTCCGCCGGACGGCCCCTCGTACCGCACCACGATGACGTCGCCGGGCGTGACCTTCTTCTTGAGGATCACGTCCACGGCCTCCTCCTGTGATTCCACAACCAGGGCGGGGCCGGAGAAGTGCCAGAGCGACTCGTCGATGCCGGCGGATTTGATGACCGCACCGTCCGGGGAGAGGTTGCCACGCAGGATGACCAGACCACCGTCGGCGGTGAAGGCGTGGTCGACATCGTGGATGCAGCCGCCCTCGGCATCGAGGTCGAGTTCGTCCCAGGTGTTGTCGGTGGAGAACGGTTCGGTGGTGCGGACGCCACCGGGGGCCGCATGGTAGAGGTCGACAGCCTCCTGGCACGGGGACTGTGCGCTGACGTCCCACTTCTCCAGCCACTCGGCGAGACTCCGGGAGTGGACCGTGTGCACGTCCTCGTTGAGCTTGCCGCCACGCCACAGTTCGCCGAGGATGCGGGGGATGCCACCGGCCCGGTGGACGTCCTCCATGTGGTAGTCGGAGTTCGGCGCGACCTTCGACAGACACGGGACGGTCCGGGAGAGGTCGTCGATGTCGGAGAGGTCGAAGTCGACCCCGCCTTCCTGTGCGGCGGCGAGGATGTGCAGCACGGTGTTGGTGGAACCGCCCATGGCCATGTCCAGGGCCATGGAGTTCTGGAACGCCTCCTTGGTGGCGATGTTGCGGGGCAGCACCGAGGTGTCACCGTCACCGTAGTAGCGGCGGCACAGGTCGACGATGGTCCGGCCGGCCTCACTGAACAGTTCCCGCCGTGCCGAGTGGGTCGCCAGGGTCGAGCCGTTGCCGGGCAGGGAGAGGCCCAGCGCCTCGGTGAGGCAGTTCATCGAGTTGGCGGTGAACATGCCGGAGCAGGACCCGCAGGTCGGGCAGGCTGCCTGCTCGACGGTCAGCAGGCCCTGCTGGGAGACCTGCTCGCTCGCGGACGCGGAGATCGAGGTGATCAGGTCGGTCGGTGCATGGGCGACACCGTCGACGATGACGGCCTTGCCCGCCTCCATCGGCCCACCGGAGACGAAGACGACGGGGATGTTCAGGCGCATCGCGGCGTTGAGCATGCCGGGGGTGATCTTGTCGCAGTTGGAGATGCACACGATGGCATCCGCCTGGTGCGCGTTGACCATGTACTCCACGGAGTCGGAGATGATCTCGCGGCTCGGCAGGGAGTACAGCATGCCGGAATGGCCCATGGCGATGCCGTCGTCGACGGCGATGGTGTTGAACTCGCGGGCGACGCCGCCGGCCTCAGCCACGGCCTCGGCGACGATGTCGCCGACGTTCTTGAGGTGGACGTGTCCGGGCACGAACTGGGTGTAGGAGTTGGCGATCGCGATGATCGGCTTGTCGAAGTCACTGTCCTTCATGCCCGTGGCTCGCCACAGGGACCGCGCGCCGGCGGCATTGCGTCCCTGGGTGGTCACTGATGACCGGTAGGAGATCTCGTTCATGGTGGGAAAGCGTCCTCTCGTCGGGCCTCGTGCGGCTGCCCGGCCCGTGGGCAGTCGTGTCAGGTGAATGCAGGTGGGGAAAGTGTGTCCGGGGAGACAGTCGTCAGTTGTCGTCGGACGGGGAAGCGGCGTCTGTGTGGTCTGGGTCGGCGTGTGCGGCACGGCGGCGTGCGAGTTCCTCCCGCGCCATGTGGCTGGCCCGCCGTGCGGCTTCGTAGTCGCCGTACTCGTCGTCGTCCATGAGGACGGCCAGGCCACTGTCGCGCTCGACGACCCTGACCTTCTCGTCGATGGCGGAGAGACTCGGGGTCACCGGGTCCGGAATCCTGCCCCCGGTGACTTTCGCCAGGGTCACCAGCGAATTGAAGCTCACGCCCGGGAGCGGGAAGGTCTTCTCGTTGTTGCTCACAGCGAGGGCCTTGCCTCCGCGGGTGAATCGTAACGCCTGGAAGTCGTCCCACGCCAATGACTTCGTCGGGCGAAGAAGGTACCGCGCGGTGATGCCACCGTCAGTGAACTCCGTGCGGGTGCGCAGCACGCCGACGATGAACAGAATCGGCAGCAGGGGGAGCCAGAAGAAGATCTGCGGTGCATAGGCGATACCGACGACCGACATCGCCAGCATGAGAACGCCGGCGATCAGATGTGACTGGTCGGTCCGGATCCGGTACGGCAGATCGGGTGACTCCACGGAACTCATGGTCGTCCATAGTAGTCAGTCGTCCCGCGCGACAGACACACCGCCCGGACCGAGTGGTCCGGGCGGTGTGGGTGGGATACCGGTTGGGCGGCGGGCGGGCTACGGGTGAGCTCAGGGTGCCGTGCTCTCGTCGGCGGCCTGGCCCTGATTCTGGGCGGCTCCGTCGGTGCCGCCCGAGCCGGTCTCGCCGGACTCGGTGTTGCCGGACGTGTCACCGGTGTCCGTGGAGTTGGTGCCCGCCCCGTTCTGCGAGCCACTGTTTCCACTGTTGCCGGAGTTTCCGGTGTTTCCGCTGTTGCCGGACTCGGTCCCGCCCTGGTTCTGGGAATTTCCGGTGCCCTGGTCGCCGCCGGAGTTCTCCGGGCCGGTGTTGCCGGTGTTGTTCGTACCGTCCGTGTTCTCCGTACCGTCGGTGTTCTCGCCGTTTCCGGCAGCGTCCGACGGTGCAGCGGTTTCGGGCGTTTCGGTCGACTCGACCTCGGTGCCGGCGTTCCGCCACCGGTCAGGGGACAGGATGCCGGGCTGGTCGGCGTCGTCCGGGTTGCTGGAGAACAACGCGAGGAGTCCGACGACGACCAGGGCGATGAACAGGCCTGCGGTGGATGGACGGAAACGTCCCCCGAAACTCAGCACGTTCTTCGTCCTGGACGTGTACGGCCCGTCCACCAGGTCGGCGAGGTCGGTCTTGCCGTCCCCGCCGCGTGTGTCACCGCCGGTCGCCGGCTCGGCTTCGGACGACGGCAGGACTTCGGTGGCGGGGTCATCTGGGTCGGGGACCGCGGCGGCTCCATCGTCGGAGGTGTCCGTTGTGTCCGTGTCGTCGTCGACCGACATATGGTCGCTTCCCGCGGTGGCCGCGGCGATGACCTTCTGCGTGTCGTCGGAGTCGTCTCCAGCGACCTGTTCCGGCGATTCGGCGTGTCGTTCGCTCCCGGGGGACAGGTCGTCCCGGTCGTCGTCTCGGTGGTCGGCGAGCTCGGCGCGCGTGGCGATTGCCTCGCCGGGAGACTGGTACCTGTCCCAGAAGGTGTTGACGAGGTTCGCGCGGATCGCCCGTTCCACGAGCCACTGGTCGGCGGGACCGGTGTCGACGCCGACGCGCATACCGACCGACCAAGGCTGACCTGCAGCGGCAGGCGGGGTGATGTTGCGGGCGGGCTGGATTTCGATCTCACCGAGGATGCTGGCGTCGATGCCGGCGGACTCCACGGCCTTGGCGGAGGCATCCTCTACCTTGGACAGGAGGTCCGCCATCGACTCGCCGTTGACCATCGGGACGTCGAGGTCCACGACGGCACGTGACCACTTCTGGGAGTAGTTGATCGTGACGCTGGCCTTGCTGTTGGGGACGGTGACGAGTTCGCCGGCGACAGTGCGGATCTGGGTGGAACGCAAGGTCAGCTTCACGACTGTGCCGGTGATCTGTCCTGCGGTGTCGTCGAAGGTGACGACGTCGCCGACGCCGTAGTGGCGCTCCGAGATGATGAAAAAGCCGCTGAGGAAGTCACCGATGATGTTCTGTGAGCCGAAACCGATCGCCGCGGAGACCACGGTGGCGGGGATTGCCGCGCCCATGGCCGGCACTCCCAGGTTGGTCAGCGCCACGAGGACGAGCACGAAGTAGGCGACGATCTCGAGCATGTAGACCAGGGCCCCGACCAGGGCCAGCTTGGCCTTGGTCTCTTCCTGCCCCGTCTCGAGTCGGTTGGTGAGCACCCGGACAGCCTGCCGCCCGACCCGGGGGATCAGGATGGCGGCGATCAGCAGGGCGGACAGCGGTAATCCGTGCTGGATCACCCATTCCCAGAGGGAGAACGCGATGTATCTGACGTCGAACATGGGACACACCGTAGTAGGTGAATCTTGGTGTTCGCTGGAAACGGTGGGCCACCGGACGGGACCTCCCGTAACGGCCCACGAAGTGAGATTGGGGGTATCAGCGGGTGGGAAAATTCCGACAATTCCATTGACCGGGGGTCCGGTCTACACTATGGTCTCTGGTTATGACGACGTTCCTGATTCTTGTATCCGCCGGGCGCTAGAGCCCCTGCGGTCACTTCGCGGAACAATCTGGCGCCCCCGCCCCGTACCCCGGGTAGCGGGGGCACCGTCGGTTCTACGGCGGAACCACACCTTGCGAGACCTCGAATGTCGGACATCCACAACACATGACCACCCAAAGGAGTGCACGGACGGTGAATGACACCTCACGCCCACACCCCAGTCCTGCGACAGTCGCTGCTTCAGGACGCAGCCGCAAGCCTGAACGCATCAACGGCGCCCAGGCGGTAGTCCGGTCCCTCGAGGAACTGGGCACCGACGTTGTCTTCGGCCTCCCCGGTGGTGCGGTACTCCCGCTCTACGAAGCTCTCTACGGCTCCGAGAAGCTCAACCACATCCTCGTGCGTCATGAGCAGGGTGCCGGTCACGCCGCCACCGGCTACGCGCAGGTCTCCGGCGAGGTCGGCGTGTGCATCGCGACCTCGGGCCCCGGAGCCACCAACCTGGTCACCCCGTTGGCCGACGCGAACATGGACTCCGTGCCGATCGTCGCCATCACCGGTCAGGTCGGCAGCCATCTGCTGGGTACCGACGGTTTCCAGGAGGCCGACATTCGCGGCATCACGATGCCGATCACCAAGCACAGCTTCATGGTGACCCGTCCGGAGGAGATCCCGGCGGCCATCGCCGAGGCATTCCACGTGGCGAGTACGGGCCGCCCCGGCGCCGTGCTCGTCGACATCCCCAAGGACGTGCAGAACGCCGAGCTCGACTTCGTCTGGCCGCCGTCCTACCGTCTGCCCGGCTACCACCCGGTGACGACGCCGCACTCCCGCCAGATCGACGAGGCGGCGCGGCTGATCGCCGAGGCGAAGCGGCCGGTCATCTACGCCGGCGGTGGTGTCCTGAAGGCCAACGCGCACAAGGAACTCCTCGCCTTCGCTGAGGCGACCGGCGTCCCGGTGACGACCACGCTGATGGCGCTGGGTGTGTTCCCGGAGTCCCACCCGCAGTTCCTCGGTATGCCGGGGATGCACGGTACCGTGCCGGCGGTGGCCGCCCTGCAGAAGTCGGACCTCATCCTGGCGCTCGGCGCCCGTTTCGACGACCGTGTCACCGGCGACGTCGACTCCTTCGCCCCGGGGGCGAAGGTCATCCACGCCGACATCGACCCGGCGGAGATCGGCAAGATCCGTGAGGTCAACGTGCCGATCGTCGGTGACGCCCGCGAGGTGCTCGTCGCCCTGCGTCGTGCCGTCGGGGCCCGCCCGCAGGAGCAGGACATCTCCCGGTGGACCGGCTACCTGGACGGACTGAAGGCGGACTTCCCTCCGGGGTACGACGAGCCCGACGACGGCAAACTCGCTCCGCAGTTCGTGCTGGAACAGCTCACCGAGGCAGCCGGACCGGAGGCGGTCTACGTCGCCGGCGTCGGTCAGCACCAGATGTGGGCGGCGCAGTTCCTGAAGTTCGAGTCGCCCCGTACCTGGCTGAACTCCGGTGGGCTGGGGACGATGGGCTACTCCGTCCCCGCCGCCATGGGCGCCAAGGCCGCCGCACCGGACACCGAGGTGTGGGCGGTCGACGGTGACGGATGTTTCCAGATGACCAACCAGGAACTCGTCACCTGCGCCGTTGAAGGTCTGCCGATCAAGATCGCCCTGATCAACAACGGCAACCTGGGCATGGTGCGCCAGTGGCAGACGCTGTTCTTCGACGGGCACTACTCCCACACCAACCTCAAGCCGGGGGAGAACTACCTCCCCGACTTCGTGGGGCTCGCCGAGTCGATGGGCTGTGCGGCTTTCCGCGTCACGGAGAAGGACGGCCCCGAGGGCGTCGCCGCGACGATCGCCAAGGCCCGCGAGATCAATGACCGACCCGTCGTCATCGACTTCATCGTCGGTGAGGACGCCCAGGTGTGGCCGATGATCTCCGCCGGTGCCTCGAATGACGAGGTCCAGTACGTCCGGGACCTGCGTCCCCTGTTCGAACAGGATCAGTCCGCCGCGGAGGATCCCGAGGACATCCGCAAGATCATCGAGGAAGGCGAGGAGAACTAATGTCCCAAGTCCACACTCTGAGTGTCCTGTGTGAGGACGTCGACGGTATCGCCTCACGCATCACCGGCATGTTCACCCGGCGGGCCTTCAGCATCATCTCGATCGCCTCGGGGCAGACCGAGGTCGACGGCGTCAACCGGTTCACCATCCAGGTGGAAGGGGAGGACCACGTCATCGAGCAGATCACCAAGCAGCTCAACAAGCTGATCCCGGTGATCAAGGTCAGCCGCCACGACCCGGACTCCATCGTCTGCCGTGGGCTGATGCTGGTGAAGGTCTCCGCCGACAACTCCAACCGCACCCAGGTCGTGGAGTCCGCGAAGCTCTTCCGTGCACACGTCGTCGACGTCGGGCCGGAGTCGGTGGTCATCGAAGCCACCGGTACACCGACCAAGCTCAAGGCCCTGCTGGAGGTGCTGGAGCCCTTCGGGATCCGCGAGCTCGTCGAGTCCAGTGTCACGGCGGTCAGCCGGGGCCAGAAGGCGATGTACCCCGCGAAACTCTGAACTCCTGCGGTCATTCACGGGGTGGGATACCCTGTCTCACCCTCTGATACTTGTTGCTGATACGATGGCAGGCACTGAACGCTGTACCCGGTTCATGAACCGATTCATGTCCGTTTTCCCATCCGTTTTTTCACGAAAGGCTGTACCTCATGGCAATTGACGTTTTCTACGACGACGACGCTGACCTGTCGATCATCCAGGGTCGGAAGGTTGCCGTGCTCGGCTACGGTTCGCAGGGGCACGCCCACGCCCAGAACCTGCGTGACTCGGGTGTCGAGGTCGTCATCGGTCTGCGCGAGGGCTCCAAGTCTGCCGCGAAGGCCGAGGAGGCCGGCTTCTCCGTGCTGTCCAACGCCGAGGCCGCCGCCTGGGCCGACGTGATCATGGTGCTGGTGCCTGACACCACCCAGGCCACCGTGTACACCGAGGACATCGCGCCGAACCTGGAGGACGGCAACGCCGTGTTCTTCGGCCACGGTCTGAACATCCACTTCGAGCTGATCAAGCCGGCCGACAACATCACCATCGCCATGGCCGCCCCCAAGGGCCCGGGCCACCTGGTCCGCCGTCAGTTCGTCGACGGCAAGGGCGTGCCCTGCCTCATCGCCGTCGAACAGGACCCGAAGGGCGAGGGGCGCGACCTGGCGTTGTCCTACGCCGCCGCCATCGGTGGTGCCCGTGCCGGTGTCATCCCGACCACCTTCGAGGCAGAGACCGTCACCGACCTGTTCGGCGAGCAGGCTGTGCTCTGCGGTGGCACCGAGGAACTGGTCAAGACCGGTTTCGAGGTCCTCACCGAAGCCGGCTACGAGCCGGAGATGGCCTACTTCGAGTGCCTGCACGAGCTCAAGCTGATCGTGGACCTGATGTTCGAGGGCGGTATCGCCAACATGAACTACTCGGTCTCCGACACCGCGGAGTTCGGCGGTTACCTCTCCGGCCCGCGCGTCATCGACGCCGGCACCAAGGATCGCATGAAGGACATCCTGTCCGACATCCAGGACGGTACGTTCACCAAGCGCCTGATCGCCAATGTCGAGGGTGGCAACAAGGAGCTCGAGGGCCTGCGTGCCGACTACGCCAAGCACCCGATCGAGACCACCGGCACCAAGCTGCGCGATCTCATGAGCTGGGTCAAGAACCCGCTGGACGCCACCGCGTAGTCTGACCTGCTGCAGCCCGACGGGTTGACGCACGGCACACAACCCCGCGGAGTATCTGCTCCGCGGGGTTTCGTTCTGCCGTTACACCGACCGTGACGCCGATGCGAGGGCGTCCCGGAGTTCACTGTCGGAGGCGGGCCGTCCGGGCCCCATGTCGTAGAGCGACGTGGGGGACGCGTCCGGGGAGATGTAGGGGCGTCCGTAGGCGGGCTGTCCGTTGTCGAAGCGCCATCCCTCGGCCAGGTCGCCGGCGTCGACGGTACCGTAGCCCAGGCTGGACAACAGGGACGCGACCTGCTGCTTGGCGTCGGCTGAGTCGCCGGCGACGAGGAGGGAGGTGCGCTGCGGGTCTCCCTCCGGCCGTGCGAGTTCCCCGAGGTGGGCGAAGTTGATGTTGTTGAAGGCCTTGACCACCCGGGCGTCCGGGATGCGGTCCTGGAGGATCTGCGACGTGGTGATCGAACGGTCGTCGAGGGCGTCGATGTGGCCGTCGCGCTGCCAGTAGTAGTTGCTGGTGTCGATGACCGTCTTGCCTGCCAGGGGTGCGACCGGGATGTCGTTGAGTGCGCCGAGTGGGACCGTGACGACGACGGTGTCGCCGGCGGAGGCTGCTCCGTCCGGGGTGTCGACCCGCGCCCGTGGCCCCAGCGCAGCAGCGAGGGGGAGAAGGGTCTTCGGGTCCCGGGAATTGCTCAGGACGACGTCGTGGCCTGCCTGGACGGCCAACCGGGCGACGGTGGCTCCGATCAGTCCTGCGCCGATGAATCCCACAGTGCTCATGGTCTTTCGTTCCTTCTGTTCGGTGGTACGTGTGGCGCCGGGGGTGCCCGGTGTCATGCACGGTCCAACCGCTCCGGGCAGGCCACTATTCCGCATTGGCGCGGGAACCGCCCGCCGGGGCGACGAACGCCCGCCCGGGGCGTGGACGGCGGCGTCGACAGAGTGCCTCCGGGATTCTTAATGACAATGATTACGGTACCCAAATATTGCCATTGACCTGCGGACTGTTGAGACATAGTGTGGGTGTCTACCGTTAATGACAATGGAGGACCCTGATGGGACACGACCACCACCACGACCACGGCGGCCGGGATGACCGCCCCGGACATGATCACGGTGCCGGGCACGGTCACTCCCACGCGACGCAGGTCCGGGGCAAGGCCCTCTGGATCGTCATCGCGATGACCTCGACGATCTTCGTCGCGCAGGTCGTCGGTGGCGTCGTGTCGGGCTCGCTGGCGCTGCTCGCTGACGCAGGACACATGTTGTCCGACGCTGGTGGTCTGGTCGTCGCGGCGCTGGCGATGATGGTCGGATCGCGTCCTGCGACGGCCCGCTCGACCTACGGGTTCCGTCGGGCGGAGGTGCTCGCGGCCGCGGTCAACGCCGGGGCGGTGGCGGTGATCGGCGTCTGGATCGCCGTCGCGGCCTTCCGCCGGATGGGGGAGGGGCCCGAGGAGATCCAGACGGGCCTGATGCTGGGCGTCGCCGTGGTCGGTCTGCTGGCCAACGTCGTGTCGGCGGTGATCCTGCACCGTAGTGCGGGGGAGTCGCTGAACATGAAGGGTGCCTACCTCCACGTGCTGGTGGATCTGCTCGGTTCGGTGGCCGTCATCGTCGCCGCACTGGTGATCAGCGCCACCGGGTGGTTCTGGGTGGACGCGGTGGCGTCGCTGGTCATCGCCGCGATGATCCTGCCACGGGCGTGGTCGTTGATGAAGGAGGCCGGCACCGTGCTGATGGAGCAGGTGCCGGCGGGGGTCGACCCGGTGGAGGTCGAGGAGGCCGTCAGCGCGACCGATGGGGTCTACGGGTCACACGACCTGCACATCTGGTCGGTGGACGGCGAATCCTCGATGGCGACGGTCCATGTCGTGACCACCGGGGACGAGCAGGCGGTCCGTCAAGACGTCCGGAAGGTGTTCGAGGACCGTGGTATCGGACATGTGACGGTGCAGACCGAGGCTGCACCGGCCCCGCTGGCACCGTCGCAGGTGTGTGACGCCGCGTGCGGGAACATCTGCAGACCGTGACCGACGGCCCCTGACGGATCCTGACGGGTCAGGCCGTCAGGCCGAGTGCCACGGCGATGAGGACCATGACGATGCCGAAGGCCCAGGCGATCGGGAAGGTCAGCTTGATGTGCTTGCCGATGGTGCCGCCGGACAGGCCGATGGCCAGCCACAGGGCGGGGGAGAAGGGGCTGACGAAGGTGCCGATGATGTTGCCGATGATCAGTGCGGCAGCGGCACCGCTGCCCGAGACGCCGAAGGAGGCCACGGTCTCCTGCACGACCGGCAGGACGGAGAAGTAGTAGGCGTCGGTCGAGGTCAGCAGGTCGAGCGGGACGCCCAGGAGGCCGACGATGACGTGCAGCTGGGCACCGACGGAATCCGGCAGGATGTGCAGCAGGCTGAGGGCGATCTCCTCGAGCATGCCGGTTTCGTTGAGTACGCCGAGGAACATGGCGGCGGCGAGGATGACCCCGGCCATGGAAAGGGCGTTGGGGGCGTGGCGCTTGAGGGTCTCCGCCTGCTCGCCGGAGAGCGGGAAGTTCACGACCAGGGCGATGGCGGTACCGACGAGGAAGACCGGTCCCGGCTCGATCCAGCCGGACATGAGCAGGGCGAGCATGGCGACGGACAGCACGATGTTGACCGTGGTGACCCACCGTCCGGTCCGCATCTGTGCGCCGATCTCCTCCTGCTTCTCCTTCTCGCGTGCGACGAAGTCGGCGGCGAGGCTGTGGACGTCCACCTCGTCGGTGCCGACGAATTCGGGGGTCTGACGCAGCTTGGCGATGCGGCGCTGCTCCTTGAGGCCGAGCAGGCCGGCGATCACGAACACCAGGACCAGGGCGATGCCCTGCAGGGGGAGGATGTGCTGCCAGAGTTCGACGGGAGTCTGGTCGACCACGGAGGAGGCACGACCGATGGGGCCGGCCCAGGGCACCATGTTCATCACCGAGGCGGCGGTGGCCACGATGGCCAGCAGCACGTAACGGGACATGTGCATGGCCTTGTAGAGCGGCAGCAGTGCGGGGATGGTGATCAGGAAGGTGGTGGCGCCGGCACCGTCGAGGTGCACGACCATGCCGATGGCGGCGGTTCCCAGGGCAACGAGGATGACGTTGCCGCGTGTGGCGATGATCAGGCCCTTGACCAGGGGTGTGAACAGCCCGGTGTCGCTGAGGATGCCGAAGTAGATGATCGCGAAGATGAACATCACGACGACGTTCATCACTGAGCCGAGGCCTGACTCGTAGAACTCGCCGATGCTCTTGATGCCGTAGCCGGCGAGGACGGCACCGACGATCGGGACGAGCGTCATCACGACGGTGGGGTTGCTCCTGCCGCGCAGCAGGATGCCGACGGTGACGATGATAATTCCGAGGCCTATGGCTGTCAGCCCGCCCGGAGACTGCATCGTTTCAGTGAATGAGTCCATGTGGGTCTCCTCAAGAAAGATAGGTGAACCAACACAGTATGGCAGTGAGGGATGGTCTCTGTCACAACGCCTGCATGGGGTAGGCGCAGTCACGATCCCGGGGGTTCTGGAACATGCGGGGCAAAGACGTACTAAGCTGTCCATGTCGTACGCCGCCCCGGGCTCCTTCGGAGCAGGGGAGCAAGGCGTGGGCCCTGACCTCTCCGACGCGGTCGTGCCGGAGAGGCCGGGACAAGCACACCTGTCAGGAGTATCCGTGAGTCAGAATTCCCGTCCCGTCGTTCTCATCGCCGACAAGCTCGCCCAGTCCACCGTGGACGCGCTGGGGGACTCCGTCGAGGTCCGTTGGGTCGACGGCCCGAACCGCCCCGCACTGCTGGAGGCCGTCACGGACGTCGACGCGCTCCTGGTCCGTTCCGCGACCACCGTCGACGCCGAGGTGCTCGACGCCGCGCGCAACCTGAAGATCGTCGGTCGTGCCGGAGTGGGGCTGGACAACGTCGACATCGACGCCGCCACCGCCAAGGGTGTGATGGTCGCGAACGCGCCGACGTCGAACATCCACTCGGCCTGCGAGCACGCCATCTCCCTGCTGCTGTCGGCCGCGCGTCAGATCCCGGCGGCGGACCGCACGCTGCGGGACCACGAGTGGAAGCGCTCGTCCTTCCAGGGTGTCGAGATCTTCGGCAAGACCGTCGGCATCGTCGGGTTCGGCCACATCGGCCAGCTCTTCGCGCAGCGTCTCGCGGCCTTCGAGACCGAGATCATCGCCTACGACCCCTACGCCAACCCCGCGCGTGCCGCACAGCTGGGCGTGGAACTCGTCGAACTCGAGGAACTGGTCGGACGCTCCGACTTCGTGACGATCCACCTGCCCAAGACCAAGGAGACCGCCGGCATGTTCAACGCCGAGCTCCTGGCCAAGGCGAAGGAGGGGCAGATCATCATCAACGCCGCCCGCGGCGGTCTGGTCGATGAGCAGGCCCTGGCGGACGCCATCACGAACGGTCCAGTCCGGGGAGCCGGTTTCGACGTCTACGCGTCCGAGCCCTGCACCGACTCGCCGCTCTTCGACCTCGACGAGGTCGTGGTGACCCCGCACCTGGGCGCGTCCACCGTCGAGGCGCAGGACCGCGCCGGCACCGATGTCGCCGCGTCCGTGCTCAAGGCACTGGCCGGTGACTTCGTCCCCGACGCCGTCAACGTCACCGGCGGCAAGGTTTCCGAGGAGGTCGCCCTTTGGCTGGGTCTGGCCACCAAGCTGGGCACGGTCGCCTCCGGTCTGCTGGACGACGCCGTCACCTCCGTCAACGTCGAAGCCCGGGGCGAGCTGTCGTCGGAGAACGTCGATGCACTGGGGCTGTCCGCCCTGCGTGGTGTGTTCTCCGGCGTCGTCGACGAGCAGGTCACGTTCGTCAACACCCCGCAGATCGCCGCCGAGCGCGGAGTGGACCTCACCGTCACCACCGCCGATGAGTCCGTCACCCACCGTTCCGTCCTCGAGGTCACGGTGGTGACCGGCGACGGCACCGCCGTGTCGGTGATCGGTGCGCTGACCGGCCTGGAGCGGGTGGACAAGATCGTCCGCATCAACGGCCGCGGTCTGGACCTGCGTGCGCAGGGACTGAACCTGTTCCTCAACTACACCGACCAGCCGGGCGCCCTGGGCACCGTCGGTACCTTCCTGGGCCGTGCCGGCATCAACATCGACGCCGCCGCCCTCACGCAGGACGCCGACCAGGGCTCGGCCACCCTGGTGCTGCGTGTCGACCAGGAGATCCCGCAGGATCTGCAGACGCAGATCGCCGACTCCCTGTCGGCGTCCCGCGCGGTGCTGCTCGACCTGAACTGATGCCGCCGGGGCGGTGCTGACTCTCCCCCGGATTCTCTCCCCCGGGCTCCGCTGACGGAGTCCGGCGGGGGACCAGTCGGTGAGCCGGCGGCGTCAGGGTGCGGACACGTCAGGGGGAATGGGCGGAGCTGTGGCCGGGGGTGGAGGCCGGGGGGGCCGTTATGTGGATAACTGTCTTATGGTTTACACTCGACATCGTGACTGACAACAATGCTGCCAACCACACTCCCGCCCACGTCCCCACGGACGAGGACAACCAACTCGCTCACGAGTTCCGTGACGCACTCCGCGAGGGGCTGCACATGGTGCGACTGCTCGACCACCGGGGAAGTCTGACGCTCACCCAGTTGGGCATCCTCAACACACTGACCGAGGAGCCGCACTCCATCGGACTGCTCGCCCGCATCAACGGAATGACGCAGCCGGGTATGACCCAGCAGATCGACAAGCTGGAGCGCAGCGGCGTCGTCCGCCGCGTGCGCAGCCCCCGTGACGCACGGGTCACGCTGGTCGAGATCACCGACGAAGGACGCGCCACGCGAACGCGTGACAACAACCTGCGCAACAAGGCGTTGGCCGAGCACTTCGACCTCCTCGACGCCGAGGGCCGGCAACGCATCGCCGATGCGTTGGGACCGTTGACGGCGTTCGCCAGCGCGTACATCCGACGGGTCAGCGAAGAACCCACGAAGACCGACACCCCGAGAAGCAAGGAAAGGTACGACCGCGAATGAGACGAGACACCCAGGAGGCCACGCTCAACGGCGCGACACTCGAGTCAGAGAAGACGTCAATGATGCGACAGCCTGTCGCGGTGTGGGCCACCGCCCTGGCGTGCGTCTTCGCCTTCATGGGGATCGGGCTGGTTGACCCGATCCTCCCGGCGATCGCGGAGAACCTGGACGCCGGAGCGTCCGAGGTCTCCCTGCTCTTCACCAGCTACTTCGCGGTCACCGCCGTGATGATGCTGGTCACCGGGGCGGTGTCCAGCCGCATCGGCGGCAAGAAGACCCTGCTCACCGGTCTCGCCCTGATCGTCGTCTTCGCGGGACTGGCCGGTACCTCGGACAGCGTCGGCGAACTGGTCGGCTACCGTGCCGGATGGGGACTCGGCAACGCGCTCTTCGTCGCCACGGCCCTGGCTGTGATCGTCTCGGTCGCCAGCGGTGGACGCGCCGTCGCCATCATCCTCTACGAGGCGGCACTCGGACTCGGCATGGCCGCCGGACCCCTCCTCGGGGCGGCGCTCGGGTCCCTGAACTGGCGCGGTCCCTTCTTCGGCACCGCGGCACTGATGCTCATCGCGCTGGTCGTCCTGCTGTTCAAGCTGCCCGCGACACCCCCGCCGGCGGAGAAGACCAGTCTCACCGCCCCGCTGAAGGCGCTCAGGCACCGTGGACTCTTCGGTGTGTCGTTCTCCGCCCTGTTCTACAACTTCGGCTTCTTCACCGTGCTGGCCTACACCCCGTTCATCCTCGGATTCGGCGAGATCGGCATCGGCGCGGTCTTCTTCGGGTGGGGTTGCTGCCTGGCAGTGTTCTCCGTCTTCATCGCCCCGCTGATCCAGAACCGCATCGGTGCGGCGAACACCACGATGGCCACCCTGGTCGGACTCCTGGTGATCTACGTCCTGCTCGGCGCATTCCACGACACCACGGCGGTCGTCGTGGTGCTGGTGGTGGTCTCCGGTGCACTGCTGGGAATCAACAACACGATGTACACCGAAATGGCGATGAGCGTCTCCGACGCCCCGCAGCCGGTCGCCTCGGCGGGATACAACTTCGTCCGGTGGATGGGTGGCGTGATCGCCCCCTTCGCCGCGACCAAAGTCGGTGAGGGCGTCGGAGTGGCGGTGCCCTACTACGTCGCCGCCGTCGTCGCGGTGATCGCCGTGGTCGTCATGCTGGCCTCGCGCGACCACGTCGAGGCACACGGTCCGGAAACCGTCTAAACCGGGGTCGTCTGCACCGGTCGGACGGGGAGTCAGGCGACAGGGGAGTCAGGGGGAGCGGAGGCACGGGTCCGGCGCCAGTCGACGAGCCCCACGACCGCGAAGACCACCACGATGAGGACTCCCCAGAGCACCCACATGTTGTTCAACGGGGAGGACATGGTGGCCTGTCCGATGAACGACCAGTGCACGGAGATCTGGTGGCTGACGAAGGGGATCATCGCCACGTACACCACGACCAGTGACACCGCCGTGGTCAGTTGGACCACCGCCCAGGACCTGAGTCGACCGTCCGGTGAAGCCGGTGCGGCCCGGACCCCGATATCGACCAGGCAGACCACCAGCGGCACCAGCCAGACCCAGTGGTGGTGCCAGGAGAACGGGGAGACGAGACAGGCGGTGATCCCGCCCAACGCCATGACCAACGGCTGGTTGTCGCGTCGGGTCGCCCACCGGACGGCGGCGTACAGCAGGACGACCACGATCATGCAGGCAACCAGCCACACCGCGGTTCCGAGGGTGCTCTCGCCGAACGTCCGCTCCGTGAACCCCTTGAGGGACTGTGACGCCGATATCGTGTCGCTGCCGATCCGTGTCGAGTCGAAGACCGCCGACGTCCAGAACCGCATCGCGTCCGGCACGGTCAACAGTCCGACCACGACGGTGACGGCGAAAGTCACCGTCGCGGTAATCGCGTCCCGCCACCTGCGCTGCATGAGGAACACGAGGATGAAGAACGCCGGGGTCAGCTTCAGGCCGGCAGCGATCCCCACGCCGATCCCGCTGAGCCTGTCCCTGGTCCGGAGGAAATCCAGGCTGACGAGCAGCATCAACAGCATGTTGATCTGACCGTAGAAGAAGCTGTCCCGCACCGGGGACAGGGCCAGTGCCGCGACCGCGGCAGCGGAACCCAGGGCGATCGTCCCAGCATCGAGCCGGTAGCCCCGTCGGACGAGCGTACCGAGAATGACGCAGACCAGAGCGCCGACGCAGGCGAACTGCCAGAACGTCGCCGACATCTCCTGTGGCGCAGCGGCGAGGCCACGGAAGAGCGTGCCGGCGAACGGGGGATAGGTGAAGGGGAGGGGGCCGTACAGGGCGCCGTCGTAGATGTTTCCGCCGCGGGCGAGTGCCTCACCGGCACGGTAGTAGACCATGAAGTCCGTCGGGACCTTGTAGAGGTCCAGCGCACGCCCGAACACCACCGGTCGGGTCTCCCGGTAGGCCACGAGAGTCACGACCGCGACCAGGGCCAGGGTGAGCACGGTCCGCCCGCCCAGACGACGGGAGGGCGTGGGGTGCTGGGCGGTCGGGGACGGGGAACGGGTGGAGGACGTTGTCAAGGCCTGAGCCTTCCGGGAGGAGTTTCGGAGGGTGAAAGTAGAGTGTAGCCCCGCTGAGTCCGGGAGGAGCGCAAGGCAGGCTGGCGGCATGGTAATCTGACCGAGAATTTCCAACGATGTGAGACGATAACGTGCGAAGGGGTCCACAGAATGAAACTCGCGGTCATTGCCGGCGACGGGATCGGTACCGAGGTCACCGCTGAAGCGCTCAAGGTGCTCACGGCTGCCACCGGTGACGAACCCGTCGACACCACCGATTTCGACCTCGGGGCGCGCCGGTACCTGCGCAACGGCGAGCTCCTCACCGATGCTGACCTCGCCTCGTTGCGCGACCATGACGCGATTCTTCTCGGCGCCATCGGTGACCCCCGTACCGTGCCCGCCGGCGTGCTGGAGCGGGGACTTCTGCTGCCGCTGCGCTTCACCCTCGACCATGCGGTGAACCTGCGCCCGGCGAAACTCTACCCCGGTTCGACATCACCGCTGGCGAACCCCGGCGAGATCGATTTCGTGGTGGTCCGTGAGGGGACGGAGGGGCTGTACTGCGGTAACGGCGGCACCCTGCGGAAGGGCACGGACCAGGAGGTGGCCAGTGAAGTCAGCCAGAACACCTGGTACGGCGTCGAGCGGGTCGTCCGCGACGCCTTCACCCGCGCGCAGGAGCGCTCAGGGAAGCTGACCCTGGTCCACAAGACGAATGTGCTGGTCAACGCCGGTGGGCTGTGGGCCCGTGCGGTCGAGACCATCGGCGCAGAGTTCCCCGGGGTCACCGTGGACTACTGCCACATCGACGCGGCCACGATCTACATGGCGACCGACCCTGGCCGGTTCGACGTGATCGTCACCGACAACCTCTTTGGCGACATCCTCACCGACCTGGCAGGTGCAGTGACCGGGGGAATCGGGTTGGCGGCCTCTGCCAACATCGACCCGTCGCGCCAGAACCCGTCGATGTTCGAACCCGTGCACGGCTCGGCCCCGGACATCGCGGGCACGGGGACCGCCGACCCGTGTGCGGCGATCCTGTCGGCGGCACTGCTGCTGCGCCACCTCGCCGGTGACGAGGGGCAGGACGAGGCCCTGCGCAACGCCCAGGCGGACAGGATCGAGGCTGCGGTGCTGACGGAGGCCGGTGCGCGTGACGGTTCGCAGATCCGCACGGCGGAGGTCGGGGACCGTATCGCGGCGGCAGTCACCGCGGCACGCTGAAACCACACGGGGGCGGGGTCCCCGATGTCGGATTGTCGCCCTCCCAGGCAGCATACGAGGCTCGAAGGCTGCCTGGGAGGGTGATCGCCCGACATCGGAACGGACCGACCTCGCAGAGGCGAGGCGCGCCACCGGTAGCTACTGGTAGCTGACGATGTCCGGGGTCGGCTCGACCGCCGCGGTCTGCGCAGGGTCGAGCATCGGCTCGTCCTCGTCGATGAAGTTCTTCCATCCCAGGGCGATGGCGGGGTCAAGTCCCTGTCGGACCACGTTCCAGGTCTCCATCTTCACGCCCTGGGGCCCGTGGCCGTCACAGTGCACCGCGACGGCCACGTTGTCGGTCCCGGTGACCATGTTCTCGCGGTTGCGGATCATCTGGAGCTGGAACTGGTGGATCATCAGGAGCTTCTGCGGAAGCCGTTCCGCCACCACGAGGCCTTCGAGCCATTCGGCGACCTCGTTGATCTCCGCGGCGTCGACATGACCGACCTCGACCATCGGCTGGTCGTCCGGTCCCAGCCGCCACTCCGGATCCAGGGCGAGGCCGACACCGGGGTTCTTGAGCAGGTCGGCGTAGTGCTGGACCTGTTGCAGGAGCGTCTCCCGCCCGGGCTGGATGTCGATGATCGCGTAGCCGCCGGCTCCGACGATGGCGTCGATCCACGGGCGGACGTCCGCCGGGTCGCTGTAGTTGCTGTAGTTCCCGGAGGGACCCGGCTCCTCGGCGGCGACCGTGACGATGATCTCGAAGGACGGGATGACGGGCACGTCACTGGTGGGCTCGTATTCCCCGGCCAGTCGCTGCGCCCGGGCGACCGCGTCCTGCGGCGGTTGTTCACCCATGACCCCGAGCAGTGGCTCGTTCGCGTGGCCGTAGAGCGCGATGATCTTCCGGCCGGGGAACATCACCTGGCCCCCTCCGGGCAGTCGGCCCTCGACGGTTCCGGCGAGCTCGATGCGTCGACGCAGCACGTCCGTACTGCCGAATGCACCGCCCAGGGCGACCACGTTGCCGGCACCGCGGAGTTCGGCGACGGAGGCGTCGACGGATTCATCGGTCGACCGGGGGTCCGCGGCGGTGACCTGTACCAGGGTGAAGCCGCCGGCGGCGGCGGTGGCGGCGCTGGCCGGCGACGACCCGGGCACGGCCAGGGCGACGCCGGACCGGTCGCGGTCGTCGCCGTTGACCCCGGCGGCAGCCTCCCCGGGCCAGGAGTTCCCGCTGCCGAGAGGATGGAGGCTGAGCCCGTCCGCGTCCCGGGGAACCGCGGGGGTGTCGGCGTCTCCGACGACCACGATCTCCGTCACGCCGAGGCGGTCGAGCTCCTCGGAGATGTCTCCGCTCGATTCCGGACTGTCGACCAGGACGGGGACGCCGTGGTCGCGCG
The DNA here is from genome assembly GCF_037619475.1 of Corynebacterium sp. USCH3. Classification (NCBI taxonomy): domain Bacteria; kingdom Bacillati; phylum Actinomycetota; class Actinomycetes; order Mycobacteriales; family Corynebacteriaceae; genus Corynebacterium; species Corynebacterium sp. USCH3. The sequence continues at coordinate 242,555 of NZ_JAQPZT010000001.1, forward strand.
CGAGGCCGCAGCCGACGGTCAGCTGCTCGTCGGTGGCGGAGGCGGCGACGAGGACCACGGTCCCGGCCGTGGCGAACAGGGATCTGCTGGTGGCGGTGCCGGACGGGTCATCGGGGACGACGGTGACGCCGGTGTCCGCGACCGGTCGGGCAGCCTCGTCCCCGCCGTCGGGTGAGTCGTTCCCCGCGCAGGCGCTGAGCGGGACGGCGGCCAGCGTGAGCGCTCCGGCACCCAGGAGGAACTTGCGGCGGGACAATGGCACGGGCGGCACGGCCTTTCAGACGGGGCAGGAAATACGGTGGCGGGCACCTGCCCCGACCCTATCGTCCGGCTCAGGCGATGGCGGCGGCGGCCTCCGTTCCCTGACGGATCGCCCGCTTGGCGTCCAGTTCCGCGGCCAGGTCGGCCCCGCCGACGACGTCGAAGGTGATCCCGGCGGCACGCAGCGGGTCGACCAGGTCCGTGACCGACTCCTGGCCGGTGCACAGGACCACGGAGTCGACGTCGAGTACCCGGCGCCCGGTCAGCGTGCGGGCGCCGTCCTTCTCCTCGTAGAACGCGAGGTGGAGTCCGTCGTCGTCGATCTTCTCGTAGGTGGCGCCACTGATCTGCTCGACCTTCTTCATCTTCACGGAGGCCCGGTGGACCCAGCCGGTGGTCTTGCCGAGCGTCTTGCCCTGACGTGACGCCTTGCGCTGCACCATGTAGACCTCACGCAGCGGTTCCGAGGGACGCGGCTTGGTCAGCGCCCCCACGGCGGCGGGGTCGTCGTCGACACCCCACTCCTGTTCCCATTCCTTCAGGTTCAGTGACGGTGAGTCCGAACCTGTCGGCGTCGTGAGGAACTCCGAGACGTCGAACCCGATTCCCCCCGCCCCCATCACGGCGACCCGACCACCGATCTCGCGTTCTCCGCGTACGGCTTCGGCGTAGGTCATGACGCTGGGATGGTCGACCCCCTCGATGGCGGGGACGCGGGGAATGACGCCGGTGGAGACCACGACGTGGTCGAAGCCTCCCTCCACCAGGTCGGCCGCCGAGGCGTGGGTGTTGAGGTGGACGGTGACACCGAGCGTGTCGAGCCGGGTGGAGAAGTACCGGATCGTCTCGTGGAACTCCTCCTTGCCCGGGATCCGGGCGGCGATGGAGAACTGGCCGCCGATACTGTCCCGGGACTCGAACAACTCGACCCGGTGGCCCCGTTCGGCGGCGGACACCGCTGCCGACAGTCCCGCCGGGCCAGCGCCGACGACCGCGACCTTCTTCGTGTGGCGGGTCGGGGAGAGCACGAGCTTCGTCTCCCGTCCGGCGCGCGGGTTGACCAGGCAGGAGATCGGCTTGCCCACGAAGGCGTGGTCGAGACAGGCCTGGTTGCAACCGATGCAGGTGTTGATTTCGTCGGCCCGGCCGGACTTCGCCTTCGCCATGAAGTGCGGGTCGGCCAGCAGGGGTCGTGCCATGGACACCGCGTCGACCCGGCCGTTGGCCAGGATGCCTTCGGCGACCTCGGGGGTGTTGATGCGGTTCGACGCGATCAGCGGGATCGACACCTCGTCGCGCAGCCGTTCGGTGAACTTCACGAACGCCGCCCGCGGCACCGACGTGACGATGGTCGGGACGCGGGCCTCGTGCCAGCCGATGTCGGTGTTGATGGCGTCGACCCCGTGGCGTTCGGCGCGACGGGACATCTGCGCTATCTCGTCGAAGGTCTGGCCGTTCTTGACGAAGTCGGCGATCGACTGGCGCAGGATGACCGGGAAGTCACGGGGCACCTGGCGTCGGATCTCGTCGATGACCTCCACCAGGAACCGCTGACGGTTGGCGGTCGACCCGCCCCACCGGTCGGTGCGGTCGTTGGTGTGGGGGCAGAGGAACTGGTTGATGAGGTAGCCCTCGCCGCCCATGATCTCCACGGCGTCGTAGCCGGCCTTCCGGGCCAGACGCGCGGCACGCCCGTACGACCGGATGGTGCGCCTGATCATCCACTCGGTCATGCGGATGTGCTTGAACGGGTGGATGGGGGACGGCTCGGTGCCCGGGGCAGCCTTGAAGGGGGTCACCCCGTAACGTCCGGCGTGCAGGATCTGCATCGCGATGAGCCCGCCCTCACGGTGCACGGCGTCCGTGACCCGCCGGTGGTGCAGCACCGACAGGGGAGTGGCCATCCGACCGCCGAAGGGCATCAGGTCACCGCTGCGGGTCGGGGTGATACCGCCGGTGACCATGAGCCCGACGCCGCCGCGGGCGCGTTCGGCGTAGAACTCGCCGAGCTGGTCGGCGTGCCAGATGCGGTCTTCGAGACCGGTGTGCATCGAGCCCATCACAGACCGGTTGGGCAGGGTCATCCCGCCGATGGTCAGGGGAGTGAAAAGATGAGGGTAGGGGGTGTTCGTCACGGTTGTCGTCACTGTCCTTCCGGATCGTCGTGGGAGAGTGCCTCGAGGACCTCGTCGCACCACTCCACGAAGGTGTGCTCGAGGCGTATCCCCAGGCGGAGGACGAGATGCTGGTGGAGCCGTCGTCCGGTGAGAGCCCCGGTCGCGCCGGGTGCTGCGCCGCCGACCTCGGGGAACTGGGAGTCTTCGTAGGCGCGGTAGAGCCGGAGTCGTTCGTCGTGGGCGTCGCGGTGGGAGCTGATGTCGGCACGGAGGTCGTCGAGGTCCCCGTGTTCGGCACCGCGGATCTTCACCGAGAGATCGTCGCGGATCTTCATCAGCGGCGAGGATTCGGAGATCCATTCCTGCAGTGCGTTTCGTCCGGCGGGTGCGAGTGTGTAGATCTTCTTGTCCGGTCTGCCGTCCTGGGCGACGTCGCGACACGTCACCAGGCCGTCGTCGTGCAGTCGGGCGAGGGTGCGGTAGATCTGCTGGCGGGTGGCGGGCCAGAAGTGGCCCAGGGAGGTGGCGAACTGTCGTCCGAGTTCATAACCGGTGCCGGGCCTCTCGGCCAGGGAGATCATGATCGCGTGTTCCAGTGCCATGACCGACAGCGTAACCCGCGTCACATGCCCGTGGGCCGCAAGCGCGTGGATTGATGTGAAATTTGTTTCATATACCCCGATCCGGGGCTGACGTGTCCGGTGGTCGTGGCACCACTCATAGACTTACCGACCATGAGCGTGGAACTTGATGAGGTCCGGAGGTTCCTCAGTGCGCACGAACCGTTCAGCCACCTGCCGGACGACGAGCTGGACTCGTTGCCGGGCCGGATGGAGATCATCTACGTCCGGCGGGGTGAGACCGTCATCACCGCCGGTCAGCCCAACGACGCCCTCTACGTGATCCGGTCCGGTGCCGTCGACGTCCTCGACCGGCAGGACGTGCTGCTCGACCGGCGGGGTGCCGGGCGGTTCTTCGGCCACTCCACCATCGTCACCAAGGGTGGCTTCGGCGCGGAACCGGGACCATCCCACTACACCATGGTCGCTGTCGAGGACAGTCTGCTGCTGACGATGACCCGTGACGAGGTGCGCGGACTCATCGAACGCAACCCCCAGGTCGCGCGCTACTTCGCCGGTGTCTCGGAACGCATCCGCGCCGCCGCGGAACGGCTGAGCGTGCGCTCCGGGTCGGACGCCCTGCGCACCCGGGTCGCAGACCTGGTCGACCGGGACCCCGTCTCCGTCGGTTGCGACGAGACTGTCCGCGCCGCCGCCGGGCTGATGAGCGCGAACGGGATCTCGTGCCTGCCCGTCGTCGCCGACACCGCCGACACCGCCGACACCTCCGGGTCGGGGGTGGACGGTGGCCCCTCGGTGACCGGTACCGAGCTGGTCGGCATCATCACCGACCGCGATCTTCGGACCCGGGTGGTGGCGGAGGGGTTGTCGAGTGACGTCCCGGTGTCGGAGATCATGACCCGGGACCCGTTCTCCACGACCTCGGACACCACGGCCTTCGAGGCGATGCTGATGATGAGCGAGCAGGGCGTGCACCATCTTCCGGTGGTCGGTGGGCTCGACGGCGGCGGGGACGGGATCACCGGGGTGATCTCGGCGTCGGACATCATGCGCGCGTTGCGCAATGATCCGATCTACCTCACCGCCGACCTGGCCAAAGCCACGGACACCGGGCAGATGCGCAGCATCGTCAATGACACCGCCGAGATGACCAGTGGCTTCATCAGCCGGGGCGCTTCGGCCGAGGAGGTCAGCGAGATCCTCACCGTCGGGCTGGACTCCCTGGCCCGTCGACTGCTCGTCCTGGCAGAAGAGGAACTCGGCCCGGCGCCGGTGCCCTACGCGTTCATCGTCATCGGCTCCCAGGCGCGCCGCGCCGTCGGTTTCTCCTCGGACCAGGACAACGGGCTGGTCCTGCACAACGACTACGACGCGGACCTGCACGGGGAGTACTTCGCCGAACTCGGTCGTCTGGTCTGCACCGGTCTGGGAGAGGCCGGGCAGCAGCTGTGCCCGGGCGACATGATGGCGATGAACCCGGCGTGGCGGATGACGGTCGACCAGTGGAAGGAGTCGTTCCACACCTGGGTGACCGCCCCGAACCCCGACGCCCTGCTGCATGCACAGACGTTCTTCGACATGCGGCCGATCTACGGGGCCCGCGAACTCGCCGACCAGGTGCACCGCTATTCGGTGGCTCTGGCCCGCAGCTCCTCGAGGTTCCACGCCCGCCTCGCTGCGCTGGTCGCACGCAAGGAGACCCCGCTGGGAATCTTCCGTGGTCTTGTCGTCCAGCGCGGAGGCGACTACCGCAACACCCTCGACGTCAAAGCAGGTGGCACGGCTCCGATCGTCCAGATCGCCCGGTTGTATGCGTTGATGGGCGGCGTGAAGGCCGTGGGCACCCACCAGCGGCTCGCCCAGGCTGCCGCTGCCGGGGTGCTGACCCACAAGGCCGCCCGCGACCTGACCGAGGCCTTCAACTTCCTCAAGGCGCTCTCGCTGCGCCACCAGGCCAGTCAGCTGCGCAGCGGCACCGAGGCGAACTACCGTATCGACCCCGACACCCTCGGCAAGCTGGACCGGGAGAACCTGCGCGACGCCTTCGGCATCATCAAGGGCATCCAGACCTCGCTGGCGGTCAAGTACCCGGTGAGGAACACATGAGCAGACTGCGCAGACTGTGGGAGAAACGTCGGGCGACCGGCGCGCTCGCCGACTTCTACCGGACACCGCCGCCGGCGGGCGGCACCCTGCTCGACGACCTTCCCGTCCTCGCCGTCGACGTGGAGGCCACCGGCCTCGACCTGGCCAGCGACCGACTGCTGTCGATCGGCTGGGTGCCGGTGGAGGGGCGTCGGATCGTCCTCTCCGGTGCCCGGGAAGTCGTGATCTCCGGACCACGGGACGACGGGGAGGGCGTCGGTCAGTCCGCCACCGTGCACGGGCTCACCGACGACGTCGTCGATGCGGGGATCCCGGTGGCCGATGCACTGGCGGAACTGCTCCAGGCCCTGGCAGGGCGGGTGATGCTGGCGCACTTCGCGATGATCGAGGAAGACTTCCTCTCGGCGGCGTGCCGGTCCGTCTTCGGCGCGGGACTGGACGTGCCGGTCCTCGACACCTACGCGTTGGAGCGGCGTCACATGGAGCGGGAGTCCGTCCACCCGCGTGGCGAGGACCTGCGCCTGCCGAGGATCCGTGACCGCTACGGGCTACCGTCCTACCCTCCGCACCGGGCGGTGACCGACGCGCTGTCCTGTGCGGAGCTGTTTCTCGCGATGACCTCGCCGGCGAGCGGCCGGTCACCGTACTCGACGCTCAGGTCCGCACAAGTATAGACGGGGGCGGCCTCCGTGTCCTCAGTTTTCCTCTGTAAGCTAAGTGACCATGAGAATTTCGCGTATCGCACACCCTGAAGGTATGGCCTTCGTTGCACTGGAGGGGGGAGAGGCTGACGGGACCGGGGCAACCTGCCGCGAGATCGCCGGCCACCCTTTCGGGGAGCCTGAGTTCACCGGTCGGGACTGGCCGATCGAGGACGTCCGTCTGCTGGCGCCGATCCTGCCGTCGAAGGTCGTCGCCGTGGGTCGGAACTACGCCGACCACGTCAAGGAGGTCTTCAACAAGTCCGCCGAGCACCTGCCGCCGACACTGTTCCTCAAGCCGCCGACAGCCGTCGTGGGTACGGGTGCACCGATCCGGAAGCCGGAGTGGGCGACCCGGGTCGAGTTCGAGGGAGAGCTCGCCATCGTCATCGGCAAGCCGTGCAAGGACGTCAAGCGTGACGACTGGAAGAACGTCGTGCTCGGGTTTACCATCGTCAATGACGTGTCCTCCCGTGACCTGCAGTTCGCCGACGGTCAGTGGTCGCGGGCCAAGGGCCTGGACAGCTTCTGCCCGCTGGGGCCCTGGATCGAGACGGACCTGGACTTCGCCGACCTCACCGACCTGCCGATCAAGGCCCACCTGACCCACGACGGGGAGACGGAGACCAAGCAGGACTCCAACTCGGACCAGATGATCAAGTCGATCCCAGAGATCGTCGAGTGGGTGTCGCAGGCGTTCACCCTGCTGCCCGGTGACGTGATCTGCACCGGTTCCCCCGCAGGTACCGCCGAGATGGTCCCCGGGGACTCCATCGACATCGAGATCCCGGGCCTTGGCCACCTGGTCAATCCCATCGAGGCGTACTGACGCTCCTGCTGGGCCTCCCGGTGTGGTCGGCCTCAGCCGTCTCAGGCAGTCTCAGGCCGCCTCAGACGGCGCGCATGGCCGCCGGCACGTTGAGTGCCCGTAGCGCGGTCTGCAGCTTCGCCGTCGTCTCCGCGGCCTCGGCCGCGGGGGAGGACGAGGCGATGACCCCGCCGCCGGCCCACGCCCGGGCCGTCGCCCCCGCGACCTCGGCACAGCGGATGCTGACCATGTACTCGCCGTCGCCGTCGTCATTGCACCACCCGACGAAGCCGGCGTAGAAGCACCGGTCGTCCTCGACCTCGTTGATGATGCCGATGGCGTCGTCGGTGGGGGTGCCGCCGACCGCCGGGGTGGGGTGCAGCATGAGGGCGAGATCCAGGGCCGAGAAGTTCAGGTCCGGCAGGGTGCCGCGCACCGGGGTGGCCAGATGCCACATCTCGTTGGTCTTGATCAGCTCGGGGGTGCGCGGGATCGACAGTTCGGTGCAGACGCCGCTGAGTACCCGGCGGTAGTGTTCCACCACCAGTTCGTGCTCGGTGAGGTCCTTGGTGGAGTCCCGCAGCATCCGCCCGACGGTCTCGTCGGCCTGCCGGTCGGACAGCCGGGCCGCGGAGCCGGCCAGTGGGCGCGCCTCGACCGTGGTGCCGCGCCGCCGGATCAGTACCTCGGGTGAGGAACCGACCAGCATCGTGCCCCGGTCGTCGGAGCGTCCTGTCGCGGACAGGTCGACGGCGAAACCGTCCCGGTGGGCCGACAGGTCGATCAACCGGGCGGCGATGAGCAGCGGGTCGACGTCCTCGGCGAATTCGATGTCCACGGCACGGGCCAGCACGACCTTGCGCAGGGTGGTGTTGTGCATGGTCTCGATCGCGGCCGCCACGGTGGACTGGTGCTCTTCGGGGGTGCTCAACGGCTGGACGTTGACGACCTCCAGCAGGTCGCCGAGATCGCGGCCACGGTAGTAGGCGGGCGGTTCCAGCGGACCCTCGGTCTCCACCACGGTGCCGGGCACGGACAGCGCGGCGCGGTTGGCGGTGTCGAAGGGCACGGCGCCGACGACCAGGCGGGCGCTGCCGTCGCGCAGAGCCGTCGCCGCCTCGAACGGATCGGGGAAGGACGTGCGTGTCCCCTGGGTGCGGATACTGCCCGACGCGCGGGAGAGGAGGAAGTCCGGCGCTGTTGACGGGCGATCGTTATTGATCACATAACCACCGTACTCAGGGGTGCGAAACAAACAGAAATCATCCCCTCCCGAGGTACGGCATCCCTGCCGCGGTGACGGTCACCCGGTCGACGGAGACTCCCGCAGGCATGCCGGCGACACTGACCAGCAGCCTGGCGGCCTCGGCCGCCTCGAAGGTGGGTTCGGCGGTGGGGTCGGCCGGTCCTGTCGAGGTGAAGGTGTCCAGGAGGGCGGTCCGCGCGTTGCCGATGTCCAGCTCGGTGGCCGTGATCCCCACGTCCCGCCCGTCCAACGCCGTCGACACCGTGAGTGAGGCGACCGCGGCCTTGGACGCGGCGTAGGCGGCGGCACCGGCGCGTGGCGCGTGTGCGGCGATGGACCCGTTGTTGATGACGCGGCCACCCCCGTGGGTCGCCATCCAGGCGAAAGCGACGCGGGTGCACAGGAACGTACCGGTGAGGTTGGTGCGCACCGTCGCCTCGAACTCCGCAGGATCGACGGTGTCGATGCGGCCCGTGGCACCGGGGACGCCGGCGTTGTTGACCAGAAGGTCGAGTCGCCCGAGGGCGGAGGTCACCCGGGCGAAGGCTCCGGTGACCGATGCCTCGTCGGTGACGTCGCAGACCACGGCGAGGTGGCCGTCGCCCCGACAGCCGGCGACGGTCTCCGCGAGGGTCGACCGGGTACGCCCCAACGCCGCGACCGTCCATCCCGCGTCGGCCAGGGCGGTGGCGAAGGTGCGTCCGAGCCCGCCACCGGCGCCGGTGACGACGGCGACGCGGGAGGAGGGACGGTGTGCTGTGTCCGGGGGTGTCATGCACCCCATTGTGGCTGATCGACGATGTCGGCGGGCGGTAGATTGGCGGGACACCGGGAACCGGTCCCGGGGGAACGGAGTCGGAGCTGTGTCGTCGGACGTGATGCCGGACATGATGACCGTGGTGAACTGTTCTGTCGGACGTCCCATGGGCGCGCCTGACCTCGACAGAGCCGCGGTGTCAGGGATGCACCGGATCGAACTGTGGTGGCCGTGGGACACCCCGGAACCGTCCGACGGTCAGGTCGACGACCTCGTCGCCGAGCTGCGGCGCAGAAGGCTCAGCCTGGTCGCGGTGAACTACTGGGGCGGCGACACCTCCGCCGGGCAGCGAGGTGTCCTGCACGAACAGCCACTCAGCCCCCGGCATCTCGACGCGATGTCGAGACTGGCCGAGGCCACCGGGGCCGACCGGTTCAACCTGCTGGTCGGCAGGGGAGGTCGCCAGCTCAGCCCCGGCCAGCTCGACAACATCGCCACCGTGGCGCAGGTCGCGGAGGGGCGTGGGCAGGGGACCGTCCTGATCGAACCGAGTGCCGGGGTGGACGACTACCCGGTCGTCACCGTCGCCGAGGCGATGGGCATCGTCCACAGTGTGCCGAACACTGCTCTGCTGGCGGACCTGTGGCACCTCAGCCAGACCGACGACGTCCCGGGATGGCTCGGTGACCTCGCCGACGCGGGCACCGGTGCGGGCGCCGACGCGCTCCCCGCCCACGTCCAGATCGCCGACGACCCCGGACGTGGTGCACCGGGGACCGGGGACCTTCCCCTGGGGGAATGGGTGGGTGCGCTGCGCTCCGCCGGGTACGCCGGGGACGTGGCAGGGGAGTGGATGTGGTGAAATAGGGCACCATGAGTGAAGTACGCGTACGTTTCTGCCCCTCGCCGACCGGGACCCCGCACGTCGGCATGGTCCGCACCGCACTGTTCAACTGGGCCTACGCCCGGCACACCGGCGGCAAGCTGGTGTTCCGCATCGAGGACACCGACGCCGCCCGCGACTCCGAGGAGTCCTACGAGGCCATCGTCGACTCCCTGACCTGGCTCGGCCTGGACTGGGACGAGGGCGTGGGGGAGGTCGGCGGTCCGCACGGGCCGTACCGTCAGTCCCAGCGCATGGAGATCTATGCCGAGGTCCTGGAGAAGCTCAAGGCCTCCGGCGACGTCTACCCGGCCTACTCCACGGCCGAGGAAGTCGAGGAGCGCCACCGCGCGGCAGGCCGGGACCCCAAACTCGGCTACGACAACTTCGACCGTGACCTCACCGCCGAGCAGATCGCCGCCTTCGACGAGGACGGCCGCTCGCCGGTGTGGCGTCTGCGCATGCCGGAGAAGACCTGGACCTGGGCCGACCTGGTCCGCGGCGACATGGCCGTCGACGGCACGACCGTGCCGGACTTCGTCGTCGCCCGGTCCAACGGGCAGCCGCTCTACACCCTGGTCAACCCGGTGGACGATGCGCTGATGAGGATCACCCACGTGCTGCGCGGCGAGGACCTGCTGCCGTCGACCCCGCGCCAGCTGGCGCTCTACGAGGCACTGGTGCGTATCGGCGTCGCGGAGGCGACCCCGACCTTCGGCCACCTGCCGTTCGTCATGGGGGAGGGCAACAAGAAGCTCTCCAAGCGTGACCCGGAGTCCAACCTGTTCAACCACCGGGACAACGGCATCATCCCGGAGGGCATGCTGAACTACCTCTCCCTGCTGGGGTGGTCCCTGTCGGCGGACGAGGACGTCTTCGGCGTCGACCAGCTCGTCGCGAACTTCGACGTCGCCGACGTCAAGCCCAACCCGGCCCGTTTTGACCAGAAGAAGCTGGAGGCGCTCAACGCCGACCATATCCGGCTGCTGGACCTGGAGGACTTCACCGGTCGGCTACGCAGCTACCTGGAGGAGTACAAGGGCTTCCCGGTGGACTACCCGGCCGACAAGTTCGCCTTCGCCGCGGACCTGGTGCAGACCCGCATCAAGACCCTCGGTGACGCCGACGGTCTGCTGCGCTTCCTGGTGACCGCGGACGAGAACCTCGAACTTGATGCGAAGTCGGCGAAGAAGAACCTCAAGGAGGACGCCGTGGAGGTCCTCGACGCTGCCATCGAGGAGGTCGAGGCCATCGACGGTGACGCGTTCGTCACCGCGACCATCGAGGCGGCACTGTCCTCGCGTCTGATCGAGACCATGGAACTCAAGCCGCGTAAGGCCTACGGGGCGCTGCGGGTGGCCGTCTCCGGGGCAGCGGTGTCCCCGCCGCTGTTCGAGTCGATGGAGCTGCTGGGCAAGGACTCCACGCTGGCCCGTCTGCGTGCTGCCCGGGCGGTCACGCCCTGGGCTGCCGCCGAATAGGTCGGCCACTGGAGCAGGAATGCTGCTCTGACCTCGCAGTTTGCGACTCGGAGCGCGTCCTGGTTATAGTATCCACCGTTGCAAGGCAGCGCGGGGAACACGCGGTGCGCAGAGCAACGAATGGCCTATGGTGTAATTGGCAACACAGCGGTTTCTGGTACCGTCGTTCTAGGTTCGAGTCCTGGTAGGCCAGCGGAAACGCTGGATATGATGTGCAGTCTGTTTTCACGCCCCGTTCGTCTAGCGGCCTAGGACGCTGGCCTCTCACGCCGGTAACACGGGTTCAAATCCCGTACGGGGTACAAGGTATGTGAATGAAAGGCCCGGTCTTCGGACCGGGCTTTTCTGCGTCCGGACCCCGCGGTCAAGCGTTCCCGGGGGAAAGGTCTAGGGTGGGTAGGGTGACCATGCCGAAGAACCTGATTCTCGTCCGCCACGGCCAGAGCGAGGCCAATGTGATCCAGCGCGCGGACAAGGCCGGTGACCAGGCCCTGTTCAGCGAGGAGACGATGCTGGTGGCGGACCGGTCCTGGCGTCTCACGGATGCCGGCGTGGCCCAGGCGCGTGCGGCCGGCAGGTGGATCACCGAGAATGTCGACGACCTCAACCGCTGCATCACCTCGCCGTACGTCCGCACCCGCGAGACGGCCGCGAACCTCGGTCTGGACGGCGCACTGTGGGAGGAGAACCGGGTGGTCCGGGAACGCTCCTGGGGTGAGATCTCGCCGTTGCCCCGCAAGGTCTTCGAGGAGCAGTACGCCCACAACGCCCTGCTGCGCCGGAAGGACCCGTTGTACTGGGCGCCGCCGGCGGGGGAGTCGATCGCCAACGTCGCGGAGAACCGGGTACGCAACATGCTCAGTACCCTGCACCGGGAGAGCAGCGAAGACAATGTCCTGGTGGTCACCCACGGCGACTTCATGTGGTCGACCCGCCTGGTGCTGGAGCGGTGGAGCGACGAGGAGTTCCTGCGCTACGACAAGAACCCGGAGATGACGATCTTCAACTGCACCGTCCTGCACTACACGCGGGTCAGTCCGGAGACCGGGGACACCGCTCCGTGGATGCGGTGGGTCAGGGCGGCGCACCCGTTCTGCGACAGGACCACCGGACGCTGGCGTATGGTCGAGCAGCCGTGGCAACGGTTCGACCGCGACTACCTCAGCAACGAGGACCTGCTGGCAGTGGCGGAGGAGCAGGCGCGCCTGCTGTCGGAGTAGCCGTTTCCGGGGTCAGGAACGACCGGTCACGGTGCCGTCCTCGACGTGACAGGCGTGGACGAGCCCGTTCTTCGTGGGGCCGACCTCGGCGGCGACCCCCGGGGTCATGATGTCTGAACGGTCGGTGTAGCCCATCAGGTACTCGTCGAAGGCGGGGAGGTCCCTGGGGGTGCGCAGGGCGTCTACGAGCTCGGCGGCGGTGACGTCGCGCTGCCAGTCAGCGAGGTACACCGTGCGGCCGTCCTCGGTGGACGTCTCCGTCACTGAGGAAGTCTCCAGGGCGAGTCCGGTGGCACGTCGGCAGTCACGCACGGTCAGTCCCGACCACCAGGCCAGGTCCTTGACTGTGGCGGGACCGCGCGAGCGGTAGTAGCGTACGGCGAGTTCGCGGAGGGCGTCGTCGCCGGAGAGGTCGCGGGGACGCGGCACGACCTCGTCGTGCAGGACGAAGGTGTCCTCCGCGCGGGCGCCGTCGGTGGAGCGGAGGCCCTGGACCAGTACCCCCTCCCCGCCGAAGTGGCGCAGCATGTGCGGGCCCCGGCCGCCGTCGGGGTCGACACCGGCCGCAGCGAAGATCCGGTACGCCTCGCTGCGGCTGACCGGTGTGCCCGCCTGCCGTACGGCGGAGTACAGGGCCTCGCGGCATGTGTCGACGTCGTCGTCGGTGAGGCCCAGCTGCCCCCGGCGTTTCGCTGAGGCGGCCTGCACCCGCGGGGCGCAGAGCAGCGTGACCCACCGGACCTCCTCGGCGGCGAGGAAGTGGTGGGTCCCCCGTTGCGACCAGCTCCGCACCACCCCGGACTCGGCCAGGTCGGCCTCCGTCGTCTCCGGGAGCCCGGCCCGGAGTGCCAGTGCGGCCACTCCTGCGGTGAGGTTCTGCGCCTGGGTCGCCAGCATGTGTCCGGCGACCGCGTGGAGGGGGCCTCCGGACGCCGGTGGGGGAAGGGTGGGGACGGACGTCGAGGGTGCGAGTCGTTGCGCGATGAGGCGCAGGCCCCGGACCTCGGCGGTGGTGAGTAGTGGCGGCGTGGTCATGCCACTGATCCTAGCCGGCCCGCTGGCGGGGCGTCCGTGCACGTCAAAGAGGTGATTAGGCAGGGGCCCACGGTGTCCTATATAGTTCTCCCCGTTGCACAGCGCGGCCACGGTGCCCTGCTGGTCAACGATGAAAGTCCTTGCCCCGTTCGTCTAGCGGCCTAGGACGCTGGCCTCTCACGCCGGTAACACGGGTTCAAATCCCGTACGGGGTACCATTCCGCTCGTACATGTACGAGCGACCAAGAGATCGTCTCTTTCAGCAGCCAGGTCTTCGGACCTGGCTGCTGTCGTTGTTGCGGTCGCCGACAGTCGTCTCAGGGCTGTCGGGGATGCTCGGCGACGCAGAACGGGTTCCCTTCAGGGTCGCGCATCGTCGTCCACTGCACGTGCGGGTGCTCGTCGTCCACCGACCAGAGTTCCTCTGCGCCGAGTCTCACGAGTCGGTCGACAACCTCGCGGCGGGTTCCGAAAGGAACAGTGAGGTCCGGGTGTGCCCGGCCGGAATCGTCGGGCGTCAGAGAAGCGTCGGCCCGGTGGAAGAACATCCCGAACCCCTCGGGTCCGGCAGGCGCGAGGTAGACGTCGTCGCCGTTCCGGTGCATTTCGCCGCCCAGGGCGCGGGCCCAGAAACTCGCGAGGGATGCCGGGTCTGTTGACAGGTAGTTGATCGCGCCGAGTGTGATGGAGTTTTCGCTCATGCGTTCTAGCTTACCCTCCGGCTGCCGTCAGCGCAGGTAGCGCTCCAGCTCGGCGGCGCTGTGCTGCAGGGCTTCGCGGTGGCGCGCCGCAGGGGAGGGGCCCATGCGCTCGGCGGGTCCGGAGATCGACAGGGCGGCGATCACGTCCGAGGCGTCGCGCACCGGTACCGACACGCTGGCCAGGGCAGCGTCACGTTCCCCCACGGACTCGGCGATCTGGCCGGCGCGGACGAGTTCCAGATCCTCGGCGGTGTAGTTCGCCGTGGTCAGGATGTCGTCCTGGAAGACCTTGGGGGAGTAGGCGACGAGAACCTTCGCCGCCGAGCCCGCGGCGAGGGTCAGCCGGTTGCCCACTGGTACCGTGTCCCGGAGTCCCTGCAGGGGCTCCGCCGTGGCGATGCAGACCCGCTCGCGTCCGGAGAGCTTGTAGATCTGCACCGCCTCGCCGGTGCGCTCCACCAGGTCCGGCAGCACGTGCTCGGCGGCCTCGTCGAGCCGGGTGGAGGACTTCGGTGCCAACTCCGCCAGGGCCGGGCCGGCGGTCCACTGCCCGTCCTCCAGGCGCGTCACCATGCGGTGCTTCTCCAGCGCCACGGCAATCCGGTGCGCCGTGGCCCGCGGCAGGCCCGTGGTCTCGCACAGCTCGGAGAGGCTGTGCGGCCGCCGCGCGACGATGCCCAGGATGAGCAGTGCGCGGTCGAGGACCTGGATGCCGCTGGTGGTCGTGGACGCCACAGGAGCGGAGGTCGGAGAGGGCGTCTCGGTGTAGGTGGGGTTTCCCATGATCTGATACTATACATTCCAACCAGTGGAACTTCCAGGTTGCCACGCAGTGACGGGCGTGGCGGCACCGGAGACTCCTGAAGACTGAGGAGAGAACTGTGAATGCTGTGACCCGGCAGACGCACCCCGACGACACGACTCGCGAGCACCCCCCGCGCACCCTCGCCCAGAAGGTGTGGGACGCCCACGTCGTGACACGCGGGGAGAACGGCGGGCGCGACCTGCTCTACATCGACCTCCACCTGATCCACGAGGTCACCAGCCCCCAGGCGTTCGACGGGCTGCGGCAGAACAACCGGCCGCTGCGCCGTCCCGACCTGACCCTGGGCACCGAGGACCACAACGTCCCCACCCTCGGGGTGCACTCCGGCAACCTGCTGGAGATCGAGGACAAGGTCTCCCGTCTACAGGTCGAGACCCTGCGCAGGAACTGCGAGGAGTACGGCGTCGTCCTGCACTCCATGGGTGACGGCGACCAGGGCATCGTGCACACCGTGGGGCCCCAGCTCGGCGCAAGTCAGCCGGGGATGACCATCGTCTGCGGTGACTCCCACACCTCCACCCACGGGGCCTTCGGCTCCATCGGGATGGGCATCGGCACCAGCGAAGTCGAGCACGTCCTGGCGACCCAGACGCTTCCGCTCGCCCCGTTCAAGACGATGGCGATCGAGGTCTCCGGTGAACTGCAGCCCGGGGTCACGGCCAAGGACCTGATCCTGGCGATCATCGCCAAGATCGGGACCGGCGGGGCCCAGGGGCACATCATCGAGTACCGGGGCGAGGCCATCCGGAAGCTGTCGATGGAAGGGCGCCTGACGATCTGCAACATGAGCATCGAGGCGGGTGCACGGGCCGGCATGATCGCCCCGGACGACGTCACCTTCGACTACCTCAAGGGGCGCCGCTACGCGCCGACCGGTCAGGACTGGGATGACGCGGTCGAGTACTGGCGTTCGCTGGAGACCGACGAGGGTGCGGTCTACGACACCGTCGTCGAGATCGACGGCTCGGCACTGACCCCCTTCGTCACCTGGGGCACCAACCCGGGCCAGGGGCTGCCGCTCGACGGCGCTGTCCCGTACCTGGAGGACATCACCGACGAGACCGCCCGGGTCTCGGCGGAGTCCGCGCTGGAATACATGGGGCTGGAACAGGGAACCCCCCTGCGCGAGATCGGCATCGACACCGTCTTCCTCGGCTCCTGCACCAACAGTCGCATCGAGGACCTGCGCGCCGCGGCCGACGTCCTGCGCGGACGGAGTGTCGCCGACACCGTGCACATGATGGTCGTGCCGTCCTCGACCTCGGTGAAGACCCAGGCCGAGTCGGAGGGGCTCGACAGGGTCTTCCTCGACGCCGGTGCGGAATGGCGGACCGCGGGGTGTTCGATGTGTCTGGGCATGAACCCTGACCAGCTCGCCCCCGGTGAACGCGCCGCCTCCACCTCCAACCGGAACTTCGAGGGACGCCAGGGCAAGGGGGGACGCACCCACCTGGTCTCCCCGCCGGTCGCAGCGGCCACCGCGGTACTGGGACACCTGGCCGGCCCGGCCGACCTGCCTGCCTCCGACGTCGAGAAGGGAGCCTGAGCACCATGGAGAAGTTCAGCACACACACCGGTGTCGCCTGCCCGCTGCGGCGGTCGAACGTCGACACCGACCAGATCGTGCCCGCCGAGTACCTCAAACTGGTCACCAAGACCGGTTACGAGTCCGGCCTGTTCAAGTCCTGGCGACGTGACCCCGAGTTCGTGCTCAACCAGGAACCGTTCGTCGGTTCCACGGTGCTGGTCGCAGGTCCCGACTTCGGCACCGGCTCGTCCCGCGAGCACGCGGTCTGGGCGCTGCTCGACTACGGTTTCCGTGTGGTGTTCTCCCTGCGTTTCGGGGACATCTTCCGGGGCAACACCGCCAAGAACGGCCTGCTGGCGGCGACGATGACCCAGGAGGACATCGAGCTGATCTGGAAACTCATCGAACAGCAGCCCGGCGTGGAGATGACCGTGGACCTCGAGGCACGCACCGCCACCCTCGGCGAGTACGTCTTCGCCTTCGAGGTCGACGACGACACCCGGTGGCGGCTGCTCAACGGCCTCGACGACATCGGCATCACCCTTCAGGACGAGTCGGCGATCTCGGACTACGAGTCGACCAGGCCGTCCTTCACGCCGGTCATCCGGTAACGGGGCCGGGGCTGGGCGAGCTCCGCCACCTCGGCCACCTCCGTCAGCTCCACCGCTCGGGTTATATCGGCAACAAAAGTGACGTAGGCTCAGGGGGTATGGACCGTCACCAGCACATCATTCCCCGCCTCCGACTGCAGACCGGAGACCACGGCGTGGTCGGTGCCGCCCGCTTCTACACCGATGTCTTCCGCCCCTTCGAGGAGGCCGGCCTGGAACTCGGCGCGGCCGGGGTGGTGGGGACCGATGACGGGGTGGAACTGGTCGTCGCGGGCCTGCGCCTCCGGCTCACCGACGCCGTAGACGACTCGGGCGGGGCAGCGATCACACCGGCGACGAATGTCCTGGTGAACATCGACCCGGTGTTCTTCGGGTGGTCCGTCGACGACAGCGGGGGCGGGGGCGAGGACGACCGCCGCGCTGCCTCGTCCCGCGCCCGGGCGGTCCTGGACACGGTGTGGGACGGACTTGTCGCCGACGGGGCGACCGTGCTGATGCCGCTGGGGGAGTACCCGTTCAGCGCCCGGTACGGCTGGGTGCAGGACCAGTTCGGTATGAGCTGGCAACTCATGCTCACCGATCCCGCCGGCGCACCCCGTCCGGCGCTGATCCCGTCCTTCCTGTTCTGTGGTGCGGCCCAGAACCGGGCGGGCGAGGCGGTGGAGACCTGGACGCGGGTCTTCGCGGAGGTGTTCGACGGCGACGAGGACGGGCACTCCGGCCCGGGGGCGCTGGTCACCTACCGGCAGGACACCGGACCTGCGGTCGCCGGATCGGTGATGTTCAGCGACACCCGCCTGGCAGGTGTCTGGGTGTCGGCGATGGATTCGGGTGCGGAGCAACCCTTCACCTTCACCGACGCCGTGACCTTCCAGGTCTCCTGCGGGACTCCCGTGCAGGCGGAGATGCTGCGACGGGGACTCGGCCTCGACAGCACGGGTGTGGACCGCTTCGGGGTGAGGTGGGACCCGGTGCCGGTGACCGACTGAGCGTCAGCGCACCGGCAGCGGTGACGCCAGGTAGTCGGCCCCCAGCAGCGTGTCGTCCGCGCCGAAGTGCAGCACCCACACACTGGACTTCTTGGTGCGCAGGTCCTCGATCTCGAAGCCGGCGTCCTCCGCCAGTCCGGAGACGACGGCCGGGATGATCTCGCCCTGGGCGCAGACCACGCTCACCGGGGCGGAGCTGGCCTGCACCAACGCCTCCATCACGGTGCGGGCGGAGTGCTGCAGGGCGGCGTCGCCGAGGTTGGCGTTGGTCTCGATGTCCAGGCCGAGCCGGGCCGCGGTGGGCTCGACCGTGGCGCGGCACCGTTCAGGGGCGGCGGTGAAGACCGACTTCGGGCGGTAGCCCTCCAGCACGCCAGGCAATTCCGCGGCCTGCCGGTACCCCTTCTTCGTCAACGGACGCAGGTCGTCGTCCTCCTTCCAGGTCTCCCGCGCCATCGCCTTGGCGTGGCGGACGTAGAGCACCCGTCGCGTGCACCCCAGGTCGAGGACCTCTTCGGCGGCGGTGATCACGTCACGGTCGGCATCATGGCTGACCATGGCCTTGGCGGCGGACGGGGGCAGCCACCGGAGCTCATCGACCTCGTTGTTCTCCCGGAACTCGCCGTCGGTCACCTCCGCTGTCCAGTAGTAGACGACCTTGGTCTTGCTGCCGAGCGGGTAGTGGATGTAGCCGAGCAGCCACCCCAGCGTCGGGGAGTAGCCGGTCTCCTCCGCGATCTCCCGGGTCGCGGTGGTGATCACATTCTCGCCGGGGTCGACCTTGCCCTTGGGCAGCGACCAGTCGTCGTAGTGGGGACGGTGGATGACGGCGATCTCGATCCCGTCACCGTCGGGGCCTCCGGCGGTCTCCGGGGTGCCGGGCCCCTGGGGGCTGGCACGGCGCCACAGCACCGCGCCGGCGGCGAAGACGGGCCGTTCGAACTCGTCGGCCGGGGTGCTCCCGATCCGTGCGACGTGGCCGACCGGTTTCACCGTCTCCTCGGCAGTCGCCTGGGAAGCGCCGGCCTCGAGATTTCTCGATGCCAGGGAGGTGGACAGGTCTCCGGTGCCGGTGTGGCTGATCAAGGGTGACGCCTTCCCGAGCGCACCGGTCCGGTCGAGCCGTCACCACGGACCGGGTGCGTCATGGTTCAATGTTGGGGAGCAGAGATGCCGGAACGTTTTTCCGCACACCAGCGTAGCGGTGACGGGCGTGGAGGACGTAGTCGGCACCGACGATTTTTGAGGAGCACATAAGAGATGGTTCGCGTTGCGGTGATGGGGTCGGGCTCCTGGGGGACGACGGTCGCCAAGGTCTGCGCGGATACCGAGGCAGGTGCCCGCTCGGCGCCGACCGGTTCGGCAGCCAGTCCGGCGGTGACACTGTGGGCACGGCGGGAGGAGATCGCCGCCGAGATCAACGACAGCCACACCAACTCCACCTACCTGCCGGACATCGTCCTGCCGGACTCGCTCACGGCCACCACCGACCCCGCCGCGGCGCTCGACGGCGTCGACGTCGTCTTCCTCGGAGTGCCGTCGCAGTCACTGCGGGCGAACCTGGAGCAGTGGCGTGACCTCATCCCCGCCGACGCCACGCTGGTCAGCCTCGCCAAGGGCATCGAGCACTCCACGGGCCGGCGGATGAGCGAGGTCATCACCGAGGTGGCGGGGGTCGACCCCGGGCGGGTCGCCGTGCTCTCCGGCCCCAACCTGGCGGTGGAGGTCGCCCGGCAGCAGCCGGCGGCCAGCGTGGTGGCCTGCACCGACGACGGTCGAGCCCGGATGGTGCAGTCAGCGCTGGCCACCGACTACTTCCGGCCGTACACCAACGACGACGTCATCGGGTGCGAGGTCGGGGGGACGTGCAAGAACGTCATCGCCCTGGCCTGTGGCATGGTCGCGGGGATGGGGATGGGCCACAACACGATCGCCACGGTGATCACCCGTGGTCTGACCGAGATCACCCGGCTGACGGTGGCGCTCGGCGGGCAGGAACGCTCGATGGCGGGACTGGCGGGGATGGGGGACCTGGTGGCCACCTGTAACTCTCCCCTGTCGCGGAACCGCACGTTCGGCGAGCGTCTCGGCAAGGGGGAAACCCTGGAGCAGGCCAGCGGGGCGACGAAAGGGCAGGTCGCCGAGGGCGTGATCTCGAGCATGTCCGTCGCCGAACTCGCCGAGGCCCACGGGGTGGAGATGCCGATCACCCGCGAAGTGGTGCGGGCCTGCCACCACGGCGGGGACGTGCCGTCCGCGATCCGGGCGCTGATGGGGCGCACCAAGAAAGCCGAGTAACCCGGGACCCGGTGGCGACCGCTACACTTGGTCCCCGTGAATCCCCCCGTGAATCCTCCTGTGAATACCCCCGCGAACAGCGCAGCACCCGCCCGAACCACGGTGGCGGTCCTCTACGGTGGTCAGAACACCGAACACAGCGTGTCCTGCATCTCCGCCGGAGCGGTCATGGCCCACCTCGACCCTGACCGTTACGAGATCGTGCCGGTGGGCATCACCCGCGACGGAGTCTGGGTCAAGGGCACCACCGACGTCGGGCAACTGCAGGCCCACGGCCGTGAACTGCCGGAGGTCGGCCGTGGTCGCGCCGTCACCTTCGACCTCGGCGGTCGACGCGGCGGTCAGCTGCGCTTCGGTGACGGATCGCTCTACGCCGAGGTCGACGTCGTCTTCCCCGTCCTGCACGGCGTCAACGGCGAGGACGGCACGGTCCAGGGCCTGCTGGAACTGGCCCACGTCCCCTACGTCGGCAACGGTGTCTTCGCCTCCGCCACCTGCATGGACAAGCAGTACACCAAGGCCGTCGCCCGTCACGCCGGCATCCCGGTCGGAGACGAGGTCATCGTCACCGAACGCCGGCTCCTCACCGACGGGGAGAAGGAGGCCCTGGGCCTGCCCGTCTTCGTCAAGCCGGCACGGGGCGGATCGTCGATCGGGATCTCGAAGGTCAGTGACTGGGAGGACTTCCCGGCAGCGTTGGAGACCGCCCTCGCCGCCGACGACAAGGTCCTGGTCGAATCCATGCTGCAGGGACCCGAGGTCGAGTGCGGCGTGCTGCAGTACCCGGACGGCACCATCCAGGCGTCCTACCCGTCGATGCTCATGGGCACCGGGGACGGACCGGAGGGGTTCTACGGATTCGACACGAAGTACCTCGACGACATCATCACCTACGAGATCCCCGCCCCGCTGCCGGACGAGCAGGTCGCCGAGATCCGGCGTCTCGCCGTGGAGACCTTCCGGGCACTGGGTTGCTCCGGCCTGGCGCGCGTCGACTTCTTCGTGACCCCGGACGGCCCGGTCCTCAACGAGCCGAACACCATGCCCGGGTTCACCCCGATCAGCATGTACCCGAAGATGTTCGCCGCCAGCGGCGTGGACTACGCCGACCTGCTGGACATCCTGATCGCCCAGGCGCTCGCGGCGTAGCCAGCGGCGCGACAGAACCGGGCCGCCCGGGTGGTCAGGGTAGTCACCGCGGTCACTGTTCGGCGGTACGCTCCAGGTTCTCGTCGATCGCCTCGGAAACCGCGGTGAGCACACTGTTGCCGGCGTCCAGCGGCAGCGAGACCGCGACGGTGTCGGCGTAGCCGAGGGAGTACCAGACCCCCGCGGTCGAGCCTTCGGCCAGTGCGGTGTCCTGGAACCAGGGGACCTCGTCGATCTGTGTCAGTTGTGCGCCGGCCTCGTAGCTGTCCGGCAGGTCGACCCCGCACCGCAGGACGACCGGCTCACGGCCGTCAGCGGCCCAGACCAGTGAGCCCTCGGCGGCGTCGGTGTCGAGCCGCCGGTACTCACCCAGGGTGTCGGGGACCGCGTCCTCCAACGCGGTGCAGGTGTCGCTGCCGCTGGCGGACAGCTCCGCCAGAGGCACGTCACCGGGGGACGGGGAGTCGTCGGCGTCACCGTGACGGGCGATGGTCTCCCCGACACCGGCGAGGTCGGAGGCGGTGAGTCGACCGTCGGTGGTCACCGCGACGACGGGGGAGTGCCCCACGGCGTACCAGGTCGTCAGGTCGGACCCGGGGGTGGCGTCGCCGATCTGCAGCCACCGCTCGCCGCCGCTGTCCTCCAGGGAGCTCAGCGAGGTGTACTGGGCGGGGGCACCGACCCCGCACCGCAGGGACAGTTCCGTGCCGCCGCTGTCGCGGTAGCCGGCGGTGCCCTCCGGAGCGGGGTCGGCCACACCGACGTCCCGGAAGTCCCCGACACGGTCGGGCAGATCCGCGGTGATGTCCGCACATACGGTGCCGTCCGCGGCGGGCGCGTCCACCGGCCCCATGGCCACGGGGGTGTAGACGCTGCGGTCCACGATGATCTTCGCTCCGACGAGCACGAAGACGACGAACACCACTGCGATCAACAGGGCCAGGACGGCTCCCCTGCGCCGGGGGGTTTCGTGTCCGGTGGTGCTGCTACCCTGATCGGTGACCTTAGACCGTGAAGACATGCGGATGATTCTACGGTCCCCGGGGCGGAAGTCCTGATCCCCGGGGTATCCGGGACACCGTGTCTGCGTATGGCGGTCTGTGACGATTCGAGGAGACCGATGACGGGACAGGCACCGACGGGGCAGGCACCGGGGACGCTCACGGTGGCGCAGGCGGGTGAGGCGGCGACGATCGCCGCGATCCGTGAGGCGGCGCCCAGCGAGACCAACGGTGACGATGCGGCGGTGCTGGACCCGGCACCGCCGAACTCCCGCCACCTTGCGACGACGGACGTCCTGGTCGAGGGCGTGCACTTCCGTTTCGACTGGTCCAGCCCGTTCGAGGTCGGGGCCAAGGCCGTGACCCAGAACTTCGCCGACATCCAGGCGATGGGCGGACGGCCCACGGCGGTGCTGATGTCGTTGGCGGTGCCGCCGGAGCTGGAGCTGGAGGTGGTCTCCGGGATCGCCCGTGGCGTCGGTGAGTGCGCCGCGCCGTGGGCGGTGGAGCTGGTCGGCGGGGACGTCGTCTCCTCGACCGAGCTCGTTGTCTCGGTGACGGCGGTGGGGGTGCTGGCAGGACCGGACCCGGCGATGACCATCGACGGGGCGGTCGTGGGACAGCAGGTGATCGCCAGTGGGGTGATCGGGCACTCTGCCGCCGGTGAGGCCATCCTGCGGTACTTCGGCTCGCGGGAGGCGGTGCCGGACAACGCCGTCCTGCAGGACCTGGTGCGCAGGCACTGTGCGCCGGAACTCGTGGTGGGCCGCGGGTCGGTGGCGCGCGCCGCCGGGGTCTCCTCGATGACGGACAACTCCGACGGGCTGCTGCAGGACCTGACCACCCTCGCGACCCGGTCCGGGGTCAGTCTGGACCTCGACGGGACGGCGTTGACGCCGGACGCCCAGCTGTACTACGCCGGGGAGGTCCTCGGCGTGGACCCGTGGGAATGGGTGCTCACCGGCGGTGAGGACCACACCCTGATCGGCACGACCGGGCAGCAGGTGCCGGCGGGGTACCGGACACTGGGCACGGTAGGTGCGGCCCCCTCGTCCGCGTCGTCCCCGTCGTCCCCGGCGGTCACCGTGGACGGCCAGCCGCCGATCTACACGGGGGGGTGGGATTCCCTTGGCTGACACTGCCGGTACCGTCACGGGGCGCATTCTCGCGACGATCCACCCGTCCTGGCGCAATGAGCTCGACGCAGGTGCCGTGGAGGCGGCCGCGGAATGGACGGCTGCCCGGATCTTCGACGGCGACCCGGTGCAGCCGGCACCGCAGAACATCTTCCGCGCGCTCGCCCGTCCGGTCACCGACACCCGTGTCCTGATCCTCGGCCAGGACCCGTACCCCACCCCCGGACATGCGGTGGGCCTGTCGTTCGCCTCCACACCGGAGACCCGGCCGCTGCCGAAGTCCCTGGTGAACATCTTCACCGAGTACGAGTCCGATCTCGGCCTGCCGCGGCCGGAGTCGGCGGACCTGTCACCATGGACCGACGCCGGGGTCATGCTGCTCAACCGGGTACTGACCGTGAGCGCGGGCACGGCGAACAGCCACCGCGGTCAGGGGTGGGAGGAGATCACCGGTGCCGTGGTGAGGACACTGGCTGAACGTCCGCTGGTCGCGGTGCTCTGGGGTAAACAGGCGCAGGACATGGCCGACGTCGTCGGGCGCGAGCGGTGCATCCTGTCGCCGCACCCCTCGCCACTGTCGGCGTACCGTGGTTTCTTCGGGTCCCGGCCGTTCACGCGGGCAAACGGGATACTCGAGGCACAGGGTGCAGCCCCGGTCGACTGGGACCTGTCCGGCCAGCGGCGGGCCACCGTCGACGGCGGAAAGGGGCGGTCATGCTGACCGGAGCGCACGTCGCGTCGTGGGCCGAGCAGGCCGCCCTCGGCCTCGCGCGGCACAAGGACGAGATCAACGACCTCAACGTCTTCCCGATCCCGGATTCCGACACCGGCTCGAACATGACCGCCACGATGGAGTCGGCCGTGGAACGGCTGCACCGTGACCACGGCGCGGCAGGTTCCGCCGCGGTCAACGGCACCAGCGTCGCGGATGTCGCGGCGTCCCTGGCCGCGGGTGCGGTCACCGGTGCCCGGGGGAACTCGGGCCTCGTCCTGAGCCAGTTCCTGCGGGCGCTGGCGGATTCCGCTGCCGCCTCCCACCGCGACGACCTGCCCGTCGACGCCCTGCCGGGGATGCTGCACCGGGCGGAGAAGCTCGTGCGCCGGGCGGTGTCCGCCCCGGTGGAGGGCACCATCATCACCGTGCTCCATGCCGCCGCGGACCAGGCGTCGAGCAGCCTGGACGCCGCCGAGGGCACCGTCACCGCCGGGGACATCGTGGGGGCCGCCCGCGACGCCGCGGTGGAGGCCCTCGCCGGCACCACCGGACAACTGCCGGAACTCGCGGCGGCCGGGGTCGTCGACGCCGGGGGGCGCGGCCTGGTGGTGATCCTCGACGCCCTGGTGGACGCGCTCGGTGACGGTGAGCCTGGCCAGGACGACATAGCCGGCAACGCCGCCGGCGACAGGGACACAGAGGAGAGGGCGCAGGCCGGTACCGCCGAGATCGAGGTGATGTTCACCTACCGGGCCGACGACGACCGGCTCGACGCACTCCGCGGGCACCTCAACCGGCGCGGCAACAGCGTGGTCATCGTCCCGGGCGAAGCCCGGGGAACATGGCGGGTGCACGTGCACACCGCCGAAGCCGGCCCCCTGATCGAACTGGCCTACTCCACCGGCGGGGTGAGCGACCTGGTTCTCGAGGTCCTCCCGGTGGTCGACACCCCGGAGGCGCCGCGCCCCACCGCGCCGGTGCTCGCCCTGGCGCCAGAGGGGGGCCTGCGCGAGATGTTCGCCGGGGCCGGTGCGACCGCCGGAGACACCGGAACGATCATCGAGGAGTTCGAACGCCGTGGTTCCGGCTGCATCGTCCTGACCAACGGGCAGGACACCGCGGAACTCTTCGGTCGCCTGTCCTCCTCGAACGGGGAGGCGACGGTGGTCGACACCGAGTCCTTCGTCGGCGGGCTGGCGGCGCTGGCGGTGTACAGTCCCACCGCGGACCTCGACGAGAACGCCGAGGAGATGGCCGACGCCGTGTCTGCCCAGCGGTGGCGGAACACCGACGGCGGCGTCGACGCGCTCTGCGACCTCGTCGACGACCTCCTCGCCGACGGTGGGGAACTCGTCACCGTGCTCTACGACGGGGAGGACCGGGAAACCGGTACCGATCCCGACCCGGTGGCCGAGGCGGTCGACGTGCTGCGGGCACGTCACCCGTCGGTGGAACTGCACTCCTACCGCGTGCCCGGGTTGGGCACCGGGGCACAGGTCGGGGTGGAGTAGATGCTCGGGTGGGACGATCCGCGGCCGTTGAGCCTGGTCATCTCCCCGGAGCGCGCCCGGCGGCTCGCCGGAAAACCCGGGTTGGCGACGCTGGGCGAGGCCCTGATGAACTTCCCGACGGGGTACGTGCACACCAGCGGCACCGGGGCGATGACCGGAGACGGGGCCGACGGGACGCACGGGGACGTGTGGACCGACGCACTGGTCGAGGGCGAACTGTTGACCTGCCTGGGCGAAGTCACCTGGGCCCAGCTGCAGGACAACCGGGCACGGAAGGGACCGCGGGAGATCCTGGCCTTCCGCTTCCGGGTCAACGGGGAGGACTTCTCCTCGGCGCTCTTCGGTGCCGCCCGCAGCCATCAGCCGTTCATCACGGTGGGGGCGAAACTGATGCTCTCCGGCAAGCTCGGGTTGTTCCGCGAGGAGTGGCAGCTGCGTAACCCGAGCTACATCACCCTGCAGCCCGGTCCCGGTCCGGACGGACGGCCCCTTGACGGTGACGCCTACGAGGCCGCGTTCGGGACCTTCGGCCCACTGGAGACGATCGTCGAGGTCGCCGGCGGTATGCGCGCGGCCCAGCAGCTGCTCTCTGTCCCGTGGCTGCCGACCTACCCCCGGCGGACCGGGACCACCGGAGCGGAGGTCCTGGCCGTCACCGGACACGTCCTCGAGGCGATGGGGCGGCCCTCCGACATGCTTCCCGCACCGACGGACGTGACCGGCGCGCCGCCGTGGCCGACGGTCGACGGCCACCCCCTGGTCGACTTCGCCACCGCACTGCACGACATCCACCGTCCGCCGGAGGACGGCCCGCACGACGCCCGCACCAGACTGATCTTCAACGAGGCCCTCGCACTGCAGCTGGTCATGGCACTGCGACGGGCCGACACCACGGCCCGGCAGGGACGCGCGGTCGTCGACATCGAAGACGGGTCACGGTACTCCACCCTGGTCCGGGCGCTGCCCTACGACCTGACCGGGGCCCAGCTGACCGCACTCGACACCATCGGGCAGGCCATGGGCACCGAGACCCCGATGAGCATGCTGCTGCAGGGCGACGTCGGGTCCGGCAAGACCGTCGTCGCGCTGCTGTCGATGCTGCGGGTCGTCGACTCGGGGTCGCAGTGCGCCTTCCTCGCGCCCACCGAGGTCCTCGCGACCCAGCACTACAGGACGCTGACCGGACTGCTGGCGGGGACGGGGGTGACGGTGTCGCTGCTCACCGGGTCCCAGACCGTCTCTGAACGACGCGACACGCTGCTCGACATCATCTCCGGCACCACCGACATCGTCATCGGCACCCACGCGGTGATCCAGGACGCCGTGGAGTTCTACGACCTGGGCATCGTCGTCGTCGACGAGCAGCACCGCTTCGGGGTGCGGCAACGCGACAAACTGCGTGAGGAGTCACCGGTCGACCGCACGCCCCACCTGCTGGTGATGACGGCGACACCGATCCCGCGCACCGTGGCGATGACGATGTTCGGCGACCTGTCGGTCTGCACCCTCGACACCTCGCCGGTCGGACGGGGCGAGGTCCAGTCCCACGTCGTGCCGATGTGGAAGCCCGCCTGGGTCGACCGGTTGTTCGCCGTGATCCGGGAACAGGTCGCCGGCGGGCACCGGGTGTTCATCGTGGTGCCGAGGATCGAGGGGTTCGGCGGGGTCGACAATGTCGCCGAACGGTTGGAGTCCGGCCCGCTCCAGGGCCTGAGGATCGGACGTCTGCACGGGAGGATGGCCGAGAAGTCCGAGGTCATGGAGGACCTCGCGGCAGGGGAGACCGACGTCCTGGTGTCCACCACGGTCATCGAGGTCGGGGTCGACATCCCCGAGGCCACGGTGATGGTCGTCATGGACGCCGAGAACTTCGGCGTCAGCCAACTCCACCAGCTGCGCGGCCGGGTGGGGCGCGGTACGGACGCGTCGTTGTGCTTCCTGACCACCATGATCAACCCCGACGCGGAGGAGACCACCCCGGCCGCCGTGGCGTCCTACCGTCGGCTCGAGGCGGTGGCCGCGACCACCGACGGCTTTGCCCTGGCCGAACTCGACCTGCAGACCCGTACCGAAGGCGACGTGCTCGGTGAGCACCAGTCGGGAGCCCGCGGACGGCGGGCGCGTCTGCTCAACCTGGCCACCGACGGGGAGATCGTCGCTGAAGCCCGCCGGTACGCCGAGGACCTCGTGGCCTACGACGACGCCCTGGCCAGGACCCTGGTCGCGGACTTCACCGAGGGGGACCGGGAGTACATCGAACGGAGCTGACCGGCACGATAGAATCCGGGGTATGGACATTCACGCCCCCTTTGCCGGGATCGTCAGATTCGCCGTCGAGGACGGCCAGACCGTCACCACCGGTGACCGCCTCGCCGTCGTCGAAGCCACCAAGCTCGAGAGTGCGGTGGACGCGCCGGGCCCCGGCGTGGTGCACCGCAGGGCGGTCGACGACTTCGCCCGCGTCGACGGTGGCGACCTGCTGCTGGAACTCGGGGAGGAGTGACCACCGGTGACACGCATCATCTCCGGCACCGCCCGCGGCCGTAAGCTCCGTGTGCCCGCCGACGTCACCCGTCCCACCTCCGACCGTGCCCGGGAGGGGCTGTTCTCCTCGTTGCAGGTCCGCTTCGGCTTCGAGGGCGAGGTCGTGCTCGACCTCTTCGCCGGCTCCGGCGCCCTCGGCCTGGAAGCCGGTTCCCGGGGGGCCGCCGAGGTGACCCTGGTCGACGACAACCACCGGGCCTGCGAGACGATCCGCGCCAACGCCGATGTCGTCGGGCACCCCAACGTGCACGTCGTGGAGGCGAAGGCCTCGAGCTTCCTGGCCACCGCCCCGCACAACCGGTTCACCATGGTGCTCGCCGACCCGCCGTACGAGCTGGCTGACGAGGCCGTCGACGAGATGGTCGCCGCACTCGTGCCGACGCTGATGGACGACGCCGTGGTCGTCGTCGAACGTCACATCGGTTCCGCCGAGGTGACGTGGCCGGACGGGTTCGAGAAGACCACCCAGAAGCTGAAGAAGCGGACCTACGGGATCGCGCGCATGGACATGGCCATCTGGCGGGGGACGGACCGGGCCGACGGGTAGGATCAACTCCATGCGAGTCTGCTGCCCCGGGTCGTTCGACCCCGTCACCAACGGTCACCTCGACATCTTCACGCGCGCCGCGCGCAACTTCGACGAGGTGACCGTCCTGGTCACCTACAACCCGAACAAGTCCGGTCTGTTCTCCGCCGAGGAGAGGATGCGGCTGATCCGTGAGGCGCTCGACGCCAGCGGAGCGCCGGAGGCCTCCAGAATCACGGTGGACACCTGGGACCGGCTGCTGGTGGACTACCTCACCGACAACGGCATCCCGGCGATGGTCAAGGGGCTGCGCAGTTCCCTGGACTACGAGTACGAGCTGCCGATGGCACAGATGAACCAGCGGCTCTCGGGTGTGGAGACCTTCTTCCTGCTGACGAATCCGCAGTACGGCTACGTGTCGTCGACGATCTGCAAGGAGGTCGCCAAGTACGGCGGCGACGTCAACGGTCTGCTGCCGGAGAACGTCGCCGCAGCGGTCGCGGCCAAGTACGGACACTGACCGGGGGCACCGCTCAGGCGCCGACCCCCCGCTGCGTGTCACATCCGTACCGTCCGCCACATTTCTGGCATGCTGGGACGCATGTACAAGACTTTCCAGGGCCTCGATGATCTCCAGAACATGGTTGACCAGGCGTACGGCGTTCCCATGACGTCCAACTGCATGGTCCCGCGCCGCGAGGTCCAGGACCTCCTGGACGAGGTCCGCACCGCCATCCCGGTCGAGATGGACGACGCCCAGGACGTCCTCGACCACCGTGACGGCATCATCGCCAATGCCGAGGACGAAGCGGACACCCTCGTGCGTGACGCCGAGGCACAGCGCGACCGTATTCTCGAGGAGGCGCGTCGCCAGGCAGAGGACATGGTCAGCGACGCCGAGGAACGCGCCCACTCCACCGTCGCCCGGGCGGAGTCCGAGGCCGACCGCCTGGTCTCCGACGCCCGCGCCGAGTACGAGCAGACCACCTCCAGGGCCGAGGCGGAGGCAGAGCGACTGGTCACCGCGGGTAACGAGTCCTACGACCGGTCGGTCAACGAAGGTATCGCCGAGCAGCAGCGCCTCGTCGGCGAGTCGGAGGTCGTCCGCGTCGCCGAGGACGAGGCACGGCGGATCGTCGAGTCGGCACACTCCGACTCCGACCGGCTGCGGCGTGAATGCGACCACTACGTCGACTCCACGCTCGCCCAGTTCGAGGAGTCGCTCACCGGCACGCTGCGTACCGTGTCCCGCGACCGGTCGGCCCTGCGCAAGGGGGCCGGCGTGTCCGGCACCCGGCACGGAGACAACGGGGGACGGGAGGCCGGCCGACGGGAGTCGCGCGGCGAGTACCGTGAGGAGTACCGGGACGGCTACCGGGACTGATTCGCACAACCCCCGGTCTCAAGGGTAGAAACATGGTGTGAGTAACGATCCTTTTCTCCTCGATGTCCGTGAGCCGCTCGTGTCCGTCGGTGTGCCGCACCATGTGACGACCTCCGGGGCAGCACCCGTCCGACTGGGCGGTGAGATGCTCGGCGTCGCAGAGGGGGCGCAGGTGGAGGTCGTCGCCGACATCACCAACCTGGGGGAGTCGTTGCTGGTGGACGCCACCGCCCACGCGCAGGTCAGTGGACAGTGCTCCCGGTGCCTCAGTGAGATCAGCCAGGAGTTCTCGCTGCACGTCAGCGACGTCTTCGGGACGACACCCGATTTCATCTCCGGCGACGACGCCGAGGAGGGCGACGAACCGCACATGGTCGAGGAGGACCGGGTGGACATCACCCAGCTGCTCGTCGACGAAGCCGGCCTCAACCTGCCGTTCAACCCGGTGTGCGAGGATTACGGGCAGACCTGCTCGGACGCCACCCCGGCGCCGGACGGCGTCTCCGGGGAAGAAGAGGTCGTCGACCCCAGGTGGGCGGCGCTGGCCGACAAGTTCCCCGACGCAGGGGAGAACGACTGATGGCACGGAAGCGTCGCCTGACCGGTGAGGCGGCCCTCGACGCCGCCTACACCAGGACCGACCACGCCCCGTTGCTCCAGGCATGGGGTGTCGACCTGCCGGACGACATGCTGCGGCTGGCACTGTCGCACCGTTCCTTCGCCAACGAGAACGGCAACCTGCCCAACAACGAGCGACTCGAGTTCCTCGGGGACGCCGTGCTGGGGCTCAGCGTCGCCGAGCAGCTCTACGTGCAGTTCCCGGAGCGGTCCGAGGCGGACATCTCCAAGATGCGGGCCGGGGTGGTCAACATGTACGCCCTGGCCGACGTGGCCCGCGAACTCGGTATGGGCGACAACATCCTGCTGGGACGCGGTGAGATGCTCACCGGCGGCAGCGACAAGCACTCGATCCTCGCCGACTCGGTGGAGGCGATGCTCGGGGCGATCTACCTCGTCCACGGTTTCGAGACGGCACGCGAGGCCGTGCTGCGCATCTTCGAGAACCGCATCACCACGGCCCCGTCGACGGGACTGACGATGGACTGGAAGACGGTGCTGCTGGAGAAGCTCAGCGACCTGCGGATCGGCGGCGACCCGGTCTACAGTTCCGAGGCGGAGGGTCCGGCGCACGACCAGACCTTCCATGCCACGGTCACCATCGGTGACACCGTCCGGGGTCGGGGGGCCGGCCACACCAAGAAGGAGGCGGAGCACAGTGCCGCCCGCGAGGCCTACAAGGCCCTGAGCTGAGCCATGCCGGAGCTGCCTGAGGTCGAGGTCGTCCGACGCGGCCTGGCCGAGCACATCCTCGGCGCAGAGTTCCAGCACACCGAGGTGCTGCACCCGCGTGCCGTCCGGGGTCAGGACGGTGGGGCGGCAGCAGTTGTCGCCGGACTCAGCGGCGCACGGGTGGCCGGGGTGTGCCGTCGCGGCAAGTACCTGTGGCTGGACGTGGCGGAGCGGGGGAATCTGCTGGTGCATCTGGGCATGTCCGGGCAGATGCTGCTGGGGGAGCCGGGCCAGGTCGTCTCCCCGCATGTGCGGATCCGGTCGAGACTGGTGACCGCGGGCGGGGGCCCGCTGGAGCTGACCTTCGTGGACCAGCGGACGTTCGGCCGGTGGGAGCTCACCGGGGCCGACCCGGTGCCGCATATCGCGCTCGACCCCCTGGATCCCGCCTTCGACGCGGTGGGGACGGCCCGGGTGATCCGCCGGAAGCGCTCGGAGATCAAGCGGGTCCTGCTCGACCAGACCGTGGTGTCCGGCATCGGCAACATCTACGCCGATGAAGCGCTCTGGGCTGCCGGCGTGCATCCGCGCAAGCGGGCGAGTGCGATGCGGCAGCAGGACGTCCTGCGCGTCCTCGACGCCGCACGGGAGGTCATGGAGCGGGCGCTGGCCGCCGGTGGGACGTCCTTCGACGACCTCTACGTCAACGTCAACGGTGCCTCCGGCTACTTCTCCCGGTCGCTGAACGCCTACGGGCGGACGGGGGAGCCGTGCCACCGGTGCGGGACGGCGATGGTGCGGGAGCAGTGGATGAACCGGTCCTCGCACTTCTGCCCGGTGTGCCAGACGATGCGGTGATGCCCTGCCTGTCCCGGAACTCCTGCGTGTGTCACTGCGGTGGGGTCATGATCCGCAGCTCACCGTCGGACAGCCACAACTCGCCGTCAATCCACCGTGCGCAGACATCTGATTTCTCGACGGGGACCTCCATCACCATGTCGAGTGTGTCCGGGTCGAACAGCTGGTACATGCCCGAGTCATCATCCTCGCTCCAGTCCGGGTCGGCGGAACTGAGCCGGAAGTGGAAGGCCCCGAACCATGGGCCGACCACCTCGAGCCACGGGTGTCCTGCGGGGACCCGGTACCGCCTGACGACGTCGAGGTGTGCGTCTCTCAGGGTCAGCGTCGTCTGGTCGCTGGTGAATATCCGGCCGTCGACGACAAAGACCTCCCAGGCCTCCAGACTGTAGGTCTCCTCCACCCAGTGGACCTCGTCCCCGATCGCTCGGCCCAGGTGGTATACCAGCATTCTGGCGTCGTCGTCCGCCCATTCATTCAGCACGATGTACCCGCCGTCCGGATGTTCCCGCACGACGTCGTAGCCGGGCAACGGCACGCCGACCCGTGATACGACGTCGCAGAGCTCCCGGAAGGTGCGGTCCTCTTCCTCGGTGGGACGACGCTCACTCCACCGCGGCACCGGACCCTCGTCTGCGGGCACCGGGGTACGTTCCGGGGTGAACTCCGGGGCGGCGTCGAGGTCTTCGGTGGTGCCGTCGTCGAGGGGAATCCCCCAGGGGGACGGGAGTCGCGGCACGCCGTAGCGATCCGTGTCCCAGGAGAAGACGGATGAATCGAGGACATCCGGAAAGTGCACGCCGACCAACTCTCCGCCGCCGTCACCGGAGTCCACGGCGAGGATGACGCCGGTGTCGGCGTCCACGTCGATCCAGCGGGGTCGCCCGGAGCTGTCGAGGTGTCGTCCCGGCAGTCCGGGCACGCGGTAGGCGCGCCTGCCTCGGACAGTGACGTCCTCCACGGGGCCGGCGGGGAAGACCTGGTCGAGAACGCGGAGCAGACGACGTGGCGAGAGGAGCCACGTGGCCGGCGTCGTGACGGACAGGTGCTCCGATCCGTCCACCGGGTCGCCGTCTGTCATGACCACCACCGTGTCGTCGGTGTCGAGGAGGCGGGGAGTGCCGTCAGTCTCAGTGATCAGGCGGCGGCGATGGTCCCTGACGAGGCGGTAGTCGCCAGGGGCGAGGATGAGGCTCGCCATGCGCTCACCTCCGATCATCCAGCCGAGCTGGGAACCGTCGAAGTCGCCGTGGAGTCGCAGCGTGGCTGTGACCGGTGTCGCGGCACCGCGGGCGATCAGGGCCTGGAGTGTTTTCCATGAGTCCATGGGGACACGCTATCGGCAGGGGACCCGGGACAGGTGGGTACCGGCAGAATCGGGGCCGGTCCGTGCAAATTCTCGCGGCCGGTGAAAGTCCGATTTCGGTGTCCGGTCGACTGCGGGTGAACTACACTTACCGTCAATACCGGGGATATCACCAACGTCTCCCGCTGAATCGGGTACGCAGAGAATGTCGCATCCGATGTCACCGGCCACTATTGCCTGTCGTTGCCCGACAATCATCACTCCAGGAGAACTCCGCCGTGCGCCTTCCTCGACCCCTGGCACTGCCCGTGGCTGCCCTCGCAGCCCTGGCCCTCACCTTCGGTGCGGCCCCCGGAGCTTTCGCCGAGGGCCTGCCCTCGTCCGGGACGACGTTGTCGACCGGCGGCTCCGGTTCGCTCGGCTCAACCGGCTCCGGACCGGGCACCGCCGGTTCCTCGGGAATCCCGACGCTGGGGGCACTCTTCCCGAGCGCGAACCCCTACTCGGAGGAGACGGAGAACAACCTCGTGGCGTTCGGAGACTCCTTCACGGCGAACTCGCACTGGCTCATCAACCGGTTCCCCCAGCTCGGTTTCGCCTACCCGACACAGGAGGGCTGCTTCGTCGCGCCCGACGCCTGGCCGGCGCTGGTGGGCGAGGAGACCGGACGCCCCGTCCAGAACTGGGCGTGCAACGGCCACACCACCTCCGGGATGCTCGGCCGCATCGACCGGGCCATCGCCGCCGGGCACATCAACGACACCTCCACCGTGGTGCTCGCCGCCGGGATGAACGACAAACGGATCGGCACCGCGGACGACACGATCCGCGAGAACCTCGTGGCTGGCGTGGAGAAGGTCCGCGCAGTCGCCCCGGATGCGGAGATCCTGCTGCTCGGCCGGCTCTCCACCACCAGTCCGGACGGGATCTACTGCGACCGCAACATCGTACCGAACCTCCCTTTCGGTGAGTCCGACGCGAGGACGGCCGCCTTCGAGCGAGCCAACCAGGAGAACCACAAGGCCGCGGCAGCAGCGGCCGACGTCCCGTTCATCGACATCCGGGACATGACCGTGGAGAACAACTCCACCTGTGCCCGCGACGCCGACCGCTATGTCTCCGGCCACTGGGACCTCACCACGCCCGGGTTCAACATGCGTGCCCACCCGTCCTTCGGCGGCAGCCGGTTCCTCGCCGAGCAGATCATCGCCGCATTCGGCACCGCGGGCGCGTCCCTGCTGCTGGAGGTGATCGACGACGTCGACCTCGACACTGACCCGGTGCTCGGCGAGGTCGCCGACGAACTGGGTGAGCTGCTGGACGAGTCGCCGCAGAGCGGGCGGTGACGGCCCGATGTAACACCCCGGAAACATACTGAGGTCGGCAAAGTGATCTGCACCACCGCAGTGCGTGTTGATACGGGACATTGCGGCCCGGCACAGTAACGTCCGGAAAATGACGGATTTCATCACCTCCATGAACGACGGCGTGTGGAGCGTCGTCGTCTGGGCCCTCGTCGCTGCCGGACTGTACTTCGGCGTCCGGACGATCCTGGTCCAGCTGCGGTTGTTCCCCCAGATGTTCGGTGCGGTCGCCGAGGCGCCGTACGAGGACGACGAGATGCTCAGCCGCGACCCCGATGCGGCGAAGAAGGGAATCTCCCCGTTCAAGGCCTTCACCATCTCCGCCGCGTCGCGCGTCGGCACCGGCAACGTGGCGGGTGTCGCCGTGGCCATCACCCTCGGTGGGCCGGGTGCGGTGTTCTGGATGTGGGTCATCGCCATCCTCGGTGGTGCGACCTCCTTCGTCGAGGCCACGCTGGCACAGCTCTACAAGACCCGTGACTACGCCAACAACGCCTACCGTGGCGGACCGGCGTACTACATCACCCGGGGCCTGAACAAGCCGGTCCTGGCGGTCATCTTCGGCATCGTCATCACCCTGACCTTCGGGTTCATCAACAACGCCCTGCAGACCAACTCCATCGTCGAGTCCGTCGGACGGTCCGCCGACAACGACGGCATGACCCTGAAGATCATCATCGGCCTGGCCGTGGCACTGCTCACCGCCTGCATCGTCTTCGGCGGCGTGCAGCGCATCGCCTCGTTCACCCAGGTGATCGTCCCGTTCATGGCGGTGACCTACATCGGTCTCGGTCTGATCGTGGTGGTGATGAACCTCTCCGAGATCCCCGGTGTCTTCGCCCAGATCGTCGGTCACGCCCTCGGCTTCCGTGAGGTCGCCGGCGCCGCGGTCGGTGCCGCCTTCATGAACGGCATGCGCCGGGGCCTGTTCTCCAACGAGGCCGGCCAGGGGTCGGCCCCCAACGCCGCCGGTACCGCCGCGGTGTCCCACCCGGTCAAGCAGGGACTGGTGCAGACCCTCGGTGTCTACTTCGACACCCTCATCGTCTGCTCGGTCACCGCCTTCATCATCCTGCTGTCGCACCCCACCTTCGGCGAGGATGTCCAGGGTGCGACCCTGACGCAGGACTCCATGGCCTCCCAGGTCGGCGACTGGGGCATCCACGCGGTGACGTTCATCCTGTTCTTCCTGGCGTTCTCCTCGGTGATCGGCAACTACTACCTCGCCCAGTCCAACGTGGAGTACTTCACGAAGAACCCGGCGGTGATGTTCTGCTTCCGTCTGCTCGTCGTCGTCTGCGTCTTCCTCGGCGCCATCGTCAACCTCCCGGTCATCTGGGCGCTGGCCGACACCTTCACCGCGATCATGGTCGTGGTGAACCTGTGCGCCATCGTGCCGTTGTGCCCGATCGCGCTGAAACTGCTGCGCAACTACACCGACCAGAAGAAGCAGGGGCTCGACCCGGTGTTCCGCCGCAGCATGCTGCCGGAGCTGAAGAACATCGAGTGCTGGGACGACAAGGACGACTCGTTCAACGCTGTCCCTGCCCGCACGCTGCGCGGTTAGACTGGCGGACATGACCGGCACCGCACCGACCACCCGCCTGACCGCCTGGGTCCACGGTCACGTCCAGGGCGTCGGCTTCCGCTGGAAGACCCGCACGAAGGCCCTCGAACTCGGTCTGGTCGGTTTCGCGTCGAACTACCCGGACGGCCGCGTCCTGGTGATCGCCGAGGGGTCGGAGGACGCCACCGACGCCCTGGTGACCTGGCTGCGCTCGGGGGACACCCCGGGCCGGGTGGACCAGGTCCTCGACTCGGTGACGGGGCCGCGTGGCGACTACACGGGGTTCGACACCCGCTGAGGTAAAATCCTCGGCCATGCACCTGAAGTCGTTGACCCTGAAGGGTTTCAAGTCCTTCGCGTCGGCGACGACCCTGAAACTCGAGCCGGGCATCTGCGCGGTCGTGGGGCCGAACGGGTCGGGGAAGTCGAATGTCGTCGACGCCCTGGCCTGGGTGATGGGGGAGCAGGGAGCCAAGACCCTGCGCGGCGGCAAGATGGAGGACGTCATCTTCGCCGGTGCCGGCGAGCGCAAGGCATTGGGTCGTGCCGAAGTCACGCTCACCATCGACAACACGGATGGTGCCCTGCCCATCGACTACACCGAGGTGTCGGTGACCCGCCGGATGTTCCGGGACGGTGCCAGCGAGTACGAGATCAACGGTGCCAAGGCACGGTTGATGGACATCCAGGAGCTGCTGTCGGACTCGGGCATCGGCCGTGAGATGCACGTGATCGTCGGGCAGGGACGCCTGGCACAGATCCTGGAGTCCCGGCCCGAGGAACGCCGCGCCTACATCGAGGAAGCCGCCGGAGTGCTCAAACACCGGCGTCGGAAAGAGAAGGCCCAGCGCAAACTGGTCTCGATGCAGGGCAACCTCGACCGGCTGCACGACCTCACCGACGAACTGGCCAAACAACTCAAACCCCTGGCCCGCCAGGCCGAGGCGGCCCAACGCGCCGAGCAGGTCCAGGCGACGATCCGGTCGAACCGTCTGCTGCTCACCGCCGACAAGGTCCGGCGGCTCTCCGACGAACTCACCGACGCCGACGCCCAGGCCAAGGTGCTCGAGGCGGACATCGCCGAACTCACGGAGAACCTCGAGGAACACACCGGTGCACTGGCGGTGACCGAGGAGGAGCTGCGTACCGCGCTCGAGGAGGCGGAGTCGGCGAAGTCGCTGTGGTTCCGGTTGTCGACCGTCGCCGAGAAGAACGCCGCCACCCTGCGGATCGCCACCGACCGGGCCGATGACGCCGGTGCGGACACCACCTGGAACGGGCAGGACCCGGACGAGCTGACCGCCCGTGCCGAGCAGGCGGAGGAGGAGCAGGCGCTGCTCGACGAGGAGGTGGAGGTCGCGACCGAACGTCTGGAGAACATCCGTGACGATGTCGCCGCCCGCGACGAGGCGGCACGGGACGCCGAGCGTGAGCACCTCGCCGAAGTCCGTGCGATCGCCGACCGGCGCGAAGGCATCGTGCGGCTGCTGGCACAGCAGGAGGCGGTGGAGCAGCGGCGTACCGCCGCCGGTGAGGAGATCGACCGTCTCCAGCAGTCCGTCGAGGAGCAGCGGGAGTCGATCCAGGCCACCACAGGTACCGAGGCGGCCGACGCCGCCGACGCCCTCGCCGGGCTACAGCACCAGGGGCCGGACCTGGAGGCCGCGGCGGCCCGGGCCGCCGAGGAATCCACCGGTGCGGAGCGGCGGGTGAGTGAACTCCGCGCCGCCGAGCGCGACCTGGAACGCACCGTCGCCTCGTTGGAAGCCTCGGTGGAGGCCTGGCGCGACCGCCTGCGTCCGTCCGACGGGGCCGCCGTCGCCGTGCGCGTCGCCGAGGAACGCGGTCTCGGGTCGTTGCGTCCACTCGCCGAACTGCTGACCGTCCGCGACGGATGGGAGAGGGCCGTGGCCGCCGTCCTGCCCTCCGGTCTGGCGGGAGGCGACGCCAGCTCGCTGGACAGTCTGGTCGACGCGCTCGTCGACGCCGCCGAAGGACGCACGTTACTGCTCTCCGGCGACGCGGCCGGCATCCCCGGAGATGCGTGGCGGCTCGACTCGGCAGGCGCCGACTGGCTGCTCGACCACATCGACGTCGCCGATGCCGTGGTGCCGGCCGTCACCGCCCTGCTCGTCGATGTCGTCGCCGTTCCGGACGTGGAGACCGGACGGCGTGTCGTCGCCGCCGATGAACGTCTCCGCGCCGTCACCCCCGTCGGCACCGTCGTCGGCGCAGGCTGGGTCGCCGCGGGGTCGGGCGGTACGACACCGGTGGAACTGGTCACGAGAATCGACCGGGCCACCGTCGAGATCACGGCGCGGACCGGGGAGCTCGCCGACCTGCAGGCGACGCTGCGTGGTGCCGAACAGGCGGCGGAGGAACTGCGGACCGCCGCCGCCGGTGCCACCGCCGCCGTCCGGGACCACCGCACGCGGCTCAGCGCCGCACAGCAGCGC
This sequence comes from Corynebacterium sp. USCH3, assembly GCF_037619475.1. NCBI lineage: Bacteria > Bacillati > Actinomycetota > Actinomycetes > Mycobacteriales > Corynebacteriaceae > Corynebacterium > Corynebacterium sp. USCH3. The sequence goes on from NZ_JAQPZT010000001.1 coordinate 281,511, forward strand.
GTCGACGCGGCCGACCGTAGCGCGGTGCAGGCCCGTCGGCTGCTCGACAAGGCGGTGGCCCAGCGCGACGCGGCCGAGCAGCGGCGCGACGCCCTCGCCGTCGAGGCTGACGGGATCGCCGACCGGCTCGCCCGGCTCGACGCCGACGGTGACCCGGACGGCCCCGGTGGAGCAGGCGGCGCAGAACCCTCCACCGCCGCCCGCGACGCCACCGCCCAGGCGCTCACCCAGGCCCGCGCCATGGAGATGGAGGCACGACTCGCCCTGCGCACCGCCGAGGAGCGGGCCGGCAACCACCGGGGACGTGCCGACGGACTGCGCCGCCAGGCACGCCAGGAAGCGGCGGCCCGGGACCAGTTCAACCGTGCTGCGGCCTCGCGCCGCGCGGCCCGCGAACGCGCCCGCGTCGTCGCCGGGCAGGCGCAGCGGGTCGAGCTGAGGATCCGTGACGCCCTGGACCGTGCCGAAGCCACCCGCGCCCGCACCGACGAGGCCCACCGGCAGTGGCAGGCCGCCCTCAACGAACGCAAGGACAAGGTCAACACGCTGACGCTGCGGCTCAACCACCTGACCTCCACCTCCCACACCGCCGAGATCGCCCGCAGTCAGGCCCAGCTGCGTATCGAGCAGGCGCTGGAACAGGCCATGGACCAGCTCGGGATGACCGCCGCGCAGCTGCTGGCGGAGGCTCCCGGCGAGGATTTCGACCGGGACGCCGCCGCCCGCGAGCTCAAGGCCGCGGAGAAGTCCCTGCGGTCCCTGGGCAAGGTCAATCCGCTGGCGCTCGAGGAGTACTCCGCCCTCGAGGAACGTCACCGCTTCCTGGCCACCCAGCTCGACGACGTCGAGAGGGCCCGCGACGACCTCGAGGGGGTGATCCGCGACGTCGACGAGACCATCCTCACCCTGTTCACCGAGGCCTGGAACGACGTCGAAGCCGAGTTCCCCCGCGTCTTCGACACCCTGTTCCCCGGAGGCGCGGGACGGCTGGTCCTCACCGAGCCCGACGACATGCTCACCACGGGCATCGAGGTCGAGGCGCGCCCGCCCGGCAAGAAGGTCAAGAGACTGTCCCTGCTCTCCGGTGGAGAGAAGTCACTCACCGCGCTGGCACTGCTCGTGGCGATCTTCCGCGCCCGCCCCAGCCCCTTCTACGTCATGGACGAGGTCGAGGCAGCGCTGGACGACGTGAACCTGCGCCGTCTCATCGCCCTGTTCGAGGAGTTGCGCGAAGATTCCCAGCTCATCGTGATCACCCACCAGAAACCGACCATGGACGTGGCGAACGTCCTGTACGGGGTGACCATGCGCGGTGACGGGGTCACCAGGGTCATCTCCCAACGCATGGACCCCAAACCAGCCGAACCCGCCGACCCCTCCTAGAATGGGATGCCGTGAGCAACACCCCGAGCCCCGCACAGAGCCCCGCACAGGGGCCGATCGCCGACCTTTCCGACAACCTCCTCGCCTGGGCGTCCAGTACCGAGGTCGACCTCGCCCGTCGACTCAGTGAACTCGGCGGCGACCCCGCCGTCTTCGTCGACCTGGACACCACCGGGGACGAGCTGGAACGTATCACCATCTTCTTCGGTGAGTTCCTCTCCCGGCAGATCCGGGCCGGCGCGGACGAGGACGCCCTGCTGCGGACCTGTCCCGCACTGACCGCGACGACGCTGGTGTTCCGCGCCGCCCGTCTCAATGTCGTCGGCGAGCTCGAGTCCGAGTTCTGGACCGGTCTCGGCCTGGAGCCGACCGACGCCCGGGTCGCGCTGATCGACTACGGGGAGATCCTCACCCGGGCCGGGCTGGACCCGATGGATGCCGCCGCCGCCGGCTCCGACGGTGACAAGGGCCGGCTGTTCGCCCACGTCGGCATCGCCACCGACTGGGTGCCCGAGCTCATCGAGCTCATCGACACCCGGCGTCTCGCCGGCGAGGCCCTGTCCGCCGCGGACGATGAAGCAGCCGCCGTGGTCGCCGTCCTCGCCGAGGAGTCGCTGCAGGCGGGACCGTTGTGTGCCGCCCTGCCGGGGCTCGCCGTCCGGCTGATCACCCCGGTGGTGCGTGTCGTGCAGCTCGCCGCGGAACACCCCGACCACTGGGTCAACACCCTCGGCGACGCCGGCGACGACGCCCGTGTCGCGCCCCTGGTGCTCGAGGACGTCATCGAGGAACTGCGGGAACGTCCGGCCGGGACGACCGCACGCCGCCACCGGGTGGGGGTGGGCACCCGTGAGGACCGCCCGCGCCTGGCGATCGACCTGGCACGCCAGCGGGTGGTCCTGCGTCTGCCCGAACAACCCCTCGACGACGACCGGGAGGACGAGGGGGAGACCGCGGGAGACGCGGCACGGAACGAAGTGCGCTGGCACGTCGACGTCGACGGCCGTCCCGCCGGTTTCCGCACCCGGCGTTCCGACGCTCCCGGGCGTCCGGTCACCGAGGTCCTGGATCTGCCGGTGCGCCGTCCGGTACGTGAGATCGGGGTGCGCGACCTGACCCACGGAGAGTCCTGGGTGCTGCCGGTCGTCGACGACGCCGACCCGGTCATGGTCTTCACCCGACGCGGCAAGGACCTCACCGACCGCGTCTCCCTGCACCACTCCCGGGTGCTGGTCGTCTGTCCGCAGGACTCCACGGCCGTCGACCCGGTCGCCGACCGGGAGCTCCCGGTGCTGGGCGAGTGGCAGGTCAAGGCGTGGGACGGATGGGTCATCCGCGACCTCGACCTGTCCGAGGCCACGGCCCTGCACGTCGACCGTCCCGGGGTCGCACGCCCTCCGATGGGCACCGTACGCTGCGTCGACGCCCGTCAGCGCGTCTGGTTCCGCGAGCCGGAGAACGTCCTGCCCGCGATCCGCACCCTCGGCGGTCTGCCGGTGCACTCGTCCAGCCTGCAGGCCGTGTTCCCTGCCACGGTGTCCGGGGCCCCGGAGATCTGGTTCCTGTCGGTGAGTTCCTGGGCAGGCCCCGATGAGACCGGTGAAGAGGTCACCGAGGAGGAGCCGCTGGAGGTCCCGGCTGACGGCGGCATGTTCGACGTATTCGACCCGGAGGCCTACGAGACCCCCTGGGTCGGCGAGTACCTCGTCCGCCTGCGCGGGCCCCGCAACGAGTCCTTCCGCCACGAGTTCGCCATCGTCGAAGGACTCGACGTCGAGGTTCCGGCGAGCCCACGGCTCGGTCTGGCAGCAGGTCTGTCACCGGTCAGCGTGTCACTGTTCCAGGGGGACAAGCAGCTCTTCATCCCCCGGACCGTGGATATCGGGGCCGAGGAGAAGTCAGTCCAGGTCATCGCGGAGACCGACGCCGGCGACGCGCTGCCCCTCGTCGTGGAACCGCCGCGCCTGCGCTTCCAGCTGCCGCTGCTCGGGGAGGACCCGATGTGGCGCACCGAGTCGCTCGTCGCCCCGGCCGTGGAGATCAATTCCGCGACCCGGTTCCGGATCCGCCCCGGCATGCCGGTCGAGTCGCCCCGCCTGGTCATCCGCGACCGCCACGGAGCCCCTGTCCGTACCCTGCGACTGGGCACCGTGGACCAGGTGACCTGGTCGGTGTCCCTGTCGTCGGTCCGGGCCTCGCTGCCACAGCTGACCGAAGGCTCCTGTGAGCTCGAGTTCGTCGCCGACGGCCGCAGCCACAGCGTGCGGCTGGTCACGATGCGACCGGCCGAGGACCGCACGCTGGTCTACGGCGCACCCGGTGACGCCGCGACCCCGGCGACACTGACGGTGTCGCCGAGGGTCGATTCCCCGGCGTGGGTCTGGCCGCTGACCGCTCCGTGGATGTCCGCCCGGGTGCTGTCCTTCACGAACGGCGTGGCAGAGCTCCCCGCCGAGCTCACCGACGCCGGCGCCCTGAGCGTCCAGTTCCACAACCGCGACCGGTTCAGCCCGCTGCACCCGGCAGCGTCACCCGGGCCCGGTGCACTGCGGGTCGACGCCCCCGGGTACGCCCGTCCCGACGACGGTGGCCCGTGGACGCAGCTCGCCGCCTACCTCGCCGGGGCGTCCGACGAACTGCCCGAGGACACCGACGTGCTCACCGTGCTGTGGGACGTGTTGGCGGGCTGGCTCACCGGCGACGCCACCGCCGACGCCAGCGCCGCGATGCACGCAGCCCTGGCACGTCACCCCCGCGAGGCGCTGCGGGCGATGTCCCGGTCCCTGGTGCCGTCCACCGACCGTCCCGCGCAGTTCATCCTGTCGGGCCTGGTGCACGCGTCACTGCGGTCGACCACGCCGGACCCGCGGCCCGGCGTCGCCTGGATCGCCGCACTGGAGATCCTCGGAGAGCTTGCCGCCACCGACGACGACGACACCGCCTCGCGCCGTGAGATCGGGCGCCGTCTCTCCGGGATCGGCGGCGCTCCGCTGTCCCAGACCGTGGAGACCGGGCGTGACGCCACGCTGGAGACCTCCTGCATCGACGCCACGACCGTGCAGATCGCCCAGTTGTCGCCGGAACAGCAGGAGGCCGTGCTCAGCACCTTCTTCGCCGGGTCCCAGGTGGTCCCCGGTGCGCTGTCGGAGGAGAACTCCCGGCTGATCGCGGTCTTCGAGACCTTCCGTCACCGTGAGGAACTCGGCCAGGTGCTGGCCGACCCCGGGCTGCTCCGCGTGGCACTGGCACTGCTGCGCCGTATCCGGCAGACGAACCGCCAGCTCTACACCTCGGCGCGGGTGCGCTTCGACAAACTGGACAACGTCGACACCGACAACCCCGACAACCGGTGGGCGCTGACCCCGGTGATCAGCATGATCCTTGCCATCGCCGCGCGCATGCACGCGCACGGGCGGCTGGGGTCGACCGGTCAGCTGTCGTCGGCGTACCCGGGATGGGCGGAGATCGCGCGTATCGTCCCGGACCTGGTGACCGGTGACCTCGTGGCCGCGGACGCGATGGTGCTCGGTGTCTTCGGCCCCGATGAGGTGGCCGAGGAGCAGGCTGGGGTCGCTGCGGAGGCGGCGATCGACTCGGTCATCAGCGACTAACGCGGTGCGGTGCCCTTCAGGGGGGAGGGCACCGATGGCTGCAGGAGGGCTCGTGGTGGGGTAAATCCGTCCCCTCCGGCACACGGCGGAGGGGACATTTGGTTCACTGGTGGCATGGATCCGATTATCTGGATAGTCATAGCCGCCGTCGCGGTCATCGTCATCGTCGCCCTCCTCATCATCCTCGGCCTGCGTCGCGGGAAGCAGAAGGAGATCTCCTTCGAGAAGAAGACGGAGATCGAGGAGAAGAAGCCGTCGTCCGGAAACTACCAGGCGCAGGGTGGATTCAACTTCAGCGCCGGAAGCGCTGCCGGGGTGGCGGAGAAGGAACCGGAGATTCTTCCGGGCCAGGAGCTCGGGGGAACCGAACCGCCGACGCCCTCCGTGCCTCCGACGGCAGCGGAGCCCACGCTCCCTCCGATTGCGCCGGAGCCGGAACCTACGCCGGTTCCCGAGCCTGAGCCGACCCCTGAGCCTGAACCCGAACCGGAGCCGGAGCCGACCCCGGAACCTGAGGTTGAGCCCGAGGTCGAACCCGAACCTGTCCAGGAACCGGAGCCGACCCCGGAGCCGGAACCCGAACCGGAGCCGGAGCCGACCCCCGAACCTGAGGTTGAGCCGGAGGTCGAACCCGAGCCTGTCCAGGAGCCGGAGCCGACCCCTGAGCCTGAGCCTGAACCCGAACCGGAGCCGGAGCCGACTCCCGAACCTGAGCCCGTCGAGGACATTGCGCCGGTGGAAGGGCGGCTCGGCCGGTTGCGCGGCAATCTCTCCAAGTCGCAGAACGTCATCGGACGTGGCGTACTGGGCATCCTCTCCGCCGGCGACCTCGACGAGGACGCCTGGGAGGAGATCGAGGACACCCTGCTCATGGCGGACCTCGGGACGAAGACCACCCTCGCCGTGGTTGAAGACCTGCGCGACCGCATCACCAGCCAGGGCGTCTCCAGCGAAGAAGAGGCGCGGGCTCTGCTGCGGTCCTGCCTGATCGACGCCTGTAAGCCGGGTCTCGACCGGTCGATCCACGCCATGCCGTACGAAGGCAAGCCCGCGGTCATCATGGTCGTCGGCGTCAACGGGACCGGGAAGACGACCACCACCGGCAAGCTTTCGCGTGTGCTCGTCGGCATGGGGCACTCCGTCCTGCTCGGTGCCGCAGACACGTTCCGTGCCGCCGCGGCCGACCAGTTGGAGACGTGGGGGCGTCGCGTCGGTGCGGAGACCGTCCGCGGCAAGGAAGGCGCCGACCCCGCGTCCGTCGCCTTCGACGCCGTCGCCAGGGGGGTCGACGACGGCATCGACGTCGTCCTGGTCGACACAGCCGGCCGACTGCACACGTCGGTCGGTCTGATGGACCAGCTCGGCAAGGTCAAGCGGGTCGTCGAGAAGAAGGCCAAGGTCGATGAAGTGATTCTGGTGCTCGACGCCACCGTCGGCCAGAACGGCCTCGTCCAGGCACGGATGTTCCGGGACGTCGTCGACATCTCCGGTGTCGCGTTGACCAAGCTGGACGGTACCGCCAAAGGAGGCATCGTCTTCCAGGTCCAGGAGGAGCTCGGGGTACCGGTGAAGCTCGTCGGCCTCGGCGAGGGAGCCGACGATCTGGCACCCTTCGAGGTGGAAGGCTTCGTCGACGCCCTGCTGGGCTGAGCGTCTGTATGGGGGTCTGCTGAGGCCTCCACCCACGCAGCACACCGAAACACCGCCGTAACCTTACGGCGGTGTTTTTCATGCACCCGAAATCATGCGGCATGAACAGGCGAAACATCGGGGAACTTAACTGACCAGCGTGAGACACCGGCGCGAGGTGCCGGAGACAACCCCCACGTAGACCCCTGAGGAGTTCCCCGAAATGACACCCGAGGAAATGGCGGCAGCCACAGGTGACTCAGCCTGGATGCTCATGTCAGCCGCACTGGTGCTGCTGATGACACCGGCGCTGGCACTGTTCTACGGCGGCATGTCCCGCCAGAAGTCCGCCCTGAACATGATGATGATGTCGTTCGGCACACTCGGGCTGATCGGTGTCATCTACGTGCTGTGGGGATGGTCGATGTCCTACGGCACCGAGACCGTCGGCGGCCTGTTCTCCAACCCCTTCGAGTTCTTCGGTCTGAAGGACTCGGTCACCGACGCCGACGGCAACTTCATCGCCGGCGCCGAGGGGTACGCCAACGTGATCGACATCGGATTCCAGCTGACGTTCGCGGTGATCACCGTCGCCATCATCTCCGGCTCTCTGGCCAACCGGGTGAAGTTCTCCACCTGGATGGTGTTCGCCGGGATCTGGGCCACACTGGCCTACTTCCCGATGGCCCACATGGTGTGGGGCGGCGGGCTGCTGTCCGACGGTGAGGACGGCCTGGCCGCCATGATGTTCGGCACCGCGACCGAGGACGGCGAGACCGTCGCAGCCATCGCCCCGATCGACTTCGCCGGTGGCACCGTGGTCCACATCAACGCCGGTGTGGCGGCGCTGGTACTGGCGCTGATCATCGGGAGGTCGCGGACCTTCATGAAAGAGGGCTCGCGGCCCCACAACCTTCCGCTGGTGATGCTGGGCGCAGCGCTGCTGTGGTTCGGCTGGTTCGGGTTCAACGGTGGTTCGGCCTTCGGGGCCAACGGTGAAGCGGGCCTGGCATGGCTGAACACCACCGTCGCGACCTGTGCGGCGATGTTGGGCTGGCTGCTGGTCGAGCGTCTGCGCGACGGTCACACCACGTCCCTGGGCGCGGCGTCCGGCGTCGTCGCCGGACTGGTGTCGGTGACCCCGGCGGCAGGTGACCTCACCCCGCTCACCGCGATCATCCTGGGCGCGGTCGGCGGTGCCCTGGCAGCCGTCGGCGTGGGCCTGAAGTACCGCTTCAAGTTCGACGACTCCCTCGACGTCGTCGGGGTGCACCTGGTCGCCGGTATCTGGGGGACGATGGGCATCGGCCTGCTGGCCACCGACCGTGGTCTGCTCACCGGCGGAGGATCGGACGGGTTCAAGCTCTTCATCGTCCAGATCGTCATCGCCCTCGTCGCCGTCGTGTTCTGTGCTGTCGTCACCGCCGTGATCGGCCTGGCCCTGAAGTACACGATGGGGTGGAGGATCTCCGGCGACGACGAGAACGCCGGCATCGACAGCACGCAGCACGCCGAGAGCGCCTACTCCTACGTCGACGACAACGACCAGGAGTTCGAGGAGGTCGCCGACTTCGACTCGGCGCAGGGCGAGGCGCACCGCGCCAATGACCGCGCCGACGGCGCCCACCAGACCAACTGACCGACGCGGGGAAAACGCCGGCCCGCGCCAGGCCCGGCCGCTGTCCGGCGGGGCAGGGCGTCGCCGACACCCGCGGTGACGCCTCGCCGACGATGACGTGCGAGTAGGCAGGTCCACCCGCACCAGGTACGGTGGTGGGGTCAGAAGTCATTGTGTAAGGGAGATTTTCCACTGTGTTTGAGTCCTTGTCCGACCGCTTGTCCGGCGCCCTCAAGGGCCTGCGCGGGAAAGGACGGCTGACCGAGGCGGACATCAACGCCACTGCCCGTGAGATCCGCCTGGCCCTCCTTGAGGCCGACGTCTCCCTCCCGGTGGTCCGCGCGTTCATCAAGAGGATCAAGGAACGCGCCAACGGAGTCGTCGTCTCCGAGGCACTGAATCCCGCACAACAGGTCATCAAGATCGTCAACGAGGAGTTGCAGGGCATCCTCGGTGGCGAGACCCGGCGACTCAACCTCGCGAAGAACCCGCCGACGGTGATCATGCTCGCCGGACTCCAGGGTGCCGGTAAGACCACACTGGCCGGTAAGCTCGCCAAGCACCTCGCCAAGCAGGGGCACACCCCCATGCTGGTCGCCTGCGACCTCCAGCGACCCGGAGCGGTGCAGCAGCTGCAGATCGTCGGTGAACGTGCGGAGGTACCCACCTTCGCACCGGACCCGGGTACCTCGCTGGACTCCCTCGACCACGAGATGGGCACTAGCCACGGCGACCCGGTCGCCGTGGCTCAGGCCGGGATCGAGGAGGCGGGGCGCACCAAGCACGACGTGGTCATCATCGACACCGCCGGACGGCTCGGCATCGACGAGACCCTGATGACCCAGGCCCGCAACATCCGCGACGCGGTCAACCCGGACGAGGTCCTGTTCGTCATCGACTCGATGATCGGCCAGGACGCCGTCACCACGGCCGAGGCCTTCCGGGACGGCGTGGACTTCACCGGTGTCGTGCTCACCAAGCTCGACGGCGACGCCCGCGGTGGTGCCGCCCTGTCGATCCGTGAGGTGACCGGCAAGCCGATCATGTTCGCCTCCACCGGTGAGAAGCTCGAGGACTTCGACGTCTTCCACCCGGACCGGATGGCCAACCGTATCCTCGGCATGGGTGACGTCCTCAGCCTGATCGAGCAGGCCGAGCAGGTCATGGACCAGAAGAAGGCCGAGGACTCCGCCGCCAGGATGGCGTCAGGGGAACTCACGCTGGAGGACTTCCTCGACCAGATGCTCATGATCCGTCGGATGGGACCGTTGGGCAACGTGCTCAAGATGCTGCCCGGCGGCAAGCAGATGAATGACATGGCCGACATGGTCGACGAGAAGCAGCTCGACCGGATCCAGGCCATCATCCGCGGCATGACCCCGGCGGAGCGGGAGAACCCGAATATCCTCAACGCATCGCGGCGCAAGCGTATCGCCGCGGGTTCCGGCGTGACCGTCGCTGACATCAACCAGCTGGTCACCCGCTTCCACGAAGCGAAGAAGATGATGGGCAAGATGGCCGGACAGTTCGGCATGGGGGGTGGCATGGGCCGCTCCGCGACGAAGAAGAAGCCCAAGGGTCGCAAGGGGAAGAACGGCAAGCGCAAGCCGGTGAAGAAGGGCCCGTCGCAGCCGAAGATGCCGCAGGGGATGCCTGGCATGCCCGGTATGCCGGGTATGGGGGGGATGCCCGGAGGCGGAGGCATGCCGTCGATGGCGGACCTGAAGAAGATGCAGCAGCAGATGCCCGAAGGTTTCGAGAACATCGACATGGACAACCTGGACTTCGGCAAAGGCCGCTGACCGCACCGCCCACGCTGATTTGTCTACCGGGACTTCCCGCAGGTAGTGTCGACAGGTCTGCGTAACACCGTTCACGACCCCGGTCGTCCGGTGGTCACGCGCAGGGTAAATCCAAGGGTTGAACCGGCCTGCATCCGGGTGCTCCGTCATGAGACGGTGCGCGGCGGTGCAGGTGACAGTACTGCCCGGTGACCGTCAACAGGAAAGAGGACCAGACATGTCCGTCAAGATCAAGCTCCAGCGCCTCGGCAAGATCCGTACCCCGCACTACCGCGTGGTCATCGCCGATGCCCGCACCCGCCGCTCCGGCAAGGTGATCGAGAACATCGGCATCTACGAGCCCAAGGCCGAGCCGTCCGTCATCAAGATCGACTCCGAGCGCGCACGCCACTGGCTCAGCGTCGGCGCCCAGCCGACCGAGCCGGTCCTCGCCCTGCTGAAGGTCACCGGTGACTGGCAGGCCCACAAGGGTCTCCCGGGCTCCGAGGGAACCCTGAAGGCCCAGCCGGAGAAGACCTCCAAGCTGGACCTCTTCAACGCCGCTCTCGCCGAGGCCGCCGACGCACCGACCGCCGAGGCCATCACCGAGAAGAAGCGCAAGGCCAAGGAAGAGGCTGAGGCCAAGGCCGCCGCAGAGGCTGAGGCTGCCGACAAGGCCGCTGAAAAGGCCGACGAGGCTGCCGAGGCTGCCGAGGCCGAGTAGGACCCCGGTGCGACTGCGTCCGTAGGCCCCCGCACGGGGCCCACGGACACAGTCGTTCCATGACACCGCCGTCACCCCGCTTGGGTGGCGGCGGTGTTTTCTGTGTGTGCAGCGGTGTGTTTCCGTGACCCGGCCGATGGTGATGCCGATATGAGGTGCAGGGGGTGCCGTGCGGGGGTGGGGTGCTGGGGCCCGCGGGCCGACCTGCAGATTTCGCAAGTGTTTCGACGTCATTTCCTCTGCAGGCCGTCCCTGAAACAAAGCAGGTCACAGGATGTGTCCTGGGTCACTGATGTGGCGAACGTGTTAAGTGGACTGTATCCGGCAGGTAAAATATCGCGGGTACCGAAGTTTTTCACCGAAGGGACCATGATGGACGTCGATTCCACAGTCAAGACCTACTACGAGCAGATCCTCCAGCGGAATGCGGGAGAGCCCGAGTTCCACCAGGCGGTCTCCGAGGTTCTCGACAGCCTCACCCATGTGCTGCGCAAGGATCCGCATTACGCAGACATGGGTCTGATCCAGCGGCTCACCGAGCCCGAGCGTCAGATCATCTTCCGGGTGCCGTGGGTCGACGACCAGGGCAACGTCCACGTCAACCGTGGTTTCCGTGTGCAGTTCAACTCGGTGCTCGGACCGTACAAGGGCGGACTGCGTTTCCACCCCTCGGTGAACCTGGGCATTATCAAGTTCCTCGGTTTCGAGCAGATCTTCAAGAACTCCCTGACCGGTCTGCCCATCGGTGGTGGCAAGGGTGGGTCGGACTTCGACCCCAAGGGTCGCAGCGACCTGGAGATCATGCGTTTCTGCCAGTCCTTCATGACCGAGCTGGGCCGCCACATCGGCGACAAGATCGACGTGCCCGCCGGCGACATCGGAGTGGGCGGACGCGAGATCGGTTACCTGTTCGGCCAGTACCGTCGTATGGCCGGCCGTCACGAGTCCGGCACCCTGACAGGCAAGGGCCTGCAGTGGGGTGGTTCGCTCGTGCGTACCGAGGCGACCGGTTACGGTGCGGTGTACTTCACCCAGGAGATGATGACCGCCCGTGGTGAGCGACTGCACAACGCCAAGGTGATCGTCTCGGGTTCCGGCAACGTGGCGATCTACGCGATCGAGAAGGCCCAGGAGCTCGGGGCGACCGTCGTCGCCTTCTCGGACTCCTCCGGGTACGTCACCACGCCGGACGGTGTGGACGTGGAACTGCTCAAGGACATCAAGGAGGTCCGTCGTCTCCGGGTCGCGGACTACGCCAAGGAAGCCAAGGGGTCCACGTTCCACAAGGGTGGCAACGTCTGGGAGGTCGAGGCCGACGTCGCTCTGCCGTGTGCCACCCAGAACGAGCTGGACGGTGAATCGGCCGAGCTGCTGGCCGACAACGGTGTGAAGTACGTCGCTGAGGGTGCGAACATGCCCTGCACGCACGACGCGGTCCGTGTGTTCAACAAGCGAAAGATCGACTTCGCCCCGGGCAAGGCCGCCAACGCCGGTGGTGTCGCGACGTCCGCACTGGAGATGCAGCAGAACGCCTCGCGTGACTCCTGGTCCTTCGACTACACGGACAAGCGTCTGCGCGACATCATGGGCAACATCTTCCGTACGACGGCGAAGACCGCGGCGGAGTACGGCATGGAGGGCGACTACGTCGTCGGTGCGAACATCGCCGGCTTCCGCAAGGTCGCCGACGCCATGGCCGCACAGGGTGTCATCTAGGGGCTGCGTAACTGTGCGGTAGCGTGCGGTACGCTGACCTCCATGTCAGGTACTGAACAACTCCAGATCGGTCGGGTCGTCAAGCCGCACGGCGTGCGGGGGGAACTGGTGGTCGACGTGACCACCGATGATCCGGACGGGCGCTTCGCGGTGGGTAGCGTCCTGACCGGGCGGCAGCGGGGGACGGAGCGGACTCTCACCGTGACAGCGACCCGTCCCCACCAGGGCCGGCTGCTGGTCACGGTGGACGAGGTCTCGGACCGCACCGACGCCGAAACGCTGCGGGGACTGCGCTTCTTCGGCGACCCGGTGACGGAACCGGGGGACGACGGTTTCTACGACCACCAGCTCGAAGGACTCCGTGTACTGGACTGTGGTCCGGTCGACGAGGAGACCGCCCACGCCCGTGCCTATGAGGGGGCCACCCCGGAGCCGGTCGACATCGGCGTGGTCAGCGGTGTGACCCACGGGCCGGCGGGGACGCTGCTGGAGGTCGCCGTGGACGCGGACGTCCCGTTGACGACGGCCGGGTCGACGATCCTGATCCCGTTCCGTCACGCCATCGTCCCGATCGTCGACCTCGACAACGAGGCGCTGGTGGTCACCCCGCCGGAGGGACTGCTCGACCTCGGGTAGGATCAACCCTCATGCGTCTGGACGTCATCACCATCTTCCCTGAGTACCTGGACCCGCTGCGGCACGCTCTTCTCGGCCGGGCGATCGAGCGGGGAATCCTCGACATCGGCGTCCACGACCTGCGCTCCTGGACCCACGACGTGCACAAAGCGGTGGATGACACCCCCTACGGCGGTGGGCCGGGGATGGTCATGAAGCCGACGGTGTGGGGGCCGGCACTGGACGACGTCGCCGCGTTGCGTGGCCCGGCGGCTGACGGCCGTCGTCTCGAGAGTGCGCAGCCCCACGTCCCTGGTGCCGTGAACGCTGACACAGGGCACGGGCCAGGGCACAGATCCGATGAGGTCGCCGTGCCGGAGGCCGGGTCCGCGGGTGGGGAGCGTCCGATACTCGTGGTGCCGACTCCGGCGGGTGCACCGTTCACCCAGGCCACGGCCGAACGCTGGGCCGGCGAAGACCGACTGGTCTTCGCCTGCGGACGCTACGAGGGCATCGACCAGCGGGTCTTCGACGATGCGTCGCAGCGGTACCGGGTCGAGGAAGTGTCTCTCGGTGACTACGTGTTGATCGGTGGTGAAGTGGCCGTCCTGGTGATGGCGGAGGCCGTGGTGCGGCTGATCCCGGGGGTGCTCGGCAACCGGCGCAGTCACGAGGAGGATTCCTTCCAGGACGGGCTGCTGGAGGGGCCGAGCTACACCAAACCCCGCGTCTGGCGGGACCGCGAGGTGCCCGGCGTCCTGCTGTCCGGCGACCATGCGAAGGTCGACCGGTGGCGCCGTGACCAGGCGCTCTTACGGACGGAGGCCACCAGGCCGGAGTTGCTCGACGCGTTGGACCGTGAGGGGGCGTTGGACGCCCGGGACCGCAGCGTCCTCGATCAGTCGGGGGAGCAGTCGGGGGAGTAGCCGTCCGACAGTCCCCCCGCGACGCCCGGCAGGTTATCCCCACCGGGTCTGCTGTCCACAGCCTCCCGGCTGTTGTCCCGGCCGGGACGTCTGCGGCTCGGGGAGGCCGGTAGCGTCGCTGCGGAGGGCCGGTGAGACCACCGGTCCCGGGACAAGGGGAGGATCACATGCCAGTCACTGAACCGGTGAACAGTCCGTCGGTGGAGGAACTCACCGTCTATCCGTTCAACCGGATGGAACTGAGGATGGCGCAGAGCGGGCTACGGGGACGGTCCGCGGCGGAACGGGCCGCGATCTCCGAGATGGTGCGGACCCGCGGTGCAGCGTACGCGGCACGCTTCCGTCACGCCGCTGAGCTGTCCTGGAGAATGCCGGAGATGTACTGGTCGGCGGTCGAGGACGGACGGATGACGCTGGAGCACATGGACGCCGTCTGGCGCCGTATCGACCGACACGCCGGACTCAGGGCCAGGATCGAGGCCCAGGAGGCCGAGTTGCAACGCCAACGGGACCTCGCCGGGACTGAATCCGACGACAGAGAGAACGACACCGGGCCGGGGAGCCCGGACTTCTACGAGGAACCGGTGCCCTGGGAGGTCAACGACGCCCCGTGGCGGCGGCGTTTCCCCGAGGTCGAGAGCGCGTACTGCCCGTCGGCGGACCGCTCGGTGGAACGTGCGGTGACCGACTGGCTGATGGCCTGTCCCCACCGGCTGATCACCGCCTCCGGTGCCGGCTCCCTGATCCCGCGCTCCACGGTGACGATCCACCGGCTGCGGGAGGTGGTGGACGGTGCCGTGGACGAGGACCTGGTGACCAGGGAAGAATACGAGCAGCACGGCGCGGCGGTGCCGTTCAATCCTGCAGACCATCCCTTCTGAACGGTCCCGGAGACTGTGGCGCCGTCCGACGCCGGCGGTGCGTGCGTCCGACGGCGCGACTAGCGTGGCGGGGTATGACAGCCTCCGAGCGACAACGCAGCGCCACCGGCACCGACATGACCGTCCTTCTCCGTCCGGGCTGTCGGGACACACTGGTCGGCGACATACGGGAGGTCCTGTCCGGTCGGGGTGCGATACGGACCGAGGTGGGGCTCGCCGCGATCGCATCAGCGTGTGAACCGGACAACATGCTGATCGCCGAATACCAGCAACGGTTCGAGGCCCCGCCGGTGAGCGAACAGGTCCACCGGCTCACGGTGCACGCGTACTGGTCGGGTGCCGCCCCGGCGACCGTCGGTATCACCAGGGACATCGCCGCCTGCCTGCCCCGTCTCGGTGACGGGTCGCCCGGACTCTGGTTCGGGCAGACCACCACGCTACGATCGTGCGAATGAGCGTCCGACACACCGCAGGAAACAGCGACACAACGATCACGACGGCATTGGCACGGGAACTCGGCATCGGTGAGTCCCAGGTCCGGGCCACCGTCGGCCTGCTGGACGAGGGCAACACCGTCCCGTTCATCGCCCGCTACCGCAAGGAAGTCACCGGCGGTCTGGATGACTCACAGCTGCGCACCCTGGAGACCCGGTTGCGCTACCTGCGGGAACTCGCGGACAGGAAACAGACGGTGCTCGCCGCCATCGACGAGCAGGGCAAGCTCACCGACGAACTCCGTGACCTGATCCTCGGCTGCGACACCAAGGCGCGCCTCGAAGACCTGTACCTGCCGTTCAAGTCCACCCGCCGCACCAGAGCCACCATCGCCAGGGAAGCGGGACTGGAGCCGCTGGTCGAGCAGTTGCTCGGGGACTGCGCCACGGATCCCGTCGAGCTTGCCGGAGGCTTCATCACCGAGGGGTTCGACGACAGCAAGGCCGTGCTGGCCGGAGCCCGGGCCATCGTGCTCGAGGAGATTTCCACGGATGCCGACCTGGTCGGTGACGTACGGGAACGGTTCTTCGCCACAGGTTCGATGACCGCCGGGGCGGTCGCCGGCAAGGAGAACTCCCCGGAGGCGCAGAAGTACCGCGACTACTTCGAGTTCTCTGAACCGTTCACCAGCCTCCCCAGCCACCGGATCCTGGCGTTGCTGCGCGGCGAGTCGGAGGGGGTTCTCCAGCTCACTCTCGACGCCGGCGACGACGAGATCTACCAGGGGATGATCGCGTTGGCACGGGGCCTGGAACCCCGCGGTGACGCGGCGGACGGCTTCCGCGCTGAGTGCACACGCTTCGGATGGCGAACCAAGCTCCAGGTCTCCTCCGGTGTGGATGTCCGTATGCGGTTGAAGGACCGGGCGGATGAAGCCGCGGTGGAGGTCTTCTCCCGGAACCTGAAGGATCTCCTGCTCGCGGCTCCGGCCGGCCAGCGCGCGACCCTGGGACTCGACCCCGGCTACGCCCACGGTGTGAAGTGTGCCGTCATCGACCAGACCGGCAAGGTCCTGGACACCGTGGTGGTGTACCCCCACAAGCCACAGAACAGGTGGGACGCGGCGTCGTCGTCCCTGGCCACACTCTGCGCCCGGCACAATGTCGAGCTCCTGGCCGTCGGCAACGGTACCGCCTCGAGGGAAACCGAGAAACTCGCCCGCGAGATCGCCGAGACCGTGTCCTCGGCCACGGGTGCCCGTCCGACACCGGTGATGGTCAGCGAATCCGGGGCATCGGTGTACTCCGCCTCGGAGCTGGCCGCCGAGGAGTTCCCGGACATGGATGTGGCATTGCGCGGTGCGGTGTCGATCGCGCGTCGGCTGCAGGATCCGCTGGCGGAACTGGTCAAGATCGACCCGAAGTCCATCGGGGTCGGGCAGTACCAGCATGACGTGAACCAGGCGATGCTCGCCGCCGGCCTGGACTCGGTGGTGGAGGACGCGGTGAACTCGGTCGGTGTGGACGTCAACACCGCCTCCGTGCCGCTGTTGCGACGGGTCGCCGGGGTGAACGCGACACTGGCGGACAACATCGTCAGCCACCGCGAGAACAACGGAGCCTTCGCCACCCGGCGTCAGCTCAAGGATGTGGCGAGACTGGGGCCGAAGGCCTTCGAACAATGCGCAGGCTTCCTGCGCATCCACGGCGCTGCCGACCCCTTGGACGCGTCCGCGGTGCACCCGGAGGCGTACCCGTTGGTGCGCCGCATCACCGAAGCGACCGGGGTCGCCGTGACCGACCTCGTCGGAAACTCGGCGGTGCTGCAGAAGCTCAACCCGCGTGACTTCGCCGACGACACCTTCGGAGTCCCGACGGTGACGGACGTCCTCGCCGAACTGGACAAGCCGGGCCGGGACCCGCGGCCGGAATTCCGCACGGCGTCGCTGGCCGACGGCATCGAGAAAATCTCGGACCTGAGTCCCGGCATGGTGCTCGAAGGCACCGTGACGAACGTGGCGGCGTTCGGCGCGTTCGTCGACCTTGGCGTGCACCAGGACGGCCTCGTCCACGTCTCGGCGATGTCGGACAAGTTCGTCTCTGATCCGCACGACATCGTCAGCTCGGGGCAGGTGGTGAAGGTCAAGGTCATGGAGGTCGACGTCGACCGGCAACGCATCGGACTGAGCCTGCGGTTGCAGGACGAGCCGGGCGACCCGGCCCGGAAGAGCGGTGGGGCGGGAAACCGGCGTCCGCAGAAGAACGGGCCGGACGGTGGAAAGGACCGGAACCGCACGCGGGGCGGCGAGCGCGCAGGTGGTCGAACAGGTGGCCGGGGGACCGGGAGTCGTGGGCAGAAGCAGGCCCCGGCCGGCGGGTCGATGGCCGACGCCCTGAAGCGAGCCGGGTTTGGCCGGTAGGCCGCGGAACTGGCATAATAACCGGGTTGCGTGAAACCTGCCTCGGGACCGGGGCAGGGGCACGTCAAAATTCAATGGTGTGGGCATGAACGCGTACCGCCCGTCAGGGGCAGGTCGTGGGTCCTCTGTCCGATCGAAGACTCAGCAAGGAAACTAACATGCACTATCTCGACAAGGTCGATGCCGCACAGCTGCGCAGCGACATCCCCGACTTCCGTCCCGGCGACACCCTCGACGTCCACGTCAAGGTCATCGAGGGCGCCAAGAGCCGTGTCCAGGTGTTCCGTGGCGTCGTCATCCGTCGTCAGAACTCCGGTATCCGCGAGACCTTCACGGTCCGCAAGGTTTCCTTCGGCGTCGGCGTGGAGCGTACCTTCCCGGTCCACTCCCCGAACATCGATCACATCGACGTCCTGACCCGCGGTAAGGTCCGTCGTGCGAAGCTGTACTACCTGCGCGACCTGCGCGGTAAGGCAGCGAAGATCAAGGAGAAGCGCTAAGCTTCCGGCCCTCACGGGCCGATACGAAGGCCCCGGCCTGCATGTTCTCCAACGAGAGAGCACGCAGGGCGGGGCTTTTTGTTGTCGCACCCCTGATGGGACACCCCTTAGAGCCGCACGAGCATGACACTGTGCCTACGAAACCGGCAGGATTAATATGGCATAAGCGACGTACCGGGTGGGGTATCGATGTACGTTGAAGGGCATGACAATTTCATTGAGGAGCATCGCGGGCGCGGTGCTGATGCCGGTGGTGGCCGCTGTCGGGGTGGCTGTTGTCGGTGGTGTTCCGACGGCGATGGCAGATGTGCCCGAGACATGCAGGGAACACAGCGCCGTCTCGGTGACCTGTGATGTCCGCTCGGAGTCCATGGGTCGGGATATCTCGGTCGTGGTGAAGCCGTCACCGACCCCGGCCAACGGCAAGGTTGTCCAGTTCCTCGACGGCGTCCACGGCGGTGACGGGTGGAGTAGCCGCGCCATGGAGTACGTCGCCGATGACGAGGCGACGATCGTCTTCCCGTCCGCGGACCCACGGTCGTTCTGGGTGGACTGGGACTCCACCGCCCCCAACGGACTGGAGATGAAGTACGAGACCTTCATGACTGAGGAGCTCCCGGACTACCTTGAGTCCGAGTTCGGTGTCGCTGACGGAGGCAGGAACCGTACCGGGGTGGTGGGGCTGAGTATGGGGGCGTATTCGGCGATGAACCTCGCGTCGAAGCACCCGGCCATGTACCGGTCGGTGTTGGCTTTGAGCGGCTTCTACAACAGCCAGATGCTGGCCGGCCGTCTTGCGGTGGATGCCACGGCTATCACCCACGGGGAAGACAACGCGGGAGTGCCCTGGGACACCGAGCAGTCCCGCATGCAGGACAACCCCTGGCTCAACGTCGACAACCTGACGATGCCGGTATACATGGCGGTCGCCACGGGAATCCCGGATCCACGTAGCGACTATCCGCTCAGGACAACCGTCGACGGCGCCGTTATCGAGGTCGGTAGCCTGGGGGCGACCGCGGCGTGGGACCTGTGGACCAGGCTGCACGGGAAAGACAATGTGTCGATCACCTATACGCCGGTCGGCGTCCACGCCTACGACACCTGGATGAATGCTGCCTTCAGGGACCAGAAACTCTACCGGGAATTCACCAGGTTCTGAGTATCCGGTGTCAGAGGGGCCCGCGGCGTTGCGGCATCGCGGGAGTTCGCCCCCTCGACTGGTAATCTCAGTTGCCGTGACTGATCCGAACGACCCTGATGCCGGAACCGACGTGCCGAATGCCGTGGAGCAGGACGACACGTGGGGTTCCCGCCAGAACTCGGGGGGCCCGTCGGCCTCGACGGACCCCGGGACCGACACACCGATGACCGAGCGGGAGAAGGTGGCCGCACGGCGTGAGGAGTCCGAACGGAAGCGGAAGCGGACCTATCCCTGGTGGGTGGAGTTCCCGATCATCCTGGTCATCGCACTAGTGCTGCTCGCCCTGTTCAACTCTTTCGTCGGTCGGCCGTACCTGATTCCCTCGGAGTCGATGGAGCCGACGCTGCACGGATGCGAGGACTGTGTCGGTGACCGGATCTTCGTCAACAAGCTGTCCTACAGTTTCGGTGGCGAGCCGTCGCCGGGGGACGTCGTCGTCTTCAACGGTCCTGAGTCGTGGAACGACCAGTATGTCTCCCAGCGCTCGGACAACAGTGTCGTCAGCGGTTTCCAGACGGCGTTGTCCTATATCGGGATCCTGGCCCCCGACGAGAACGCACTGGTCAAGCGGGTCATCGCGACGGGTGGCCAGACGGTGCAGTGTCAGGCGGGAGATCCGGGGGTCATGGTCGACGGCAGGAAGGTCGACGATTCCTACACCCGTTCCCCGATGACCTACCAGGTCGACCCGATGACCGGGTCGGACGCCTGCCAGGGTGCGTACTTCGGACCTGTCACGGTGCCGGACGGCAATCTGTGGGTGATGGGGGACAACCGCACGAACTCCGGTGACTCGCGGTTCCACGTCGGTGATGAACTCCAGGGCACCGTGCCCGTGGATGATGTTGTCGGCAAGGTCACCGCCAGGATCTGGCCGTTGAACCGCATCGGCGGGGTCGCGTCCCCGGATATCCAGCAGTAGGTGGTGGTTCCGGTGCGCACCATGCCGGACGGGCGGACCCTGGAGTGGGCCGTCCACAAGGCCGGACTGGGGCCGGTCGCCGGCGTCGACGAAGCGGGACGTGGCGCGTGCTGTGGCCCCGTCACCGTCGCTGCCTGTGTGCTTCCCCCCGGTCCGGTCCCGGAACTCGTGGGGCTCACCGATTCCAAGAAGCTGACGCCGAAGAAGCGGGACCACTTCTTCGAGGTCGTCAAGGATGTCGCCGAGGACTGGTCGGTGGTGCACGTTCCGGCGGCCTACGTGGACACCTGGGGCATTCAGCACGCGAATCTCGGGGGCATGCGTCGCGCCGTGGCGCGGCTCGACGTGCGTCCCGGCTACATCCTCACCGATGCGATGAAGGTCAACGGGTTTCCACGGCCGCACCTGCCGGTGGTCAAGGGCGACCTCGTCGCCCGGTGCATCTCGGCGGCCAGTGTGCTGGCGAAGGTGTCCCGGGACCGCCTGATGGTCGAGTTGGACGGTGACTTCCCCGGATACGGGTTGGCCGGTCACAAAGGCTACGGCACTGCGTCGCACATGGCCTCGGTGAGTCTGCTCGGCGGGACGCCCGAGCACCGTTACACTTACTCCAATGTGGCCGCCGCCCACCGGCGGTGGCAGGCAGGACCGCCGATCGAAGAGGGAGATGACCAGCAACCGTGAGTGCGGAGGAGCTTGAGGACTACGAGGCCAACGTGGAGCTGTCCATGTACCGCGAGTACCGCGACGTGGTCAGTCAGTTCAGTTACGTCGTGGAGACCGAGCGCCGGTTCTACCTCGCCAATGCTGTCGAACTGTTGCCCCGCAACGCCAACGGGGAGGTCTACTACGAGGTCCGGATGTCGGACGCGTGGGTCTGGGACATGTACCGTCCCGCGCGTTTCGTGCGCTACGTCCGGGTGATCACCTACAAGGACGTCAACATCGAGGAACTCGACAAGCCCGACCTGCGTATGCCCGACTGAACCGGCGGTTAACCCACCGGGTGCGGCTGAACTGTCCACAGGGCACTGGTTCTCCACAACCTGCTGGAGATTCCGGCCCTCGGGCACGCCCCCGTGGCACGAGGGGGTGCCATAGTCCTGAGCTATGCCAGATGCCACGGACAAGCACAGCAGTACCGGCCCATACGACAACCGCGACCGTCGTAGCCGCCCCCGGAGAAACCTCAGGGACGTCGGCTCCCGTGGGGAGGACGAGGCCGCGGCGTACTTCGCCGACCGGGGATACGAGGTGCTCGACCGGAACTTCTTCACCGCCCGTGGGGAAGTGGACATCGTCCTGTCCGGACCCGGCGACAGGGGCCGTGCCGGGGAGCTGATCGTCTTTGTCGAGGTCAAGTGGCGCCTCGACGGGAGGTACGGGACGGGTGCCGAGGCGGTGACCCCGGCCAAGCTGGCGGCGATGAGGCACGCCGGCGCAGAGTGGTTGCGGCGCCATCCCGGCCATCGGGCGCCGGTGGTGCGCTTTGACGTCCTGGACATCACGGCAGGCGAGACCACCCACTACGAGGGAGTGGGCTGGTGACGACGTTCAGCGACCGGTCACCGGTCAGGGTGGGACAGGCCCGGGGCATGGCGTTGAACGGGGTCAGCGGGACACCGGTGATGGTGGAGTGTGACATCAGTCGTGGCCTCCCGGGGATGAGCATCGTCGGACTGGGGGACACCGCCGTGGTCCAGGCCAGGGACCGGGTCCGCTCGGCGATGATCAACAGTGCCCTGGACTGGCCGAAGAGCAGGGTGGTGATGAGCCTGTCGCCGGCATCGGTACCCAAACGGGGATCGGGCTTCGACCTGCCGATGGTGCTGGCAATCCTTGCGGCGCAGGGTGCGGTCCCGGCGGAGGAGGCCCGGTCGACTCTCGTCGTCGGCGAGCTCGGGCTGGACGGAACCGTTCGTCCGGTCGACGGGGTGCTGCCGATGCTGCTTGGAGCGCACGGGGCGGGATTCCGCCGGGCTGCGGTTCCCCGGGGCAACGGGGCCGAGGCAGCCCGTGCCGCCCGGGCGACGGGCCTGGAAATCGTCGGCCTCGGTCATCTCCGTGAGTTGGTGCCGTGGCTGCGGGGAGAACCGGTCGGGAATATCGGGGCCGGTACGCAGGCCGGTGCGGGGGGTGGGGGACTGCAGGATTCACTGCAGACGGGACCGGAACCTGACCTTGCTGAAGTCTGCGGGCAGCAGGAGGCCCGTCGGGGCCTCGAGATCGCTGCGGCGGGCGGCCACCATCTGTGGTTGTCCGGCCCACCCGGTTCAGGAAAGTCGATGCTGGCGGAGCGCCTGCCCGGGATCCTTCCTGCGTTGCGGGAGGACGAGCAGTTGGAGACAGCGGCGGTGCAGTCGGTCGCCGGTGCCCGGGACCGGCTGGAGCGGGTGTGGAACGGCGAACGCCCGTTCGTCGCACCGCACCACTCGGTCACCCGTGCAGCCTTGACCGGTGGAGGCTCGGGCAGGATTCGCCCCGGGGCGGTGAGCCTCGCACACAACGGGGTGCTGTTCATCGACGAAGCGCCGGAGGTGGCGTCGGGAACGCTGGAACTGCTCCGTACCCCGATGGAGACAGGGCGGATCGACGTCGTGCGCCACCACGGTACGGTGCGTTTCCCTGCGCGGTTCCAGCTGGTTCTCGCATCGAACCCCTGCCCCTGTGGTGCGGCTGAGGCGGTGGACTGTCGTTGCCGGGGCGGCGTGCGCGACCGGTACCTGCAGAGATTGTCGGGGCCCCTGCTGGACCGGGTGGATCTGTCGGTGCGCACCCGCGCGGAGCTGACGGCGGCGCTGGTGCCGTCGGGCGTGGCGGACCTGTCGCCGGGCGAATCCAGTGCGGAGGTCCGGGACAGGGTGGCCGAGGCACGGGGCAGGTCCGTGCACCGGTGGGGTCGCTGGGGGTCCAATGCTGCCGTGCCGGGCCCCTACCTCCGGCGGGAGTATCCCGCCGACGACGCGGGAATGGCGATTCTCCAGGAGAAGCTCCGGGCCGGGGCCGTGTCACACCGTGGTGTCGACCGCACGCTGCGGGTCGCCTGGACGATGGCTGACCTCAGCGGGGTCGGGCGGCCCGACACCTCCGCCGTGCTCGACGCACTCGAGATGTACACCGGCTCCGTCGACCGCGGCGGGGCGCAGAAATGAAGGAGTTGGGGACGATGCGTGAGAGCCATACAGACGACGACGGCGAGCGGGACCTGTCGCGGCAGAAAGCCTGGATGTACCTGCGTCGCGTGGTGGAGGCGTCCCGGATGGACCTCTTGGAGTTGCTCTGGCCGGGTGGCGTCACCGGAGGCACGGTCGCCGCGGTGGACACCTCCGCCCCGGCGGATGTCGAACGGGTGGCGGGGATGATCAGCCGTCGCGACCCCACCCTGCCCCGCGAGCTGCTCGACAACACCCGGCGTCGGGCCGACGCCGACCCCGACCGCGACCTCTCGTTCGCCCGGGAGCAGGGCTGGCGGTTGATCACCCCGGACTCGGCTGAGTGGCCGACCGACCACCTCGCATCCTCATTCATGAACATCGGGCCGGACACGATGGTCGACGGCATCCGCGGCCAGGCCACCCAGCCCTTCGCCCTCTGGGCGACGGGGGCGGCCCGGCTCGGCGATACCGTCGACAAAGCGGTCGCGATGGTCGGCACCCGGTCGTCGACGGCCTACGGCAACCGCACCACCCACGCCATGGCCGGTGAACTCGCCACCGCCGGGTACACGGTGGTTTCCGGCGGAGCGTTGGGAATCGACACCGCAGCACATTCCGGGGCACTGAGCGCGGCCGGTCGCACCGTGGTCGTCGCCGCCGCCGGCCCGGGCGTGGTCTACCCGCGGGCCAATGAAGGCCTCTTCCAGGCGGCTACCCGTCGCGGGCTGGTGATCTCCGAGTACCCGCCGCACCAACGGCCCGCCCGCCACCGCTTTCTCACCCGCAACCGTCTGGTCGCCGCCCTGACGCAGGGCACCGTCCTGCTCGCGGCGGGGTACCGCTCAGGCGCGGTCAACACCGCGAACTGGGCCGACTCGATGTACCGGCCCGTCATGGTCTTGCCCGGGCCGGTGGACTCGGCAGAGTACATCGGATGCCACAAGAGGATCCGCGACGGGGCCGGAATCCTCGTCACCCGCGCCGAGGACGTCCGGGAAGTCCTGGAGCCGTTGGGCACCGTGGACACCGAACTCCAACTCAGCCTGGAGTTCGGCGCCACCCCGGTGCAGAAGCTCACCGCCGACCAGCTCCGGGTCTACGACTCCTGCGGGGTCGACAACGACTTCTCGGGTCGGCTGGAGCAGATCAGCGCGGACACTGCGCTGCCGATCGAGGCGGTGGCGAGAATCATCACCGAACTCGAGGCACTGACGTTGGTGACCCGGTCCCGCGACCGGTGGGTCAAGACACAGGAGTTCAGCGGACGCACATGACGGTCTGCTGCAGTGCCCGCTGTCGTGGAGCCACCGGTTAGAATCCGAGTCATGGACAACGACCGACATCCCCAGACACCCCCGGTGTCGCAGCACCCCGGGAAGTCCGTCGGCACCGCCATCGACGACTACCTGGAGTACCTCGCCCTGGTCAAAGGGCGGTCAGCGAATACCATCGCCGCCTACGGACGCGACCTGCGTTCCGCCTGTGAGGGGCTCGACAGTGTCGACCAGTTCACCCTTGAGCGTGGTCGCGACGTCCTGGACTGGGCGCTGGAAGCAGGTGCCTCCCGCGCGTCGGTGGCGCGACTGGTGTCCAGTATGCGCGGCTTCGGGGGGTGGCTCAGCCACACCGGGCTGCTGGGCGTCAACCCGGTTTCAGCCCTTCAGGCTCCTGCCCCGCAACGCCACCTGCCGAGCGTGCTCAGTACCGACCAGGCGGATGCCCTGCTCGACCACGCCCGGCACAAGGCAGAAGCGGGGACAGGCGGGGGAGGAGACGGCAACGACCCGACCGGCCTCCAACACGCGGTGGCTGTCCGCGACTGGGCGATCCTGGAACTGCTCTACGCCAGCGGAATCCGGGTGTCTGAGCTCTGCGGAGCTGACCTCGACGACCTCGGTGACCGGGACCTCCGTGTCACCGGCAAAGGAAACAAGACCCGGGTCGTCCCTTTCGGCGCCAGCGCCCACGACGCCCTGACCGCCTGGCTGGGCCTCCGACACCTGGTGGCCGCGACGCAGCCTGGCGGGCTTCCGCCTGGTCACACGGTTCCGGCACTGTTCCTCGGGACCCGCGGAGGACGGATCGACCAACGTCGTGTCCGGGAGATCGTCCAGGACGCCGCGCAGGCCGCGGGGACACCGGGCGTCACCCCGCACGGGCTCCGGCACTCCAGTGCCACCGCAGTCCTCGAGGGCGGGGCAGACCTACGGGTCGTCCAGGAACTGCTCGGTCATTCCTCGATGCAGACCACGCAGATCTACACTCACGTCGGCTCCGAGAGACTGCGACGCGTCTACCGGCAGGCACACCCCAGATCGGGCTCACACGAATGACGGTGCGCCGCCACAGTCACTGCCGCGGTCACCGCCACAGTCACCTCCACAACCTCACCACCACAGGACCGAGCAGACTCATCGGGTCAATGTAACGGTCGTGGTTCTCCCCGGTGCGTGCTCCCCAGGACAGCCCGTCGCCGCGCCGGGCCGACGCGGGCAGGGACGCTGTATCGGCGAGTGTGCCGATGTTCTGGCCCGCGGTGACGTGCTCGCCGGTCGACACCGCGGCAAGGACAGGCTCGTAGGTGGTCCGCACGCCGTCGGCGTGGTTGACCGATACCACGGGAGTGCCGGCGACCACGCCGGCGAAGTGGACCGTGCCTGCCGCGCTGACCGAGACCGTGTCGCCGGGCATGGCATACAGGTCGACGCCGCGATGACCCGGCAGCCAGTTCTTCTCCGGGATGTCGGCCGGCACCAGGACTCTGCCCGGCACCGGACGTAGGTGCGGCGGAGTCACGCGCTGTTCCTGCGTCGCCGGGCCGGGAGGCCCCGACGCTGTGCCGATCGGCGCTGCCACCGCTGACAGAGACGTCGTAGTGATCGCCAGTGCCGCGGTGGAGGCCAGTAGTGTGCGGATCACCGCCCGTCTCGTCCACCGGTCCGTTGGCATCCCTGCCCGGTAAGTTCCCGTCATGGGAGACATTATTGGCGACGTGGGTGTCGGAGTGCTGGCGCGTGGTCTGCCGTTGTGGACAACCTGGTGCCAATGGGAATGATGGGGCGAGCGGGGCGCTGTGGGGCGCATGGTGCGGTGGCCGCGGAGTGAGACGGGCAGAGGTGCGGTCGGATAGTCCACAGCAGAGTGGGACAGAGTTGTGGGATCCCCTGGTGCCGGGTACATTCAACACCCGCAGTATGTCCGCCAGTCCGGCGCGGCGCTCAGCCGGTGTTGTCCACCGGTTGCCGACGACGGCTCCCGCGAACGCCACAGTCACACGCGATCTGTGCCGGGACCGGGCGAGCGATCCGTCACGTCGGGGCGGTGGATGTGCTGACATCGCGTAGGTATCGCGTGATCCGACACTGTGGCCCGTCCGTCAACGGTCCCCGCTGAAGTCAGTGGGGTTAACTGGGCGGGGACAACCCGGGGATGCCTGCCAGGGCGACCGATGAACTGACGGACACCGTCGGCAAGTCGGCCGTGAAAGAACCGTCAACCTGAACTTTTGAAAGCGAGGAAGGGGAGCGGCGGCCGAGGAAGAAGTCCCCGGTCAGCGAACTCTCCTGAACTACCATGGCTGTTGTCACCATGCGCGAACTGCTGGACGCCGGCGTCCACTTCGGTCACCAGACCCGTCGTTGGAACCCGAAGATGAAGCGCTTCATCTTCACCGACCGTAACGGCATCTACATCATCGACCTGCAGCAGACTCTGACCTTCATCGACGAGGCCTACGAGTTCGTCAAGGAGACCGTTGCCCACGGCGGCAACGTCCTCTACGTCGGCACCAAGAAGCAGGCCCAGGAGGCCATCGCCACCGAGGCCGAGCGTGTCGGTATGCCCTACGTCAACCACCGTTGGCTCGGCGGCATGCTCACCAACTTCCAGACTGTCGCCAAGCGTCTGCACCGTCTCAAGGAGCTCCAGGCAATGGAGGCCGCCGAGGACGGTTACAAGGGCCGCACCAAGAAGGAGGTGCTGATGCTGACCCGCGAGCGGAACAAGCTCGAGCGCGTCCTGGGCGGCATCTCCGACATGTCCAAGATCCCCTCCGCACTGTGGATCGTGGACACCAACAAGGAGCATATCGCCGTCTCCGAGGCGAAGAAGCTCAACATCCCGGTCGTCGCCATCCTCGACACCAACTGTGACCCGGACGACGTCAACTTCCCGATCCCGGGCAACGACGACGCGATCCGCGCCACCACGGTGCTGACCTCCGTGATCTCCTCCGCCGTCGAGGCCGGGCGCGCCGCCCGCGCCGAGCGCCAGGCTGCCGCAGCCAAGGAGTCCGCCGGCGACGCAGAGAAGACCGCCGAGAAGGCAGAGAAGACCGAGAAGACCGAACAGGCTGAGGCTCCCGAGGCTGACGCTGCTGTGGAGACCCCCGCAGCCGAGTCCGCAGAGTAGTTCTCTCCACGCCTGTACTTTTCACTTCCACCATCTGAAGGAGGATCGCCTCACATGGCGAACTACACCGCCGCCGACGTCAAGAAGCTCCGCGAGCTCACCGGCTCCGGCATGATGGCCTGCAAGAAGGCCCTCGAAGAGTCCGAGGGTGACTTCGACAAGGCTGTCGAGATCCTGCGCATCAAGGGCGCCAAGGACGTGGGCAAGCGCGCCGAGCGCACCGCTGCCGAGGGCCTGATCGCCGTTTCCGGCAACACCATGGTCGAGATCAACTCGGAGACCGACTTCGTCGCGAAGAACTCCGAGTTCATCGAGCTGGCCAACCGCATCGCCGAGGCCGCCGCAGCCGCCAAGGCCAACAGCCCCGAGGCACTGGCTGCCGCTGACGTCGACGGCAAGTCCGCCGAGACCGTCATCCAGGAGCTGTCGGCCAAGATCGGTGAGAAGCTCGAGCTGCGTCGTGCCGTCACCATCGACGGTGACAAGGTTGCCGTCTACCTGCACCACCGCTCGTCCGACCTGCCCCCGGCAGTCGGCGTGCTCGTCGCCTACACCGGTGACGACGAGGGCGCGGCCAAGGCCGCCGCCATGCAGGTCGCCGCACTCAAGGCCACCTACCTCTCCAGCGAGGATGTCCCTGAGGACATCGTCGCCAAGGAGCGTGAGATCGCCGAGGCGACCGCACGCGAGGAAGGCAAGCCGGAGAAGGCACTGCCGAACATCATCGAGGGACGCCTCAAGGGCTACTTCAAGGATGCTTGCCTGCTGGACCAGCCGTCCGTCACCGAGTCCAAGAAGACCGTCAAGCAGGTCATGGACGAGGCCGGCGTCACGCTGACCGGTTTCGTGCGCTTCGAGGTCGGCCAGAGCTAACCCCTCAGGTCCTCCCCGTCCCGCCGACAGGCGGTGCACCGCTGAACCCGTCTTCCCCGGATCACCCCGGGGTCGGCGGGTTCAGTGCTGTCCGGGACAGGTCGACAGGCTAGGATGTTCAGACGGACACAGACCGCGCCAACACCCCACAAGGAGATCCCACGGTGGCCGAAAGCACAGCACATACCGCGAGCACCGCGAGTACCGGAACCGAGCCGACCGGCACACCCGGTCCTACCGGTTACAAGAGGGTCATGCTGAAACTGGGGGGCGAGATGTTCGGCGGCGGCAAGGTCGGTATCGACCCTGACGTCGTCGAGAACGTGGCACGGCAGATCGCCGAAGTCGCGAGCACGGGCGCGGAGATTGCGGTGGTCATCGGTGGCGGGAACTTCTTCCGCGGTGCCCAGCTGCAGCAGCGTGGACTCGACCGAGCACGCTCCGACTACATGGGCATGCTCGGCACGGTGATGAACTGTCTCGCGCTGCAGGACTTCCTGGAGCAGCAGGGCATCGACTCCCGTGTCCAGACCGCGATCAACATGGCACAGGTCTCCGAGCCCTACCTGCCGCTGCGTGCCGACCGGCACCTGGAGAAGGGAAGGGTCGTGATCTTCGGCGCGGGCATGGGCATGCCGTACTTCTCCACGGACACCACGGCCGCCCAGCGTGCCCTGGAGATCGGCTGCGAGGTGCTGCTGATGGCCAAGGGGGTCGACGGCGTCTACGACGACGACCCGCGCACCAACCCCGATGCCGAGCTCTTCCACGAGATCACCCACCGCGAGGTCATCGAACGGGGACTCAAGGTCGCGGACGCCACGGCATTCAGCCTCTGCATGGACAACAACATGCCGATGCTGGTCTTCAACCTCCTCACCGACGGCAACATCGCCCGCGCTGTGGCGGGCGAGCAGATCGGCACCCTCGTCGCGACCCCGGCGTCCTGAGTGGCGTCGTGACGGCGTGCTGACGGCGCCGTCCCCGAGGCGGCCATGCCGCCTCCCCGGACCCCCGTCCGTGCCTGACGGCGCGGTGTGAAGTGTGAACTTCCGGGAAACTCTCCTCCGGTGACTGGTAGATTCGTCACTGGAACAGCAAGACCTGCCCGCAACAGTTTTTCTTCGACAAGAGGACAGCAATGATTGACGACACCCTGCTCGAGTCCGAGGACTATATGAGCCGCTCGGTGGAGCACGTCCGCGAGGACCTGATGACCATCCGTACCGGTCGTGCGAATCCCGCCATGTTCAACGGTGTTTTCGCCGAGTACTACGGTGTGCGCACCCCGATCACCCAGATGGCGACGATCAGTGTGCCGGAGCCCCGCATGCTGATCATCAAGCCCTACGAGATGTCGGCGATGCAGGACGTGGAGAACGCCATCCGCAACTCCGACCTCGGGGTCAACCCCACCAACGACGGACATGTTCTGCGTGTCACCGTCCCGCAGTTGACCGAGGAGCGGCGTCGCGACCTGGTGAAGGTCGCCAAGTCGAAGGGTGAGGATGCGAAGATCGCGATCCGCAACATCCGTCGCAAGGGCATGGACAGCCTGGCGAAGATCCAGAAGGACGGCGACGCCGGCGAAGACGAGGTCAAGGCCGCCGAGAAGGAACTCGACAAGGTCACCCAGCAGTACGTGGGTCAGGTCGATGCCGTCGTGGACTCAAAGGAGAAGGAGTTGATGGAGGTCTAGTGGCCACTAGACGTTCATCAGACCCGGACCCCACCGTGAATGCCGCGAAACCAGAGGGGCGGGACGGCTACCGTCTTCCGCAGCCGAAGAACTCTGCTGGACGGAACCTTCCTGTCGCCATCGCCAGTGGTGTCGGCCTCGGACTCCTGGTCGTCGCCGGTCTGGCGGTGCCGTACTTCTGGTACCCGCTGGTCGCCGTGGCGATGGGACTGGCGACCTACGAGGTCTGGAGCAGGCTGCGCGAGAACGGCTACGTCCTGAACCTGCCTGTTCTGCTCGTCGGTGGGCAGGCCATGATCTGGGCGTCGTGGCCTTTCGGCGTGACCGGGTTGACTTCCGCCTTCGCGCTGACGGCGGTTGCGACGGTGGTCGCGCGGCTCTTCCACAACGGTACGAGGATGTCGCCGACCAACTGGTTGCGCGACATCGGCATCTCGCTGTTTGTCCTGGTGTGGATCCCGATGTGCGGGGCCTTTGCCGGGATGCTGTCGCAGTTGAGCTACCAGGACGTTCCCTGGTGGAGCTTCGTGCTGACCTTCATGCTGTGCGTGATCGCCTCGGACGTCGGCGGCTACGCCGCCGGGGTCTTCTTCGGGAGCCACCCGATGGTGCCGGCGATCAGCCCGAAGAAGTCCTGGGAGGGCTTCGCCGGCTCCGTGGTGTTCGCCGCACTCGTCGGCATGCTCTCGGTGCTGTTCCTGCTGGATCTTCGTGATCCGATGCATTATGTCCTGGGGCTGTCGCTCGGTGCGGGGCTGGCACTGTGCGCCACCGTGGGCGACCTGGTGGAGTCGCAGTTCAAACGTGACCTGAAGATCAAGGACATGTCCGCGATGATCCCCGGCCACGGGGGCCTGATGGACCGCCTCGACGGGATGCTGCCCGCGGCGATGCTCACCTGGATCGTGATGACGGCGGTGGCGGCGCTGTAGGAGGGGAGTGGGGCGCAAGCCCCCGCCCTGCCACTGCCCTCTGGCTCAGCGGCGTCCGTTCCTGCCGTGCGACCGGGCGTTGTCGGGGTGGTTGATCTGGCGGCGCAGCTGCAGGATCCGCACTGCGCCGACACAGGCCATGACCAGCGCCCCGGCGATGGCGGCGATGAGCATGCCGACGCCGATCGGGAAGTTCCACTGCCAGATGAACATCTGCAGCTGCACCGACTCCTGGTTCTGCAGGATGAACACCAGCAGCAGGATCAGGATGACTGCCCCGATGGTCAGCCCCACCCACGTGGAGCCCGCGATGGAACCGGCCACCGTGGGCTTGTCATCGGACGCAGCCCGCGTGTCGTCTGCCTTCTCGGAACCGTCGGACGCGGTGGCGTCCAGTGCCGCTGTATCGGCCACAGTGTCGGTGACCTCGGTGTTCGTTCCTCCGCCTGCACTGTCGGTGGAGGGGACGGTCAGGTCGTCTGAGTACTCATTCCCGGCGCTCTTAGTCATGCCGCCCAGTGTAGTGGTACGTGACGATGTGCTCACCTCCTCGGTGACGTGCAATAATGGCCGACACCATGACTACACCGGTACAACTGCAGTTCCGTGCCCCCACCAGGGGCATGCCGCCCACCCACCTGGCCGACCTCACTGACGACGAGGTCTCGTCGGCGGTCACCGACGCCGGTCTGCCCGGCTTCCGCGCCAATCAGATCGCGCGTCAGTACTACGGGCGCCTCGAAGGCGACCCGACGCAGATGACCGATCTGCCTGAGAGTCTGCGCGCCACCGTTAAGGACACCCTGTTCCCCACACTGATGGAGTCGGTGCGCAACATCTCGTGTGACGAGGGGCAGACCCGCAAGACCCTCTGGAAACTCCACGACGCGACCATGCTCGAGTCCGTGCTGATGCGCTACCCCGACCGCGCGACGTTGTGCATCTCGTCCCAGGCAGGATGCGGCATGGCCTGTCCGTTCTGTGCCACGGGCCAGGGGGGACTGGACCGTAACCTGTCGACCGCCGAGATCGTCGAACAGGTCCGGGCCGCAGCGAGGTCCATGCGCGACGGCGAGGTCGAGGGTGGCGAAGGCCGCCTGTCGAATATC
The DNA here is from genome assembly GCF_037619475.1 of Corynebacterium sp. USCH3. NCBI lineage: Bacteria > Bacillati > Actinomycetota > Actinomycetes > Mycobacteriales > Corynebacteriaceae > Corynebacterium > Corynebacterium sp. USCH3. The sequence continues at coordinate 314,053 of NZ_JAQPZT010000001.1, forward strand.
GTCTTCATGGGCATGGGGGAGCCGTTGGCCAACTACAAGCGAGTGGTCAAGGCGATCAAGCGCATCACCTCCCCGTCCCCGGCAGGGTTCGGGATCTCGGCGCGCAACATCACCGTCTCGACCGTCGGGCTGGCCCCCGCGATCCGCAAACTCGCGGACGAGGGGATGCACATGCGCCTCGCCGTCAGTCTGCACTGCCCCGACGACGAGTTGCGGGACACCCTTGTCCCGGTGAACAACCGGTGGTCGGTGGACGAGGTCCTTGAGGCCGCCCGCTACTACGCCGACAAGTCCGGTCGCCGTGTCTCCATCGAGTACGCCCTGATCCGCGACATCAACGACCACCCGTGGCGTGCGGACCTCCTCGGCAAGAAGCTGCGTGGGGCACTCGGCAACCAGGTGCACGTCAACCTGATTCCGCTGAACCCGACACCCGGATCGAAGTGGGACGCCTCACCGAAGCCGGTCCAGGACGAGTTCGTCCGCCGGGTCACGGCCCAGGGCGTCGCCTGCACAGTACGTGACACCCGTGGCCAGGAGATCGCTGCAGCCTGCGGTCAGCTCGCCGCCGAGGAACGCTAACCAGCTCCGCACCGGGCTCCCGGCCCGCCACGTCAGCAGTAGGGCGGCCGGGGTACAAGCCCTGGAGAATGACAGAGGCCCCGCACCGTCCGTATCCCGGACGGTGCGGGGCCTCGTATGGTGCCGAGGTGGGGAAACCCCTAGTGGTGCAGCGCGTGCTTCGGGGTCTCGACCTCCTCGACCCCGTCGGAGCCGACACCCGGGAGGTTCCAGGAGCGCAGTTCCGCGGTGGTCATGTTGGCGTAGACGCCCGTGAGGTTGCGCTGGTCGGCGGCCCAGTCGGGCTCCTGGTGGCCGGCCGGCTTGTTGTGTGCGGTCACCGTGGCGCGGGCCGGCTTCGGCTTCCAGTTCGGTGAGGAGTGGCGGGCGTAGAGCGTGGTGCCGAGCAGGACCAGGACACCGATGGCGACCAGCCAGATATTCTCCACGTGTCCGGGGTGGTTACCGAACAGCATGCCGAACATGGCGAGGCCACCGAAGTAGCCCATGATGATGGTCGTCTTCCGCGGGAACTGGTGCCAGCCCCAGGCGGCGGACGGCTCATCCTCGGTGGAAACGCCGTTGTACACTGCCACCTTCGTGCCATGATTTCCGTGATCGGCCACGTCGATATCCTCCTGAACTAGGACGGCAGTGGTCACCTGCCGAATTATCGTCTCCATTCTTACACATCACTGCGGCGCGGTGAACTTCCGGCCCGCCGCGGGTTCCCCCGTTTGTGCCACCGTCCGCCTCACCGGCTGCGTCGCGGCTCAGGGCGGCTCCGCTACCCGGAGCCTCCCGGAGCTGTGCGGCGTCGTGCTGACGGGTAGCTGGGGGCAGCCTGGAGGTCTGCTGGGGGAGTGCGGGGACGCGGCCTCCCGGCTACCGGACGGTCACGGCACCGTGGAACAATGGGCCGGGTGAAGAAACGAGTAGTGGTGCTCGGAAGCACCGGTTCGATCGGTACGCAGGCGCTCGAGATCATCGCACAGAACCCCGACCGCTTTGAGTTGGTCGGAGTCTCGGCGCACGGTTCGAAACCGGATGTGCTGCGCGAGCAGATCCGCACGTTCGGCCTGGGGGCGCATCAGGTGGCGGTCGCCAGTGAGCGGACCGCCGACGACATCGACCGGGACCTGGACGCCCATGTCGTCCGCGGCGTGGACTCCGCCCGGCAACTGGTCGAGGGGCTCACCGAGTCCCTGGGGCTGGGGGCCGAGGACGTCGTCCTCAACGCTCTCGTCGGGTCCCTCGGGCTCGACGCCACCCTGGCCACCCTCAACGGCCGGGTACGGCTGGCGCTGGCGAACAAGGAGTCCCTGGTGGCCGGCGGAGAGCTGGTGCTCAACGCCGCCGCAGAGGGGCAGTTGGTGCCGGTGGATTCCGAGCATTCCGCCATGGCGCAGTGCCTGTGGGCGGGGCGTCACGAGGACGTCGATTCACTGGTGCTCACCGCCTCGGGTGGGCCGTTTCGCGGGTGGAGCCGCGAACAGCTGCAGGACGTCACACCGTTGCAGGCGGCGAACCATCCGACCTGGTCGATGGGGCAGATGAACACGCTGAACTCGTCGTCGATGGTGAACAAGGGGCTCGAACTCATCGAGGCGTCCCTGCTGTTCGGCGTGCCGGCCGAGAAGATCGACGTCACCGTGCACCCTCAGTCGATCGTGCACTCGATGGTGACCTTCCGCGACGGTGCCACCATCGCACAGGCCTCGCCGCCGTCGATGAAGCTGCCGATCAGCCTTGCTCTGGGTTGGCCCGGACGGGTCCCCGGGGCTCAGCGGGCCCTCGATTTCTCGACCGCCTCGACCTGGGAGTTCGAGCCCCTCGACGACGACGTGTTCCCGGCGGTGCGGTTGGCACGCGAGGCTGTGACCGCCGGCGGCTGTATGCCCGCGGTCTACAACGCGGCGAACGAAGAGGCTGCCGTCGAGTTCCTCAACGGGGCCCTCCCGTTCCCGCAGATCGTCGACACGATCGCTGAGGTCATGGCGGACTGCGGTGACCGTGTCGCCCGCCCCCGCGACATCGACGACGTCCTCGACGCGGAGCGTGAGGCACGGGCCAAGGCCCATGAGAGGATGGGCCGGTGAGCTTCGCGCTAGGCGTCATTCTCTTCGCGCTGGGTATCGGTGTCACGATCGCCCTGCACGAGGCCGGGCACATGGTCGCCGCCCGGGTCTGCGGTATGCGGGTCCGCCGCTACTTCATCGGCTTCGGCCCGACCGTGTGGTCCACCACGCGGGGTCACACCGAGTACGGGCTCAAGGCCATTCCTCTGGGAGGGTTCTGCGACATCGCCGGGATGACGGTGAATGACCCGTGGACTGAGGAAGAGGAACCCCACCTGATGATCAACAAGCCCGCGTGGAAGCGGGTCTTCGTGATGATGGCGGGCATCCTGGTCAACATCGTGCTCGGCGTGCTGATCATCTTCGGCGTTGCGGTGAGCTTCGGGCTTCCCGACACCACCCCGCCGCCGCAGCCTGCCACAGCTGCCGAGCTGGTTTGTTCACCGGAGAACGACAAGAATGAGGCTTCCTGTAGCGGTGACGGTTCCGCGGCATCATCCGGCGTTCGGGTCGGTGACACTTTCCGCGAGGTTGACGGTCGTTCGATCGACGAGTTCCCGGATGCCGTCGCCGCGGTCCAGGAGGTGGGACGTGCCGCCGGCGACGGTGGGGCGAGGGTGGGGGATACCGTCACCGTGCCCGCCACCGTCGAGCGAGACGGCCAGGAGCGGAACCTGGACCTGCAGGTGGAACTCGTTGAACGCGAGGGCCAGACCGTCGGTGCGATCGGTGTGAAGTTCGCGATCCAGCCCACGCCGAACGTCGACTACAATCCTGTGACCGCCATCGGTGGGACGGCAGACTTCACCTGGAACCTCGGCAAACAAACCGTCGAGGCACTGATCGACCTCCCGCAGCGCTACTGGCCGGTGGTGCAGTCCATCTTCGGCGCGGAACGTCCGACAGACAGTCCGGTCAGCGTTGTCGGCGCGTCTCATGCCGGTGGCCAGCTTGTCGAACATGAACAGTGGATGAGTTTCCTCCTGCTTCTGGCGAACCTCAACTTCTTCCTCGCGGTGTTCAACCTGGTGCCGCTGCCGCCGCTCGACGGTGGCCATGCGGTCATCGTCATCTACGAGAAGCTGCGCGACCGGTTGCGGCGCATTCGGGGTCTCGAGGCCGGAGGCCCGGTCGACTACGTCAAGGTGATGCCGGTGACCTACGTCGCCACCGCGATCCTGCTGGTGTTCGGGCTGACGGTGATCGTCGCCGACGTGGTCAACCCGCTGCAGCTGTTCCCGTAACCACCGCCGTTGTTTTAGCCCGTCACGGTAGGCGGGAGTAGACTGAGCACGTAGATCCACACGGAAAGAAGGACTAGACCACACATGACCGGAATTTCCCTCGGTTTGCCCGACGCCCCGCCGCCGGTGCTGGCTCCCCGTCGCAAGACCCGCCAGCTCATGGTCGGCAACGTCGGCGTCGGAAGTGACTACCCTGTCAGCGTCCAGTCGATGACCACGACGAAGACGCATGACGTCAACGCGACCCTCCAGCAGATCGCCCAGTTGACCGCGTCCGGCTGCGACATGGTGCGTGTCGCCTGCCCGAAGACCGTCGACGCCGAGGCGCTGCCCGCCATCGCCAAGAAGTCCCCGATTCCCGTGATCGCGGACATCCATTTCCAGCCCAAGTACATCTTCGCCGCCATCGACGCCGGCTGTGCCGCCGTCCGCGTGAATCCCGGCAACATCAAGGAGTTCGACGGCCGCGTCAAGGAAGTCGCCAAGGCTGCTGGAGACGCCGGCATCCCGATCCGTATCGGTGTCAACGCCGGTTCCCTGGACAAGCGCATCATGGAGAAGTACGGCAAGGCCACCCCTGAGGCACTGGTAGAGTCGGCACTGTGGGAGGCGAGCCTGTTCGAAGAGCACGGTTTCGGCGACCTGAAGATCTCGGTGAAGCACAACGACCCGGTGATCATGGTCGAGGCCTACCGTCAGCTCGCCGCTCAGTCGGACTACCCGCTGCACCTCGGTGTCACCGAGGCGGGCCCTGCTTTCCAGGGCACCATCAAGTCCGCGGTGGCCTTCGGCGCACTGCTGGCCGAGGGCATCGGCGACACGATCCGGACCTCGTTGTCGGCGGACCCGGTCGAGGAGATCAAGGTCGGCGACCAGATCCTGCAGTCGATGAACCTGCGCCCCCGCAAGCTGGAGATCGTGTCCTGCCCGTCCTGCGGGCGCGCGCAGGTCGACGTCTACAGCCTCGCGGAGCGGGTCACCGCCGGTCTGGAGGGCATGGAGGTGCCGTTGCGCGTCGCCGTGATGGGCTGCGTGGTCAACGGTCCGGGTGAGGCGCGCGACGCCGACCTGGGTGTGGCCTCGGGTAACGGCAAGGGTCAGATCTTCGTCAAGGGTGAGGTCATCCGTACCGTCCCCGAGGACGAGATCGTGGAGGTCCTCATCGAGGAGGCCATGAAGATCGCTGAGGACATGGACCCCGAGGTGCTCGCCGCCGCCGGGCTCACCGGCTCACCGCAGGTCAAGGTCACCAGCTAGACAGTCCGTCGACATCGTGTCATGGACCGTGAGGTCCGCCCGGGGGTGGATGTGGGATCACGGTCCATGACGCGTTCGTGTTTGTCCCGGGAACCAGTGCCGGGCGCTGCTAGCGTCGGAGCATGATCCAGAATCCGGGGAATCCCGGGAGCCCGGCGAACGCGGGGACACGACCCCCGAGGCGCACCGTCGCCGCCACCGTCCTGAGCCTCATTCTCGCCGCCGTGACGGTCGCCGCCACCGCGTGCACGCCGCGCCCGGACGTCGCCGACGACATCATCGGGGACTTCCTCGCCGCGGTGGGAGCGCGCGACATCGACGCCGCCGCCGACCTCACCGACGACGCGACGACGGCCGCGGCGGCACTCGACGAATCCTGGTCGGCACTGCAGGCGGAGTCGTTGGATGCGGAACTGCACGACGTGCGGACCGACGACAACGTGGCGACCGCGGACTACTCGATGGCGTGGGGACTGCCCGGCGACCGGACGTTCAGCTACGACGGCACCCTCACCGCCACCCGCACCGACGGGGACTGGACGGTGCGGTGGCGGGCGTCGATCCTGCACCCCGACCTCGGAGCCGACCAGCATCTGGAGCTACGGCGGGTGGAGGCCCAGGTCGCCGACATCGTCGGGTCCGACGGTGCTGTGCTCGCGACGCCGGGGACGACCTGGCGGCTGCTGTTGGACACCGCCGAAGCGAAGAAGAACGGCGGGGTGCAGGGGACCGTGGACCGGATCGCCCACGTCCTGGACGCCGCCCATGCAGCCGACGAGGCCGTCCCGACGATTGATCCCGCCCGGGTGTCGGCGGCGGCACTGGACACCGACGGCAGTTACTCGGTGACGATGATCCCCGGCGAGGTCGGGGAGCAGGTGCAGCCGGACCTGGAGGCGATCAACGGGGTCCGGTTGAACGAGGAGCCGGCGATGGTGCGTCCCGACCCGGGGTTCGCACCCGACATCATGTCGCGGGTCACCCAGCTGGTCGAACCGGAGCTCGCCGGGGAACCGGGCTGGGAGGTCGTGGCAGTGAACCAGAACGCGTCGGTCGTGCGCACGATGGAGCGTACCGCCGCCGAACCGTCCCCTGCGGTCAAGGTGAGCCTGTCGCGGCAGGTGCAGGAGGCCGCCCAGAAGGCGGTCGACACCCGTCCCAACGATGAGGCGATGATGGTGGTGATGCGTCCCTCGACCGGCGAGGTCCTCGCCGTCGCACAGACCGCGGAGGCCGACAAGCAGGGGGATGTGGCTCTGTCGGGACAGTATCCGCCCGGATCGACCTTCAAGGTGATCACCGCCGCGGCCGGTGTGGAGAAGGAGAACCTCACCGCGGACTCGACGGTGGCGTGCCCGTCGACGCAAGACATCGGCGGACGCATCGTGACCAACTACAACTCCTTCTCCCTCGGCAACACCCCCCTGCGCAACGCCTTCGCGCAGTCCTGCAACACCACCTTCGCCCGAATCTCCACCGACATGGCGCCGGGGGAACTGAAGGACGAGGCCAGGAAGTTCGGACTGGGCCGCGACTACGACATCCCGGGGCTGACCACCATGACCGGGCAGGTGCCCGAGGGCGAGGTCATGCTGGACCGCACCGAAGCGGGCTACGGCCAGGGTCTCGACCTCGCCAGCCCGTTCGGCATGGCCCTGGTCGCGGCGACGGCGGCGAACGGACGCACGCCGGTGCCGAACCTCATCGACACCGATGACGTCCACACACGGGACGCGGACGGCAAGGACGCCGTGGAAGGCGCGCCGCTGGCGCCGCACGTCCTGGACAACCTGCGTGACATGATGCGGGCGGTGGTCACCAGCGGTTCGGGTTCGGCGATCTCCGGCGCGGGCGAGGTGTACGGCAAGACCGGTGAGGCGGAGATCAACGAGGGGTCCCACGCGTGGTTCATGGGTTACCGGGATGATCTGGCGTTTGCGACGATGATCGTGTTGGGAGGCGGGTCGGAGCACTCGGTGGCGGTGACCCAGCAGTTCTTCAGCAATCTGGACGGGGAGTAGGCTGGGGCGTCATGAGTAGAGCGCTTCTGACCCCCGGTACCCCCACTCCGATCCGCAAGGTCCCGGACAGCATCGTCCGTCCCGAGTACGTGTGGAGGGACGAGGTCCGGGAGAACGTCGGTGAGCCGTGGGTGCAGACTCCGGAGGTCGTGGAGGCGATGCGTGAGTCCTCCCGCATCGCCGCCGGCGCGCTGTCGGCCGCCGGTGCTGTGGTGGCGCCGGGGGTGACCACCGACGAGATCGACCGTGTCGCCCACGAGTACATGTGCGACCACGGCGCGTACCCTTCCTGCCTGGGCTACCGGGGATTCCCGAAGGCGTCGTGCATCAGCCTCAACGAGATCGTGTGCCACGGAATCCCGGACACCACGGTGGTGCAGGACGGTGACATCGTGAACATCGACGTCACCGCCTTCAAGAACGGTGTCCACGGAGACACCAACGCCACCTACCTGGCCGGTGACGTGGCTGAGGAGCACCGCCTGCTGGTGGAGCGGACCTACGCCGCGATGTGGCGGGGGATCAAGGCGGTGAAGCCGGGTCGGGAGATCAACGTGATCGGCCGGGTGATCGAGGCGTACGCGAAGCGTTTCGGGTACTCGGTGGTGCGTGACTTCACGGGCCACGGCGTCGGCCCGACGTTCCACAACGGTCTGATCGTGGTGCATCACGACGAGCCGTCCTACGACACGGTTCTGGAGCCGGGGATGACGTTGACCATCGAACCGATGCTGAACCTCGGCGACCTGCCCTACGACATCTGGGACGACGACTGGACCGTGCAGAACAAGGACGGCAAGTGGTCCGCGCAGTTCGAGCACACGATGGTGGTTACCGAAACCGGTGTCGACGTGCTCACGCTGCGGGAGGACGAGAAGGACCAGACGGTGAAGTAGCACCGGGGTGGACCGTCGCCAGGTAGTGTGTTGGGGTATGAACCTATCTGGTCGGGAATCAAACGCAGTGGACGGGGTCTCGCGTATCGCACGTCCGGGGGAGAAGGTACCGGGTGTGCGTGAGCTGGGCGTCGTCAATCATCTTGTCGCCCGGATCGGGGCGAGGGTGCAGGGGACGGAGACCATGGGGGTGTTCTCGACCATTGGTCGGGCCCGGCGGTTGTTCAAGACCTGGCTGGTGTATTCGGCGACGATGATGCCGTTCGGCTACCTGCCGCGCAAGGAGACTGAGCTGGTGATCCTCCGTGTCGCGCACCTGAAGGGCTCGGAGTACGAGGCGGCGCACCACCGGAAGTTGGGGGCGTCTGTGGGGTTGACGGACGGGCAGATCGAGGCGATGTCGGGTGACTCGCACGGGCAGACGCGACGTTGGGGCGTGATCCTGGATGCGGTGGACCAGATCGTCGCCGACGGGGAGGTGGACGAGCAGACCTGGTCCGCCCTGGCGAGTTACCTGTCTGACCGGGAGTTGGTGGCGCTGGTGATGCTCGTGACGAACTATGCGGGACTGGCGACGGCGTTGTCGGTGCTGGGCACGCCCGTCGACAAGGCCCGGGGACGGTGAGGATAGTTTTGCCTCTGGACCTGACCGTGAATGTGGGTTACCCTGTGATGGTCTGACCCGACGGGGGTGTGGGCGGGGGCCGTGGGGATCGACGGTTCTCTGGATGCTGTGAAGGGGTGGGGTGGGGCCTATGGTCCACCAGAATTCTGTTGCGGGGGATGACGGCTCTCATCGGCTGCTCATCGTTCCGTGTGCGCTGGTTGTCCTGGTGCTGGTGTTGATGGTGACGGCGTGCTCGACGGTGGACGGCCAATCCGGTGGAGGCGGGGGCGTCGCTGCGGTCGCGGACGTGGATGGTACGGATGACGTGCCGGACGGGGGTGAATCATCGGACGGGGGCGCTTTGGCTGAACCGGAGATCACTGAGGACGGTCGGATGCTCCAGCCCGACGGTCATGTGGGGATCTGGTTCGAGACGGAGCCGACTGACTCGTTGGAGAAGCTGGTCTACGAGTCGCAGCGCTATGTCGGCCAGCCGGTGATGCTCGAACCCATCGGGGACAGGGCACTGATGCCACAGTGGGAGGACATGCCAGATCCCTGCCATCCTGAGGTCATGCGAAGGATGGGGGAGTTGGGGTTTGAGGTGGTTGACTCGGGGACACTTGGGTTTGGTCTTGCGATGTGTGGCGTCATGACAAGTGCTGAGGGGGCGAGTACGGGTTTTGGCTTGGAGCTGGGTTTTGTTGAAGATACTTCTGTATATTCTGGCGGCTCGGGAAAATCATCTTCCGATGAGGTGCCGTACGAGCTAATTGAGACTTCCGGCGACCTCTCGGGACTGGGTTGCGTCGCAATTCTCAGTAATGTCGTCAATGGATACTCTGCTATGGCTTCTATGTCCTCGTTTGGGAGCTTCGATGATTGTGGTTATTCGGCATTTGCGATACAGATAGTAATTAATGGATCAGGGGGAGAATATGTTGTTTCGATATGATGACTCGAACTTGCTGCGCGTCGTTGAAAGGGTAGTTGAAGCGAATGTGCAATTAAATATAGGTACTCATATTGGCGGTCAGCAGGTTGGTTTCACCACCTCGCCATCTCTAGGGGCCGTCGCCACCCAGTACACCTCGTACCTGGGTGCGCATCCGGGGTCGTTGGCAGTGGCGACGAACGCGGCAACGATCAACGTGCAGTGGTTGCACGACTCGCTCGTCCCGCTGATTACCGCGCTGACCGAACAGGAGTACCTCTCGGTTGACGCATTCACCGGTATGCTCAGCTTCACGGACGCGCCGGAGAAGGAGGTGAAGTTCGGGATGCCTCCGCGTCCGGAGATCCCCATCCTTGATCTCGCATACATTCCCCCAGTAGCCGCCATCGAGGCGACGACGCCACTGAAAGTCCTCACGGCGATGTTCGCGGGAGACGACAGTGGCATCATCGCCGCAGCGGAATCATGGAGTTCCGCCGGACGCCGTATGTTGCAGGCCGCGGAATCGCTACGTAGTGCAGCGGCACTGATCGCCGGCACGACCGAAGGAAGCGCATTTTCGATCGTGGAACAGGCAATCTCCACGATCGCCAACCAGTGCGACACCGTGGCTACGAACTCCGCTGCCATGGCAGCATCGATGCTCGAACTCCCGCCGATACGGGTTGCAGCACACGCGCAGCTCATCGCCATGGAAGCAGAGATCGCAGCCGAAGCGACTGCCGCCGGAGCGGCGACAGGAGGGGCAGGTGCTGCGGCCGTCGCCGCGAAATCACAGGCCCAGGTCGCCGCGTTCGTATCCGGATTCCTCCAGCCCGCACTCGACACCGCCCGACCGCTGGTCACGAACCTGTCAGTCCCAGTCGTCAACCACACGGGCGGTGGAGCCCTGACCTCCGGTGGCGCAGCCACCCTGGCGGCCAACGAAACCATCACGCAGGTTGCCGGAGGGGCGGCAGCGCCTGGTGCAGGCCAGGTAGCCGGACAGCCAGCACCGGCCACCCCGCAGGTCGGCCAGGTAGGTACCACCCCTGCCGGCGCCGCCCAGGCCGCCCCCGTGTCTCATGCTCCGGCGGCACCATCGGGAGGACCCGGCTACGCTCCCGGCGGAGCTCCGGCCTCCCCGGTATCGATGCCAGCCGGGCGGCCGACACCCGCGAACATCCTGCAGGGGAGGAGCCTTCCGGACAGGCGGACAGCTGGTCCCGGAGCAGGAACAACTCCCACCACCCGGTACACGCCGGGCGGTGTGGCTCAGCCGTTGCTCCCTCGAGGGATGAACACGGCAACACCGGGAAAGCTGATGTCGGGAACGATCAACGGCACGACTGCACATCACGGTGCCGGATCAAGTTCCTCGCAGAACGGGGCGGGAGCCAGGGGTGCCGCACCCGGAATGTCCGGTGCGGCCCCCGCATCGGGATCCGGTCAAGGAGGCCAGGCACACCGTGGCGCGGGAGCCGGTGCAGCACCCATGAACGCGTCCGGACAGAAGCCCGCTGCGAACGGACAGGGCAGGGGCGCGTCCGCCAACTCGCTCTTCGGTGGCGGTCAAGGCAGGCGGCCAGGACTGCGCGGGAGAGGGAAAGGCTCCGGCAGTTCCCTGCTGGAATCGTACTTCCGCCGTCAATTCCTCGGCGAGAAGTCAACGACGGTGAAGAAAGTCATTCGTTAGCACCGTGGCGCGTCCGCCGCCCCCGGCACAGTGCTCGGGGAGGGTCGGCGGTCACGACGTGACAGTGGGCCTGACGATCATCGACCGATCGTCAGGCCCACTGCCATGTATCAGGATGTAGTGAACTCCGGCCGTCGCACTACATGCCGGGACTACTCGGCGTCGACAGCGTCCTCGGCGTCGACGATCTCAAGCTGGTCACGCAGCTGCTCCAGCAGCCAGGCGTTTGACAGGGAGGAAGGGATGTTCAGTGCGGCCATGACCGCCTTGTCGTCCTCGACCACGGCGCCTGACTCGACCTGCGGCAGCTGGCTGTACCCGGCGATGGCGCGGATCTTGTCCATGCCCTCGGTGGCGTACATGCCCATGAAGTTCGCCGCGAGGTCCGAGACACGCTCGTAGGAGATCTGGGCACGGCCACCCTCGGTCTTCAGGGATCCGTCGGTGAAGGACGCCGGCAGGGTCATGCCCAGACGAGAGTAGAAGGTGTTGGCGATGTTGTCGGGGTCGGCGATGACACCGAACTGGCCGCCGCGGTCCTGCACGGTCAGCGCCGTCTTGCCCTCGAGACCGGGCAGTTCCTCACGGACGGCGGCGAAGGCCTCCTCGTCGGCGTCGATGACGTCCTGGGCCTTGTCCTCGAGACCGTAGATCTCGCCCAGGGCCTGGAGCTGCGGCTCCCAGTTCGCGTCCTGGTCCATGCCGGGCAGCACGTTGGTGACCTTGGACAGCTCGTTGTAGGTGTCTTCGTCGATGCGGTAGGTGTCTCCGACGACCAGGTCCGGATCGTGGGCGGCAACCTCCTCGAGCGGGAACTCCTCCGACACCGGGATGCGCTCGACGTCCTCGAGCTGCGGGTTCTTCCAGTCGGCGTTGGCGTCGTCGCCACGCTCGACAATCACGTCCGGGGTGATGCCCAGTGCCAGGAGGTTGTCCACGGCCGTGCCGATGGCGACGACGGTCTCCGGGTTGGTGTTGTAGGTCGCCTCACCGTACATGTTCTCGATGGTGACCTCGGACACCTCGGCCCCACCCTCGGCGTCGCTCGAGGCACTGTCCGAGGACGAGGTGTCGTCGGAGCTGGTGTCCGAGTCGTCGGAGGAACATCCGGCGAGGACGAGGCCACTGGCGAGGATGGAGGCGGTCAGCGTCCGACGGACGGTACGCGCAGGGGAGCGGCGGGCAGTGTGCAGCATGAAGGGCGAGTCCTCTCGTACCCGGCGCAGAAGGTGCGGACGCCGTGGACGGCGGACAAACCGGGCTGAAGTGTCAGTGAAACATCACGTAACCATAGGCTACGTTTACCTGTAGTAGGCCACACCGAACCTACTACAGGGCGAACACTCCAGACAAGGGTCTGTCCGGGGAAGAGTTACCCCCGTTCATCGCTTCAGGATCCCGTCGAGCGTGGCCTCCGCACCGACAGTGTGCAGGGACCTCAGTGCGGTGACGTAGTCGGTGGTGAACTCGACGGAGTCCACCAGATCGCCGAAGATCTCCCGGTCACGCAGGAACGCCAGGACGTCGTCCCTGTTGTGCGCGGCGGTGGTGGTCACCCGGTCGGCCATGCGGTCGACGACGGTGATCGGCTCGCCGTCCTCGTCCGTCCCCTCGGCGTAGCGGGCCCAGGACGCGACGACCGCGGCAGCGAGGCGGACGGGACGTCCGGCGGCGAGATTCTCGCGGACGACCGGGAGCAGCCACTTGGGGATCCGGTCCGAGCTTTCCGCGCACAGACGGGCGACGGTGTCCTTGACCGCCGCGTTGCCGAAGCGTCGGATAAGCGTGCGACGGTACGCGTCGAGGTCCACCCCGGGCAGCGGTTGCAGGGTCGGCGTCGCCTCGTCGGTCATGTAGGCCAGCAGGAACTCGCCGAAGCGCGGGTCGGCCATGACGTCGTGCACCATCCGGTGCCCCGCCAGGTAGCCGAGGTAGCACAGACCCTGGTGGGACGCGTTGAGCAGTCGCAGCTTCATCAGTTCATAGGGGACGACGTCGTCGACCAGCTGGACGTCGGCGTCCTCGTAGCGGGGACGTCCTGCGGTGAAGGTGTCCTCCAGCACCCACTGGGTGAAGTCTTCGGACACCACGGGCCAGGCGTCGGTGTAGCCCCGGGCGGCGACGTCGGCACGGTCGCCGTCCGTGGTCTCCGGGGTGATGCGGTCGACCATCGAGTTGGGGAAGGCGACGGAGTCGTCGACCCAGGCGCCGAGGTCGGCGTCGACGGAGCGGGCGAATGCGACGAAGGTGGCGTGGGCGACGTCCCCGTTGCCCTGGATGTTGTCGCAGCTCATGATCGTGAACGGGACGTGTCCGCACCGACGTCGTTCGGCGAGTGCGGCGGTGACCAGGCCGAAGAAGGTGCGGAGGCTGGCGTGGTCACCGGCCTGCAGCGCGGCCCGGTCGTGTGCGATGTGCTCGGCGTCCTCGACGAAGGCCCCGCTGACGTGGTCGATGTTGTAGCCGCCCTCGGTGACGGTGAGGCTGACGATGCGGATCTGCGGGTCGGCGAGCATCGCGACCGCGGCGGCGGGGTCGTCGGGGGCGAAGACGTAGTCGATGATGCTGCCGATGACCCGGGCGTCCTCGGCGCCGTCCGGTGCCTTGGTCGTGAGTGTGTAGAGGTGGTCCTGACCGGCCAGGGCGTCGCGCATGCGTACGTCGGACGGCATGACCCCGAGGCCGACGATGCCCCAGTCCAGCGCCTGGCCCTGGTTCATCAGACGGTCGAGGTACATCGCCTGGTGGGCGCGGTGGAATCCACCGACGCCGATGTGCACGATGCCGGGGGACACCTGCGAACGGTCGTAGGACGGGACGGCGGTCCGGCCGTCGGTCAGGTCGGTGAGGGCCGGCAGCAGGTCGGTGGTGAGGGGGGTGAGGGGGGTGAGGGGGGTGGAGGACAAGGGGTGGGGCATGACGGTGGGGCTCCTTCGGAGGGGGCGGGGTCAGTTCTTCTCGGTCGCGGTGGCGGCCTGTTCGGCCAGGGGTTCGGGGACGTTGTCGGGTACGCCGTCGAACCCGGGCTGGTTGCCCCGCAGGGTCAACGACAGGTAGGCGGCGACGAGGTAGAGGGCGATCATGATCAGGGTCAGCCCGGTGGCACCGACGAGGGGGAGGAAGACGGCGACCAGCAGCGGGCCGACGGCGACGGCGGCACCGACACCGAGGTTGTAGGTGGACATCGCCGCGCCCGGGTGCTCCGGGTCGATCGCCACGGCGATTGCGGAGAGGGGGACGTAGCCGGCCAACGAGACGCCGAACAATGCGCCGAAGGCGAGGGTGACGCCGTAGACCAGGCCGTCCGACAGTCCCAGGGAGCGTCCGATCAGCGGGGTGAAGTACACCGCGGCGAGGGTGACGGCGCAGGCGACGGCCCCGGCCCAGAACATGGTGGTGGCCCAGCCGAGACGGTCGCCGATGCGTCCGTAAAGCGGGTTGAACGGCAGGTTGACCGCGTAGATCACGGTCGTCAGAATGAGGAACCAGCCGAGTTTCCAGCCGAGTTCGTCGGTGAAGTAGGCGGGGAAGTACACGGCCATGGCGTAGGTGGGCACGGAGTTGATGGTGCGGATGTAGGTGACCCGTCGGGCGCGCCTGTCGGTGGCCAGCAGCTTGAAACCCCGGGAGAGGGTGGCGCTGACTTCCTCGGGGTTGTCGACCAGGGGGCGTCGTCCGACGGGTTCACGGATGCCGACGAGGGCGACGGCGGCACCGATGATGACCAGGGAGAGCGAGAGCCAGAGTGTCTGGTAGAAGTCCAGGTCCAGCAGGGACAGTGACAACGTGGCCGTCAGGGCGCCGAGGGTCGGCAGGCCGGCGGAGAAGCCGACGTAGAACCAGCCCACGCCCGTGGCCCGGTCTTCGGCCGGGGCCACGGCGGTGATCCACACGAGGAATCCGTAGGCGAACAACGGGTAGCCGAAGCCGCGGAGGCCGTAGGTGATGAAGATCAGCCACGGGTTCGAGGTGGTCAGTGCCAGGCAGAGGAAGACCAGTTCCAGGGTGACCCACACCCCCGCTCCGAGCATCATCACCCGCCGTGGGCCCCACAGGTCGGACAGTGCGGCGGCGAAGAAGGCGGCGATGGCGACGGCGATGCCGTAGACGGTGACCAGGGTGCCCACGCGGGAGGTGGAGAATCCGTGGTCGTCGCGCAGGAAGGGTTCGAGGATGTTGGTCTCGACGCCGTCGCCGATCATGAAGATCGTCAGGCCGATGAAGCCCCAGATCAGGGCGCGTGGGACGCCGAGGCGGTCGAGGAGCCCGGTGGCACGGGGTGGTGTGGTGAGGGTCGTCATCTGTGCTCCTGGTGGGTGGGGACGCAGGGGATGTGGGTCACACGGGGCGAACCACTGCGGTCAACGTACCGCCATGATGTTGAAAAGTCACCACTTCCAACAAAAAAATGTTTGAAACGGGGGGTCAGTCACACCATGCCCGTGCTATCGTGGCTCCCATGCCACCGCCGACACCCGCGACCGGAGCCGAGAAACGTCCCGACAAACGCCGCGAGAACATCGTGGCCTACGTCACCCGGCATGGCACGGCCCGCGTCGAGGAACTCGCCGGGCACTTCGATGTCAGTCAGATGACCGTGCACCGTGACCTCGACAGTCTCGCCGCCGACCATCTGCTGGAACGCATCCGGGGTGGGGCACGGTCGGTGACCCCGTCGATGAGCGAACTCGGTGTCGGTCAGCGTCGGCAGCTGCACCGGGACGTCAAGAACGGGCTGTGCGCCCTCGCCGCGGAGCTCATCGAGGACGGTGCGGTCGTCGCCGTCGACGACTCCACCACGCTCGAACCACTGGTCACCCTGCTGCCGCAGCGCAACCCCTCGGCGCTGGTCACCCATTCACTGTCGGCGATGAGCCTGCACCGCCAACGCACCGGTGCCGCGAGTATCCGGCTGATCGGGTGCGGCGGCCAGTACATCCCGGAGACCGACTCCTTCCTCGGGGCGATGACCTGCGACCAGCTGCGCCGGTTGTCGGCGGACGTCACCTTCGTGTCGACGACCTCACTGCGCCCGGTGCCGGGAGCCGCCGGAGATCCGCCGGGCATGGCGTTGTTCCATCCGGACACCGAGGCGGCCGAGACCAAACGGGCACTTCTGGACATTGCCCCGGTGAAGGTCCTCGTCGTGGATTCGACGAAGTTCGGCGCACCCGGGGTGTTCAAGGTCGCCGATGTCGCGGAGTTCGACCACGTCATCGTCGACAACGATGTCAGCGACGCCGACCGGGCATTGCTGGACAGCAGCGGCGTGACCCTCCACGTGCTCGCCACCACCGAAGGAGACAACTGAGATGGCCCTGGTACTGGGGATCGACAGTTCCACGCAGTCCTGCAAGGCTCTGCTCGTGGACGCAGACACCGGCGAGGTCGTCGACGAAGGGCGGGCGAGTCATCCCGAGGGCACGGAGGTCGACCCGCGTGCCTGGGTGACGGCCATGGCCGAGGCGACTGCAGGACTGCTTGACCGGGCCGACGCCGTCTCGGTCGCCGGACAGCAGCATGGCATGGTGGCACTCGACGCCGACGGTGAGGTCGTCCGGGACGCCCTGCTGTGGAACGACACCCGCTCGGCACGTGCCGCCGAGGAGCTCATCGAGGAGATGGGAGGGGAGCGGGCGTGCGTGGACCAGACGGGCAGCCGCTACGTCGCCTCGATCACCGCGACGAAGCTGCGGTGGATGCGTGACCACGAACCGCACAACGCCGCGCGCACGGCCAGCGTCCTGCTGCCGCACGACTACCTCACCTGGCACCTCTCCGGCTACGGGGAGAAGGTCACCGACCACGGCGAGGCGTCCGGCACCGGCTACTACAGCACCCGGGAGCGTACCTGGGTGCCGGAACTCGCCGAACGGGCGCTGGGCCACGCGGTGGAGCTGCCACGCCTGGCGGATCCGAACGAACGTGTCGGCGTGGTGGCAGCCTCGGCGAACGCGGCCGCCGCCGAGCGTGGCACCGTGATCGCGCCGGGCACCGGCGACAACCAGGGTGCCGCACTGGGCCTGGCGCTGCAGCCTGGCGACGTGTGCGTGTCGATCGGCACCTCCGGGGTGGCCTCGGCGGTCGTGCCGGACAGCGTGCACGATTCCGCGGGCATGGTCACCGGGTTCGCCGACGCCTCGGGACGCTACCTGCCGCTGGTGGCCACGCTCAACGCCGCGCGCGTGCTGGACATGGGACGACGCCTGCTGGGGGTGGACTGGGAGGAGTTCGAGCGCCTGGCTCTGGCGTCGTCCCCGGGCGCCGGTGGACTGGTGCTGCAGCCGTACCTGGACGGGGAGCGCACCCCGAACCGTCCGGACGCGACGGGGATCTTGCAGGGCATCACCACAGCGACCACCCGAGAGGATTTCGCCCGGGCCACGGTGGAGGGCCTGCTGTGCTCCATGAAGGACGCGGTGGAGGCACTGGTCGGCGCGACCGGGGTGGAGGCCACCCGTGTCCTGTTGATCGGTGGTGGTGCACGCTCGGCGGCGGTGCGCGCCGTGGCGCCGTCCATCTTCGGTGTGGAGGTCCTGGTTCCGGACCCGGCCGAGTACGTCGCCCTCGGAGCGGCACGCCAGGCGGCCTGGGCACTGTCAGGGGATCCTCAGCCGCCGGAGTGGACGGTGGCGGGGACGTCCCCGGCGTCGGCGTCCTTCAACGGCAGGACGGTGCGCTCCTACGCCCACCTGCGCACCGCGACGAAGGACTGGAACTGGGGTTTGGGGTAGGGGACGCTCGACGGCTTATCGCCCCTACGCCAACCCCCCTGCCATCTGAGCCACCCGTCAGGTCAGAAAACGGCCGTTCCGTGACCTAGGGGGTGACTCAGATGACGGGCGTCGCCGGGGCGGGCCGATCACCTCGGGGTCGCGGGGAGTGCAGCGAGGATGTTCCGGAGAAGAACTCCCAGATCGCGCCGGGTCCGTCGTAACGGGCGCCGCCGGTGTTACCCCAGCGTCCCGTGCCGGTGGGGAAGGAGTGCCCGCTGTGGTCGACAGCGACCAGGCGCACGGGGAACCGGCCGTCCCAGGTGGTGATCTCGCCGTGGCCGTCGCGGACAGCGGGCGCCGCGGAATCAGCGGGGATGCCATTGCGCTCGGCGAACCATTCCGCGCTGGCCCGGGCAGAGTGGACCTCGCCGCGACTCTCGGCGAAGATGCCGGAACCGACGACGACCTCGCCACCGTCGAAAGGGTTCATGGGGTCCTCGCGGCCCTGCATGAAGATCGCGGGGACCGGGTCGCCGGAATCCCTGCAGCCGAGATTGTCGTCCGTCGGGACGTTCGCGTTCACTGAGGCGATGGCGTCGACCAGGTCAGGGGCCTCGTAGGCGAGGCGTTGCACCATGTGCCCGCCACTGGAGAAGCCGACGGCGAAGGTGCGTTCAGAGTGGAGGGTGTCGACGACGTGGCGCATCAGGCCGACGTCGTCGAGGTCCTTCTCTTTCGCCGCCCAGTCACCGGCGACACGGCACTCGTTCCAGTTGTTGTCGTGGCCGTCGATGTAGGCCACGATGAAGCCGTGCTCCTCGGCCTCGAGCTCCAGGTCGGGACCGATGCCGGAGCGGATCCCGTCGCCGGTGTCCCCGGTGCCGTGCACGACGAGGACGACGGGCATCGGGCCATCGGACGGCCCGGCGTCGGGGGTGTAGACGTTCCAGGTGCGTTCGATGCCGTCGAGGGTGGTGGCGTGGTGCGTGTAGGAACCTGGGGACACGGTGTCATTCCTTTCCGCGGTGACGGTGCCGCTGTCGGTGGTGGAGGGGACGCCCGACGTGCAGGCGCTGAGCAGGAGTGCCAGGGCCAAGCCGGCACCGGCGCCCGTGACCACACCTCGACGGCCCCGTGCCCGGTCGGTGCGCTTCATCGGTTATGCGCCGAAGAAGACGACCCGGTTCCCGTCCGGATCGGTGAGCTGCAGAATCCGTGCGCCGCCACCTGGTTGCGGACCGTCGTGTTCGATTCCCAGCGAGGTCATCCGTGCGGCGACGGCGTCGATGTCGGTGTCCCCGAGCACCACGCTCGACGCTCCGGCGCGACCGGGTTCCGACCAGACCTGCAGGCCGGCGCTCTCCCCGATGTGCCATTCGATCAGCCCGGGCATCGGCGCGGCGTCCGGCTCCCGCTCGAAGACGCCGCGGTACCACCGGTGGGCCCGGTCAAGGTCGGAGACGGTGCAGTGGGCGAGCACGCGGGTGATCATGGCGGACTCCTGTCCTGGTGACGGTGGCTTCGGGCACCCTGCATCTCAACGATACGACAGCAGCGCGCGGGCTGTCACCGGTCAGTTCTCCGCGCGGTAGGCCACCTGCGCGACGGCGAGATCCTGCCACCCCATGCCCACGGTCTTGAGGAACACCGGCCCACCAGCCTCGACCGGGCCGTGATTCACCAGGTGTCCCAGCGTGTGCAGGTCAGTGGTGCTGATCGTGCCGTTGTCCACGGCGATACGCACGTCGCCGGCTTCCCGCAGGGCGGTGTCGACGTCCTCGACGTAGGTGGTGGCGCGGGAGAGGAGCGTGTCGTCGGTCTCCCGGGCGTCCGGTTCGTGCGATCCCATGGCGACGACGAGGGCATCGTCGTTGACGAGGGACCCGTCGAAGAGCGGCTCCCGGGCACTGGTGCAGCACAGCACGAGATCGGCGTCCCGGAGTTCGGCGGCGCGGTCAGTACTGGCAGCGGCGGTGACACCGTCCTCGGTCAGGCGGGCGACGAGATCGGTGACCTTCTCCTCACGACGTCCGACGACGGTGACTGTACTGATCTGGCGCACGGCCGCTGCGGCATGGACGTGGTGGTAGGCCTGCGGGCCGGTGCCGAACAGGACGACGTCCAGCGCCTTGTCCGCTGCCAGGTGCCTGATGCCCAGCGCGGAGAGTGCCGGGGTGCGGATCTCGGTCAGTGAGCTGCCTTCCATCACCGCCGTCGGCTCGAGGGTGGTGCCGTCGAACAGCAGGTAGAGGCCCTGGATCTTCGGCAGGCCGACCGCCGGGTTGTCGGGGGCGACCGAGGCGACCTTCACGCCGGCGGTGCCAGCGATCTCGGCGGGCATGAGCAGGAAGCTGCCGTGGTCGAGGGGGACACTGCTACGCGGCTGTGCGGACGAGGTGTCGAAGCCGTCGCGCAGCGTCTGCTCGATCGCGTCGACGGCGGCGGTCATCGGTACCCGTTCATGGACGGTGTCGGCGGAGATGAAGGGGATGTGCATGGTGGTCCTCGTACGTGTTACTCAGAATCGGTCGGGGGACAGGTCGTCTAACGAGACAACCCCGTCCACGTGGTGAAGTCGGGGAGCGACACGGCATCCGGTGGTGTGGCCGAGATGAGCTTCAGGAACGCCGCGGCCGCCGGTGAGAGCGTGCGGGTGGTGTCCACCAGGACACCGATTTTGCGCGTGACCGGCGCTCCCCGGAACGGACGGAGCGCCACGCCGGGAACGCGGGTCATCGGGATCACGAAGCCGGGGACCGCGGAGATCCCGAGGTTCGCCGCGCACAGGCCCGTGACCGCGGAGATCGTTCCGGCGGTGACGGTCTGGGACGGGTGGATGCCCCGTGCCGCCAGTTCGCGGTCGGTGATGCGTCGTACGGAACTGGCTTCGGTGAAGGAGACGAAAGCGCGGCCGGCCAGGTCGTCCCAGTCGATCCCCGGTTTCTGCGCCAGGGCGTGGGTGGCGGGCAGGATGCAGGCGAAGCGTTCCTCGGCGACGGGGGAGAAGTCGAAGTGGTCCGGCAGACTTCCGATGAGTTCCGGGTCTTCGGCGGTGATGGCGAGGTCCACGGAGCCGTAGCGGCATTCCTCGATGATGTTCGCCGCCATGAGGTCCTGGAGGTTGATGCTGACGTTGGGGAAGGAGCGTCGGAAACGGTCGATGAACGGGGGCAGGAGAGTCGCCGCCAGCGACGGCAGGGTGGCCAGCCGGAGACGGCCGTTGGGTCCGCTGAGGTAACTGGCAACGTTGTTCATCTCCCGGTCATAGGTCTGCAGGATCACCCGTGCGGCGCGGAGGAACTCTGTGCCGGGGTCGGTGAGGGCGAAGCTGCGCGTGGTCCGCTCGAACAACCGGGTTCCGGCGGCTTTCTCCACCTGGGAGACGATGCGGCTCAGCGAGGACTGGGACTGGCTCAACCGTTCGGCGGCGGGGGTGAATCCTCCCTGGTCAGCGACGCAGACGATGACACGCATCTGGTCCACCGTGATGTCAGTTATCCGCATACTGCAAGAATCTATGCAATATTGTTGTTTGACGCAACTAAATGTCACTGTTCATACTGAGGACGTCCACGCGATCCAGGTCACAGTCCGGTGCCGACTGCCACAGGCTGTCACCGACCAGGAGGGTCGCAGCTACGTCGATAGGAGAGCCACGTGCTTGCTCTGTTCGGATTCCTCACGGTGGGAATCTTTCTGGCGCTGACCCTGTTCACCCGGACCTCGGTCCTGGTGGGCCTGGTGCTCGTGCCGATCATCTTCGCGGTCCTCGCCGGACGAGGCGGCGACCTCGGCGACTTTATCGGCGACGGCCTGCTGCAGGTCGCACCCATCGCGGTGATGATGACCTTCGCCATCCTGTTCTTCGCCGTCATGATGGAGGCGGGGCTGTTCGACCCACTGATCCGACGGATGGTCAGCTGGGCCAAGGGCGATCCCGTCAAGATCGCCATCGGCACCGCCGTCGTGACGATGTGCGTCCACCTCGACGGCGACGGCGCGGCGACCTTCCTGATCACCCTCTCGGCTTTCCTACCGATCTACCGGCGCATAGGTATGCGACCGCTGGCGCTCACCGCCATCGTCGCCCTCGGCGCCGGACTGATGAACATCCTGCCCTGGGGCGGGCCCACGCTGCGCGCCATGGCCGCACTGGACATGACCGCGGCGGAAGTCTTCACCCCGATGATCATCCCCATGATCGCCGGCGGGGTATGGGTCCTGTTCGCCAGCTACGTCATCGGACGCATGGAGCGCAAGCGTCTCGGCACGATCTCCCTGGACGCTCCGGCGCCGGTGGCTGTGGGCTCCGGTGGGGAGGCGATCCCCGCGGAGGACGGAACCGTCGATGCTCCCGCGGACGAGGATCACACCGACCATGCCCGGCGCGACCACGGCGTCCCGCGGTGGCGCATGGCGGTCAACCTGATCCTCACCCTGACGCTGGTGGTCGTGCTGTTCACCCATGCGGTCCCGATGGAGGTCTGCTTCATCGTCGCCTTCACCATCGCCGCCTGCGTGAACATCCCGAAATGGAAGGACCAGCAACAGCTGTTCCGTGAGCACGGGGCCAACGTGGTCCTGGTGACGTCCATGGTCTTCGCCGCCGGCGTGTTCACCGGCATCCTCGGCAACACCGGGATGATCGAGAACATGGCCCAGAGCCTCGCCGACGTCATCCCCGAGAGCTTCGGAGGATTCCTGCCCGTCCTCGTCTCGGTCGTGTCGATGCCTCTGAGCCTGGTGTTCACCCCGGACGCGTTCTACTTCGGCGTGCTGCCCGTGTTCGCGCACACCGCCGAGGTCATGGGCGTTGACCCGTCGATGATCGCCCGCGGTGCCATCGCCGGGCAGATGACCACCGGCTTCCCCCTCAGCCCGCTGACCGCCTCCACGTTCATCCTGATCGGTATGGCGAAGGTGGAACTGGGCAAACACCAGCGCTTCACATTCCTCTGGGCATGGGGCACCACCCTGGTGATCACCGTGACCGCGATCATCACCGGCGCCCTGACGTTCTAGCTTTCTAGGAGATATCTTCGATGCCAACCATCAGAATCGGATCCGGCGCAGGGTTCGCCGGTGACCGCCTCGACCCGGCCGTCAAAATCGCGAAGGACGGGGACCTCGACTACCTCGTGTTCGAGTGCCTCGGGGAGCGTACCGTCGCAGCAGGGCAACTCCGCAGGCTCAGCGACCCGGACACCGGCTACGACCCGCTGCTGGAGATCAGGATGCGTGCCGTCCTGCCACACACCGTGGCCCAGGGAACGACCGTGGTGACGAACTCGGGTGCCGCGAACCCCGAAGCCGCCGCCCGGCTGATCGCCCGTGTGGCTTCCGAGGTGGTGCCGGACCGGACGGTCACCGTGGCCTACCTGACCGGCGACAGCGTACTCTCCGAGGTTCGCTCCGCGGACCCGGACGTCTGGGAGACAGGCCGGCCCTTGTCGTCTGACGACGCCGGACTGGTCTCCGCGCACGCCTACCTCGGAGTCGAGCACGTCCTGCCGGCCTTCGAGGCAGGTGCGGACGTCATCGTCACCGGACGGCTGGCCGACCCCTCGCTGTTCCTGGCGCCCATGGTCCACGAATTCGGGTGGCAGCTCGACGACTGGGCGCGCCTGGGCGCCGGGACGTTCGTCGGCCATCTGCTGGAATGTGCCGGACAGGTCACCGGCGGCTATTTCGCCGACCCGGTGACCAAACCCGTGCCCGGCATGGAAGACCTCGGGTTCCCTTTCGCCGACATCAGCGACGACGGCACCGCGGTGCTCGGCAAACTCGCCGACACCGGTGGCATGCTCACCCGGCAGACGGTGCGCGAACAAATGCTCTACGAAGTCGCCGACCCGTCGGCCTACCTCACCCCGGACGTGACCGCCGACTTCTCCGGCGTCCACCTCGGCGAGGTAGGGGAGAACGCCGTGCGGGTCAGCGGGGCGACCGGACGTCCCCGCACCGGGACGCTGAAAGTCACCCTGGGCTTCCGTGGCGGCTGGCTCGGCGAAGGACAGATCACCTACGCAGGGCCCCGCGCCCGCCAGCGCGCGGAGATGGCCTGGGACATCGTCCGGCACCGGCTGGACCACGTCCACGGCATTGACCTGACGACCGTCAGCGTGGAATTCATCGGCGACGGCGCCGCCTTCCGCGGCATGATGCCGGTGACGGACCGTCCCGACCCGCCTGAAGTCCGCCTGCGCGTGGCCGCACGCGTGGACACCGACACCCAGGCCCGCGCCATCGGCTGGGAGGTCGAGGCGCTCTACTGCGCCGGACCCGCCGCCGGCGGGGGAGCACGCACCGCGAGCAGTGAAGTCCTCGCCATCCGCTCGGCGCTGCTGCCCCGTGAACGTATCGCCGCGCAGGTCACCACCATGAAAGGAGACCGCTGATGAATGCCCAGGCAGCCCAGACAACGCTCGACGACTACGCCGATGCGCGCACCGGCGACAAAGGTGACACCCTCATCGTCGCCGTCCTGCCCCGCACCCCTCACAACTACCGGCAGCTGCGCGCACACCTCACCGAAGATGCCGTGGCAGAGCACTTCTGCTGCGACGTCCGGGACGTCACCGTCCGGGACGTGTCCACCGTCGAATCCTTCGTCTGCGAACTGCGCGGCGTGCTCGGCGGCGGCGTCACCGGCTCCCCGGTGCTCGACGGGCACGGCAAGACACTCAGCTACCACATGCTCACCCTCCCGATCCGTGAGCACGACGACCGAGAAGGAGAACAACGATGACTGACTCGTCTCACTCCGCCCACCTCACCAGCCTCGCAGCGAAAGTCGTCGCGACACCGCAGAAGGCCGTCCGCGACATCACCGACGGTGCCCGGCTCGCCGTCGGCGGCTTCGGACTCAACGGCATCCCCGACAGCCTCATCACCGCCCTCGTCGACACCGGTGTCGGCGATCTGGAGATCTACTCGAACAACTGCGGCGTCGATGACTGGGGCCTGGGACTGCTGCTCAACAACCGGCAAGTCCGTCGCGTCGTCGCATCGTACGTGGGGGAGAACAAGGAGTTCGCCCGCCAGTACCTCGCCGGCGAACTCGAGGTGGAACTGACCCCGCAGGGGACCCTGGCCGAGAAGCTGCGTGCCGCCGGTATCGGCGTCCCCGCCTTCTACACGCCGGCCGGGGTGGGCACACCCATCGCGGACGGCGGTCTGCCGTGGAAGTACCGGGAGGGCGGCTCGGTCGCCGTGGCGTCCCCGCCGAAGGAGGTCCGCGAGTTCAGAGGACGCCGGTACGTCCTGGAGGAGGCACTGCCCGCGGACGTCGCCCTGATCCACGCAGATATCGGGGACACCGAAGGCAACCTGGTGTTCGCGAAATCCGCGATGAACTTCAACCCCCTGTGCGCCATGGCGGGAACGGTCACCATCGCCGAGGTGGAGCGACTCGTGGAACCCGGCGAGATCGATCCGGCGCAGGTACACCTGCCCGGCATCTTCGTGCAACGCATCGTGGAGACCGGTCCGCAAGAAAAGAGGATCGAGAAGCGGACCGTGCGGGACGACAAGCACGAGAGCGAGGAGAACTGATGAGCTGGACGAAGGAACAGATGGCGGCACGCGCCGCGCAGGAACTCGAGGACGGTCAGTACGTGAACCTCGGCATCGGCATGCCCACGCTGATCCCGAACCACCTGCCCGACGGCGTGCACGTCGTCCTGCACAGCGAGAACGGCATCCTCGGCACCGGACCGTACCCGACGGACGAGGAACTGGACCCCGACCTCATCAACGCGGGCAAGGAGACCGTGACCGTGAATCCGGGTGCGGCGTTCTTCGACTCCTCCCTGTCCTTCGGCATGATCCGCGGGGGACACGTGGATGTCGCGGTACTGGGAGGAATGGAGGTCTCCCGGCACGGGGACCTGGCCAACTGGATGGTGCCCGGCAAGATGGTCAAGGGCATGGGCGGGGCCATGGACCTGGTGCACGGAGCGCGGAAGGTCATCGTGCTGATGAACCACCTCTCCAAGGACGGTTCGCCGAAGATCCTGCCCGAATGCACGCTGCCACTGACCGGACAGGGAGTGGTCGACCGCATCATCACCGATCTGGCGGTCATCGACGTGGTGCGGGACGGTGACACGGGTGCCGGTGGTGCGGTGCTGGGTGGGCACCTGGCCCTGCGGGAAGTCGCGCCGGGTGTGACGCCGGAGGAGGTGGTGGCGGCGACGGGTGTGGAGCTCGAGCGGTAGTCGCCGCGGCCCTACAGTGTTGAGATATTGCGGAGCCGGGGAGAACAGCTAGGTGTAGTTCCCCGTGAGGTTGTGAACACGCGCTGAGGGAGTCAGACCTCCGATAGCGGTGTGGGCTCGGTGGTGATTGTAGTGGTGCAGGAACTGCTCGTACACCACCTCACGGTTCGCCTCGCTGAGATACGGCCGCGCATAGGCCCACTCGGTCATCAGCGTGCGGTTGAACCGTTCGACCTTGCCGTTGGTCTGCGGCCGATACGCTCGGGTGAACCGGTGTGTGACCGTCTCGCCGAGGGCGTCGTTGAACGCGTTAGAGCGGTAGCAGGCACCGTTGTCGGTCATCACCGCCTCCACGGTGACCCCCAACTGGCCGAAGAAGGCGTTGGCCCGGGACCAGAAGCCGGCGGCGGTGTGCTTACGCTCGTCATCCAGGATCTCCGAATAGACGACCCGGGAGTAGTCGTCGATGCCCGTGATGCAGATAGCGGTAGCCGCGTCCCGGCTTCCCACCGGCGCGGGCAGCCGCACCGGTCGCTCGGATTGATGAGCGGTGCTGGTCTGAGCCACGGCCGAACATCTTCCATCCGCCGCCGTCGGGGATCCGCCCGAGTTTCTTGATGTCGACATGCACCAACTCACCGGGCCGGGTCTTCTCGTAGCGGCGTGGCGCAGCTTTGCGCACCGGCAGGCCGGTGGCTCAAGCAACTCTGTCGATGCAGTCCAGGGCGGGCATGTTGTAACGGGCCAGCACCCGACCGACGGTGGAGCGGGCGATACCGAGGTGGTAGCCGATGCGGTGGGGTCCCCACCGGTGGGTGAACCGTAGTGTGATGATCCTGCGTTCCCGGCGGACAGAGAGCTGGTGGGGGCATCTGCGTGGTCTGCTGGTGCGGTCGGCAAGAGCCTCGCCGGCGCGGTGGCGTGCCACCCAGCGGTGGGCGGTGGCTGGGGAGACGTTGAACCTTTCGGCCGCCCGGCGTTGAGACCAGCCGTGGTCAATGACCAGCGACACCAGCCGGGCCCTGCCGGTCGGGGTCAGGGGTGCGTTACGGTGGGACATGGAAGACCTCCTGGTTCCCGTTGTGAGTAGTGATTCACCCACCACGGTTACCGGAGGTCTTCCTTATGTGTCATCCCGTGCGGAGTGTTCACAACCTCCCCGGGAAGTACAGCTAGGTCCCGGGCGGTCAGGCGGTGTGGAGCGAGGAAGAATCGCACCCTATAAAGTGTCACGCTGTGACAGCTCAGACAGGTATTGGCCGCTATGACGGCTCTGACCACCACCGCCACATGATCAGCACCATCCGTTCCGGCGGCCAGTCCGGTGTCGACAGAGGAGCGCTCGACGCCGCCCGCGCCGTCGGCGTCCCCGTCACCGGTTGGTGCCCCGCTGGTGGGTGGGCGGAGGACCAATCGGAGCCGCCGGGCCTGCTGGCGGACTACCCGGAACTCACGGAGACTCCGTCGCCGGAGACGGAGCAACGTACCGAATGGAACGTCCGCGACAGTGATGCCACGCTCATACTGACGGCCAACGACGGGCCGTCGCCAGGGACCGACCTGACGGTGGGATTCGCGTGTCAGTGGCAGCGTCCCCACCTGGTCCTGGACGCCTCGGCCTGGGGGGACCACAACGTCTTGGCTGCAGTCGCACACGACGTGTCAGAGTGGTTGCGGTTGCAAGGGAGCGGTCTTGAGGTCAACATTGCGGGGCCGCGCGCCAGTGAGTGGGCGGGCGCGTACGGCATCAGCTACGCCCTGGTTCACGCCCTCGTGGACGCCGGTGCTCGTCCGAGACCAGCGCCACGATAGGCTGTGCTTACTCTTATATTTTCGATACTAGGTGGGAGAACACTCAGTGACCGGTCCGGAATTCCAGAGCTCTCAAGGCTCCGACGATGATGCCTCCGCGGCGAACACCGGGGGTCGTTGGTCCGGGGAGAACATGCTTGGCAGTCCCTACGGCAGTCCGTCTGCGGCAGATCAGACCCGTGCTTACGGCATCCCTCAGCAGGGTGGGAACGATTTGTCCGGGTACCCGGGCCAGTACGGAAACCCGGTCCGGCCTGGCCCCTACGCGGGTGCCGCAATGTACCCGGGATATCCCGCCCCGCCGCAGTCCAACAAGAAGAAGGTCGTTGCGGCGCTGCTGGCGTTCTTCCTCGGCGGCACTGGAGCCCACAACTTCTACATCGGCAACAAGGGCCGCGCTATCGCCCAGCTGATCTTCCTCATTACCACCTGGGTGATCGTGGTCGTGGGATGTTCGCTCGTCATCGCAGGTACCGGTACAGAGATGGTCAGGACGTACTCCGGCGAGACCTACTACGTTGACGAGGACACGGACATGATCATCGGCGGTGGGCTTCTTGCGATTGTCGGCTACCTGATGATGGTGGGCCTGTGGATCTGGACGATGGTGGAGTTCATCATGATCCTCACCACCAGTGGCCGGTACGGGCGTGACCGTGACGGGTACATGCTGGCGTAGCGTATCTCGTCACCCCGGTGGGCGAGTAGAGGGCCTGTGCCGGGGGTTTCCGGCACAGGCCCCTATCCCAGGGACGGCAACCCGTCCTTGTAGATCAGCCCGTGCACCCCGGTGGTGATGTCCACGACCTGCGACAGGGCGAAGTCAGAGGCGGCCGAGAGGTAGGCGTAGGCCAC
This sequence comes from Corynebacterium sp. USCH3, assembly GCF_037619475.1. Lineage (NCBI taxonomy): Bacteria > Bacillati > Actinomycetota > Actinomycetes > Mycobacteriales > Corynebacteriaceae > Corynebacterium > Corynebacterium sp. USCH3. The sequence continues at coordinate 342,949 of NZ_JAQPZT010000001.1, forward strand.
CGCGCGCTCGATGCCGAGGTCGGTCTCCAGGAAGTCCAGGGCATTGACGACCGCCCGGCGCATCGCCACGTTCAGGTCGCGGTCCGAGCCGTTGGCCAGCCCGTCCGGATCGGACAACCCCATCGGGATCCAGGCATCCTCGGTCTCCCCGAAGGGGTACGAGAAGGCGACGGACGGGACCGACCGGTCGCCCTTCCTGCACACCGTCAGCCGGAACGTGGTGCGCAGGGACCCCTCCATCGCGGTCAGTGCGACCTCCCCGTCGCCCATGCCGTGGTGCGGGTCCCCGGTGTAGAACAATGCCCCGTCGGCGAAGACCGGCAGGTAGAGGGCCGACCCCACAGCGAGGTGCCGGATGTCGATGTTCCCGCCGCCCAGGGTCGGGGGAATGGAGTTGCGGCTCTCGGCGGTGGCGTCGCCGCCGTCGGTGGTGGCCACACCCATCATGCCCATGAACGGGCGCAGCGGGAAGCTCAGCTCCAACTCGCCGGAGGTCATGATTCCCCGTCCGTCCTGCGCCCGGGTGAACACCGAGACGTTCTCTCCGCGGCCGTCGGCCCCCACCGGCGGCATGACCTCGTCCAGGTCGATGCCGTCCGGCGCCTCACCGTCCGGCATCGCGCGGAGCGCACCCTTGCCGTGCCTGCTGGACACCACGCCGTAGGGAACGCGGAGGGTCGTCTCCAGCGTCTCGACCTTGAGGACGTCGCCGGGTTCGGCGCCCTCGACGAAGATCGGTCCGGTGACGATGTGGGGACCGTCCTTGTCGAAGTCACGGGGTGTGCGGTCGTAATTCGCTGCGATCTCGCGCGCGTCGTCGAGCACGTCAGACCTGTCCACTCCCTTCTCGCCGAACCAGGTGTCCGGGTCGCGGCCCTGGTCTTCGAGGATCCCCTCGTGACTGACGGTGTCCACTGTCACCGTCTCACCTGATCTCATCCGCATCACCGGTTCGCTGTCGGTGGAGGGCAGGTATCCCCAGAGGACCTTGTCGACCTCGGATGCGAGGTAGTGGTCGGCCTGCAGGGAGCCGGAACCGGGCTGAAGGATCTCGCCCGGGACCCCCGGGCTGGCGGAGCTGGCGGCGGCCGGGGCCCCGTCGTGGCTGCAACCGACGAGGGTGCTGCCTGCGCCGACGGCTCCGACGGCACTTGCGATCTGGAGGAAACGACGGCGTCCGAAACTTCGGGTGAGTCGGTCGGCGGTGTCTGCGGGGGAGGGGACTCTTCGGGAAACGGTCATGGCCACCGACGGTATCGGTGGCCTGTTTCGCGGCAGTGTCGGCGATGTTGCCGGTGTTGCAGGTGTTACGCCGGGGTCACCCCACCGGAACCCACGCCGCCGGCACGTGCTGCGCGCGGTAGACCAGGAAACTCTCGGTGGAACTTCCCGGTGCGGCGGGCCCAGAATAGGGCGAGACGTACTCCCACACGATGCGTCCGGTCGGGGTCACCTGGAAGATCCGCCCATGCATTCCCTCGGTGACCAGTGTGTTTCCGTTGGGCAGGCGTTGGGCGTTGCTCACGAAGGCGCTGAAGAACTCCCACGGTTGACGGCCGGAGTCCTCGGCGGTGTACTGCCACACGATCTGCCTGGTCAGCGGGTCGACCTCGAGTACCCGTGATCCGGGGTAGATCCCCAGTGCCACCGGCGGGTACCCGGCGCCACCCTGGTTGTCGAAGATCAGCAGGTTCCCGGCACCGGGCAGGTCCTCGGCGATGATGTGGGGGTTGTGCTGTCCGGAGATCTGGTCGAGTGGGCGGGGGACCCGGCGTTGCAGGATGCGCTCGTGGTGGTCTCCCGGAGCGCTGTCGAAGGACGGCCCGAGGCGCCACAGGACGGCGTCGCTGCCGTTGACGCGGTCGACCACGGCGATGACGTTGGCCTTGCGTGAGCTGATGATCACGTTGCCGGGGGTGAATGGTGAGGTCGGGTCGCCGTCGTGCAGGCGGTTGGGCCCGATCACGCTGGCGGTGTTGATCTCCGCGTATCCCCAGGGGGTGTCGGCGTGCCGCCGGGACGTCGCGCGCAGGTCCTCCAGGCCTTCCTCACTGAGTCCGAGTTCGTCGAGGTGGTCGCCGAGCAGCCACTGCCACACCAGCTGACCGGAGGCGTCGACCTCGTAGAGTCCCTGGTCGCCGACGGTGTGGTTGCCGAGGAAGGGCACCACGCGGGGGACGGTGACCAGGTACAGCCGGTTGCCGTTGTCGAGCAGCGTCCAGTCGTGGTTCTGGCGGGCGGCCCCTCCCGGGGCCTCGGTGCCCCATTCCCAGCGCACTTCGCCGTCCCAGGAGAGTTCGCCGACGGTGCGGTTGGGGTAGATCCCGCCCCGGGGCTCATCCTCGGAGGGGAGGTCGGAGAGCTGCAGGCCGACCCGACCCAATTCGCCGTCGACGAGGGCGGGGTCGATGATCCGGGACGGCACGCCGGGGTGCTCCCACCGGTGAACGACGTCGCCGTGGTGGTCGATGAGCCGGGTGACGCCGTCGGGTGCGGCGAAGAGGACGTAGTCGCCCTCGACATGGTCAGGCTCTTGGACGCTGACTCCGGTGGTTCTCAGGTGTGTCATGGGCCACGAAGCTACCCACCCGGTGTGACGGACGTGAATCGATTGGATCACGGTGAGTGAAAGGATTCACGCGCACCGCACCCGCGCCCTAGATTGATCGGCACCTGAGACCGGCAACAGAAAGGAGCCGACTGTGCCGACAGCGCCGATCGGGCCGACACCTCCCACCGGGACACGACGCGCCACGTTGGCTGACGTCGCCGCCCGCGCGGGCGCGTCGACCACCGCGGTGAGTTACGTCGTCAGCGGTAGCCACCGCCCGGTGTCCGACGCCCTGCGTGCACGCATTGAGGCCGCCCTCGCAGAGCTGGACTACCGTCCCGACCGCACCGCCCGCGCCCTGCGCACCGGTGCGTCGACGCCCATGGTGGGCCTTCTCGTCCCCCACGTCACGATGCCCTTCTTCTCCCAGGTCGCCGACGCCGTCGAGCGGGAGGCGGGCCGACACAACCACCTCGTGCTTTTCGCCAACACCGACTTCGACCCCGACAAGGAGGCGGAGGCGGCCGCCCGCCTGATCGCCGCCGGGGTCTCCGGACTCATCGTCCTGGGGGAGGGGGACGGCGACTCCACCGCCGCGGTCTGTGACCGTGCCCGTCTCCCGGTGGTGTGGGTGCACAACGACCGTGGGCTGAGGGGCCTGGACACCGCGGAACGCCCCCGGCACGGCCACGTCGGCGCCGATCACGTCCACGCCGGCGCCGTCGCCACCGAGCACGTCCTGCGCGGTGGTGCCACGCGCCCCGTCTTCGTCGGTGGGTTCACCGTCGGGGAGACGGGCCTGGTACGACGGGACACCGTCCGCCAGCGCTTCGAGGGGTTCCTCGCCGCGCAGGCCGGGGATGACGGAGACGCGAGACACGATGCTGCACGCATCGTCACCGACCTCTCCGCCGGGGGCGCCTACCGTGCGGTCTCCCGGTACCTCGTCGACCACACGCCGGACGCCCTCGTCGTCGGCACCTTCGGTCAGGCGGAGGCCGTGGTGAAGGCCGTGGTCGACGCCGGTCAGTCCGTGCCCGGCGACATCGACGTGGTCACGTTCGACGGAGGGCCGGTCACCGGTCACGCACTCTTCCCGCTGACCACCGTGCGACAGGACCTCGACGCCGTCGCGGTCAACGCGTTCGCGTCGATCACGGGCACGCCCGGGTCCTCCAGGACTCCGGTGGGTTTCACCCTGGTGCAGGGCGCCAGCACGACCGGTCCGGCACCGACGCCGGGAGGTGCCGGATGAGTCGCACACGCAGACCCCGACTCGCCACCGTCGGCTGGCTGGCGACCTCACTGGTGCTGGTGGTCGCCGTCTGGCAGGTCATCGCCCGCGTGGTCATCGCCGACGAGCAGATGTTCCCCGGCCCGGCCACCGTCCTTGCGGCGGCGCGGACGATGTTCGCCGACGGTTACGTCGTCGCCAACGTCTGGCCGTCCCTGACGCGGGTGCTGGTGGGCTTCATCCTCGGTGCCGTGGGAGGGGTCGTCCTGGGCATCGCCACCGGACGGGTCCTGCTCCTGCGCCGGCTGTTCGGCCCGGTGCTGATCCTGCTGCGCCCTGTGCCAGCGATCGCGCTGGTGCCCGTCGCGATCGTGTGGTTCGGGATCGGGGAGGAGTCCAAGTACGCCGTCATCGCCTATGCCGTGGGCCTGACCGTGTGGCTCAACACCCACGCCGGGGCCGAGGCCGTGCCCGAAACCTATCTACGCGCCGCGCGCTCGCTGGGGGTGTCCCGACCCCGCCAGTTCCTGTCCGTGGTCGTCCCGGCCGCGTCGCCGTTCATCGTGACCGGGCTGCGGTTGGGCGCCTCGGTCGCGTTCATCAGCCTCATCGCCGCCGAGCTCACCGGAGCGTCCTCCGGCATCGGTTTCCAGCTCCAGGAGTCCCGCCAGTACCTGGCCACCGACGCCATGTTCGTCAGTCTGATCACCCTCGGCGTGCTCGGCGCCGCAGTGGACCTGGCGATCAGTTCTGCGGGCCACCGCCTGCTCAGATGGGTGAAGTCATGAGTGCACCGGGTGCGGTGGAGATCACCGCCGTGGAGAAGCTCTTCTCACCGACCTCCGGGCTCGGGGAGACCACGTTGTCGCTGGAGCCGGGGTCCTTCCACAGTCTCGTGGGCCCCAGCGGGTGCGGGAAGTCGACGTTGCTCAACATCGTCGCCGGGTTCACCTCCCCGGACGTCGGTGAGGTTCTGCTCGACGGCCGCCCGGTCACCGCCCCGACCCCGGAGGTGGGCGTGGTCTTCCAGCAGTACGCCCTGTTCCCGTGGTTGAGTGCCCGCGGCAACGTGGAGGTCGGCCTGCAACGACTCGTCCCCGGAACGGGGGTCAGGGCCCGACGGCGACGTCGTGACCGTGCACTGGACTACCTGGACAGCGTGCGCATGGCAGACCACGCCGACAGTTTCCCCGCCCAGCTCTCCGGCGGGATGCAGCAACGCGTCGCGCTGGCCAGGGCACTGGCCGCCGAGCCTGCCCTGCTGCTGATGGACGAACCCTTCGGCGCGCTGGACGCCACCACCCGCCGCCACACCCAGGAACTGCTCATGCGGGTGTGGGGGCAGCGGCGCACCACCGTCCTGTTCGTCACCCACGACGTCGACGAGGCACTGCTGCTCAGCGACACCGTGCACGTGATGTCTCCGTCACCCGGCGCGGTCGTCGACAGTCACACCGTGCACACCCCGCGCCCGCGCGACTCCACCCGTCCCGACGGCGAGCAGACCCGTTTGCGCGGCATGATCCTGCGCACCATCGACCAGTCCGTCCCCCAGTAGCTTCCGGCGATCCCGAGAAATGAAGGAAAGAAGACCATGACCATCACCGTATTTCCGCGTATCTCCAGAACAGCCGTCGCGTTGGCGGCGTCCACGTGCCTGGTGACCGCGACCTCGGCCTGCTCCGGGGACGGGGACGGCGCCGGGGCCTCCGACGCCTCGATGTCGCTCACCCTGGGTTGGTCGGAGGGGTGGACCGCACCGCAGGTCACCGTCGCCTCCGAGGAGGGCATGTGGGGCGACCACGACCTCGACGTCTCCACCACGCCCTTCGACAGTGGGCGCGACGCCCTGGAGGCATTGCTCGGTGGGGGAGTCGACGCCGCGGTGCTCACCGAGTTTCCCCTCGCCGCGGCCGCGTTGCGCGACCAGGGCGTCACGGCGGTGGCGAACCTGAGCAGTTACGACAGCTACCGGATCATCGGGTCGAAGAAGGCCGGAGTCGGAGGCGGCAGAGAAGGCACGGACGGCGGGATCGACTCGCTCGACGGCAAGAGAATCGGCGTGACCCTCGGCACCAACATGAACTTCATCCTCGACGAACTGCTCGGGACCCGTGACATCACGGCAGAGATCGTCAACATCGGCCCGGGCGACTTCGTCACGGCGCTGCAGAAGGGCGACGTCGACGCCGGGCTGATGTTCGACACCTTCTACGCGCCCACGAGGAAGGCGTTGGGCGACGACTACGTCGACATCGCGGTGCCCCCGGAGCTCTACACCGGCAGCATGCTTCTCGTCGTGAAGGACGAACTGAACGAGGAGGACCCTGACCGGGTCCGCGCGCTCGTCGACGGCGTCCACGACGCCACCGGGTTCATCGGCGACGACCCGGACGCGGCCCGGGACCTGCTTACCGAGAGCCTCGTCGGTGGCGGCGGGACCGTCGACGAGGAGACCGTGCGCGAGCGGTGGGACGAGTACGACTACGCCCCGGCGCCGACGACTCCGTGCACGACCTCATGGTCCGGGAGGCGGGGTGGATCATCGACCAGGGCAACGGCCAGCCGGGAACGGACGTCGGGGCGAAGATCGACGGTGTGCTCGACCTCGACGCCGCCGACACGGTCTAGCGGGAACCGACGGTGGCCTTCGAGACGTCGTTCGCCTCGTGCTCCAACTCGTCGATCTGCCGGTTGAGTTCCTCGGCGTGGACCACGGCTTCCTGCTCGGTTTCCGCTGCGGGGTTGGACCCCCACATCGGCCGACCGTTGCTCTCCGGCAGGAAACGCAGCGCCACCAGTCCGATCGCACCGGCGATCATGAGGTAGAACCCGGGCCACATGAGGTTGCCGGTTGCCGCGATGAGCGCCTCCATCACCGTGGACGTCGTCCCGCCGAACAGGGAGATCGAGACGTTGAAGGCGATGGCCAGTGCTCCGGCGCGGACCACGGTCGGGAACAGCGACGGCAGGGTGGACGGCATGACCGAGCTGAAGCAGATCAGGGACAGGCCCATGATCAGTAGACCGATGAACACGCAGACGAGGTTGTCGACCCGGATCAGCAGGATCGAGGGCACCGAGAGCACGATCAGTGAGAGGCAGCCGGCCAGGACGACGGGACGGCGGCCGACCCGGTCGGAGAGCTTCCCGATGACGGGGATCAGGACCAGGCACACCGCCATCACGGCGATCTCCAGGACGTTGGCGGTCAGGCTGGAGATCTCGTATCCGCCCTGCCGGTTACCGACCTCGTCGAAGTAGGACGGCATGAAGGAGGTCAGCATGTAGTTGGTGACGTTCCAGGCGATGACCAGTCCGCAGCAGACCAGGATCGAGGGCCACAGGGAGAGGATCTTCTTCGCCTCGTTGCCTTCGAAGTCCCGGGCCGTGTGGGACTGGCTCTCCGGGGTGTTCTTCGCCGCCTCCTGCTGTTCGAAGGCGGGGGTGTCCTTGAGCTTGGTGCGCAGGTAGATGCCGACGAAGCCGAGGGGGAGGGCGACGAAGAACGGCAGGCGCCATCCCCAGGACTGCATCTGGCCGTCGGACAGGACGCCTTCCAGGACGACGGCGACGGACGCTCCGAGGATGTAGCCGCCGAAGGTGCCGACCTCGAGCAGGCTGCCGAAGTATCCGCGCTTGCGGTCGGGCGCGTACTCGGAGATGAACGTCATCGCGTTGGAGTACTCGCCCCCGGTGGAGAAGCCCTGCAGCAGGCGGCAGGCCAGCAGCAGGAACGGAGCGAGCATGCCGATGGCGGCGTAGGACGGGATGACACCGATGAGGAAGGTGCTGGTGGCCATCATGATCATCGTGATGGCCAGGACCCGGTTGCGTCCGATCCGGTCCGACAGTGGACCGAACACCAGGCCGCCGATGGGCCGGACGAGGAAGGAGACGGCGAACAGGCCGGCGACGATGATTTTGCCGGCGGGCCCGGAGTCCTCGGGAAGAAACACCCCCTCGATGGTGAGGGCGAGGTAGCCGTAGACGCCGAAGTCGTACCACTCGGTGACGTTACCGATGGCTGCGGCATTGATGGCGCGTCTGACGGTGGCGGGTTCGGTGACGGTGACGTCGTCGGCCTTCCATCGTCGGGCGGGGGTCTGTGTCTTCGGGGGAGTTCCGAACATGGTCGGGTTCACTGTCCTTCCGGGGATGGCGGGGAGGGTTCGCGCGAATGGGCCTGGGGGTGGTTCCTTCCTTCGGAGGTCACTGCGATCAATCAGGTGCCTGATCATTGCAACAGGGATCGAGACTATAGGGTACTTACTTATATAGTCAAGTGACTGGGCGGTGCGGTGGCGCGGGGAGTGCCGGTGGTGGACCGTCAGCCCCGGGGGTAACAATGTTCACCGACGGAAAGCGAAGTACGGTCGACGCCGTTAGTCTCTGAGGCGGAGTGCTGAAAGGATCAGCATCCGCCAACTCTCCGAAAGGTAACCCCCATGGACCTCAGTATCGTCAGCTCGCTCGGCGACGGCATCTCGACCCTCCTGCACGGTGTCTGGCAGGGCTTCAAGCAGATCATCGACACCGTCGGTGGCAGCGCCGCCGGACTCGAAGGCGCAATCGGCAGCGGCGAGCACAACCAGGACGTCTCCGGCTCCATCGCTGACGTCATCGGCAGCGCCGGTTCCTCCAGCTAGGTTCCGGCACCGCCGACGCTGTCAGGGGCGCACCCGACCTCACCGGGTGCGCCCCTGCCGCGCGTCCGCGGCCGCCCACCGCAGCCCACGGTTCAGTATCCGCATCACCGCCCGGTAGGCCCACGGCAGGTTGACCTGGGCCCACCGGCCCACCCTGATGTCGCCGCTGGTGTAGAGCAGGTACCGACCCTTCCTTGTCCCGTCGACGATCTTCCGTGCCGCCAGCGCCGGAGTCGCCGCGTGTCCCTGGAACAGCTTCTTGGCCTTCCTTACCCGGTCGTTCGTCTGGTCCACCCCGTCGATGTCGATCGTGCGGACCAGGGGAGTGTCCACCGCCCCGGGGACGGCGACGTGCACGCTCACCCCGTGCGGTGCCAGGTCGAAGCGCAGGACCTCACACATCCCCAGGACCCCGCCCTTGGACGCGGAGTACGCCGCATGCCACGGCAGTCCGATGATGCCCGCCGCCGACGACACGCAGCACAACCGGCGGGGCCGCGCCCGTCGTCCGGTCCCGATTCTCCCGGCCGAGGTCATGGCGGGGACCAGCGCCTCGACGACGTGCACGGTTCCCATGAGGTTCACGTCGATGACCTTGACCCACTTGTCGTGGGGCAGGGTACGCGGGTCGCCCCAGATCGCGATGCCGGCGACGTGGAAGACCTCGTCCGGCGCCCCGAACTCACCGGTGATCCGTGACGCCCACGCGCGGACCTCGTCGATGTCGGTGATGTCGAGCACCTGGTCGTCCAGGAGCGCACCGGGGCGGATGTCTGTGACGTCCCGCGCGGTGACCTCGAGCCCGGTCTCGTCGCGGTCGGTGATCATCACCTCGTGCCCCTGTCCGGCCAGCAGCAACGCCACCTCGCGTCCGATGCCGGACGCCGCCCCCGTAACCACACACCGCATGGTCGACCCCTTTCGGCGGCCGGAGTCTGCCCGGCCTCACACTAGGTTCCCCTCCAAACCTAGCGTAGATCTAGCGCAGATTCAGGCCGAGCACCGCGTTCTCGACGAGCTCACTCAGCGACGGGTGCGGCCAGTACTGTTTCGTGGCGAACTCCGCGAGGTCTAGGTCGAACTCGATGGCGGTCACGAGCAGCTGGATCAGCGTGGCCGCCTGCGGACCCATGATGTGCGCGCCCAGCAGCCGGTGCGTGTCGGCGTCGGCGATCAGCTTGCAGAACCCCGTGGTGTCCTCCATCGCCCAGCCGTAGGCCACGTCGGAATACTCCTGCACCTTCACCGTGACCGTGCGACCGTTCTCCCCGGCCCAGGAACGTGCCTCCTCCTCGGTCATGCCGACGTAACCGATCTGCGGGTGGGAGAAGATCCCCCCGGGCACGTTGTCGTGCTTGAACGGTGTCAGGTCGGTGTCGTCGGCGGCGACGTTGTGGAAGACGGCGCGGGCCTCCTGGTTCGCCACGTGCTTGAGCTGGAGCTCGTTCGCGGCGTCGCCCAGTGCCCACACGCCCTGGGCGGAGGTGCGGCCGAATCCGTCGACCAGGATCCGGCCGTCCTCGGCCAGGTCCACGCCGCCGGCCGGGGCGTTCAGCAGGTCGCCGTTGGGTACACGGCCCTGTGCCAGCAGGACCTCGTCGCAGTCGATCTCACGGCCGTCGTCCAGCGTCAACGTCACCAGGCCGCCGTCGGCGCGGGCACCGGTGACGGTGTGTCCCAGCAGATTCGTCCACTGAGACTGTGCCACCGCGGTGAAACGGGAGGACACCGTCTCGTCGAAGCGCCGCAGCAGTGACTCCGACCGGTTGATGACCGTGACGTCGACACCCAGTGCCGAGAAGATGTGGGCGAACTCGACCGCGATGATGCCGCCACCCAGGATCACCAGGGTCCGGGGCAGCTTGTCCATCCGCATGATGTCGATGTTCGTGCGGTACGGGACACCGGACGTCTCGATCACCTCCGGCACCCACGTCCGCGTCCCTGTGGCGAGGATGATCTGGTCACCGGTGATCGTCCGGGCGTCGTCACCGTCACCGATGCGCAGGGTGCGCTCGCCGGTGAAGGACGCGATGTCGCTGAACAGGGTGATGTTCGGCGTCTCGTCGCCGCGGCGGTACTCCTCGCCGCCGCGCGAGATCGGGTCGATCCGGCGGCCGAAGACCCGCTCCTTGAGGTCGTCCCAGTCGACCCGCCAGCCAGCCACCGGCATCGGCGCGGACGCGGCACCACCGACGGGGTAGAGGTTGTAGCGTGCCGCGTCCGACAGTTCGCGGGCGACGTCGGCGGCGTAGACGTACATCTTCGTCGGGATGCAGCCGACGTTGATGCAGGTGCCGCCGAAGATGCCCTTCTCCACGATGGCGATCTTCCGGTCGTTGAGCTCCTCGGGGATCGAGTTGCCCGAGCCGGTGCCGACGATGATGAGGTCAAAATGTTCCGGGGTGTCAGTCATGGCACTGATGGTACGTCCACCCACGCGTCCACCGCGGCGAAGGCCGCGGCCCGGACGTCCGGGCCTGACAGGAAGACGTCATGCATGGCGCCGGGGATGACCCGCACCTCGCAGTCCGGGTCCACCAGGTGTGCGGCCGCCTGCATCTGCGACGGCCGCAACACCGTGTCGGTGACGTATGCCCGCGCCTCGGGGACCTCGGCGCCTGTGCCGTCGACGACCATCCTGCTGTCACTGTGGGCGTCGGAGCACAGCATCAGCGTCGGCACGCCGGTGGAGAAACGCCCGCTGTGCAGTTTGTTGATCTCCCTGCTGACTCCCACCAGCCAGCTGACCTGTTTGGGGCGTGGCAGGGCGGGCTTGAACTCGCGGTCGTAGTCCCACTCGCCGTGGCCGGAGACATGCAGGCTCTCGCCGTAGGTGGGGTTGATACCGCCGGGGACGTGCCAGGTCGGCCAGAACCGGGCGACGTGGGGGAAGACCCTCCGGATGATCAGGTTCGTCGCCCGGTCGAACTGCAGGTCCAGCCAGGGGCTGTTGAGGATCACCGCGGCGATACTGTCGTGCAGGGTGGCGCGCGCGGGGTCGCCGGCCTGTGCGGCGGTGTGCAGCCGGGAGACGAACATCGTCACGTCCAGCCCGCCGGTGGAGTGGCCCACCAGCGTGGTCGATCCGTGGCCGGCGCTGAGCAGTGACAGAGCCACGGCGAGGTCCTCGTCGTACAGGGACTGGGAGCTCACATGGTGCCAGGTCTGCCCGTCCCGGTGGGAGCGGCCGCACTTACGCAGGTCGATGCCGTAGACGGCGTAACCGAGGCCGTGGAAGTGCTCGGCGACGTGGGTCTGGAAGAAGAAGTCCGTCATCCCGTGGACGAACAGGACGGCCGGACGCTCCCCCCATTCCGGGGACTCCCCGGGGCGGTAACGGACAAGTGTGCAGCACACCGTGCCCGGTGCGCCGGCGGGTTCATCGTCCGGGTCGGGGCCGAACTCCACGGTGTGCCGGGTGTAGCCCTCGCCGAGAAGATCAGGTTCAAAGTCCAGTTCATGGACGCTTTGTCCCAAAGGGCGGGAAAGGACGGCAGCGAGGTTCTGGTGGCTGAGAGCGTTCACGGAACGCCAGTCTAACCGTCACCCGGGGCCGGTGTGGCGCTGTCGTGGGGTGCCGCCGGCGCAGGGGCGGGTTGTACCCGCCACGGCAGTGGCACGTATCATCGTGCCATTGTGGACGCCGCGTGTGGCTTATGGCAGTGCCCTGAAGGCCACCGGCTGCGGCGAACAAGCAGCGATGAAAAGGATTGAGCTTAACGTGTCACCTTCCCAGAATGATCACGTCGACGTCGCCCTCATCGGCGCCGGTGTCATCTCCACCACCCTGTCCGTGATGCTGCGCCAGCTCCAGCCCGACTGGAGCCAGCTGATCATCGAGCGCATGGACGTCCCCGGGGCCGAGTCCTCCTCGCCGTGGAACAACGCCGGCACCGGCCACTCGGCCCTGTGCGAGCTCAACTACACCCCCGAGGTCAACGGCAAGATCGACATCTCCAAGGCTGTCGGCATCAACGAGAAGTTCCAGGCGTCCCGTCAGTTCTGGTCCTACCTCGTGGAGAACGGCACCCTCGGCGAGCCCAGCGAGTGGATCAACCGCACCCCGCACACCTCCTTCGGTCACGGCACCGCACAGGCGGACTACATCAAGGCCCGTTACGAGGCGTTGAAGGACCACCCGCTGTTCCCGGACATGCAGTACACCGACTCCGAGGAGGTCTTCAGCGAGAAGCTCCCGCTGATGGCCGACGGCCGTGACTTCTCCGAGCCTGTCGCGATCTCCTGGACCGACGCCGGCACCGACATCAACTACGGTGCGCTGACCCGCCAGTACCTGGACGCCGTCACCGCCGAGGGCGTCGAGGTCCGGTACGGCAACGAGGTCACCAACATCACCCGTGACGGCGCCGGCTGGAAGATCGCGGTGAAGAACCTGCACAACGGCGACACCTCCACCGTGCGGGCGAACTTCGTCTTCGTCGGTGCCGGCGGTATGGCGCTGCCGCTGCTGCAGAAGGCAGGCATCCCGGAGATCCGCGGCTACGCCGGGTTCCCGATCTCCGGCGAGTGGTTGCGCTGCACCAACGAGGAGATCATCGCGCAGCACTCCGCCAAGGTCTACGGCAAGGCAGCCAAGGGCGCCCCGCCGATGTCGGTGCCGCACCTGGACACCCGCATCATCGACGGGAAGAAGGGCCTGCTCTTCGGCCCGTACGCCGGCTGGACCCCGAAGTTCCTGAAGAACGGCTCCTTCCTGGACCTGTTCAGGTCCCTGCGTCCCGGTAACATCCCGTCCTACCTGGGCGTGGCTGTCCAGGAGATGGGTCTGACCAAGTACCTGGTCGAGGAGGTCCTCAAGGACCAGGCCGCACGCGTGGAGTCGCTGCGCGAGTACATGCCCAACGTCAACGGCGACGACTGGGAGTTGGTCACCGCCGGTCAGCGTGTCCAGGTCATCAAGCCGATCGGCGCACCGAAGTTCGGCTCCCTGGAGTTCGGCACCGCTCTGGTCAACTCCGGCGACGGCAGCATCGCCGGCCTGATGGGCGCGTCCCCGGGCGCCTCCATCGCCCCCTCGGCGATGATCGAGGTGCTGGAGCGCTGCTTCGGCAACCGGATGGCCGACTGGGCACCGAAGCTCAAGGAGATGATCCCGTCCTACGGCGGTCGTATCTCCAAGGACACCGCGCTGTTCAAAGAGCAGTGGGAGCGCAGCCAGAAGACCCTGAAGCTCGAGAAGTAGCAGCGACCGGACTACTGAGCGCATGAGTCTTGTGCTGACCGGCGTGGCGGTGCTCGTGGTGGACGGCCCGGAGGCGGGCGTCGTCGCTGAGCTGCTCCGTGACCAGGGGGCCGTTCCCACGATCGGTACACCGACGGCGGACACACGTGCCGCCCTCGTGCGCGTGCCCGCGGGGACGGCATCCGCCGACGCGGCCACGGCGCTGCAGTGGGCGTCCGCCCACGGCGTCCCCGTCGACGACCGACGGGGCCGGACGGACGTCCCCGTCGTCCGCACGCGTGACGGGGTGGGGGAGCAGGCCGGCAGCGTCACCCTGGTCGGCGGTGGGCCGGGGGACGCCGACCTGGTGACCGTCGCCGGGGCACGGGCGGTGAGGGAGGCCGACGTCATCCTCACCGACCACCTCGGCGCAGTCGCACTCGCTGAGGAGGCCGCGGAACGGGGCGCGGAGGTCATCGACGTCGCGAAGATCCCGTACTCCACGCAGGTCCCGCAGGACCGTATCAACGAACTCCTGGTGGAACACGCGTCCGCCGGACGCCGTGTGGTGCGGTTGAAGGGCGGGGACGCCTACATCTTCGGCCGGGGGCACGAAGAGGTCCAGGCCTGTGTGGCGGCGGGGATCCCCGTGCAGGTGATCCCGGGGGTGACCTCGGTGACGTCCGCACCGGCGGCGGCAGGCGTCTCGCTGACCCACCGGGGACTCAACCACGATGTCACGGTGGTCTCCGGTCACCTCCCTCCGGGACACGCGAAGTCACTGGTGAACTGGTCCGCGGTTGCAGGGCTCACCGGAACCCTCGTCCTGATCATGGCGATGCGGAACGCCGGGGCGATCGCTGACGAGCTGATGCGTCAGGGCCGGGACGGCGGGACCCCGGCGGTCGTCGTCGAACACGCGTCGACCCCGGACCAGCGGGTGTCGGAAGCGACATTGGCGACCCTCGGCGAGACCATCCGGCGCGAGGGGCTGGGGTCGCCGGCGATCATCGTCGTCGGTGAGGCGGCGGGCCGGCGGATCGACACCGCGGGGCAGGTCAGCTGATCCTGCGTACCGTCCCGCCGCCGCGGAGCCAGTCGCCGAGGTAGGGCAGCGTGAACGCGACCTTTCCCCATCCCGCCGGGGTGATCAGGTCGCGGTCGATCAGCTTCGCCCGTGGGTCACTGGCGGAGCGTTGGGTCTTGCCCAGACGTTCGGCGATCGCGGCGGTGGCGACGGGGCCGTCCGTGCCGTCACCGGCGGGCGACGCCAGCGACGCCAGCGATGCCATTGCCTCGAGGTACTCCCGCTGCACGACGGGAACCCCCTTCAACGACGGGTGATGCACCTGGGTTCCCATCGTCGCGACCGCCTCGCTCCTGATCGAATCAACCTGCTGCACCGAGATCGAGTCTGCGCCGGCACGGCGGGCGGCATTCCACGCCAGTGAGCCCACCAGCTGCACCAGGTAGGGGTAGCCGGCGGCGAGCCGGACGGCGGAGGTGAGGCCCGCGGCGTCGAACGGCAGACCGGAGTCGCGCGATGAGGTGGACAGGACATCCGCGGCGTCCTCACCGGTGAGCGGGCCCAGGTCGTAGCGGTGTGCCCGGCGCATGAACGTCGTCCCGGGCAGGTTGAGCAGTGTCTCCACCCCGTGGGTCAGGCCCGCCATGGCCAGGGAGATATCCAGGTCGTCGCGGATGAGGTTCTGGTAGGTCGCGGCGAGCCGGCTCAGCGCGTCACGGTCGGCGTCCTGGATCTCGTCGACGGTGACCAGCACGCCGGTCCCGGGGATCAGGGTCAGCAGGTCACGGAGCCTCGAATCCAGGGTGGGGCGGGGGAGGTTCCGCTCATCGGGGCCGGTGAGCGACGTGGTGACCGTGCCGAGCCCGGTGATCCCGACGCCGGTGACGCGACGGGTCGTCGGCGGGTCGAGCTCCCGGATCTTCGCCGGGACCACCGAGTCGACGAGTTCGGTCACGATGTCGCCGCGGGCGGAGGCACGCAGGACGATCCACCCACGGGTGGCCGCGATATCCTCGATCTCGTTGAGCAGGACGGTCTTGCCGATGCCGCGGGACCCCGTGATCACCAGCGTGCGTGCGGCGGACCCGGGGCCGGAGTCGAGGGCCTCGGCGAAGTCGTCGAGGATGATCCGCCGCCCGGCCCAGTAGTGCGGCGACGCTCCGAAGGTCGGACGGAAGGGGTTGGTCATGCCGCCGAGTGTAGCGTCAGGTGCCGTCGTTGATTGAGAATTTGAGAATTTGAGAAGATTCCGGTGACCGAGAATTTGAGAATTCGGGTCGCCGGGGCTCGCATACGCCCCGACCCGCTGCTCACACCACCAGGGTCAACGAGTCCTTCACCCCGGTCCCGTCATTGACCTCCACGGTCATCCCGGCGCGCCGTGCGATGTCGGCCACCCCCGTCACGTCCCCCGGGGTGTCCAGGTCGGTGTCGGCGGAGGCCAGTTCGCGGGCCAGCAGGCCCTTGTAATGTTTGTTGAAGTGGCTGACGACCTTGCGGGAGCCGTCCTCGCGTACGGACTCGACCCGCACGGTCACCGCCCCGGGCAACCTCCCCAGCTGCTGGTACCCGCCGGAGCGCAGGTCGACGACCGTGCCGGGGACCTGCCGCAGCGCGTCGGTGACCGCCGAGCCCCAGCGGGCCTTCATCGTCGGCAGACCGTCGTCGGAGGCGCCGGACCAGGGCAGTTTCGTCCCGGCGGACAACCGGTAGTGCGGCACGGGGTCGTCCGCGGACAGCAGGCCGAACAACGCTGACCCCACCCCCAGCCGCGCGCGGGCGGAGGAGGACAGTGTGGCCGCGTCGAGGGCGTCGTAGAGCACCCCGGTGTAGCGGGTGATCGCGGGGACGGTCGGGGCGTCGCGTAGCCGCGCGTTCGCCTCGGCCTCCCCGCGCAGCTTCTCCGAGATCCCGAGAACCTGCAGCGCATCACCGGGGTCGAGGGCCGCCAGGTCGTCGATGTTCTGGCGGCGGATCTCGTTGAGCGAGGGGAAGGAGAGTCCGTCGATGTCCAGCGCGGGGCCGTCGCCGCCGGAGGCCTTCGTTTCGGACGGGGGGAGCAGGATAAACATGCGCTACACCCTAGCGATACGCACATTCAGCTTTGAACTAGAGTACCGGACATGATCACCCGCATGTCCTCCCTCTTCCTGCGCACGCTGCGCGACGACCCCGCTGACGCGGAGGTTGCCAGCCACAAGCTCCTCGTCCGTGCGGGCTATATCCGACGCGCCGCCCCCGGGGTGTACTCGTGGTTGCCGTTGGGCCTGCGGGTCCTGCGCAACGTGGAGAAGGTCGTGCGGGAGGAGATGGGGGCCATCGGGGCCCAGGAGATCAGTCTGCCGGCGTTGCTGCCGCGGGAGCCGTACGAGACGACGGGCCGGTGGGCCGAGTACGGCGACGCATTGTTCCGTCTCAAGGACCGGAAGGGCCAGGACTACCTGCTGGGCCCCACCCACGAGGAACTGTTCACCTCCCTGGTGAAGGGGGAGTACAACTCCTACAAGGACTTCCCGGTCACCCTGTACCAGATCCAGACGAAGTACCGGGACGAGGAGCGGCCCCGTGCCGGCATCCTGCGCGGCCGGGAGTTCATCATGAAGGACTCCTACTCCTTCACCATGGACGACGACGGTCTCGAGGAGGCCTACCAGGCGCACCGTCGTGCCTACCAGGCCGTCTTCGACCGGCTGGGTGTCGAGTACGCGATCTGCGCGGCGACGTCCGGGGCCATGGGCGGCTCGGCGTCGGAGGAGTTCCTCGCGGTGTCCCCGAACGGTGAGGACACGTTCGTCCGTGCCACCGACGGTGACTACGCCGCCAACGTCGAGGCCGTCGTGACGCCGCACCCCGAGCCCCGGGCGGTGGACGGGCTGCCGGAGGCGACGGTCTACGAGACACCTGACGCGCCGACGATGGACACACTGGTGCAGTGGGCCCGCTCCGAGGGGATCACCGTGGACGGGCACGAGGTCGGACTCGCCGACACGCTCAAGTGCCTGCTGGTGACGGTCACCGAGCCCGGCGGCGAGCCGGAACTGACCGGCGTGCTCCTGCCGGGCGACCGGGAGGCCGACATGAAGCGTCTGGAGGCCTCCCTCGAGCCCGCGACCGTCGACCTCGCCGGCGACAAGGACTTCGAGGCCAACCCGTTCCTGGCCAAGGGGTACGTGGGCCCGAAGGGGCTGGCCGACAACGGGGTGCGGGTGCTGGCGGACCCGCGGATCGTGACCGGCACGTCCTGGATCACCGGTGCGGACCGGAAGAACCACCACGTGGTGAACATGGTGGTCGGCCGGGACTTCACCCCGGACGGGTACATCGAGGCCGCGAACGTCCGCGAGGGGGATCCGGCGCCGGAGGGGATGGGCACCCTGACCCTGGAACGTGGTATCGAGATCGGCCACATCTTCCAGCTCGGACGCAAGTACACCGACGCGTTCGACGTGCAGATCCTGGACGTCAACGGCAAGCGTTCGGTGCCCACCATGGGCTCCTACGGCCTGGGTGTCTCCCGTCTGATCGCGGTCCTCGCCGAGCAGATGCACGACGACAAGGGACTGCGGTGGCCGAGTGAGGTCGCCCCGTACGACGTCCACGTGGTGATCGCGAACAAGGACGCCGAGGCCGGCGAGGCCGCCGAGAACCTGGCGGCCAGGCTCGCCGAGGCCGGGCTGGAGGTCCTGTTCGACGATCGTCCGAAGGTGAGCCCGGGCGTGAAGTTCAAGGATGCCGAGCTGCTGGGGGTGCCGCTGGTGTTCGTCGTCGGACGCGGGTTCGCCGACGGCACGGTCGAGTTGCGGAACCGGCTGACCGGCGACGTGGACAACATCGCCTACACCACCGCGGTCGATCTCTTCCTGGAGCGTCGCGGCCGCTGACGCCCCGGGGGTGCTAGCCTTGCCCCTGTACCAGGGTGGGTCGCCGTCGCGGCGAGTCGTGCGACGGTGCCACCCGTGAGCGCACCGGGGAGGTGAGAATCTCGGACCACGACAAGAGACGGTGGAAGATGTCGCCGGAGCAGCTGCAGGAACACCTGATGCTGCGTACCAGGGCGCGTCGGATCCCCGACAAGAGGAAACTGCACGACCGAAGGGCCTGCCGGAACTCCCGGCGGGCCCTTCCCGCGTGTACCCGGGGGTCTGTCGCCTACTCGCCGCGGATGCTGACGTCAAGGGGGTCGTCACCCACGGCGTCCTCCAGGGCGGCTTCCGAGCGTGCCGCGACAGCACACAGCACGGCGGTCAGGCCGCGGTCGTCGGCACTGACGTCGTCGACCGCACGACGCAGCGACACCGTCACCGCGTGGACCGCCTCGAGCAGTACCGTCGCGGCCGACGCGGCGTCGGTGGGTGCGCTGACGCCCTCGGGCATGCGGTAACCGGCCTCCGCGGCAACACCGGAGGCGGGGGCGACGGCGTCCCGGACGGTGCGCATCCGGTCGCCGACGGTGGTGACCGTCGCGCCGTCGGCACCTGCGACGGGGAGGACGACGCCGGAGAGGAACACGGCCTGGTCGACGAGGTCGGTCACCGGTGCCAGCGCCTCCGCGGTCTGTGCGGAGACGGCCGGGTCCCCGCCGTACCCTGCGTCGATCAGGTCCTGGTCGATCGCCGACCCGCCGGCCGACCGGTCGTCCAGGGTGGCGAGTGCGGCGTGCAGCCCCGTCAACAGGACGGCACGGTCCCGCTGCCCGTCCTCGTCGGGTGCGGCGTCATCCCCGGTGTCGGCACCGTCGATGAGGTCGCGCATGTGGGTACGTACCTCGTCGACGGAGGGTGCCTCTGTGTGTTCTCCGGGGGCCGGTGCCCCGCAGTCCTGCGGCGGGTTGCCGTCGCGGTCGGTGCCGCACTGGCGGACGATCTCCGCGCTGACCGCCCGGGCCTGGTCGGCGAAGATCGCGGTGCCGCCCGCGGCCGGTGTGCCGTCGAGGGCGTCCAGCTGGTGGACGAGGGACTCGAGGCTCTCGTCGGGCCGCGGCGGCTCCGTGGAACAGGCGGTGAGCGTGCCGGCGGTGACGCAGAGCGCGGCACCGACGGCGAGGAGACGTCGGCCGGACGGTCGACGCCCCGGTGCTGCCGCGGGTGCGGTACCGGTGGAACGGGCGGCGGCGGGTGAGGTGGGGAAGGCGTGCACGGTCCCATAGTGCCATCCCGGGGCGGTGATAGGGTTCACGGCATGGCTTTCCCTTCTGAACAGGACCTTGCCGAGGTTGTCGGCCCACTCGCCGCCGCCGTCGGCCTCGATCTCGAATCGATCACCGTGACCAGGGCCGGGGCGAAGTCCGCGGTCCGCGTCGCCGTGGACGCCGACGACCGGCCCGACCTCGACCAGCTGGAGGACCTGAGCAAAGCGGTCTCCGAGGAGTTCGACGCCCGCGAGTCCTCCGGCGCGCTCAACTTCGGCCCCGGATACACCTTCGAGGTGACGACCCCGGGGCTGGACACGCCTCTGACCCAGCTGCGCCACTTCCGCCGCAACGTGGGCCGCCTCGTCACCGTCGACGGGGGGCAGGCCCGTATCGGTGCGGTGGACGGCGACGCCGACGAGGTCTGGCTGATCGTCCCCGGCGAGAAGAAGAAGGACGCCCCGCAGGTCGAGTCCCGTGGATTGGCTTCGGTGGCGGGGGCTTTGGTAGAAGTTGAGTTTTCCGAGCCCCCGGCCGATCACCGTGACCTGGTGGGCCTTGATCCCGAGAAGTACCGTGCGCTGCGAGCGCAGAAGGACGACAAGTGAAAATTGACCTGAGTGCCCTGACCGCCCTGGAGAACATCGAGCATGTGCGCAGGAGTGCGTTGCTGGGCGCGATCTCCGCCGCCCTGCTGGACTCCTACCGGGAGCTGACCAAGGTGGACGGACCGGCACGTGTGGAGATCGACCGTACCGACGGGACGGTCACCGTCCTGCGGCTGGAGCGGGACGAGGACGGACACACCACCGGCGAGTTCGACGACACCCCCGACGATTTCGGACGGGCGGCCGCCAAGGCGGTCCGTGACGCGATCCGCGGCCAGATCAACATCGCCCGGGCGGACACGAGCTACACCAAGTACGCCGACCTGGAGGGCACCGTCGTCTCCGGCGTCGTCAACCGGGACGCCCGCGCGAACGACCGGGGTATCACCGTCGTCCATCTCGGCACCGAGGCCGACGGGCAGGACGGTCTGATCCTCGCCGCCGAGCACATGCCCGGTGAGAAACTGGAGCACGGCGACCGGGTGAAGTGCTACGTCACGGCGGTCAACCGCGGCCAGCGTGGCGTCCAGATCCTGCTGTCGCGGACGCACCCGGAGCTGGTGCGCGGGTTGTTCGCCCTCGAGGTGCCCGAGGTGGCCGACGGTTCGGTGGAGATCACCGCCATCGCGCGGGAGGCCGGACACCGGTCGAAGATCGCCGTGGCGTCGACGGTCAACGGCCTCAACGCCAAGGGCGCCTGCATCGGCCCCCGCGGTCAGCGGGTCTCGGCGATCATGGAGGCCCTCGGCGGGGAGAAGATCGACATCGTCGACCATGCCGCCGATCCCGCGAGGTACGTGGGCAACGCGCTGGCCCCCTCGAAGGTCGTGCGGGTCGACGTCACCGACCACGACATGCAGATCGCGCGGGCCGTCGTGCCGGACCACCAGTTGTCCCTGGCGATCGGCAAGGAGGGGCAGAATGCGCGGCTGGCCGCGAGGCTGACCGGGTGGAAGATCGACATCCGGCCCGAGTCCGCACCGGACGGCGACCCCGCGGCGGCGGCCGGCGTCGTCGACACGGACGAGTTGGCCGCGGACGAGTCGGACGCCGACCACGGGGCCGACCGGTTCTGAGCGGTTCTGAGCGGTACTCGGCCGGGGCCCGGTCTCACACGGTTGTCATTCACCGGCCCACGGGCCGGGGGAGGTGTCGACGGCCGTCGCCGGAGCGACGCCGTCATGTCTCCGGTGCAGTTCGGACCGCAGAACGCCCACCGGTCGTCGCCCGAGTCGCAGTCACCGTCCGGGGCCCTGGGCCGGGGTGGGCCGACTCCCGTTCTCCGGGGCAGTTGGCCCCGTGGGCCTGTTGCGCGTTAGACTGAGTACCGGTCTGACGACGAGGAGAAGGAGAACACGCGTGTCTGATGGTGTTCCCGGGTCCCCGCCGGATGCAGGTCCCCAACGGACCTGCATCGCCACCCGTCAGGTGCACCCGGCGACGGCGCTGTTGCGTTGCGTCGCCGAGTGGACCACCGCAGGTGGAGGACCGGGGTCGGTACGTGTCGTCCCCGATCCCCGACGGCGTCTGCCCGGCCGTGGTGCCTGGATCACCGCGACGGTCAGTGCCTACGAGACCGCCGTCCAGCGCCGTGCTTTTGCGCGGGCGCTGAAAGTGCCTGTTGAGGCGGACACGTCTCCTGTTCTGGAGTATCTCCGGATTCCCGGTGAACACCGGGGGGACGGGGCGTCGATGTCGCAGCAGGTGCCGCATCTGACCACCAGCCCGGTGGCCGAGAAGGAAAAGGAAACCGATTACTGATGAGCGCACGATGAAGCAGCATCAGCGATGAGTGTCCATCTGACCTGGAGTCGTACGTAGTCGTCCTCGTGGAATGAAAGACCACGGGTGGCCGGCCTGCGACTCCACCATTACGAAGGAGAGCAGTGCCCGGAAAGCTACGTGTCCATGAGCTCGCTAAGCAGCTCGGAACGACAAGCAAGGAACTTCTCGCCACGCTCAAGGAGCAGGGTGAGTTCGTCAAGTCGGCGTCCTCGACGGTGGAACCGCCGGTCGTCAAGAAGATGAAGAACCATTACGGAGCGGGGGCGGAGTCCAAGAAGGACGACGCTGCGCTCCCCGACCTGAGCGGTCAGCCGACCGCCCAGGCATCCGGCTCTGCCGCATCGGCGGCGGAGCCCACCGCAGCTGCGACCGGGGCAGCCAAGCCCGGGCCGAAGCCCGGTGGCCCCAAGCCCGGGGCAGCCAAGCCCGGTGCGGCACAGTCCACGGCCGCCAAGCCCGGTGCGACCAAGCCCGGTGCAACCAAGCCCGGTCAGGCCAGTCAGGCCGCCACCCCCGGCGTGTCCCCGGCCGCCAAGCCGACGCCGGCCGAGTCTCGCCCGGCGTCACCGGCGACTGCAGCTCCGGCCGCCGACAAGGCTGCGCCGACCCCGAAGCCGCAGGGTGACCGCCCGAAGCCCGGGGCAGCCAAGCCTGCCCCCAAGCCCGCCGCGCAGGACGCGCCGTCGTCGAAGCCGGGCCCGCGGCCCGGCCCGAAGCCGGGTGCGGCGCGTACCGGTTCCAAGCCGGGGCCGAAGCCCGGTGGGCGTGCCCCCCGTGTCGCCAACAACCCCTTCTCCTCCGGCACCGAGCGCCCCACTCCTCGGCCGCAGGGTGGTCAGGGCGCCAAGTCGGACATGCCCCGTCCGGGTGGTTCGGCAGGTCGCCCCGCACCCCGTCCCGGTGGCAGTGGTGCAGCGAAGCCGGGTGGACGTCGTCCCAGCCCCGCGTCGATGCCCAGCCACCCCAGTCCCGGGCAGATGCCGGCCAAGGCCAGCACCGGTGGTGGCGGCGGCCGCGGCCGCGGTGGTCAGGGCGGTGCCGGTACCGGCGGTCCGGGTGGCCCCCGTGGCGGTCGTGGCGGTCGTCGCGGCGGTACCGCAGGAGCGTTCGGCCGTCCCGGTGGCGCACCGCGTCGTGGGCGTAAGTCGAAGCGGCAGAAGCGTAACGAGTACGAGGCGATGCAGGCTCCGAGCGTGGTCGGCGGCGTCAAGCTGCCCAACGGCAAGGGTGCGAAGATCCGCCTGCGTCGTGGCGCCTCGCTGTCCGACTTCGCCGAGAAGATCAACGCCGATCCGGCCGCACTGGTCCAGGCGATGTTCAACCTCGGCGAGATGGTCACCGCGACCGCGTCCGTGCCGGACGACACGCTGAAGCTGCTCGGTGACGAGATGGCCTACACCGTCGAGGTCGTGTCCCCGGAGGACGAGGACCGTGAGCTGCTGGAGTCGTTCGACCTGCAGTTCGGTGAGGACGTCGGCGGCCGGGAGGACCTGCAGCACCGTCCCCCGGTGGTCACCGTCATGGGTCACGTCGACCACGGTAAGACCCGTCTGCTCGACACCATCCGCAAGACCAACGTCGGTGGTGGCGAGGCCGGTGGCATCACCCAGCACATCGGTGCCTACCAGGTGCCGGTCGAGGTCAACGAGGAGGAGCGTCTGCTGACGCTGCTCGACACCCCCGGTCACGAGGCGTTCACCGCCATGCGTGCCCGTGGTGCCAAGGCCACTGACATCGCGATCCTCGTGGTCGCCGCGGATGACGGTGTCATGCCGCAGACCGTCGAGGCGATCAACCACGCCAAGGCCGCCGATGTGCCGGTCGTGGTCGCGGTGAACAAGATCGACAAGGAGGGCGCGTCCCCGGACAAGATCCGTGGTCAGCTCACCGAGTATGGTCTGGTTCCCGAGGAGTACGGCGGCGACACCATGTTCGTCGACATCTCGGCCAAGCAGGGCACGAACATCGAGAGCCTCCTCGAGGCCGTGGTGCTCACTGCCGATGCGTCGCTGGAGCTCGTCGCCAACCCCGACATGCCTGCCCAGGGTGTCGCCATCGAGGCGCACCTGGACCGCGGGCGTGGCCCGGTGGCCAACGTCATCATCCAGCGCGGTACGTTGCGCGTCGGTGACTCCATCGTCGTCGGCGACGCCCACGGTCGCGTGCGTCGCATGGTCGACGAGCACGGTGACGACGTCAAGGAGGCCGGCCCGTCGATGCCGGTGCAGGTCCTCGGCCTCACCAGCGTCTCCGGGGCAGGCGACAACCTGCTCGCCGTCGACGACGACCGCACCGCCCGGCAGATCGCCGACCAGCGCAACGCCCGCCGTCGTAACGCGATGCAGGCCCGGTCCCGCAAGCGGATCAGCCTGGAGGACCTGGACAAGGTGCTGCAGGAGACCAGCCAGCTCAACCTCATCCTCAAGGGCGACAACGCCGGCACGGTCGAGGCACTGGAGGACTCGCTGCTGCAGATCGAGGTCGACGACGAGGTCAGCCTGAATATCATCGACCGCGGTGTGGGTGCTGTCACCCAGACCAACGTCGACCTGGCTGCCGCCTCCGACGCGATCATCATCGGTTTCAACGTCCGCGCGGAGGGCAAGGCCACCGAGGTCGCCAACTCCGAGGGTGTCGAGATCCGTTACTACTCGGTCATCTACGACGCCATCGACGAGGTCGAGCAGGCTCTCAAGGGCATGCTCAAGCCGGTCTACGAGGAGCGGGAGATCGGCACCGCCGAGATCCGCCAGCTGTTCAAGGCATCGGCCGTCGGCCTCATCGCCGGTTCGATGGTGCAGACGGGCAAGATGCGCCGCAACGCGCAGATCCGCCTGGTCCGCGACGGCAACGTCGTCACGGAGAAGGCCACCATCGAGTCGCTGCGTCGCGAGAAGGACGACGTGACCGAGGTCAGCCACGGCTACGAGTGCGGTATGGTCCTGTCCTACCCGGACATCCAGGTCGGCGACGTCATCCAGGCGTACGAACTGGTCGAGGTTCCGCGTGACCAGGTGAAGAAGGACAGCTAGACCACGTCCGTCCGGCACTGACACCCCGCTGGCGCGGTGACGTCCCAGAGACGTCCCCCTGCCACCGGGGTGTCACTGTGTCTGCGACTAGAATCACCGTCGAGACGTCCGGAGTCCCGCACCGGGACCCACACCAACACTGGAGAAGGGGTGCCACCGATGGCAGACCACGCCCGCGCCGCCCGTATGGCCAAGCGCATCATGACCATTGTCGCGTCGGCGATCGAGCGCGACGTGAAGGACCCGCGGCTGGAGTTCGTCACCGTGACGGACTGCCGGGTCACCGGTGACCTGCACGACGCCACGGTGTTCTACACCGTCCGCGGGCGCACCGTGGAGGAGGAGCCCGACACCGCCGCCGCGGCGGAGGCTCTCCACCGCGCTCGCGGGCAGCTCCGGAAGATCGTCGGCGATCAGCTCTCGGTGCGGTTCACCCCGACGCTGCGGTTCGAGCTGGACACGGTTCCGGAGGCGTCCGCCCACCTGGAGGAGCTGCTGGCCAAGGCCCGCGACATCGATTCGAGGGTCCGCGCCCAGGCTGAGGGGGCCACCCCGGCGGGGGAGGCGGATCCGTACCGCGCACCCGCGGACGAGACAGAGGAGTGAGTCCGACACCTCCTGTCGGCGTGAGGGCGGACACCCGGACCATTCTCGGTCTGGCGTGGCCCGCCCTCGCGGTTTTGGCGGCCACGCCGCTCTACCTGCTGTGGGACACGGCGGTGGTCGGACGGCTCGGGGCATCCGAGCTTGCCGCGCTGGCGGCCGGGGCCACGGTGCTGGCCCAGGTCACCGTGCAGTTGACGTTCCTGTCCTACGGGACGACGGCCCGGGCGGCGCGGAAGTACGGTGCCGGCGACACACCCGGCGCGGTCGCCGAGGGGATTCAGGCGTCGTGGGTGGCCCTCGGTGTCGGCACCGTGCTCGCCGTGCTTGTCGCGGTGTTCGCGACACCGGTCACCGGATGGTTGACGGGTGCGTCCGCCGCCGGCGGTACGGTGGTCGCCGAGGAGGCGGCGTCCTGGCTGCGGGTGACGTCCCTCTCGGTGGTCCCGGCACTGCTGACCATGGCCGGCAACGGCTGGTTGCGGGGTGTGGCGAACACCCGGGCACCGCTGTACTTCACCGTGGCCGGGGTCGTGCCGATGGTGGTCACCGTCCCGTGGGCGGTGGACCGTTACGGGCTGGTCGGTTCGGCGTACGCCAATGTGCTCGGCGAGGTCATCACGGCGGCCTGTTTCGTGGTGGCGGTCGTGGTGACCTGGCGCAGGGTCGGCGACGGCCGGTCGGTGCGGCCGCGGTGGGAGGTCATCCGGCCCCAGCTGTCGATGGGGCGTGACCTGATCCTGCGGTCGATGAGTTTCCAGGTCGCGTTCGTGTCGGCGGCTGCGGTGGCCGGCCGGATGGGGGAGTCCTCGCTGGCGGCGCATCAGGTGATGCTGCAGCTGTGGAACTTCCTGACCCTGGTGCTCGACTCGGTGGCGGTGGCAGCGCAGGCACTCGTCGGCGCAGCCCTGGGGTCGGCGTCGGTGGGGTCTGCATGGCGGGTGGGGAACCGCGTCCTGCGCTTCTCGGTGGGCGCCGGACTGGTGCTCGCCGGTCTGCTCGCGGCCGGTGCCGTCGCGGTCCCGGCCATCTTCACCAGTGACCCCGCCGTGCTGGAGACCATGCGGGGACCGTGGTGGATCCTGGTGGCGATGGTCGGTCTCGGCGGAGTGGTCTTCGCCATCGACGGGGTGCTGCTGGGCGCCGGCGACGTGGCGTTCCTGCGGACGGCCTCGATCGTGTCGGTCCTGGTCGGCTTCCTCCCCGGTGTCTGGCTGTCGTGGATCTTCGATCTGGGGCTGACCGGGGTCTGGTGCGGGTTGCTCGCGTTCATAGTCATCCGTCTCGGCGCGGTGGTGTGGCGCTACCGGACCGGGCGGTGGACGGACGCGACCGGCTGACACTCAGTGAGGGCGTGACTGTTGTGACAAAAGTGACTAAAGTGGCCGAGATGGTGAGTGTGACTGACAGGGAGGACGCCCCCGGGACGGTGGGCGACACGACCGGGCGCACACTCTGGGCGGTGTCGGACCTGCATGTGGCGGCACAGGGAAACCGTGACCTCGTGGAGCGCACCGTGCGACCGCGGCATCCCGGCGACTGGCTTATCGTGGCCGGAGACGTCGCCGAACGGACCTCCACCATCCTCGACACCCTGCGCGACCTCTCCGAGAAGTTCGCGCAGGTGATCTGGGTTCCCGGCAACCATGAACTGTTCTCTCGGGCGTCCGACGACGTGCATGCGGCCGAGAAGTACGGTGAGCTGGTCCAGGGGTGCCAGTCCATGGGGGTGCTCACGCCGGAAGACCCGTATCCACGGTTCGCCGGCCGCACCATCGTCCCGATGTTCACTCTCTACGACCATTCCTGGCGCGACCCGCTTGTCCCGGTGGAACGTGCCCTGTCCGCCGCCGAAGGCAACGGGGTCGTCTTCACCGACCAGGTCGCGATCGCGCCCTATGTCGACGTTCCGCTCTGGTGCCAGCGTCGACTGGGTTACACTGTGCGTCGACTGTCGAAGGTGTCCGGGCCGACGGTGCTGGTCAACCACTGGCCTCTGGTGCGGGAGGTGACCGCACGGCTCCGGTTGCCGGAAGTGGCGCTGTGGTCGGGGAGCCGGCACACCCAGGACTGGCCGGTACGCTTCGGCGCCGAGACGGTGGTCTACGGACACCTGCACATCCCGGTCGTGACCGAGGTGGACGGGGTCCGGCACGTCGAGGTGTCGTTGGGCTACCCCCGGGAGCGAGAGCGCACCCTCGACCAGCGCCGTGAACGGAATCTCTGGCCGTACCCGGTGCTGACCGAACCAGCCGGAGAGGAAGCGGGATGATCATCTCAGCACCGTATGTGGCGGTGGGGTCCGGTGACACCGACCGGACCCCGGTGGTCCCACGGGACATGATCCCCGCCGAGGCCGGCCTCGTGGAGTACCATCCGGGACGGGAGATCGACCTCACCCACTACGAGGAACTCGACGACGCTGAGCGTCGCATCGTCGCCCCGGCGGTGGACTCACGCAAGGCCGAGTTCGGCGACGGACGGTGGTGTGCCCACCGGGCATTGCGGGGCCTCGGGGAGGACGGGCCGATCCTGCGCGGGGACAAGGGGATGCCCTTGTTCCCCGGTACCGTCACCGGCACCATCTCCCACACCCGTGGGCTGCGGGTCGCGCTGGTCGGCGACGCCGGACGGTGGCGCGGGCTGGGCATGGACGTCGAGGTGGCCCAGCGGTTGCCGGACGGTGTGCTGTCGGCGGTGAGTTCGCCGTCGGAACGGCGCTCACTGCAACGGGCCGCCCAGCGGGCGCCGGGGTGTTCACTGGGCACCGTGTTGTTCAGCGCGAAAGAGTCGGTGTACAAGGCGTGGTTCCCCCTGGCGGGGAGGTTCCTGGACTTCGACGAGGTAGAACTGCACCTCGATGTCCGGGCCCGGGACACCGCAGCCTCCACCGACGAGGTCGGCGGAGGCTGGCATGCCCGGATACTGTCGCAGCCCAGTCCGGTACCCACCGTCGACGGCCACTGGGTGGTCCGTGACGGCTACGTGGTGACGGTCTGCGCGATACCGCGGTAGATCAGTAGTACCCGCCCTGGCGGAAGTCCCAGGAGTTGAACTGCTCGGCGAGGATCAGGACGATCTCGTCGTTGTAGATGCCCTTGCGGATCAGGGTGGGGCAGGGGGTGATACCGCGCTCGCCGTGCTGCTCGGGGACGAGGTTGCCGGCATCGTCGACCATGGAGACCATCACGCCCTGCTCGTAGCGGGTGTCGATGTTCTTGTCGGGCTGGATGGAGGCGACGTAGTCGTTGCCCTCGATGATGAGGTCCGCCTCGCCGGCGATCTCTTCGCCGATGCCCTCGATCAGGCCGCGGTTGCCCTGGCCTGAGGGGTTGGCGGAGGAGGCGAACACCAGGCGGCGGTCCTTCTCCCAGAGTTCGCGGGCGATGTTCTCACCGGGGGTGCCGAACTTCAGGACGAAGCAGCTGGTGTTGCGGGTGTCGGAGGCCAGCTCACCGGCGCCCTCCGGCATGTACCTGTCCTGCGCCCCGTCCTTCCACGGCAGGATGCAGCCCATGAGGATGTCGCGGTCCACGCAGGTCTGGTAGAACTTCTCGATCTCGGGGGTCAGCTCGGCGAGTTCCTTGAGCTGCTCGATCGAACCGCACAGCACCACACCGGGCTTGTTGCGCTTGCGGTGCTTGACAGTGAACTTGCGCTCCAGGCCCTCACGGTCGCTCGTGGCGATGATGTAGCCGACCTTGGTCGGGGTGACCACGATGTGCCCCGGGGCGCGGAGCAGGTCGACGGCCTCCTGCTGCAGTCCGCCGTTCCACCGGATCTGGCGGGAGTTCTCGTTCTCTGCCATGTGTTCCTCTCTTGTGTCTTCACTCTGCCGTGCTGTGTCTCACTGGTCGGGAGTCACAGTCTCACACTCTGGCATTGTAGTGCACGTGTGGGCGGACCGCGGAACGGGGGGTGTACCCTGCTCCCGCTGCGTCGCCGGGCTCAGTCCATGCCGGCCGGGCGGGCGACGAAGACGCTGGCCGCGCGCCGGCCTTTCTCGGAGAGCAGGGCAATGGCCCGACCGTCGGCGGTGACGGCGGCGTAGGTGCCTGGTATGCCCGCCGGCTCCAGCCACTTGCCGAGCGCCAGCGCCACCCCCTGGTCATCGGAAATCTCGCGGACCGGGAAGCACGTCGACATGGCGTCGTCCAGGGACATCGTCAATGCCGGCGCCCTGTCGAGGTCGTCGCGTACGGCGACGAGTTCGTCCAGCGTCCGCGACGCCGACGCGGTGAAGGGCCCGGCACTCGTGCGGCGCAGGGCGCTGAGGTGGCCGCCGACGCCGAGGGTGTCGCCGACGTCACGGGCGATCGAACGGATGTAGGTGCCCGACGAGCAGTGCACGCGGATATCCGCCTCGACGACGGTGGCGCCCTCGTCCCCGGTAATCCTGACCTGGGAGACGTCAAGGTCGTGGACGGTGACGGGGCGCTCCGGCAGAACGACGTCCACCCCTTCCCGGACGAGTTCGTGGGCACGTCGGCCGTTGACCTTGATCGAACTGACACTGCTGGGACGCTGCATGATCTCACCGGTCTGCGCGGCGAACGCCGCACGGACGTCCTGGTCCGACAGGGCGGCGAGGGCGGCGTCGGGGGCGGTGGACAGGACCTCGCCCTCGACGTCGTCGGTCACCGTGGCCGCGCCGAAACGTACGGTGGCCTCGTAGCGCTTGTCGTGGGTCACGACGTGGGCCAGGAACTTCGTGCCCCGCTCGATGCCGACGACCAGCACACCGGTGGCCATCGGGTCCAGTGTCCCCGAGTGGCCCACCCGACGCGTGCCGAAGATGCGGCGGCACCGCGAAACCACGTCGTGACTGGTCATCCCGGCGGGCTTGTCGACGATGACGAGGCCGGACCGGGCGATGATTCCGTCGGCGTCGCCGCCGGCACGTTCTCTTCCAGACATGGAGCACAGTCTAGGTGGTCGGGTGAAGTGTCGTAGTGTGGTGTCCGTGGATATCTGGAACGGACTCGACGAGGTTCCCGCCGACCTTCAGGGAAGTGTGGTGACCATCGGTGTCTTCGACGGCGTGCACCGCGGGCACCAGACGTTGATCGACACCGCCGTGACGAAGGCGCGCCAGCTCGGTGTCCCCGCACTGATGATGACTTTCGACCCGCACCCCACGGTGATCTTCCTGCCGAAGAGTGTCCCCCCGCTGCTGGCGACGGTCGAGCAGCGCGCGGTGAGTGCGGCACGCTACGGCATCGACGCCATGGTCGTGGTCGCCTTCGACGACGAGATCATCTCGTGGAGCCCCGAGGAGTACTTCCGGAAGGTCATCCTCGACCGTTTCAAGGCGAAGGCCGTCGTCGTCGGGGACAACTTCACCTTCGGCAGCGGGGCGTCGGGCACCGCGGAGACGATGAAACAACTGGGCCGGCGCCACGGTGTGGACGTCACCGTCCACGGGCTGCTGCAGGACGGCGAGGGGGCGTCCGCCCACACGGTGTGCTCGTCCTGGATCCGGGACCGGCTCGCCCACGGTGACGTCGCCGCTGCGGCGGGTGCGATCGGACGGAACTTCACCGTCCGTGGCGTCGTCACCCGCGGGGCAGGTCGGGGAGGGGCGGCACTGGGCTTCCCGACGGCGAACCTGTACTTCCCCGACAGTCAGGCGTTGCCCGCCGACGGGGTCTACGCCGGTGACCTCCGTATTCTTCCCACCCACAAGGACCCCGTCGGCTCGACGGTCGGGGATATGCCGGTGGACGTGCACATGCCCGCGGCGATCTCGGTCGGCACCAACCCCACCTTCGGCGACGAGACCCGTAGTGTGGAGGCCTTCGTCCTCGACCATGACGCCGACCTCTACGGTCGGAAAGTCACCGTCAGCTTCATCGACCACATCCGGGGGATGGAGAGCTACGACGGGCTCGATGAACTCGTCGAGGCCATCGGCAACGACGTCGCGGCCACCCGGCGCTTGGTGCCGCGGGACCGGGGATGATAGTGTCATCCGGTCTGTGACTGTGGTTCGCGGTAGTCACGACGACCGGCATCTCCGGGTGCCGCGTCCCCCATTTTTCGCGCGGACTGAAACAACCATCAGGAGAATCACATGGCTCTGACCAAGGACCAGAAGGCCGACACCCTCAAGGAGTTCGGTGTCCACGAGACCGACACCGGATCGCCCGAGGCACAGGTCGCACTGATGACGGTGCGTATCCGTCAGCTGACCGAGCACCTCAAGTTCCACAAGCACGACCACCACTCCCGTCGTGGCCTGCTGCTGCTCGTCGGCCGTCGCAAGCGCCTGCTGAAGTACCTGCAGGAGAACAACGTCGAGCGCTACCGTTCCCTGATCGAGCGTCTCGGCCTGCGTCGCTAACGACGTCGCCGAGGTACCCCGCGAGACCGTCCGTCGACGGCCCCGCGGGGTTTTTCGTGTCCGGCGGCGCCATGTCACCCGGATGGTGTAGCATGATCTGCGGTAATTGTCCGAGAATGTCAGAAAAAGTCCGGAACAGTCCGGAACACGAGAATCCGCTCCCACCGTCGACACCGATGATCGGCACCGGGAACACAAAGACGCAGAAGGTGCACACACTAACGTGACCCCGCAGAACGAGAACGACGCCCAGGCCACGACGAAGGCCCCGGCCAAGAAGACGGCGGCGAAGAAGACCCCCGCGAAGAAGGCCCCGGCCAAGAAGACGGCGGCATCGAAGGCTCCGGCGAAGAAGGCCGCCGCCAAGTCCGCTGACCAGGCCACCACGACGAAGGCCCCCGCCAAGAAGACGGCGGCGAAGAAGGCCCCCGCCAAGAAGGCTCCGGCCCAGAAGGCGGCACCCACGAAGGCTCCCGCGGCCACCGCTCCGGCCCCGACGCACAAGGCTGAACTCATCGACGCCGAGTCCGGTATCTGGGAGTCCACCGCCACCATCGACAACGGTGACTTCGGTACCCGTACCGTCTCCTTCGAGACCGGCCTGCTGGCACGCCAGGCGGACGGTGCCGTCACCGCCTACCTCGACGACGACACGATGATGCTGTCGACGACCACGGCGTCGAAGAAGCCGAAGGAGAACCTCGACTTCTTCCCGCTCACCGTGGACGTCGAGGAGCGGATGTACGCTGCCGGCCGTATCCCCGGGAGCTTCTTCCGTCGCGAAGGCCGTCCCGGCTCCGAGGCCGTCCTGGCCTGCCGTCTGATCGACCGTCCGCTGCGCCCGACCTTCGCCAAGGGGATCCGCAACGAGGTCCAGGTCGTGGTGACGGTGATGTCCATGGACCCCGACGACATGTACGACGTGGTGGCCATCAACGCCGCCTCGGCATCGACCCAGCTCTCCGGTCTGCCGGTCTCGGGTCCGGTCGGCGGTGTCCGCATGGCGCTCGTCGTCGACGAGGGCCACCCAGAGGGGCAGTGGGTGGCGTTCCCGACCCGCCAGCAGCAGGAACAGGCCGTGTTCGAGCTCGTCGTCGCCGGTCGCGTCGTCGAGCCGGTCCGCAAGGGCCGGAGCCGCCGCAAGCCCGCCCCCGGCGAGAACGTCGCCATCATGATGGTCGAGGCAGGGGCCACCGACACGGTGGTCCAGCGCGTTGCCGAGGGGGCGCCGGCTCCGACGGAGTCCGTTGTCGCCCAGGGCATCGACGCCGCCCGCCCGTTCATCGCCGAGCTCTGCGGTGCCCAGGCCGCGCTGGCCTCCGCCGTCGACGCGCAGGCGCGCGCCTTCGAGCTCTTCCCGCCGTTCGGTGAGGACGTGTTCGCCGCGGTCGAGTCCGAGTCCGCCGACCGGTTGGCCGACATCATGTCCGTCGCCGACAAGGCCGAGCGTGACGAGGCCCTGTCCGAGGACATGGCGGCGACCGTGGAGGCCCTGGAGGCACAGTTCGAGGGGCGTGCCGCCGAGATCCGTAACGCCCACAACGAGGTCACCCGCCAGCTGGTGCGTTCGCGCATCCTCACCGACGGTTTCCGCATCGACGGTCGCGACGCGACCGCCATCCGCGACCTCGGCGTGATGATCGACCTGGTGCCCCGTGCCCACGGCTCCGCACTCTTCGAGCGTGGCGAGACCCAGATCCTCGGTGTGACTACCCTGGACATGCTCAAGATGGAGCAGACCATCGACAGCCTCGGCCCGGTGGACTCCAAGCGCTACATCCACCACTACAACTTCCCGCCGTACTCCACCGGCGAGACCGGACGCGTCGGCTCCCCGAAGCGGCGCGAGATCGGCCACGGTGCTCTCGCCGAGCGCGCCCTGCTGCCGGTGATCCCCTCCCGCGACGAGTTCCCCTACACCATCCGCCAGGTTTCGGAGGCGTTGAGCTCCAACGGCTCCACCTCCATGGGCTCGGTGTGTGCCTCCACGTTGTCGTTGTACAACGCGGGTGTCCCGCTCAAGGCCCCGGTGGCAGGTATCGCCATGGGCCTGGTCACCGGTGAGGTCGACGGCAAGGAAAGCTACGTCACCCTGACCGACATCCTCGGTGCGGAGGACGCCTTCGGTGACATGGACTTCAAGGTCGCCGGCACCGCCGACTACGTCACCGCCCTGCAGCTGGACACGAAGGTCGACGGCATCCCCACCGAGGTCCTGGTCGACGCGCTGGCACAGGCACGCGGCGCCCGCCTGGAGATCCTCTCCACGATGGGCGAGGCCGTCGCCGGCCCGGAGGAGATGAGCGAGTTCGCCCCGCGCATCACCACCGTCACCGTCCCGCAGAACAAGATCGGTGAGCTCATCGGCCCGAAGGGCAAGACGATCAACCAGATCACCGAGGAGACAGGTGCCAACATCTCCATCGAGGACGACGGCACCGTGTTCATCTCCGCCGCGGACGGCAAAGCGGCGGAGGCGGCGGTGGACAAGGTGAATTCCATCGCCAACCCGCAGCTGCCGAAGGTCGGCGACCGCTACCTGGGCACCGTGGTGAAGACCACCGCGTTCGGCGCGTTCGTCTCGCTGCTGCCGGGCCGCGACGGCCTGATCCACATCTCGAACCTCGGCGGCGACCGCCGGGTCGAGAAGGTCGAGGACGAGGTCTCAGTGGGTCAGTCACTCGAGGTCGAGATCGCCGACATCGACAACCGCGGGAAGATCTCGCTGGTCCTCGTCGACGCCAGCTGACGTCCGACGACCACCCCCTGCCGCGCGCCGGCAGTCGCCCCACCACCGGAATGATTCAGGAGTAGATGCACATGACGAAGGTCGGAGTCCTCGGAGCGCACGGCAGGGTCGGCACGGCCGTCGTCGCCGCGGTGGAGAAGACGGACGGACTCGAACTGTCCGCAGCCCTCGACCACGGTGACGACCTCACCGCGCTGGTCGACAGCGGAACCGATGTCGTGGTCGACTTCACCGTCCCCGACGCCGTCATGGGCAACCTGGAGTTCTGCGTCTCCCACGGCATCCACGCCGTGGTCGGCACGACCGGATGGACACCGGAGCGTTACGACACCGTGCGCGGCTGGCTCGCGGACAGCCCGTCGACCGGTGTACTCGTGGCACCGAACTTCGCCATCTCCGCGGTGCTCACCATGAAGCTCGCCGAGATCGCCGCGCCGTACTTCGACTCGGCCGAGGTCATCGAGCTGCACCACCCCAACAAGAAGGACGCACCGTCCGGAACGGCGGTGCACACCGCCGAGGGCATCGCCCGCGCACGCCGGGCGGCGGGGCTCGGCGCACAGCCCGACGCCACCGACCAGTCACTCGACGGCGCCCGGGGCGCCGATGTCGACGGTGTCCCGGTGCACGCCGTGCGGATGACCGGGATGGTCGCCCACGAGCAGGTGATCTTCGGGGCGGCGGGTCAGACCCTGACCATCAAGCAGGATTCCTACGACCGGGAGTCCTTCGTTCCGGGCGTGCTGCTGGGCGTCGACAAGATCGCGTCCGCACCGGGGCTGACGGTCGGCCTGGAGAAGTTCCTCGGGCTCGACACCCTCGGCACCCCGGCGGAGTAGGACGCCGATGCCCGCCACGTCCTCGTTCTCCGCCCGACTGATCTCCCAGACGACGTTCCTGCCTCCGGACGACGTCCCGTGGGAGCCCTCGCCGGTGGGCGGCGACGCCTCGAACCTCGTCGAGTTCGCCGGTCGGGCCTGCTACGAGACCTGGGACCGTCCCAATCCGCACACCGCGGACAACGACGCCTATGTCCGGCACATCCTCGACGTCGGTCACCTCAGTCTCCTCGAACACGCCTCGGCAGGGGTCTACCTGCGGGGCGTGTCGCGGTCGTGCGCCCATGAGATCATGCGGCACCGCCATTTCTCCTTCAGCCAGCTGTCCCAGCGCTATGTGCCACCGGGACAGTCGGAGATCGTGGTCCCCGACGCCGTCGCCGCAGACCCGGAGATCGCCGAGCTGCTGCTCCACGCCACGGACGTGGCGCGGGACGCCTACGAGGAGTTGCTGGAGGCCCTGGAGGCACGGTCGGGCGCCGAGGCGAACTCGGTCCTGCGCGCCAAGCAGTCGCGGCAGGCGGCGCGGGCGGTGCTGCCGAACGCCACCGAGACCCGGTTCGTGATGACGGGCAACATGCGCTCGTGGCGTCACTTCATCGGGATGCGGGCCGCCGAGCACGCCGACCCGGAGATCCGACGTGTCGCGGTGACCTGCCTCGGCCTGCTCCGCGGGGTCAGCCCGGAGATCTTCGACGATTTCACGGTCACCGAACTGCGCGACGGCACCATGATGGCGACCAGCCCTTACGTCGCGGACATCTGACTCCTCCGGCGCGTCGACGGGGGTCCTGGTACACATCAGGGTCCGTGGGCGGTAACCTATGCTGACATGAGCACAGGTATGACAGCGACAAGAGGAGCCGAGTTCTTCGGCACGGTCTCTGTGGCGATGGTGACGCCCTTCACGAAGGACGGCAGCATCGACCTGGACGCCGGTGTATCCCTGGCGGGACACCTGGTGGACCAGGGTTGCGACGCTCTTGTTCTGAGCGGCACCACGGGTGAATCGCCCACGGTCCGTCCCTCAGAGAAGATCGACCTGCTCAAGGCGGTCCGCGCGGAGCTCGGTGACAAGGTCACTCTCGTCGCCGGCAGCGGTACCTACAGCACCGCGGAATCCGTGGAGCTGTCGAAAGCATCGGCTGCCGCCGGTGCGGACGGCCTGCTCGTGGTCACCCCGTACTACTCCCGACCGAGTCAGGAAGGGCTCTACCGGCATTTCACCACTGTGGCGGATGCGGTGGACACCCCGATCTGCCTCTACGACATTCCGTCCCGGTCGGTCGTTCCGATCGAGTCTGACACTCTCCGTCGGCTCGCTGACCACCCGAACATCCGGGCCGTCAAGGACGCCAAGGGCGACCTCCCCGCTGCGATGCAGCTAATGGAGGAGACGGAACTCGCGTGGTACTCCGGGGATGACCCGTTGAACGTGCCGTGGTTGGCTGTCGGTGCCACCGGCATGATCTCCGTTATCGGACATGTCGCGGCCCCGCAGCTGCGCGCACTCCGCGACGCCGTCGACGCCGGTGACATCACCGGCGCACGGTCGATCGCCAACCGCCTGATTCCGCTGACCCGGGCACAGGCCCGGCTCGGTGGCGTGGCATTTGCCAAGGCGGCACTCACACTTCAAGGAATTGAGGTGGGCGCCCCGCGCCTGCCCATCATCGAACCCACGTCGGACGAGATCGACCGACTGGCAGAAGACCTGCGACTCGCAGGAGTATAAGGACACTATGACTGAGAACCGTTCCCGGGCACGCAAGGTGACCCGGAAGGCGGCGCCGCCGAGCGCCGACACCAGCGCCGCGGACGTGACCGCCACCTTCAACGACGGCGGGCAGGCCAGCGCCGCAGCCTCCGAAGCGCAGCAGGTCCCGGAGAGCGCCGGTACCTCCGGTGCGGAGGACACCGCAGCAGAATCGGGCGCCGGCAAAAATGCTGACAAGGGCTCCGGCAACAACGCCGGGAACGGCAACCGTTCCCGGTCGCGCCGGTCCCGCGGTCGTGGCAACAACGGCGGCAACGGCAACAACTCCGGCAACAGCCGTAACCGTGGTGGTCGCAACCAGGGCAACCAGGGCAACCAGGGTGGGAACAGCAACCGCGGCAACCGCAGCAACCAGGGCGGCGGTGACCGTCGCCGCAATGCCGTGCAGACCATGCAGGGAGCCGACCTCACCCAGCGGCTCCCGAAGCCGCCGAAGGCCCCCAAGGACGGTCTGCGGATCATCGCCCTGGGCGGTATCTCCGAGATCGGCCGCAACATGACGGTCTTCGAGTACCACAACCGCATCATCATCATCGACTGCGGCGTGCTCTTCCCGTCCTCCGGTGAGCCCGGCGTGGACCTGATCCTGCCTGACTTCTCCTACCTGGACGACAAGTGGGACCGGGTGGAGGCCCTGGTGGTCACCCACGGACACGAGGACCACATCGGCGCCATCCCGTGGCTGCTCAAGCAGCGCGCGGACATCCCGATCATCGGCTCGCGCTTCACCTGCGCACTGATCGCCGCGAAGTGCCAGGAGCACCGCCTGCGCCCGAAGCTCATCGAGGTCGACGACACGTCCCACGAGAGCCGTGGACCGTTCGACATCCGTTTCTTCAACGTCGGCCACTCCATCCCGGAGTGCCTCGGCATCGCCCTGAAGACCGGTGCCGGTCTCGTCGTGCACACCGGTGACGTCAAGCTGGACCAGACCCCGGCAGACGGTCGGCCGACGGATCTCCCGGCCCTGTCGCGGTTCGGCGACGAAGGCATCGACCTCTTCCTGTGCGATTCGACCAATGCCACGACCCCGGGTGTATCGCCGTCGGAGGCCGCGATCGGACCGAACCTCCGCCGGATCGTGACCGAGGCCAAGCAGCGCGTGATCATCGCGTCCTTCGCCTCGAACGTCGCCCGCGTGCAGATGGCCGTCGACGCCGCTGTGGCCGCCGGTCGCAAGGTCGCCTTCAACGGTCGTTCGATGATCCGCAACATGGAGATCGCCGAGCGCCTCGGCCTGCTGACCGCCCCGCGCGGCACGATCGTCTCGATGGACGAGGCCAGCCGCATGGCGCCGCACAAGGTCGTCCTGATCACCACGGGTACCCAGGGCGAGCCGATGGCCGCACTGTCGCGCATGGCCCGCCGTGAGCACCGTCAGATCACGGTGCGCCCCGGCGATTTGATCGTCCTGTCGTCGTCGCTGGTCCCCGGCAACGAGGAGGCGGTGTTCGGTGTGATCAACATGCTGTCCCAGATCGGCGCCGAGGTCATCACCGGCAAGGACGCGATGGTGCACACCTCCGGTCACGGCTACTCCGGCGAACTGCTGTTCCTCTACAACGCCGCCCGCCCGCGCAACGCCATGCCGGTGCACGGTGAGTGGCGTCACCTGCGCGCCAACCGCGAGCTGGCGATCTCCACCGGCGTCGCGCGTGACCACACCGTGCTGGCGCAGAACGGCGTCGTCGTCGATCTCGCCAACGGCCAGGCCTCCGTGGTCGGGCAGATCCCGGTCGGCAACCTCTACGTCGACGGCGTCACCATGGGCGACGTGGGAGCCGAGGAGCTCGAGGACCGCACCGCGATGTCCGAGGGCGGTCTGATCTCGGTGACGGTCGTCATCGACAACCGCACCGGTCGCCCGTTGGAGGATCCGCAGGTCCAGGCCCGTGGCTTCTCGGACGCGTCCAAGGACATGATGCGCCAGGTCGCCGAACTCGTCGACAACGTCATGCTGGACCAGTCCGGTCAGGGCGAGAGCGACCCCTACCGGATGGCACAGACCCTGCGTCGCAAGGTCGCCAAGTTCGTCAAGGACAAGTGGAAGCGTGAGCCGTTCATCGTGCCGACCGTGGTCCCGATGACCAGCGAGATCGTTGAAGAGCTCGACCCGGAGGACCACGTTCCTTCCCTGTGACGGATCAGGCCGACTGCTGACGGTCCGCCAGGGCCCGGCGTAGCATCGGGAGACATGACTGTCTCTCACGATGAACGCCAGGCACTGGCGGACCTTCTGCTGTCTCTGGGGCCGGACGAACCCACCTTGTGCGAGGGGTGGATGACGCGTGACATGGCGATTCACCTGGTGCTGCGTGAGTACCGTCCCGATGCGATGGCGGGGATGTTCCTGGCCCCGTTGGAAGGCCACCTCGAGTCACTGACTCGGAGCTACGCCGGTCGTGACTACGGTCGGCTGGTGGAGTACTACCGCGCCGGCCCGCCGGTCTGGAACCCGATGCGGCTGGGCGACCGGTTCATCAACCTCGGCGAGAATTTCGTGCACCATGAGGACGTCCGCCGTGGGG
This sequence comes from Corynebacterium sp. USCH3, assembly GCF_037619475.1. Classification (NCBI taxonomy): domain Bacteria; kingdom Bacillati; phylum Actinomycetota; class Actinomycetes; order Mycobacteriales; family Corynebacteriaceae; genus Corynebacterium; species Corynebacterium sp. USCH3. Next base: position 382,987 of record NZ_JAQPZT010000001.1, read on the forward strand.
GAGGGGAGTGGGAGCCCCGGGATCTCCCGCAAGCTACCCGGGACACCCTGTGGGGTGCGGTCAGGCAGATGGCGCGCGGGCTTATCCGGGGTTCCGGGGTTGCTGTCACCCTGGTACGGACCGACGGGAGCGGGGAGTCCGTGACACTGGGGAACACCGCTCCGGGAGTGACCGTCACCGGTGACGCCGGCGAGCTTCTCCTGTGGATTTACGGACGGATCAAGGACTGCGACGTGACCGTGGAGGGTGACGAGGACCAGGTCCGCAGAGTCAGCCTGTAGCCGGGGATGTCGTGCGTGTCACTGCTGTGACGCGTGTTGCGACTGTTATTGGTGGGGTCGGCGGGATAGACTGGCGCGCATGTCAACGACCAGTCGCACGCGTAACTCTCCCGGGGCTCCGTCCCGGCGCTCCACTGGGCGATCGTCCCGACCGTCGACGGGGACCTCGGCGAAGACTCCAGCCGCCGCAGCCCGTGCACGTCGTGCACCGTCCTACGATACGACGGACTTTGAACGTACCGGTGGAGCGTTCGGTGCCGTCGGTTCCTCTGTCGGATCCATGGTCGGCGGGTTCTCCCGTGGTATCGGAGGACTGGCACGGAAGCTGTCGGTGAGGGTGCCGGATGCGCCGGACGGCCCGGGCGCACCGGACAACAGGGCAGCTGCGGCGTCCGGCTACGACGACGTGGACGAGTTGCCCACCACTGTCCTGGACCGTGCCAGTGACTCGAAGAAGAACCGCCGTTCGACGGCGAAAGGAGCGACCAGGAACGTGGACGACGCCGCGGTGACGGACGACGCCGGACAGCAGGAGACCGACGACAGTACCGCCGGTGGCTCCCGCGTGCGTGTCGGCGGACACTCTGACGGAGCGGCCCTGGGAGCACTCGCCCTCGCTCTGGTCGTCGCCGGAACGTCCTGGTTCGGCGTCGGTGGTGCGGTGGGTGCAGGCATCGACTTCGTGTTGACCTACGTCATCGGCGCCGCAGCGCTGCTGGTGCCGGTGGTGCTGGCGGCGACCGCATGGATCCTGATGGTCGGTGTCGACACCACCCAGCGTTCGCGGCTACGGCTCGGCATCGGGGTGGGGATCGTGGTTCTCGCCGTGTTGGGCATGATCCACATCTTCGCCGGGCAACCGTCGGAGGTGGACGGACGTGCGTCCGCGGGTGGCATCGTCGGCCAGTTCATCGGCACGCCGATGGCGGTGGGGTTCAGCGAGTACGTTGCGGTCCCGCTGCTGCTGATGGTGATCGTCTACGGGGCGCTCCAACTCACCGGGATGACCGTCCGGCAACTGGTGTCCTCGCTCGCGGGATGGTTGGGCTACCGTGCGCGCGCACGTCGCGGTGACGGCAGGCACGGCGATCTGTCGGACTACGGTGAGTACGACGGCTATGACGAGAGCGGCGAGTACGACGAGTACGCCTCGGTGGACCGTGAGCTCGACGACGCGGTGAGGCAGGACCGGGCGCCGCGGGCGACGAGCCGCGGGCGGCGGAGCACGGAAGTCGCCGGTGACCGGCCGGCCCCGCGACCTTCTCGTCCCACACGGGCGACGAGCCCGATGGACAACTACCCTGTGGATCCCCGGGAGGACGACCACGCAACCCTGGTGTTCCGGGGAGAGTCCACGCCGACGCCCGTCGAGGACGACCTCGATGCGCCGACGGTGGACGACAGCGCGGCCACCACGACGTCAGCGACACGGGCGACCCCCTCGGCCCCCGCGTCACCGTCAGCCCGATCACCGCGACGGGCATCCGACGCAGCGACAGGCATCGACGACGATCTGCTCGCTTCTCCGGCGGCATCGGCCGTGCCTGGTGCCGGGGCAGCCGCACCGTCTGCGGTGGCCGCGAGCGCGGCGGCACCTGCCCGGACGACTGAGCAGGAGGCGCGGAGCGCCACGGACGAGAGGGAGGAGACCCGACGGCGGATCCTCGCACGCTCCGGCTCCGCAGCGCCGACCCCCGCGGTGCCGGACGAGGACCCGACACCGGACGCCTCCGACGGCGGATCGGTCCGGACGGCCGGTGACGTCACCTCCGCCGAGTACCTGCTGCCGTCGACCGAACTTCTGGTCCCGGGAGAGGTGGCGAAGACCCACAGTGCCGCCAACGACCGCATGATCGAGGCAATCACCGACGTCTTCGAGGAGTTCAAGATCGACGCGCAGGTCACGGGGTTCTCCCGCGGGCCGACGGTGACCCGGTACGAGATCGAACTCGGGCCCGGTGTGAAAGTCTCGAAGATCACCAACCTGCAGTCGAACCTCGCCTATGCGGCGGCGACCGACAACGTCCGGTTGCTCACCCCGATTCCGGGCAAATCCGCTGTGGGAATCGAGGTCCCCAACAGCGACCGTGAGATGGTGCGTCTCGGCGACGTCCTGAACGCCCCGAACGTGAGCAGCGAACCCGATCCGATGCTCATCGGCCTCGGCAAGGACATCGAGGGCACCTTCGTGGCCCATTCGATCCAGAAGATGCCGCACCTGCTGGTCGCCGGTTCGACCGGTTCGGGTAAGTCCGCCTTCGTCAACTCCCTGCTGGTGTCGGTGCTCACTCGGGCCACGCCCGAAGACGTCCGGCTGATCCTCATCGACCCGAAGATGGTGGAGCTGACCCCCTACGAGGGCATCCCCCACCTGGTCACCCCGATCATCACGCAGCCGAAGAAGGCTGCCGCGGCGTTGACCTGGCTGGTCGAGGAGATGGAACAGCGCTACATGGACATGAAGTCCACCCGCGTGCGCCATATCAAGGACTTCAACCGGAAGGTCAAGTCCGGGGAGATCACCACCCCGGCCGGGTCCGAACGGGAGTACCGTCCGTACCCCTACATCGTCTGTGTGGTCGACGAGCTCGCCGATCTCATGATGACCGCACCCAAGGAGATCGAGGACGCCATCGTGCGGATCACCCAGAAGGCGCGTGCCGCGGGTATCCACCTCGTCCTGGCCACCCAGCGTCCGTCGGTGGACGTGGTCACGGGGCTGATCAAGACCAACGTCCCGTCCCGGCTGGCGTTCGCGACGTCCTCCCTGACCGACTCGAGGGTCATCCTCGACCAGGGTGGTGCGGAGAAGCTCATCGGTATGGGTGACGGCCTGTTCATCCCCCAGGGTGCCGGCAAGCCCTTGCGCATGCAGGGTGCCTTCGTCACCGACGAAGAGGTCCAGGCGGTTGTTGACGCGGCCAAGGACCAGGCGGAACCCGACTACACCGACGGTGTGACCGAGGACAAGGCCGCCGAGGCCAAGAAGGACATCGACCCGGACATCGGCAACGACCTGGAGGATCTGCTGCAGGCCGTGGAACTCGTGGTCACCAGCCAGTTCGGCTCGACCTCGATGCTGCAACGGAAGCTGCGTATCGGGTTCGCCAAGGCGGGACGCCTGATGGACCTCATGGAGACCCACGGTGTGGTCGGCCCGTCCGAGGGGTCGAAGGCGCGCGATGTGCTGGTCAAGCCCGAGGAGTTGGACACCATCATCTGGATGCTCAAGGGCGCTGACCCGGCTGAGGCACCGAAGGACGCCCCGGGGGCGGAGCCCGACAGCGGCGACGTCTACGACGACGGTGCCGACGGTGGTTACGGCAGTGGGTACGACGACACCCACGACGGAGGGTACGCGGGGCAGGACAGTGATCCGACCGGCGAGATTCCCGTCGTCGGTGAGCAGGACACCCGTGTCGTCAGAGCCGACCCCTCCCACACGACGGGCGCATTCTAGTGGCGTTCTGGTAGAGTCCTGAAGAGTCAGGAGGGGAGTACCCCGCCCGCGGCACTGATCGTCAACACGGCGACCGTCATCGGTCCCCGGTCGTGCCGGCCACCAGGACGAACTCCGGTGGTGGGGGAGACCTCCGGTCCACCTAGCCGACCGGAGGTTTCGACCAGTCATGGAAGTCAACGCACTCACCTGGATCATCACCATCGCGGTGATCGCCGGGTTCTTCATCTTCGATTTCTACGCGCATGTGCGCACCCCCCACGCTCCCTCCATCAAGGAATCCGCCTGGTGGAGCCTCTTCTACGTCGGGCTCGCGTGTGCCTTCGGCGTGTTCCTCTGGTTCACCTGGGGTGAACCGGGTGACCCGCACGCCCACGGTGTCGAGTTCTTCACGGGCTACGTGACCGAAAAGGCGCTGAGCGTGGACAATCTGTTCATCTTCGCGCTCATCATGGGGACCTTCAAGGTGCCCCGCGAGTACCAGCAGAAGGTCCTGCTCATCGGCATCGCCCTGGCGCTGGTGTTCCGGGGTATCTTCATCGCCTTCGGTGCCGCGGCCATCGAGGCGTGGTCGGACATCTTCTACATCTTCGGCATCTGGTTGTTGTGGACGGCCTACACCGTGGTCCGTGACGAGCTGTCGGACCAGCCGGCGCGGGACCCCAGCGACATGAAGCTGATCAAGGTCCTCAACAAGGCTGTCCCTGTCGCCGACGACTACAGCGGTGACAAGCTCCTGGTACGTCGTCTCGGCAAGCGCGCCGTGACACCGCTTCTGGTCTGCCTCGTGGCCATCGGTATGACGGACCTCATGTTCGCGCTCGACTCCATTCCCGCGATCTACGGCATCACCCAGGAGCCGTACATCGTGTTCACGACCAACGCCTTCGCCCTGCTTGGCCTGCGTCAGATGTACTTCCTGCTGGACGGGCTGCTGGACCGGTTGGTGTACCTGCCCTACGGTCTGGGGATCATCCTGGCCTTCATCGGGGTCAAGCTGGTGCTGCACGCCCTGCACGAGAACGGCCTGCCGTTCATCAACGGTGGTGAGCCGGTGCTCGGGGCACCTGAGGTCGAGACCGTCGTGTCCCTCATCGTCATCGTGGGTGTGCTGACCGTGACCGTGATCGCCAGCCTGGTGAAGTCGAAGCGCGATGCCCGGGCGGAGGCCGCTGGGGAGCACGTCGGCGACGGTGCGGCTGACGGGTCGTCGGTCGAGGCGAGCTCCCGCGACTGAAACTGACCACCGTCGGTGCACCAACTTCCGGGGGCACTGGGTAGGATGTGAAGGGTGCAACAGACGCAGCACGAGATGCAGAACAGCGACGCGAACGACCACGGAGGCCACGGCACGCCCGCCGGCGCCCGTCGGTCCTCCTTCGGACGCGCTGTCCACCGGTTCAACCTCCCCAACGTCCTGACGACGGTCCGGATCGTCCTGATCCCGGTCTTCGTCTGGTTGCTGATCGCTGCCGGGCCGTTGGCGGGGGAGAGGGATCTCGACAGTGCGCTGCGCTGGTGGTCGCTGGTGGCTTTCTGCGTGCTCATGGCGACCGACCAGCTGGACGGGTTCCTCGCCCGCCGGTACGAGGTCATCACCGACTACGGAAAGCTCGCCGACCCGATCGCGGACAAGGCGTTGATGATTTCGGCGATGGTGTCGCTGAACATCCTGGGCGACCTGTGGTGGCCCGTGACTGTGGTCATCGTCTTCCGCGAACTCGGTATCACGGTGTGGCGGATGGTCCTGGCCCGGCGGGGGAAGGTTGTCCCGGCCTCGAAGGGCGGCAAGCTCAAGACCGTGCTGCAGACCCTGGCCATCGCTCTCGTGATTGCGCCGTTGCCTGAGTGGACCAACTGGATCACCTACCCGCTCGTGGGCGTCGCTGTCCTGGTGACCGTGGTCACCGGAGTGCAGTACCTGCTGGATTCCCGGAACCGGTCGGATGACTGAGTCCACCGGTCCGTCCCTCTCCGGGATCCTCGCCCGTCGACTGGTGTCCGCCGCGACATCGGCGGGTGTGACGGTGGCGACGGCGGAGTCTCTCACCGCCGGGAGCGTCGCCTCGACCATCGCCGATGTTCCGGGAGCCTCGGCGGTGCTGCGCGGGGGGCTCATCGTCTACGCGACCGACCTCAAGTCGACTCTCGCCGGCGTCGACGAAGGCCTGCTCAATGCGCGGGGTGCGGTCGATCCGGACGTGGCCCGTGCACTCGCCCGGGGTGCGGCGACCCGCTGCGGGGCGGACATCGGTCTGGGGGTCACCGGTGTCGCCGGCCCGGACAGTCAGGACGGACACCCGGTGGGTGAGGTCTTCATCGCGGTGTGGTCGCCGTCCCGCGACGGTGAGGCCGCCGTCGACCATGTGGTGGCCCTCGACGCCTCCGAGACGACGGACCCGCCGTCCTCCCACCCGGATCGACGGGCGGCGATCCGGGCGGCGACGACCGCCCGGGCGCTCTCCCTGGCCATCGACACCGTCGATGCGCTGGACGCGCTCGCCGCCGTGTCCGAGGACTAGAGAGGACTAGACCGGTCCGCCCGGAGGACGACTCCGTGACACTCCCGCGGCGGTCACCCGGCGGGTGGTCTAAACTTGACCGGGAACAAAAAGGGATCCCCAACCGTTGGAGACGGTGATGGCAAAGCACACTTCGGTACTCGAGAAAGAACGACCCGACGTCGACCTGGCGGGAGTCGACGCGGTCTCCACGACCCTCGCCGAACCGCTGTTGCGTGAGGCACTCGGGGCGACGCTCCGCGGGTTCCGCGAAGACTCCCACCGCACACTGCGGGAACTTGCCGTTGCCGCGAATGTCAGCCCCGGGTACCTCTCGGAGCTCGAGCGGGGCCGTAAGGAAGTGTCCTCCGAACTCCTGGCCAGCGTCTGCATGGCCCTGGGGATCAGGGTGTCCCAGGTGATCATCGAGGCGGCCGCCATGATGGCCTTCGACGCCGCTGCCGCCGAACTGACGGCCGCGACTCCGGTCGAACCGGTGTCCGTCGTTTCCCACTGATATACTTTCCTGGTTAACCTCAACTCTGCGATCGCACCGCCCGTCCGAAGGAGACGTTCAGACTCATGGCAAACCCGTTCTCGAAGGCCTGGAAGTACCTCATGGCACTGTTCGACTCGAAGATCGAGGAGAACGCCGATCCGAAGGTGCAGATCGAGCAGGCGATCCGCGAGGCGCAGAACCAGCACCGTCAGTTGTCCCAGCAGGCGGCGGCGGTCATCGGCAACCAGCGTCAGCTCGAGATGAAGCTGAACCGCCAGCTCGCGGAGATCGAGAAGCTTCAGGCCAATACCAAGCAGGCGTTGACCTTGTCGGACAAGGCACGTTCTGAGGGCGACAACCAGAAGGCCGTCGAGTACGAGAACGCGGCAGAGGCGTTCGCTGCACAGCTGGTCACCGCAGAACAGTCCGTGGAGGACATGAAGCAGCTGCACGACCAGTCGCTTCAGCAGGCCGACCAGGCGAAGAAGGCGGTGGAACGTAACTCCATGCAGCTTCAGCAGAAGGTCTCCGAGCGGACCAAGCTGCTCAGCCAGCTCGAGCAGGCGAAGATGCAGGAGAAGGTCGCGGAGTCGCTGCAGTCGATGGACCGTGCCGCCAGCGCTGACTCGCCCAACCTCGACCAGGTCCGCGAGAAGATCGAACGTCGTTACTCCAACGCCCTGGGGCAGGCTGAGTTGGCGGAGAACTCGGTGCAGGGCCGTATGGCCGAGGTGGAGCAGGCAGGCGTGCAGATGGCCGGTCACTCGCGGCTGGAGCAGTTGCGTGCGGAGATGGGGGCGGGCGCTGCCGGGCAGAACGCGGTGGGCGGTGGCAGCAACGCCCAGCAGGCCATCAACCAGGCGCAGCCCCAGGCACAGGCCGTCAACAACGATGCTGTCGCCCAGAAGATGCGTGAGCTCCGGGGCGAGTAGCCGCCCGGGTGGTGCACGGACCCGGGGCATCGGGTTCCGGGTGGGGTAAGCTGCATCACCTGGCGACGCCACACGACCGCAGCCCGGGGCAGAAGGGGCATCGACGCTGCGTGCGACGGCGGCTGACCGGGAACGCGTCCTGGCGGAGTTGTCGGAGAGTTCGACGAACGCGCGGCAGCCACCTGGAGTGCCGTCTCGCGGGATGACCTGCGCTCGTCGAGTTGCGTGACGCGTCGTTCGAGTCCTCGGAGACCGTGGTCACGGTGACCGCGGTGATGGGCGGGGTGGAAGTCGAACGCGTGCCCCGTGTTGCCCGCTTCAGGCTCAGTCGGCGGCGCCGCGGGCGCGGAGTGCGTCAGCGATCGCCCGGGCGCGCAGGACCGTCCTCACGACGACGGGCACACCGAAGGCCGTCAGTGACAGGCCGACGGACCGGTTGCCGCGGGCGCGTCGCGCGTCGAGTACCTCGTTGACGGCCTGGACCTGGAGTGGAATCAACCTGATGGTCAGGGTCAGTGCCAGACTGACCTGGTCGACCGGGAGGCCGACCCGGGCGAACGGGGACAACAGCCGGTCGAAGGTGTCCATGAGTTCCGAGACCCGGGTCGTCAGTGTGAGAGTCACGGCGCCGGTGACGGCCGCGAACAGGACCAGCATCATGGTGACCGCCTGGTGCCCGTCAGCCCGCCACCAGAGCATGAGCCCCAGAAATAAGAGGAGGGGGAGCGCCCCGACCACCTGACGCAGCATCAGGCGGGGAGGAATCCTTCCGACCAGGGCGGCCGCTGCGACCAGTGCGACACACACCGAGCCGCCGACCCAGGTGTCGACCACGACCGCGGAGGCGACGAGGAACACACCGAGGACGCTGAGTTTGAGTCCGGGGGCGGCGCGGTGCAGCGGTGACGTACCGGGGAAGTAGATGCCGAGGGGGACGCGGGACGGGCTGATCACGATGCCGTCGCCTCGTTCATCCTGCGTGTGTAGGCGGAGATCACCGTGTCCGGGGGGCCGTCGTCGACGATGCGGCCCCGGGCGACGCAGATCGTCCTGTCGGCATCCGCGGCGAGTTCCAGATCGTGGGTGACGGTGATGACCTGCTGCGGCAGCGAGTCCAGCGTTCTTCTCAGTCTGTTCCGGTTCACCAGGTCGAGGAGACAGGACGGTTCGTCGGCGACGATGACCTGCGGACTCAACGCCGTGATCGACGCCAGGGCGAGCATCTGCTTCTCACCGCCGGACAACAGATGGGGAGACTGCTCTTCCCTGCCAGTCAGGCCCACCCGCGCCAAGGCAGTGGCGACCTGCTCGTTGATCTGTGCACGGTTCAGGCCTGTGCCGCGTAGCGAGAAAGCGACGTCCTCGGCGACGCTGGGCATGATGATCTGGTTGTCCGGGTCGGAGAACAGGAACCCGACCGATCCGCGTACCCGACGCCCCCGGCGTCCGACCGGGACGCCGTCGACCTCGACGGACCCGGATGTCGCTGTGGTGAGGCCGTTGATCAGCCGGATCAGTGTGGACTTGCCTGAGCCGTTGGCACCGATGATGCTGATACGTTGTTCGGTCAGCTCCAGACTCACCGGGTGCAGGATCGTCGTTCCGTCGGCGGTGACCGAGGCGTCACGGAAGCTGACCGTCACTGCGTCACCCCGGTGTGTCCTTCGCCGCGGCCCGACGACGGGAGGAGGTCGGGGAGCGCCCGGATGACCGCGGCGGCGATCAGGGCGGCCACGACCACCTTGACGATGTCGCCGGGAATGAACGGGGTGTTCGACACGAGTGCGCCGACGAAGTCCATGCCCGTCCGGAGTACCAGCCCGACGCTGCCGCACAGGTACTGGACGCAGACTCCGACGAGGCCGGCGGCGACGAACACGCCGACCCGCCCCGCGTGCCGACGTGGTGCCAGCTGGGCGATCGCCCCGATGACGACGGCGGACACGATGTACCCGACGACGTATCCGACAGTCGGGCCGGCGACGGCGGCGAGGGCGGGTTTCCAGCCCGCCATGTTGGGGACTCCGACAAACCCGACGGCGATGAACAGGGCCACGGCGAGACCGCCTCGTTTCCACCCGAGGATCATGGCCGTCAACGCCACACCCATGTTCTGCAGGACGATCGGCACCCCCAGGGCGCCGACCGGGATCGTCACGGCGCCGAGCACGATGATCAGCGCGGCAAAGGTCGCCATCAGTGCGATGTCGGCGGCAGTGGACCGGCGCGTGGACGTCGCCGGGGTCAGGGTCGATGAGTTCACCATGTGAAGAACTCTAGACTGAAGCTTGTACGGTGTTCAAGATCTGCGCGGCCCGGGGTGTCTGTTAGCGTGGTGGGCATGCGACGCACGGAGTTCGACCGACTGGTTCACGGGGAGTTCGGCGATTCCTTCGGTAGCTGGATCGCCGGGAGTCATGTTCTGGCGGGCCTCGGCGCGACCCCGGGTGAGCTTGTCGAGCAGGGGCACAACCTCAGGGAGGTGTGGCTGGCGCTGTGTGACGACTTCGACGTGCCGCCGGAACGGCGGTTGGGCGAGGACCTCTGACAGCCGGGGCGGTCGCGCGGACTGCGTGTCGACTGTTATCGAACACAGGTTCGTGTATTGTCTGGTGTGTCCACTCGGCACGGTAGAAATACTCGTCGATGCCGACCACGTCCGGAGGGAACCTCCGGAGGTCCCGGTGAGTCTCTCTGTACGGGGAGACTGACGGGCGCTGCTGTTCCGGCAGTGTCGAGAACGAAAACGGAGATGAGGGCACATGGCCACCAAGAAGAAGAGCACGACCGGTAACGCCGGTGCTGACCGCCAGAAGGCACTTGATCTGGCGATGTCCCAGATCGAGAAGGACTTCGGCAAGGGGGCGGTCATGCGCCTGGGCGACGACAACCGTCCTCCGATCCAGGTCATCTCGTCGGGCAACATCGCGATCAACGTGGCGTTGGGACTCGGTGGCTTCCCGCGCGGGCGTGTCGTCGAGATCTATGGTCCGGAGTCCTCCGGTAAGACCACGGTGGCCCTGCACGCCATCGCCGAAGCACAGAAGGCCGGTGGCATCGCCGCATTCGTCGACGCGGAGCATGCCCTGGACCCGGACTACGCCAAGAAGCTCGGCGTGGACACCGACAACCTCCTGGTGTCTCAGCCGGACACCGGTGAGCAGGCGCTCGAGATCGCCGACATGCTCGTGCGTTCCGGTGCCATCGACATCATCGTGGTCGACTCCGTGGCCGCCCTGACCCCGAAGGCCGAGATCGACGGTGACATGGGCGACAGCCACGTCGGACTCCAGGCACGCCTGATGAGCCAGGCGCTGCGGAAGATGACCGGGGCCCTGCACCAGACCGGGACCACCGCGATCTTCATCAACCAGCTGCGCGAGAAGATCGGGGTCATGTTCGGTTCCCCGGAGACCACGACCGGTGGTAAGGCACTGAAGTTCTACGCCTCCGTACGATGTGATGTCCGCCGCATCCAGACCCTGAAGGACGGTCAGGACGCGGTCGGCAACCGCACCAAGATGAAGATCGTGAAGAACAAGGTGTCCCCGCCGTTCAAGATCGCCGAGTTCGACATCCTCTACGGGGAAGGTGTCTCGCGCGAGGGGTCGATCATCGACCTGGGCGTCGACAACGGGCTCGTGAAGAAGTCCGGCTCCTGGTACACCTACAAGGGTGATCAGCTCGGTCAGGGCAAGGAGAAGGCACGCGAGTTCCTCAAGGGCAACCCGGATCTCTCGGCCGAGATCGAGGACAGCATCATGCGTACGCTGCAGGTGGGGCCTTACGCCGGAGGTGCAGCCGCCGACGCTGCGACGACGGACGGTGACCAGGTCATGGACGTGCCGGGCATCGAGGATCCCGACAATGTGCCGATCAGCGTGGTTCCGACCTTCGACGATGAGGACGACGACTAAGGCGGAGTGAACTGATGTCCGAATCCGGCGCGGACAACTCCGCCACGATCGAGCAGCTGCAGGCGGCGATCGCCGCCGTGCAACGGGGCGACGGTGACGGCGAACTCATCGACGAGCGGCTGGAGGAACGCCTCGCCCCCCTGAAGAGCAGAGCCACCCGGCTGATCAGCCACCGAGACCGGTCGGTCGAAGAACTGCGCCGTCGGCTGACCGAGACCACGGGGCCGGACGGTGAGCCGGCAGACGCCGGGCTGGTGCAGGTGGTCGTCGAACGGTGCATCGCCAACGGGATGGTCGACGACACCCGGTTCGCCCGTGAATGGGTCAGGCAGCGGCAGCACAACCAACGCAAGTCCGTGTCGGTGCTCCGACGCGAGCTCGGTGACAAAGGCGTCGCACCCCGTATCATCGACGAGGCCCTCGACCAGGTCGACCCCGACGACCAGGACGCGATTCTGCGGGCGCTGGTCGAGAAGAAGGCGGGCACGGTGTCCCGGCCCCCCGCCGACCGCCGGGAATACGACAAGGCACTACGCCGTATCGTCGGTGTCGCGGCGCGGCGCGGCTTTCCGGAGGGGAGGAGTCTCACACTGGCCCGCGAGGCCCTCGACCACAGGATCGAGGAACTCGGGGAATGAGACCCCGGCACCGCTGACACCTAGTCGGCCGTGGACCTGAGGTCCTTGTGCCCCTCGGCATGCCAGTCGACATTCACGGTGTCCTTGGTGTCGATCCCCTGGTCCTTCTGGTGGGGGACCTTCGCCGCGATGTTCCGTCGGGCGCGACCGGCACGCAGCTGATGTTCGATCCTCTCGGCCAGCTTCGACAGCCCGAAGTTGATCAGGATCATGATCGCCGCCGTGACCAGAAGGGCCGGCAGCATCGCCCCGTAGAACTCGCCGAGCTGGCGGCCGGAGCGCACCACCTCGACAAAGCCGATCATGTAGCCCAGCGCGGAGTCCTTCAACGCGATGACCATCTGCGACACGATGGCAGGCAGCATCGCGGCAACAGCCTGGGGCAGCAGGATCTTCCGCATCGTCTGTCCCCAGGACAGGCCGAGCGCCGACGCAGCCTCGGACTGCCCCTTGGGCAACGACTCGATGCCGGAGCGCAGCACCTCGGCGATGACTGAACCGTTGTACATCGTCAACGCGAAGACCACGGCCGCGAATCCCATCATCGACGAGGGGAATACCGCGTACAGACCGAACAAGGCGTACGCGAACAGCATCAGCACCAGCACGGGGATGGCACGGAAGAACTCGACGATGATGCCGCAGATCCACCGCACTGCGCGCACGGTCGACAGGCGTCCGATGCCGAGTACCGCGCCGATGACCAGCGCGAGAACGATCGAGAAGACCGCGGCGAGGATGGTGTTCAGCAGCCCCGGGAGAATGTAGGTCGTCCACGTGGTCGAGTAGAAGAAGACCTCCCACTTGTCCTTGTCCAGCTGCCCGCCGTCGCCCAGTTTCCACAGCACGGAGGCCAGGATCAGAAGGAGGACGATGACCGTGGCAACGGTGAGGATCCGGTTGAACCGGACCGCCTTGGGGCCGGGGGTGTCATAGAGAACTGTGGCTCGGGTCGACATCAGCGCTTCACCGTCCAACGCTTGCCTGCCCAGCCGAACAGGAGTCCGGTCGGCAGGGTGAGGATGATGAAGCCGGCGGCGATGACGGCGAAGATGATGAGCAGGTCACTGGCGTAGTTCTCCGTCATGGTCTTCATCAGCAGGGATGCTTCACCCACGCCGATGACCGAAGCGATGGTCGTGTTCTTGATTAGTGCGATCAACGTGTTACCCAGCGGTACGATGGCGCCCCGGAATGCCTGGGGGAAGACCACGTGCCGGAAGTTCTGGGTGAAGCTGAGACCCAGGGAGCGCGCGGCCTCAGCCTGGCCGAAGGGCACCGTGTTGATGCCGGACCGCAGGGACTCGGCCACGAAGGTCGAGGTGTAGAGGATGAACGCCAGCACCGCCAGACGGAAGTTCTGCTGCTCGATGAAGCTCTCGCTGGAATTCGAGGCCAGCAGAAGGTTCAGCTGGTAGTACAGCCCCAAAGACATCAGCAGGGCGATGAGTGTCAGGGGAGTGTTGCGCACGGTGTTGATGTAGGCGGTTGCGACGGTACGCAGGATGCCGACGGGACAGACACGCATCGCGGTGAGGATCGTGCCGAGGATCATCGCACCAAGGGCAGACCAGAAGGTGAGCTTGATGGTCACCCAGAAGACCGGGAGCAGTTGCGGGCCCATCTCGGCCCAGAGATCGGGATTCATGTCGGTACCTCCTTCCTTTCAGTTGTGGTTCTAGTCTTCTGTGAAGGAGAGGTCGCCGATGTCGGGCTTCGGCCCGATCTCGAAGTCCTCTCCGAGGTTGTCCTTGACGATCTGTTCGAAGGCCCCGGAGGCGTACATCTCCTCCAACGCCTCGTTGACGGCCTCACGGTCGGTACCGTCGCCCTTGGGCAGGCCGATGCCGTAGTGTTCGTCGGTCCAGAACGACCCGTCCGGGTTCTGCAGCTGGATGACCCGGAAATCATCGTTGTAGCGCTCTCTGTAGCGCTCTGCGAAGCCTGCGAGGATCGTCGCGTCCGTGGTCAGGGCATCGACGACGCCCTGTTTGACGCCCTCGGCGCAGGCGGCGTAGGTGTCGAACTCCTGGAGCTGGACTCCGGGGAGGGCCTCCTTGACCTTCTGGGCGGGAGTGGAGCCGGAGACCGAGCACAGGCGCATCCCGTCCTTGACGTCGGCCAGGCCGGTGATGCCGGTCTTCGCCTCGATCAGCAGCCCCTGGTGGGTGACCATGTAGGGGCCGGCGAAGTCGACGGCGGCCAACCTGCCGGCGTTGATGGAGTAACTCGCGGCGATCATGTTGACCTCGCCGTTGTTGATCAGGGTCTCTCGCTGCGACGAGGGGGTCTCACGCCATTCCATGTCCGGTACGTCCCAGCCGTGCTTGTCCGCGATGAACTCGATGACGTAGCGGGAGACGTCGACGTCCATGCCGACGAACTCCTTCTCCGGGGTGCGTTCGCCGAGGCCGGGTTGATCGAACTTGGTGCCGAGGGTGACACTGCCGCTCTCGATGTCGTCGAGCAGCGACCGTGGCTCGGAGTTTCCGCAGGACGCCAGGGCCAGTACGCCTGCCGCCGCCACCACGGTGGCGGTGACCCGGCGTGCCAGCCGGCGGTGTCTCCGGGCCGGTGACGAGACGGTGACTGTTGTGGTCGTCATGGTTGCCACCGCCCTCTAGTGTCCGACGATCTTGGCCAGGAAGTCCTTGGCGCGGTCGGACGACGGGCTGGTGAAGAAGGTCTCCGGGTCGGTGTCCTCGACGATGGCACCGTCGGCCATGAAGAGGATACGGTCGGCCGCCTTCCGGGCGAAACCCATCTCGTGGGTGACCACCACCATGGTCATTCCTCCGGCGGCGAGGTCGGCCATGACATCGAGGACCTCGTTGATCATTTCGGGGTCCAGCGCCGAGGTCGGCTCGTCGAAGAGCATCACCTTCGGCTCCATGGCCAGTGCCCGGGCGATGGCGACACGTTGCTGCTGTCCACCGGACAACTGGGCAGGGTACTTGTCGGCCTGCACCGCGATTCCGACGCGGTCGAGGAGCCGGTCGGCGGTGGCGGACGCGTCGGCCTTCGACGTCTTGCGGACCTTCATCGGGGCCAGGGTGACGTTGTCACGGATGGTCATGTGGCTGAAGAGGTTGAAGGACTGGAACACCATACCGACGTCCGACCGCAGCCGGGCGAGGTCCTTGCCTTCCTCGGGGAGGAGTTCGCCGTCGATGTGGATGTCCCCGCTGTCGATGGTCTCGAGCCGGTTGATGGTCCGGCACAGCGTGGATTTTCCGGAGCCGGACGGGCCGAGGACCACCACCACCTGGCCCGAGGGGATGTCCAGGTTGATGTCCTTCAGGGCCTGGAAGTCGCCGAAGTACTTGTTCACCCCGGTGAGGGTGATCATGCTTGAAGCATTCTCTTGAGCAGTCATAGGTGGAGTCTAATGTTATTTCCCCCGCTTCGGGGAACCCGGTGAGGCCTGAGTCACGTTACGATCCGGTAAACAATCGGAAGTGTGCAGTTCCGGAATGGTAGAAGGCGGTCGGCCTTTCGGTCGGACCGGGGGTACTGGACTACACTCGGGGACCGTGGTTGAAACCCGTAGTACTGCAGAAATGACCCGGTCTGACCGCCGGGACTCCCGAACGTATGAGGTCCGCACCTTCGGGTGCCAGATGAACGTCCACGACTCCGAGCGTCTGTCCGGGCTGTTGGAGAGCTCCGGATATGTCCCGGCCGCCGGCGGCGTCACCCCCGACGTGGTCGTGTTCAACACCTGCGCCGTCCGGGAGAACGCCGACAACCGTCTCTACGGCACCCTCGGTCAGCTCAAGGAGGTCAAGGCACAGCACCCCGGCATGCAGATCGCCGTCGGCGGGTGTATGGCCCAGAAGGACAAGACCGCCGTGGTCGACCGTGCGCCGTGGGTCGACGTGGTCTTCGGCACCCACAACATGGGGTCGTTGCCCGCGCTGCTCTCGCGGAGTGCCCACAACGAGCGTGCCGAGGTAGAGATCGCCGACTCGCTCGAGCAGTTCCCGTCGGTACTCCCGGCGAAGCGCGAGTCCGCCTACGCCGGGTGGGTCAGTGTGTCGGTCGGGTGCAACAACACCTGCACCTTCTGTATCGTCCCCTCACTGCGGGGCGCGGAGCAGGACCGCCGCCCCGGTGATGTCCTGGCCGAGGTCCGGGCCCTCGTCGACCAGGGGGTCAGCGAGGTCACCCTGCTCGGACAGAACGTCAACGCCTACGGTGTGAACTTCTCGGACCCGGAGGTGGACCGCGACCGGACGGCGTTCTCGAAGCTGCTCCGGGCGTGCGGTGAGATCGAGGGTCTGGAGCGGCTGCGCTTCACCAGCCCGCATCCGGCGGAGTTCACCGACGACGTCATCGACGCGATGGTGGAGACTCCGGCCGTGTGCCCGCAGCTCCACATGCCTCTGCAGTCCGGGTCGGACCGTGTCCTCAAGGCGATGCGCCGGTCCTACCGGTCGAAGAAGTTCCTCGGCATCCTCGAGAAAGTCCGGGAGCGGATGCCGGACGCGGCGATCACCACCGACCTGATCGTCGGATTCCCCGGAGAGACCGAGGAGGACTTCCAGGAGACGTTGCGCGTCGTGGAGGAGTCGCGCTTCACCAGCGCCTACACCTTCCAGTACTCGCCGCGCCCCGGGACCCCGGCCGCGACATTGCCCGACCAGGTCCCCAAGGCGGTGGTCCAGGACCGGTACGCGCGGCTGGAACAGCTGCAGGAGCGTATCAGCGGCGAGGACAACGCAGCCCAGGTGGGTCGGCGTGTCGAACTCCTCGTGCAGGACGGCGGCGGCCGGAAGAACGCCGCAACGCGACGCATGTCCGGTCGTGCCCGGGACGGCCGACTCGTCCACTTCGCTCCGGGGGAGACTGCGGTCCGACCCGGTGATGTCGTGGAGGTCACGGTCACTGGTTCGGCACCGCACTTCCTGTTGGCGGATTCAGGTGTGCACGCCCACCGTCGGACGGTCGCCGGTGACATGTCGGAGGCCGGTACGGTGCCCACGACGGCACCGGTGGGGACAGGGGTGGGCCTCGGCCTGCCAGGAATCGGGCGCCCTGCTGCGCCCGCGGCTCAGAGTGGAGGATGTGGGTGTGAGTAAGACGGTGGGCACAGGCGGCGAGAGTCGCGAGGCAGTCAACCAGCGACGGCGCGAGGCGCTGGACCGTCACGTCGAGGAGCTCGAACGCGATGCCGGGGGAGACCTCGCCACCGCGGAACGTCGCGCTGCGTCGACGATCGTGCTCGGTTCGTCGCTGCCGGCGCTGGTGTGCGGGATGGTCGTCGTGCTCGTGTCGATCTTCATGCCGCATTCGGGTGCGGTCCACGGTTACGACGTCCTGTTCTACTCGGACACGGCGCAGACCTTCGTCACGACTCTCCCGGAACGGATCTACGTGTGGCTGGCCCTGGTCGGCGGGGTCCTGCTGACCCTGGGAACCGTCGTCTCGCGGTCGTCCATGGTGGCGTGGTTCAACTGGACGCTGACCGGCATCGGCTGGTTCTACGCGGTCCTGGCGATCGGGATGCGGCAGTCCCGTCCGCCGACAGAGCCGGGTGACGGCCCCTCCTTCGGCCTGGTCATGGGGTTCGTCGGCATGGTGATCATCTTCGTCGCCCTGTCGAGCAGGCTGCTGCGCAGGGGTGCGGTCCAGAAGGCGATCGCGGAGAAGCGTCGTGCCGCAGCAGGACGGGACGAGGAGTCGCGGGCAGCCCAGCTTGTGTTGCGGACCGGCCTTGCCCCCCGGGAGGACGTCGACCTGGTCGACGACCGGAGAGAGAAAGTGCGGTCCCGCCGCCGGACCGACGGGACCGACCGTACCGACGGGACCGAGCGCTCACAGGACGGTGTCGGCGACGGTACCGGGGCTCCCGAGACAGACGCCTAGTCGTCGGCGGGGCCACCCGTCGTCTGTGCTGCGGCGTCGGCTGCAGTCTGGGCCCACGTACGCCACTGCTCGGCCTGGCTTCGGAGGTCAGCGGCCTTGGCGTGGCGCCCCTTCTTCTCCGCGGCGTCGGCGTCGGTGTTTAGCTGGTCTACCTTCGCCCGGAACTGTGCCACCCGTGCCTCGACCTCGGGGTCGGTCTTCTTCCACTGGTGTTCCGCGAAGTCACTCACCCGCGACTCCAGGGCACCGATCTTCTCGT
Source organism: Corynebacterium sp. USCH3 (assembly GCF_037619475.1). Classification (NCBI taxonomy): domain Bacteria; kingdom Bacillati; phylum Actinomycetota; class Actinomycetes; order Mycobacteriales; family Corynebacteriaceae; genus Corynebacterium; species Corynebacterium sp. USCH3. The sequence goes on from NZ_JAQPZT010000001.1 coordinate 401,342, forward strand.
CGAACTCCCTGACCCGGTCACGCGGGACGAAGCCGAGCTCGTCCCACTTCTCCTGTAGTTCCCGCAGCAGGTCACGTGCCCGGTCAAGGTCAGCCGACGGGTCGATGCGCCCGTCGTACTCGTCCAGAAGGGCCTGTTTGGCCTCGGCGTTCCTCCCGAATTCCTCGTCCCGGCGGCGGTTGTCCTCGGCCCTGGCGTCGAAGAACACGTCCTGGGCGTGCCGGAACTCGGCCCACAGTCGGTCGTCGTCGGCACGACGGGCCCGGCCGGCCGCCTTCCATTCCGACATGAGGTCACGGTACGCCCGTGCGGTCGAGTTCCAGTCGGTCGAGTTCTGGAGCGCCACGGCCCGGGCGACAAGGTTCTCCTTGACACGGCGGACTGCGTCACGTTGTTTGTCCAGGTCGGCGAAGTGACTGCCCCGGCGGTCGTTGAATGCCCCGCGGGCGGCCCGCAGGCGACGCGCCAGGTCCTTGCCTGCGGCACGGTCCCCTCCGGCAGCGTTCCACTCATCGCCGATCTGCTTCAGCCGGTCTCCGTCTGCCTTCCAGTCCGTACCTGACCCGGCGAGACGTTCTGCCTCGGCAACCAGCTCGCCCCGACGTTCACTCAGCCGGGACTCAACCTGGTCAGCGGAGAGGATCAGCTCCGACAGCCGGGCGTCCAGGCGGGCAAGGTCTCCGAGAACCGCGGCCTCGGACAGACCGTCGCGCAGTCGGACCGCGTCCGCACGGACGCGGGAGACCTCCTCGGGGTGCGTGCCCAGGCGGGCGACCAGGACCTCGACCTCCGTCGCCAGGTCAGCGAAGCGTCGGGCGTAGTGTGCCAGCCCCTCGTCGACGCTGCCCGCCTTCCACTCGCCGATGCGCCGCTCGCTCGCCGGGGAGCTGTCGCCGGGCGTGGTGGTCGACAACCAGACCACACCGTCCTCGTCGATCCGGCCGTGGGCGGCGGCATCCGCCACGGACGGTGCGACAGTCGTGCTGACAGGGGCGGCTCCGGGGCGGGGGCCGGGCTTCGGGACATTCATCGGTCGTCCTTCGTTTGATTGACGGTTCTGCCTGACATTATGGCAGACCGTCCGGGCCCGTTACCGCGCCACCGGTTCCGGCCGTAGACTCGGCGGACATGACAGAACTCCAACGACCGCCACGCCCGGTGGCGGTGGTCGGGCCGACGGGCTCAGGTAAATCCGAGGCGGCACTCGTCCTGGCGGAGGCGCTCGACGGTGAGGTCGTCAACATCGACTCCATGCAGCTCTACCGCGGCATGGACATCGGGACCGCGAAACTCCCCGTCGCCGACCGTCGTGGAATCCGGCACCACCAGCTCGACGTCCTCGACGTGACGCAGGCCGCGTCCGTCGCCCGTTACCGGGACGCTGCCGCCGCCGATGTCGAGGCCATCCGGTCCCGCGGGAGGACACCGGTGATCGTCGGAGGATCGATGATGTACGTCCAGGCGCTGCTCGACGCCTGGGACCTGCCCCCGACGGATCCCCGGGTCCGGCAGAAGTGGGAGCAGGAACTGCACCGCGTCGGCGTCGGGCGGCTGCACGCCGTCCTGGCGCAGCGGGACCCGGAGGCGGCGGCCGTCATCGAGGACCGGGACGAACGACGTACGGTGCGTGCCCTGGAGGTCATCGAACTCACCGGGCGCCCGTTCTCCGCCTCCCAGCCGCCGAAGGACCGCCCCACACGCTGGGGGACGACCATCGTGGGGCTGGCCGCGGACGCGGAGTGGCTGAACCCCCGCCTGGAGGCGCGGGTCCACCGGATGTTCGAGGCCGGCCTCGTCGACGAGGTGCGCTCACTGGTGGCCCAGGGCCTGCAGCGTGAGTCCACCGCGGGACAGGCCATCGGTTACTCCCAGGTCCTCGACCACCTCGCCGGAGAACTGAGCCTCACCGAGGCCGTCGACCGTACGGTGACCGGGACACGCCGGTACGCGCGACGGCAACGGGCATGGTTCCGGCGTGACCCCCGGATCACCTGGTACGACGCCTCCGGGTCCGACGTGCCCGGTCAGATAGGGGCGGCGGCGCTCGACACGGCGGCGGGGTCAGGGCGCTAGACTCTCGGACATGGGTGAAACCGCGCAGATCGACGTCATCAAGGGCCACGGGACCGGCAACGACTTCGTCCTCCTCCCTGATCCGGAAGGCGCGGTCGATCTGACCGGGAAACTCGTGCGGTCCCTGGCGGACCGGCACCGGGGGATCGGCGCCGACGGGGTCATCCGGATCGCCACCGCTGGCGTGCTCGTCGACAAGGGGGTGCTCACCGACCTGCCCGACGGAGTCCGGGGCGACGACTGGTTCATGGACTACCGGAACGGCGACGGGTCGGTGGCTGAGATGTGCGGAAACGGGGTGCGCGTCTTCGCACACGCCCTCACAGCCCTGTCCCTGGTCGGTCCGGAGAACTGCAGTGCCGACGGCACGCTGCCTGTCGGTACCCGCGCCGGACGTCGGGACGTGCGGATCCATTCCGCCGACGGTGTCCGCGCCGAGGTCAGCGTCGACATGGGCGTCCCGTCGATCCTGGGGACATCGACCGCGGAGCTGGACGGCGTGCGCTACGACGGCATCGGTGTGGACATGGGGAACCCCCATCTGGCCTGTACGGTGCCGGGCCTCTCCGCCACTGACCTGGAGAGCCTGCGGGTCGATCTTCTGCCGACCTTCGACCGGGACTTCTTTCCCACGGGGGTGAACCTCGAGGTGGTCACTCCGTTGCAGGACGGGAGGGTGCACATGAGGGTGCACGAGCGTGGGGTCGGGGAGACGTTGTCCTGCGGTACAGGCACGGTCGCCGCGGCTGTGGCGGCGTCCGCGGACAGGTTCGTGGAGCAGGGGCGGCTCCGGCAGGCATGGCAGGAGACCGTCCGTGTGACGGTTCCCGGTGGAGAGGTGGCCGTCACCGTCGGTGCCGACGACGACGGTCACCAGATACCCGCGACGTTGCGGGGACCGTCGAGGCTGGTGTTCAGCACGACGGTCAGGACCGGGTCAGTGATGCCGTGAATTGACGGAGTCCTGCCGGGCCCGCTCCCAGAGGCGCTGCAGACTCAGCGCACGCTGGTCCGTCTCATGCAGCAGGTCGGTCAATGTGGCGACCGTCGTCAGGGAGACGGTGCGCTCCGGCAGGTGCCGGAGGAAACGTTCACAGGATCCCGCCGCGGCATGGAACCGGGAGACACTGGAGACTTCGGACCGCGGTTCACACAGTTCGGGTCGGTGGATCTGCCGGTCGCGGACCCGCGCGGGGTCGTTCGAGTGGCGGAACGCGTCCCAGTCGTCCAGGATTGCCGCGATATCGGTGGCGGACAGGTCGATCGAGCGTCTCAGCGCGGCGATCTCGCGTTCGGAGTCCCGTCTGACGACGGTGACGGCGGCGGTGATCACCACGATGACGGCGACGAGGACACCGAGGCGGCCCAGGGTGCTGATCACCACCCAGGACAGGGCGAGCACGAGACCCGTGACGATCAGGGCCTTGGGGACGTTCCTAGCCACAGGATCCTCCGCAACCTCCTGACCCGCAACCGCACCCACCTGACGAGCAGGACGCCGGGTCCACGGCGGTCGCGGTGAACTGGACGTCTCCGGCGAGAATGGTGCCGGGGGCCAGGTCGTCGCCACCGGCGTCGGGGAGGACGACAGAGAAGCTGAAGGGGGCGTTGACGGTGCACACCCAGAACGGCTGCCCGGTCAGGGCGGCGGTCCGGCGCTCTGCCGCGGTGATCTCCACGGCGACGGTGGCGGTGGCGTGGGGGGCGACCGCGCCGGAATTGAGGTCGGTCAGACCGGTGGACTCCACGGAACCGACCCGCAGGACACCGGCCCGGGCCGCGTCGTCCCGGGAGCGGTGGACCGCCACGTCGGCGGCGAGTGCGCTGACCTGCACCGGCTGATACGTCAGCGTTCCCTCGTCCGCCAACAGCGGGCCCTGCGCCACCGTTGCGGTGAGGGACGCGATGACCGGAGCACCTTCCGCGCGGATCTGCAGCATCGGCGAATCTGCGACGATGTCGAGCACCCCGACGATGTCGTCGACCATACTGAGGTGGGCGGAGGTCTCGGGCCCCCCACTGAAACTGGCGAACGACCCGTAGGGCGGCACCGCGAGAATGACCAGACGGGCACCGCTGGGGTCGTCGTACTGCAGTACCTGCCCGTCACGGACCTCGCCGGTGACCCGGAGCGCCCCTGTCCCGTATGCCGCTTCGAGGGCGTCCTGCCAGCGGGTGAAGTCCAACCCCACACTCTTCAGTTCCGGAATCATGGGAGCGACTCTACTCCGTGGCGCCGACTCGTGGAAAGATGGAGGGCAATGACAAGCATGAACCAGAACCCTGATGAGATCGGCGCGGAGACCACGGTCGGAGAGCTGGACCTCGAACAGCGGTCCAGTCTCCGCAGGCTCAGCCGCGGGACCAACGTCCACTCCACGGAACAGGACGACGGCTACGACGTCGAGTACCGCAAGCTCCGCCTCGAGAAGGTCGTTCTCGTCGGTGTGTGGACCGAAGGAAGCCTCGAACAGATCGAGGCACGGCTGGCCGAGCTGTCCGCACTGGCGGAGACCGCCGGTTCGGAGATCGCCGACATGCTCTACCAGCGCCGCGACAAACCTGACGCCGGCACGTACATTGGCTCCGGAAAGGTCGAGGAACTCCGCCAGATCGTCGTCGAGACCAACGCGGACACGGTCGTCGCCGACGGTGAGCTCAGCCCGGGGCAGATGATCGCACTGGAGAAGGCCCTCGACGTCAAGGTCATCGACCGCACGATGCTGATCCTCGACATCTTCGCCCAGCACGCCAAGTCCAAGGAAGGTAAGGCCCAGGTCGCACTGGCGCAGCTTGAGTACCTCATCACCCGGGTCCGCGGATGGGGTGGTGCCCTGTCCCGCCAGGCGGGAGGCCGGGCGGGGTCCAACGGGGGTGTGGGCCTCCGCGGTCCGGGTGAAACCAAGATCGAGGCGGACCGTCGGCGTCTGCGCAGCGAGATGGCGCGGCTACGTCGGGAGATCCAGGGGATGAAGAAGTCCCGTGACATCAAACGGGGCCGTCGGGATGCGTCCGCCATCGCCAAAGTCGCGATCGCCGGCTACACCAACGCAGGGAAGTCATCCCTGCTCAATGCACTGACAGGTGCCGGTGTCCTCGTCGAGGACGCGTTGTTCGCGACCCTCGACCCCACCACCCGACGTGCGGAGCTGGCCGACGGCCGCGCCGTCGTCTTCTCCGACACGGTCGGCTTCATCCGGTTCCTTCCGACGCAGCTGGTCGAGGCGTTCCGGTCCACCCTGGAGGAGGTCATGGCCGCCGATGTCGTCCTTCACGTGGTGGACGGGTCTGACCCGTTCCCGATGGAGCAGATCGCGGCGGTGAACAAGGTCATCGGTGAGATCGCCGAGGAGACCGGGGAAGCGGCCCCGCCGGAGATCCTCGTGATCAACAAGGTCGACGACGCCGACCCGCTCGTCCTCGCCGAACTGCGCAGCAGACTGGACGACGTGTTGTTCGTGTCTGCGGCCACGGGCGAGGGGATCCCGGCCCTGGAGAGCAGACTGGAACTCTTCCTCAACGCCCTCGACGACCATGTCGTGCTCCAGGTCCCTTTCGACCGTGGTGACGTGGTAGCACGGCTCCACGAGTACGGCACCGTGCTGAGTCAGGAGTACACCGAGGACGGCACACGGGTCGAGGTCCGGTTGCCCGGTGTGATCGCTGCGGAGCTGTCCGACCTGAGAATCGCGGCGGACGGGGAGACAGAATAAGCTCGTCCGAATGGACGAGATCAACAGGACAACCGACGAGGCCGCCGGAGGTGCCCCCCGCGGGGCCGTCTTCGGATGGACACTGCACGGCGACGGCCGGAACATCCGCCCCGGTGCCGTCGTCGCACCGGAGGAGCGGCTCACGTGGCCACGGACGGTGGGCATCGGCATGCAGCACGTCATCGCGATGTTCGGGGCGACGTTGCTCGTCCCCGCACTCACCGGCTTCCCGGTGAACACCACACTGTTGTTCTCCGGGGTGGGGACGATGCTCTTCCTGCTGATCACCCGCAACCGTGTCCCGTCCTACCTGGGCAGTTCCTTCGCGTTCATCGCTCCGCTGACGGCGACGCAGGCGGAGGGGTTCCCGGCACAGCTCGGCGGCGTGCTCGTCGCCGGACTCGTGCTGATACTGGTCGGGATACTGGTGAAGGCGGCCGGGCGACGCGTCCTGGACGCCGTCATGCCCCCGGCGGTGACCGGAGCGATCGTCGCCCTGATCGGGCTGAACCTCGCTCCGGCCGCGACGTCGAACTTCGCTGACCAGCCGATGGTGGCGGCGGTGACGATGTGTGCCGTGCTCGTCGTCACCGTCGCCGGGCGGGGGATGGTCGGACGCCTCGGAATCCTGATCGGCGTCGTCATCGGGTGGGTGTTCGCGGTCGTCACCGGGAACATCGCCGAGGACGCGGGTGGGGTGATCGGTGCGGCCGCGTGGTTCGGCCTGCCGGACTTCCACACGCCGGAGTTCCATGCCGGTGCCGTCCTGCTCACGCTGCCCGTGGTGGTGGTGCTCATCGCCGAAAACGTCGGGCACGTCAAGGCGGTCGCCGGAATGACGAAACGTGACCTCGACGACCAGGCTGGACCCGCACTCATCGGTGACGGACTCGCGACGACGCTGGCCGGTGGTTTCGGTGGGTCGGGCACCACCACGTACGCGGAGAACATCGGGGTCATGGCGGCGACCAAGGTCTACTCGACCGCCGCCTACTGGGTCGCGGCGCTGACAGCGATCATCCTCGCCTTCGTCCCGAAGTTCGGGGCCGTGATCAACACGATCCCGGCGGGAGTGCTGGGAGGGGCGACGATGGTGCTCTACGGGATGATCGGGCTGCTGGGAATCCGGATCTGGCAGGACAACAAGGTCAACCTGACCAACCCCGTCAACCTGTCAGCCGCGGCGGTGGCGTTGACGGCTGGAATCGGCAACCTCACGTTGCAGATCGGGTCACTGGAGCTGGAGGGTATCGCCTGGGGGTCTGTGGGTATCATCATCGGCTACCCGGCCCTGAGGTGGTTGTTCGAAAACCTGGGGGAGGGACGGGACCGCTCGGTGCGGGACTACGACCTGCCAGCCTGAGGTCGGGGCCCTCCCCGCGGTCCCTACTCCTCGTCGAGGTTCTTGGTGATCAGGGCCGCGATGGCCTCGACGGCGTCGGCGTTGTCCGAGGAGACGGTGACCTCGTCGCCGTGTTCGGCGCCCAACGCCATGATCATCAGGGAGGACGAGGCGTCCGACGGCTCGTCGTCGTCCTCACCGGGCAGCGAGAGCAGGATCTCGTCGTCGTAGTTGGCCGCTGCCTCCGCGATGATGGTGGCGGGACGGGCGTGCAGGCCCACGGTGGAGCCGACGGTGACAGTGGTGGAGGCCATGGTTCTCAGGTCCTTTTCGGTTCGTCGAGTGTTGTCGTATGTTGGCGTGACTTGTCGGAGAAACCGGGGTGCCCGCCTTCTGCCGGCAGCCCGTTCCTTCCCACACAGCGTAGCTGAACCGAGAGGGTCCGTGCCGCAGACGAGGCCGACGGAAACCGGCCTCAGGCCGTCACCACGGTCACGTCCTCGGCGGTGAAGGCCTCGAGGTACTGGCGGGGGGCAGCGTCGTCGGTCACGAGCACGTCGATCTCGGCGACATTGGCGAAACTGACGAGGTAGTCCCGGCCGAACTTGGTCGAGTCACACATGGCGACGACGCGGTGTGAGTTGGCGATCATCGCACGTTTCACCGCGGCCTCCTCGGCGTCGGCGGTGGACAGTCCATGGTCCATCGACAAGGCGTTGGTTCCGATGAAGGCGATGTCGGCGCGGTGCACCCCGATGGTGCGCAGCGCGATGTCACCGACGACCGCCTGCGTGATGGGGCGAATGTGACCACCGATGAGCTGTACGTCGGACAGTCCCGCCGCCGAGAGCCGGACAGCCAGGGGGAGGAAGTTCGTCAACACCGTCAGTCCCCGGTACGGGTTGTCGTCGGGCCTGCCCGCTTCGGCGATGGCGTGCGCGAGCATCGCGGTCGTTGTCCCGGCGTCGAAAAACACCGTGCCGGTACGCGGAAGCAGTTCGGAGGCGGCCCTGCCGATCCGGATCTTCGCTTCGGTCGATGTCGTGCTGCGGAGCTCGATCGGCGTCTCGCGGGTCTGGAAGGTGTTGGTCGGTACGGCCCCGCCGTGCACCCGGTGCAGCGCTCCGTCATTGTCGAGCACGGTGAGGTCCCGACGAATGGTCTCGGGGGTGACGGTGAATCGTTCTGCGAGCTCGACCACGGTGACGCGCCCGTTGACCGCGGTCAGCGAGGCGATCTGGCGACGACGTTCCTCAGAGTTCATGTCCTGCATTCTATGGGGTCGGTGTGGTTCCGGGTCCGATTCGGGGGTGAGTGGCGCCGTCGCCCTGACCCCGGCCGGGGCCGAGGCCGGGCGCGGAAAGGGTAGTGTAGGCGGCAACCTTTTTCCGTCCACCGATGTCTTTTCAGATGTTCTGAATACTTGTGGGAGACCAGACACTATGGCAGACACGAATTCCTCCGCCCCCGCGACCGACGGCGGGCCCGTTGTGCTGAAGGGAAAGTCGGTCGTCCCGGGCACCGTCTTCGCTCCGGTGACCTGGGTGACGGACCGCCCTGAGCTCCCAGGTCCGGACAAGACGGTCGCCGAGGGAGAGCGCGAGGCAGAGTTCGCGGCGTTCACACAGGCGGTCGACACCGTCGCCGACCGGCTCAGCGGCCGGGCCACCACGGTCGAGGGCAATGCACGTCAGGTGCTTGAGGCGACGGTCGCCATCGCCCGTGACCGGGCCTGGGCCAAGAAGGTCCGCAAGTCGGTCAACGCGGGGCAGACGAACCTCTACGCGGTCAAACAGGCCACCGACGACTTCGTCGAGATGTTCCTCAAGGCTGGCGGGGTGATGGCGGAACGTGTCACCGACCTCATGGACGTCCGTGACCGCGTCATCGCCGAGCTGCGTGGTGAACCTGAGCCGGGCATTCCCGACGTCGACTCGCCTCACGTCCTCTTCGCCGATGACCTGGCACCGGCGGACACAGCGACGCTGGACCCCGAGCTGATCATCGCCGTGGTCACTGAGAAGGGCGGGGCGACCAGCCATACCGCGATCATCGCCCGTCAGCTCGACATCCCCTGTGTCGTCGCGGTTGGGACGCAGTTGCGCAGCATCCCGGCGGACACCGAGGTCCTGATTGACGCAGCCTCCGGCACGGTGGAGACGGGGGTCGATCCCTCGGATGTCGACCGGAGGGTCACGGCGGCCGCGGAACTGGCATCGAAGGTCCGCGGCTGGCACGGCCCCGCAGAGACCCGGGACGGGCACCGCGTCCAGCTGCTCGCCAACGTGCAGGACGGTGCGGCGGCGCGCCAGGCGGCGGAATCGGTCGCTGAAGGTATCGGCCTCTTCCGGACCGAGCTCGGTTTTCTCAGCGAGACCACCGAACCCTCGGTGGAGGAGCAGGCGGAGCGCTACGCAGAGGTGCTGAGCGCCTTCCCGGAGGGAAAGGTCGTGGTCCGTACCCTTGATGCGGGGTCCGACAAGCCGGTGCCCTACGTGATGGCGGAGACGGAGGAGAATCCTGCGCTGGGCGTGCGCGGGCTCCGGATCGCCCGGACTAACCAGGAACTCCTGGAGCGTCAGCTCGACGGTATCGCCTTGGCTCTGAAGAAGTCGGGGCGTGACCAGTCGACGGCACAGACCTGGGTCATGGCGCCGATGGTGGCGACTGTCTACGAGGCGCAGTGGTTCGCTGAACTGTGTCACGAGCGGGGGCTCGTCGCCGGGGCGATGATCGAGGTCCCCGCCGCGGCGCTGATGGCCGACAAGATGATGCCGTACCTGGACTTCGTGTCCATCGGCACGAACGACCTTACCCAGTACACGATGGCTGCCGACCGAATGTCGGCCTCTCTCGCACATCTCACGGACCCCTGGCAACCTGCGGTTCTGCGACTGGTGCACACCACCTGCCGTGCCGGCGCGGTCACCAGGACAGCGGTCGGCGTCTGCGGTGAGGCGGCGGCTGATCCCCTGCTGGCCTGTGTGCTGGCAGGACTCGGAGTGACGTCGCTGTCGGCCGCTCCTCCGGCACTGGCCGCAGTCGGAGCTCAGTTGGGTGAGGTTGATTTCGCGGTCTGCCGTGAAATGGCTGCGGCCGCACTTGACGCAGACGGAGCAGAGGAGGCGAAGGCGGCTGCGGCCGCCGTTCTCGGACTCTAGTACCACCCCGGGGCAACAAACACGACCGCACGAGTCGCCCGGGGCGACGGAGGGCGCCGGGACTGCGGTCAGATCTTGCGGAGTACGGCGACGACCCGGCCGAGGATGTCGGCGTTATCGCCCGGGATGGGTTCGAACAGGTCATTGTGGGGGAGGAGCCAGACCCCCGAACCGTCCTTCTGGAACTCCTTGACCGTCGCTTCCCCGTCGATCATCGCCGCGACGAAGTCGCCGAGCTCGGCGACTTTCTGTGAGCGCACGGCCACCCAGTCGCCGTTGAAGATACCTGCGTCCCGCATCGACTCACCGACCACCTGGAGGAGGAACAGCTCACCTCCGCCGACCAGTTCCTGCGGCAGCGGGAAATGCGCTTCCACGTGCTCTTCAGCCAGGATCGGGGATCCTGCGGCGATCTGACCGACCACGGGGACGAACGAGGGGGACGGCATGCCCGCCGGGCCCGGGGCGGCAGGCTTCGGCCCGGGACGGGTCGGGGTGTCGTCATCGAAGTCCCTGATGTCGACGGCACGTGGCTTGTTGTCCTCGCGCCGGAGATACCCTTTCCTCTCGAGTTCCCGCAGGTGGTAGGACACCGACGACGTGGAGTTGAGCCCCACCGCGTCGCAGATCTCGCGGATGCTCGGCGGGTAGCCGCGGAACCTTGTGGCGTCCTTGATCACGTCCATGATCCGGCGCTGCCGCTCCGAGAGCTTCTCCCTGCCCTTGTCGTCTCCCGATGCGCTGCTGGTGGAGGGGGAGGACCGCTTCCGGCCTCCCGGCGCCGCCCCGCTGGAGGAATTCTGTTTCTCTGACATCTGACCCACTCCTGGTCTTGTTGTACCGGTCGTAGTTTCGACCCTACATCACCGGACCGACATCGTTCATCAAGGTGTTCGATAACGCCGAGGTTTTTGTGGACAACATCGAACACCCGTGCTAGCGTCGGCAGCATCAAGAGTTGTTCGAACACACGGACGAAGATTGCGGCTACGGTGAGCGACGGTGTCCGGCCGCGCTGCTGTCATGGTCCTATCATATTCCGCGAATCAGGTTCACTACCACGGAAAGAGGGTTGTCATGAGCACTACGTCGGTCCGGCGCCGGAGCGTCGTCCATCGTCCCGTCTACCGCCGTCCGCAGTGGTCGGCCGTCGACGAGGCCAGTCGATCGAACACCTGGGGCCACGGCGCCACACGTCACCCGTCCGCCGTCCAGGTCGCCCGGCGTGCCCACTCCCAGGGTCGTGAGGAACGTCCGTTCGAGTCTGTCCCGCGGAGGCTCCGGATGCGCAGACGGATGTCCTCTGTCGTCGGTTCGCCCGGTGTCACGCTGCTGTCACTGGCGTCGCTGGTTCTCATGCTCGCCGCATCCCCGGCACTCACCGATCACGCCGTTGAACCGGTGACACCGAGTGGGACGGCGACGGTGACGGTGGACGACAGCGCCACCCTCGCCGACATCGCCCGGCAGCATGTTCCCGGCGCTTCGGTCGGTGACGCGGTGGCACGTATTGCGTCGCTCAACGATGTCACCGGGATCGGTGATGCGAGCGGACGGCCCTCGGGCGTGCCGTCGACCCGCGATGTCGTGGTTCCGGTGTACTGACCGGACAGTCATCGAGATGTGGCGCAACGGGTAGCATACGGGGCCGTAGTGTTTCGTCGACCGTCCCGAAGGAAGTCCCCTGTGCTCTGTCCCGCCTGCCGTTCCGAAGACTCCCGGGTCGTGGATTCACGTACGGTGGAATCCGGTTCCGCCATCCGACGACGTCGCGAGTGTGTTTCCTGCAAGACCAGGTTCACCACCCTCGAGCGGTCGGTGCTTCTGGTCACCAAGCGAAGCGGGGTGACCGAGGAATTCCGTCGGGACAAGGTCATCCGGGGTGTGGGGCGGGCGTGTCAGGGCCTCGAGGTCTCCACCGACGACCTCAAGATCCTCGCTCATGACGTTGAGCAGTCGCTGCGGGCTTCCCATGGTTCCCAGGTCGCCGCAGACGACATCGGACTGGCCATCCTCGAGCCACTCCGTAACCTCAATGAGGTGGCCTACCTGAGGTTCGCCTCCGTGTACAAGTCGTTCCGGTCCACGGAGGATTTCGAACGGGAGATCCGCGACCTCCGGGACCACCGGGGGAGCACGGCCGACTGAGTCAGCGGATCTTCGCCAGTGCCTTCGTCACGCGCGCTGCACTGGCAGGGCGGGACGTCCCGAGATGTTGGGCGTAGAGGGATACCCGAAGCTCTTCGACCAACCACTGGACGTCCTTGAACTGGGGGGACGCCGCCCGGCTCGCCGGCAGACGTTGCCTGGTCCGTTCGATGGCCTCCGTGCATTCCCTGACCTGGTCGTCGAGAGCCGCCTCCCGGTCCGGATCCGACTCCATCATCGACAGGCGGGATTTCATCGCCTCGACGTAACGCGGGATGTGACGCAGGTGCTCGACCCCGTTCTTCGCCACGCTGTGGGGCCCGAGGAAGAAGTCCAGTTGCCGCCTCATGTCCACGATGCCCTCGCCGTCCCAGGAGTCCAGCTCCTGCGACATATCCGACACCGCCAACGCCGCTGGAGCGACCGCAACCATCACCTGGCGGACGAGGCCCGGGCCACGTTCTCTGGCGGCTTCCACGGCTTCCTCACAGCGCTGCGGGTTCCGGATGACCGGCCCGTACCGTTGCAGGAGTTCCCGACAGGCCAGTACCCGGCTGTCGTCGACGAGCGCATCCGGCCCGCCGTGCGGATAGGTGTCCACCGCGACTCGTTGACGGAGTGGAAGGCCCTTCACCATCTGCTTGGCAGAGACCTGGCAGGCCGACACCATCATGTCCAGCACCGTCGAGAACTGCTGCCCCGCGGCGGCCTGCGCCGTGGGGAACGCCTTGAGGAGCACTCCGCCGCCACTGCCCGTGCCGGGGGTGACCAGCGCGGGGTAGGCTGAGGTCGTCTGTCCGTCGACGACGGTCTCCACCGATTCCGGGATCACGCCGATGCCGTCCACAGTCCAGCTGTCTGCCCGGGCGAGAACCCCCGCGTCGCCGGCCGGACGAGCAGTCTTTGACGACGCCCGCGTTGTGCTCCGGTGTGCTGCGGAATCGAGGGGACTTGGCTTCCCCTCTGCAGGCTGTCGGGACGACCTGGCTGTCGCGGAGGCGATGGACTGGGTGATCTCACCGGACAGCGACTCCTGCAATTCGCTGAGGTCCTTGGACGTCGCGATGATCTTGCCCCGTCGGTCCACCGCCGCGTAGGACATGCGTAGATGGGAGGGCACCCGGCCCCAGTCGAAGTCTGAGGCACTGATACCTGTTCCACCGAGCGACCGGAGGGCGTCGGCGAGGGCCTGGTCCACCGGCCCGTCGTAGGCGGTCATACGCTCCAGCGCGGCGCGCGCGAACTGTCCGGCAGGTACGACCGACGTCCTCAGCGGCTTCGGTAATGTCCTGATCAAGGCGACACACAGCTCCTCGCGCATGCCCGACACCAGCCATTGGGTGTCTGCGTCAGTCACGCTTGCCAGCAGGGGAAGCGGGACGCGCATGGTGATGCCGTCGGCGGGGTCACCGGGGCGGAAGACGTACGTCAGCTCGAACTCCATGGAACCTTGACGCCAGGAGTCCGGGAATTCCCGTGCTTCGGCCGCTCCGCCGTGAGAGCCGATCAATGCCTCAGGCGTCATGTCGAGCAGGTGCGGGTCCTTCTGTCTGGCCTTCTTCCACCAGGAGTCGAAGTGCCGGGCGGAGACGACGGTGGACGGCAGACGGTCTGCGTAGAACCCGTAGATCGTCTCGTCGTCGACGACGATGTCGCGTCGCCGGGCCTTGTCCTCCAACTGCCCGGCTTCATCGAGAAGTTCCTGGTTGTGCCGGTAGAATCGGTGGTTCGTCCGCCAGTCGCCGTCCACGAGTGCGTTCCGGATGAACATGTCGCGCGCGGCGTCGGGATCGGTCTTCGACAGGTTCACCCGTCGGTCGCTGATCACCGGCAGGCCGAGCATCGACGCCTTCTCGATCGCCAGTGCAGCGCCCTGCTTACTCGACCAGAACGGTTCCGCGTAGGTGTACCGCACAAGCTGGGGAGCGATCTCCTCGATCCACTCGGGGACGATCGGTGCCACCGTACGGGCGAACACTTGTGAGGTCTCCACCAGTTCCGCCGCCATCACCCACTGCGGCGGCTTTTTCGACAGATGGGAGGAGGGGTGGATGACGAAGGTCGTGTTGCGGGTGCCCGTGAACTGCCGGGAGTTGCCCTGCCGCATACCGACGTTGGTGATCAGTCCTGCCAAGAGGGACTTGTGGATCCCGGTCTCGTCAGGTGCAGCCGCAGAGTCCTCACCGAGGTCGAAGGTCAGTTCCCGGAAGTGCCTGACATTGGGGATACTCCACTTCAACTCCTGGATCACGGTGAACAACTGCCGCACCAGGTCCATCCACTCCAGCACCCGGACGTAGTGGATGAACTCCTCCCGGCACAGGGACCGGAACTTGTTGCCGGACAGTTCCTTACGGCGCGCCTGCAGGTAGTTCCACAGTTTGAGGACCGAGATGAAGTCGGAGTTCGCGGCGAAACGTGCGTGGAGTTGGTCGGCGCGGGCCTGATGCTCTGCAGGGCGTTCGCGGACGTCCTGGATGCTCAGGGCAGCCACGATGACGGCGATCTGTTCGAGGACACCGTTGGCGTGGGCCGCGGACAGCATCTTGGCCAACCGCGGGTCTGTCGGAATCCGGGCCATGTCGCGCCCGGTAGGCGTCAGTGTCGGTGGTCCGCCGGCCGCCCCGCCGGCGTCCGAGGTCTCGAGGGCCCCGAGTTCCCGGAGCAGTTGGACACCGTCGCGGACGGACTTGGAGTCCGGCGGCTGCAGGAACGGAAACTCCCGGATGTCTCCGAGATCGAGGGCGGCCATCGAGAGGATGACGCTGGCCAGGTGTGTCCGGAGAATCTCGGGGTCGGTGTATTCCGGCCGCGCCGTGAAGTTCTCCTCAGAGTACAGACGCACGGCAATGCCGTCCGAGGTTCGCCCGCACCGGCCGGAGCGTTGCTGTGCGGACGCCTGGCTGATCTCCTCGACCGGCAGCCGCTGTACCTTCGTGCGGTGGGAGTACCGGGAGATGCGCGCGTACCCGGTGTCGATGACGTACTTGATACCGGGGACCGTCAGCGATGTCTCGGCGATGTTCGTTGCGAGGACGATTCTCCGCCGGCTGCCGGGGGAGAACACCCGGTGCTGTTCGGCGGCGGAGAGGCGACCGAAGAGGGGGAGGATGTCCACTCCGCGAAAGTTCTCGTCCTGCAGGGCGTCGGCCGCGTCGCGGATCTCCCGTTCCCCGGAGAAGAAACAGAGGATGTCCCCGGGGCCTTCGGCCATCAGTTCCCGCGTGGCGTCCAGTAGCCCGTCCAACGGATCTGTCTCGACTTCACGGAGGGAGGGCTCTCCGCCGCCGGTTTTCCCGTCCGGCACCAGCCGGGTCAGGGGCCGGTACCGGACCTCCACGGGGTAGGTGCGTCCGGAGACCTCGACGACCGGCGCAGGGTTGCCGTCAGCGTCCGTGAAGTGGTTGGCGAAGGATTCCGGGTCGATCGTCGCCGAGGTGATGATGACCTTGAGATCGGGACGCCTGGGCAACAGTTCACGGAGGTAGCCGAGAAGGAAGTCGATGTTGAGGCTGCGTTCGTGGGCCTCGTCCACGATGATGGTGTCGTAGGCGTTCAGCAGCCGGTCACGTTGAATTTCTGCGAGGAGGATTCCGTCGGTCATCAGTTTGACGGCGGTCGACGCATGGACGTGGTCGTCGAACCTGATCTTGTATCCGACGCGTCCTCCGGCCTCGCCGGATTTCTCGCCGAGTTCGTCGGCGATACGGTCTGCCACGCTGCGGGCGGCGATACGCCGCGGCTGTGTGTGGCCGATCCGCTTCACTGCACCGCGGCCGAGCTCGAGACACATCTTCGGCAGCTGTGTCGTCTTGCCTGAGCCGGTCTCACCGGCGACGATGACGACCTGGTTGTCCCTGATCGTTCGGATGATCTCGTCCCGACGAGCGGACACCGGCAGAGAGTCGGGGAACGAGAGGTTGTCGGTGAGATTCAGCCGTGGCCTGCGCTGAGGGGCCGTGCCCGGCTGCCGGCCGCGTCGGCGTCCCCGTCCTTTCGCGCGGCGCTTCGGCCTACCTCCACCTGCATTGCCTTCGTCAGAAACCACCCGACGATTCTACCACTGAACGCCCGAGAGCCCGCCGTGCACATCGGGGTGCGGCGGGCTCTGAGGTGGCGTTGATCAGCGTGGCAGTGGCTGAGGTAGGGGTGCCCTCTAGCGTGCGTCCTCGATCTCGATCGCCTGGGCGACGCCCTGGACGACGGCGGCGATCTTCACTGCCTCGAAGACCTGCTCCTTGGTGAGTCCCTCATCACGCACGGTCTTCTCGTGGGCGATGGTGCAGTGGTCGCAACCGTTGATGGTCGACACGGCCAGCGAGAAGAGTTCGAAGTCGACCTTCTCGATCCCGGGCTTGCTGATGACGTTCATGCGCAGGCCCATGCGGACCTGGGCGTAGTCGTCGCCGAGCCAGCCGCGGGCCCGGTAGGCGACGTTGTTCATCGCCATGATCGACGCCGCCGCGAGGGCGGCATCGTAGGCCTCGTCGGAGAGATGGGCCTTGGCCTCGTCGGAGATCTCCGAAAGGACCTGGTCGTTGCGCGACGCCGCCGCGGCTGCGACGAAGGTGCCCCACAGCTGCTGCTCGGTCAGCTCGGTGGAGCGTGCCAGGCTGCTGAGGTTGAGCTTCAGGTCCTTGGCGTAGTCGGGCAGACCGGACTTCAGGTTGTCGATCGACATGCTACTTCAGTGCCTCCTGGACGACGTCCATCTTGTTGATGCTCTTGGTCGGGTCGTTGGCCTGCCAGTTGCATGCGCAGACCTCTTCGGACTGCAGTGCGTCGAGCACGCGCAGGACCTCGTCGACGTTGCGGCCGACGGCGTCGGGGGTGACGGAGACGAACTGGATGACGTTGTCCGGGTCGACGATGTAGGTGGCACGGTCGGCGACGCCGCCAGCGTTCTCGACACCGAGGGCGCGGATCAGGTCGTGGCGCACGTCAGCGAACATCGGGAAGGGTACACCCTTGAGCTCCGGGTGGGTCGCACGCCAGTTGAAGTGGGCGAATTCGTTGTCGGTGGATCCGCCCAGGATCTGGGTGTCGCGGTCCTGGAATTCCTCGTCGAGCTTGCCGAAGGCGGCGATCTCGGTGGGGCAGACGAAGGTGAAGTCCTTGGGGTAGAAGAAGATGACCTTCCACTTGCCCTGGTACTTGTCGAGGTTCACGTCCTCGAAGTAGTCATCCGGCTGCTGAGCATTCGCCTCGTGCAGGTCACCGCCCTTGAGTGCGGTGAGGTTGAACTCGGGGAACTGGTCTCCGACGGTGAGAATGGACATGGCGCATGCCTCCTGGGAGTCGTGAAAAACGGACGCTCGTTGCGTGCCACGAGCGAGGCCGATTATGCCATGAATCTAGAAATGACGCAAAGGTATAACTGATTTATTGCAGACTTTCCATAGGATAGATCTATGTGATGAAGCGGATAGGTTAACCTTGCGGACGTCAGGTAGTGTGATAGGCATGACCAATAAGGATTACCGGCCGACGATCGCTCAGCTCCGGACCTTCACCACCGTCGCCGAGAACGGGCATTTCGGCACTGCCGCCCAGCAGCTCGGAATCACCCAGCCCTCGTTGTCGCAGGGGCTCGCCGCGCTGGAAAGCGGGTTGGGCGTCCAGCTTATCGAGCGATCGACGAGAAAGGTGATCGTCACCGACATCGGACGGGAACTGCTGCCCTACGCCCGCGCGATCCTGGACAGCCTCGACACCTTCATCAGCCACGCCCGCGGGGCGCACGGTGGCCTGGCCGGATCGATGGCCTTGGGGATGATTCCCACGATCGCACCTTTTCTGCTGCCGACGCTGCT
Source organism: Corynebacterium sp. USCH3 (assembly GCF_037619475.1). NCBI lineage: Bacteria > Bacillati > Actinomycetota > Actinomycetes > Mycobacteriales > Corynebacteriaceae > Corynebacterium > Corynebacterium sp. USCH3. The sequence goes on from NZ_JAQPZT010000001.1 coordinate 419,592, forward strand.
GCAGTCGCTGCCCGCCGTTGCACCGGACCTCGAGCCGAAGATCGTCGAGGAGAAGACCAGCAGCCTCGTCGAGTCTCTGCGCCAGGGACGCCTTGACGCAGTTGTCGTCGCGTCACCGGTGGCAGGTTCCGGCATCGCGCAGATTGAGCTCTACCGCGAGGAGTTCGTGCTCGTCCTCCCCGCCGGCCACCGTCTCGCCGGACGTCGTGACGTCACCGTGGACGAACTCGACTCACTGGACCTCCTTCTGCTCGACGACGGCCACTGTCTACGGGACCAGGTCCTCGACTTGTGTCGCTCCGCATCAGTCGGAGTGGACCCGGCGAGGTCGGTGACCCGGGCGGCAAGCCTGTCGACGGTGGTCCAGTGCGTCATCGGGGGACTGGGATGCACCCTGGTGCCGATGAGTGCGGTGGCGGCCGAATGCGACCGCCCGGGCGTCGCACTGGCGACCTTCGCCGGGGGTCGGGACGCGGCCGGCAGGACAGTCAGCCTGAGCTACCGCTCCAGTTCCAACCGGGACGAGGCGTTCCGGACGATCGGGACAGTGGTCTCCGCCGCCTACGAATCCAGCCTGGTGTCGAGCCGGGAGGTACTGGAATCCCGGCTCAGCCCTGTAGGACGCGGAACTCGCTGAGTCGGACGTCTCCGGCATCGTCGGACGCCTCCAGGTCGACGGTGCCCTCGAAGGCCCATCCGTGGTCGCCGTTCGGGTCATCGAGGATCTGGCGGACCTTCCAGGTCTTTCCCTCGTCCACGATGATGACGAGATCAGGGGAGCGGGCCCCTGCGTCGACACCGATATCGGCGTACTCGTCGAAGTAGGCGTCCATCTCTGCGGGCCAGTCGGGAGGTTCTGCCAGGTAGCTGTCGAGTTCGGCGAGGTCCTTCTCCTTCTCGAAGGCGAACAACTCGACATGCCTGAAGAAGTGGTTCTTCACCATCCGGCGCAGGGCCCTGGGATTGGAACTGAGTCGGGTGGGGTCATCGACGCCGAACGCATGTTCCGCCACCTGCTCTGCGGTGACCGGCTTGTCCGGGTCTGCCATGGCCGACCACTCATCGACGAGGGAGGAGTCGACCTGGCGGATGAGTTCTCCGAGCCAGATGATGATGTCCTCGAGTTCGTCGTTGCGGTGTTCAGGGGGGACGGTGTGCGAGAGCGTCCGCCAGGCGTCCGTGAGGTAGCGCAGCACCACGCCTTCCGACCGTGCCAGCGAATACGTCGCGATCAGGTCGGAGAACGTCATGGCCTTCTCGATCATGTCCCTGACCACTGACTTCGGGGCGAGATCGAATTCGGTGGCCCACGGGTTGGATTCGCAGAAGATGTCGTAGGCCTGGTCGAGCTCGTCAGCGAGCGGTTTCGGCCATGTGATGTCCTCGACGATGGCCATCCGTTCGGTGTAGTCGACGCCTTCGGCCTTCAGCGCAGCGATCTCCTGGCCCCGCCTCTCCCTCTGCTGTGCCGTAAGCACCTGGTTGGGGTTGTCGAGGATGGCCTCCACGGTGCTGATGACATCCAGGGTGTAGGTTTCCGACTCCGGGTCGAGCAGGTCGAACGCGGCGAGGGCGAACGGGGACAACGGTTGATTCAGCGCGAAGTCACGCTGGAGATCCCGGGTGAGGTGGGCGTCTTTGCCGGACGGAGTGTCGGCGCGGACCTCGTCGACGATTCCGGACCGGAGGAGACCTCGGTAGAGGTCGATGGTGGTGAGGATGTCCCGGTTCTGCTTGGCACGGGTGTCGTGGTTACCCCGTAGCAGGCCACGCAGCGAGGCATAGGTCCATTCGTCGCGTGCGATGACGTTGATCAGCATCGAATGCGACATCTGGAACTGGCTGACGAGTTCTTCCGGTTCGGCGGTGGTGAGCCTGTCGAATGTCGATCTCGTCCAGGTCGCCCGGCCTTCGGGTGCCGACTTCTTGCGGAGTTTCTTCAACTTCTTCGGGTCCGAGCCGGCGCGCTCGCGGAGCCGGAAGTTCTCGATCTCATGGTCCGGGGCTTCCACGACCACCGTGCCTTCAGTGTCATACCCCGCACGCCCGGCACGCCCGGCGATCTGGTGGAACTCGCGGGACTTCAGGATCCGGTGCTTGACGCCGTCGTACTTGGCGAGACCGGTCATCAGCACTGTACGGATAGGGACGTTGATTCCCACCCCGAGCGTGTCGGTACCCGAGATCACCGTGAGAAGTCCCTGTTGGGCAAGTTTCTCGACCAGTCTGCGGTACTTCGGGAGCATGCCCGCATGATGGATTCCGATGCCCTTGCGCAGCAGACCGGAGAGCGTCTTGCCGAAGGCGGAGGTGAAGCGGAAGTCACCGATCGCTGCAGCGATGTCGGCCTTGCGTTGTTTGTCGACGAAGGACATGCTGGTCAGCGCCTGCGCTCGTTCGACGGCCTCCCGTTGGGAGAAGTGGACGATGTAGACGGGTGCCTTACCTGCGTCGATGAGGTCCTGCAGCGTCTCGTGCACCGGTGAGTAGACGAAGTCGAAGTCGAGGGGAACCGGGCGCACGGTCCCGGTCACCGGTGTCGTCGTCCTCCCGGTCCGGCGTGTGAGGTCCTCTTCGAGCCACGTGGTGTCGCCGAGGGTTGCACTCATGAGCAGGAACTGGGCGCGTGGCAGACTCAGCAGGGGGACCTGCCAGGCCCACCCGCGGTCCGGTTCCGAGTAGTAGTGGAACTCGTCCATCACGACCTGGTCGATGTCCGCACCAGCGCCGTCGCGGAGGGCGATATTGGCCACGACCTCGGCGGTGGCGCATATCACCGGCGCCTGTCCGTTGACCGTGGCGTCGCCGGTCATCATGCCGACGTTCGCGGGGCCGAAGATCTCGCAGAGGGAGAAGAACTTCTCGCTGACCAGGGCTTTGATCGGTGCGGTGTAGAACGTTCGTTGACCGTGGGCGAGGGCGATGAAATGAGCGGCGGTGGCCACGAGGGACTTGCCTGACCCGGTAGGCGTCGCCAGAATGACGTTGTCGCCGGCCGCCAGCGCCATCGCGGCCTCCTCCTGGGCTGGATACAGAGAAAGCCCCCGGTCACGCGCCCAGGCGAGGAACGACTCGAGGACTGCATCGTCCACCAGGCTCTCCGGAACCTCGTCGAGGTCGGGGAGGAGTGCGGAGAGCGTGGAATCACTGGCGGGTGACGTCAACTGTGTGGCTACCTGTCGGGGTCGTCGGAATCGTCGGGATTGTCAGGGTTCTCGGGATTGTCGGGCACATCGGAGTCGGTGGCGCTGCCGCTGTCGTCGGTCATGTCGACCGTACTGGCGAGGAAGCGCTCGACTTCGGCACTGATCTCCTCGCCGGAGGGGACATCCTGACCAGGAGCAAGCAGCGCGTTGTCCCGACGCTTGCGTTGGCGGGACTGATCTTCATCGTACTGCCTCTCCAGCGCGCCGACGACGGAGGCGATCTCCGCGGAGTCGTCGACCTGGTCTGCCAGCTGCTGGCGGACCTTGTCCATGTCTGCTTCCAGGGCCCGCAGCGGGAGATTCAACCCGCCGACCTTCTCGAGCGCGTGGAGCAACCCGTAGGCTGCCTCCGGGTAGTCGGAGGCAGCGATGTAGTGGGGGACGTGCGCTGTCAGGCCGAGTGTGGACAGGCCGTTTCTCGACAGGAGCAACTCGATGTCGAGCATGGCGGCCCCCGGCACGATCATCCGCGAGTCCCACGTCCGCAGGTCCTTCGTCATCGAGGAGTCGGATCCGTGGGCGGTCACGATGAGTGGGCGGGTATGGGGAACGGTCATCGGGGCCGAGTAGAACGTGACAACCCGGTCGACCCCGGACCGCGCGGCGAGCTCGGCGACCGCCCTGCTGAACGCCTCCCACCGCAGGTCCGGCTCGGGACCGGAGAGCATCATGAACGGCCGGCCGTCGGAGTCCTCCAGACGATGCAGGGTCAACGCCAGGTTCTCGCGGTCCACGACGCGTCCGTGGTCGAGGGTGACGCCGGGGCGCCGGGAGCGGTAGTCGATCAGTTCGTCGACGTTGAACGTCGCCACCACGGAGTGGTCGAGCGCCTGGAGCAGATGCTGACTGGCCTGTCGGACTCCCTGACCCGCGTCAGCGTACCCCTGGAGAGCGATGACCATCGACAAGCTGTCCTCGCCCTCACCGGACCGTGCCGACGGGGCCGGGTACTCGAGTTCGTACATACGATTGCTGTCGGACATGTGCGTGTGCTCCCTTCACTGACGTGCGACGCGGTGGAACTACTCTACCAGTCGCCGGTTCCGCACCAGGGGATCTCCACAGGGTACGGGTTGTCCACATGCTCCTGGCGTGACCGTCGGAGCGGGAGAACCGGGAACGGTTATCCGGTGGAGGATGTCTCCATGACTTCCACCCAGCACAACAGTTCGCACCACCCCCGCATTCCCGGTGCCCCGACCCGGGTCGTCATCGACGACGGCACCGCCGGACTCATCGCCGCCGTCCCGGGGCTTCTCGGTTTCACCCCCTCAGCGAGCATCGTGATGATCGGACTCACCTGCCACGGGGAACACCTGGAATCCGTCGGTCCTGTCGTCAGAACCGACATCATCGCCGGTGCGGCAACGGCGGGGGCGGACGCGCTGTGCGGGGCGGTCTACGACATGCCGGGTGCGAAGGCGGCGGTGATCGTCGTCGCGCCTGACGCGTGGCCGCTTCCCGGAAGGGTCGTCGAGGCTCTCGTCGCGACGATGTCCGAGTTGTGTGAGAACTCCGTGGACGTCAGCGGTGTCTACGTGGTTGAGGCGATTCGTGCCGGAGAACGGTGGCTGCAGGTGGTTCCCACAGGGGTGGGCGTCGGCTGGCAGGTCGTGGGTAGCGGGACGGTCAGCGACCCGGCGTGCAGCCCCATGCTGTCATCGGGGATGTCGTCGGTCCATGATTCCCGGGCGTCGTCCGCATCGCTGGACCGCAGCCTGGATCCGCTGGACTACGGGCCGGGGACACCATCGGTTCCTGAGACCTGGTCAACGGGATCGGGAGGAACCGGTGACCAGGCCAGGTTGGTGCCGTCGGATGTCCGCGACCTCGTCATCGCGGTGGCTGACGAGGCTGTACACCTGCACAGGGCGGATGAACCGCCGCTGGTTGTGGCGCGGCGAGCCGTCCGGAAGCTGCTCGAGGTCACGGGAACCGCCACAACCGTCCACGCGGTGTGCACCCGGACGAGCCTGTTCCCGACACTGGTCGCTCTCGGCGCGGGGGGCAGTGCAACAGTGGTGATCGCACTGTTGCTGGAGACCGCGGGGCTGGCCCGGTCCTCGTTGCGCAGTCGCGCTCTTGTGCTCATCGCGGTACTGGGGTGGTGCGGCAATCATGGGGCACTGGGGCACCGGGCGGCACGCCGATGTCTGCAGGAGATGGAGGGGCCCGGCGGTCTGTGCACCCGTCCGGGGTTCATGGAGGACCATGACCGGCTGGGGGACGACCTGCTGACGATGACCCTGGCCGGGGTGCTGCGTGACGGAGTCTCGGACGGATCAGCGGCCGGGACGGTCGGGAGCATCCTCAGTCAGGGGATCAGCCAGATCGACAGTGTCCGGGGTGCGGTCCCGACCACGGGCCGGGACGCTGAACAGACCATGTGGGACCGGATACTCGACCGCGGGGCGGTCAACGCCGTGCGAAATGTGCTCGATCGCCGAGCTGCGAGGTGAACGACCAGGCGTCGGAGACGATGGTGTGGAGGTCGCTGCGCGACGGGGCCCATCCAAGCTCGTCCATGGCGTGTGTCGAGGAAGCGATCAGTGTCGCCGGATCGCCGGCACGACGCGGAGCGGTGACCGAGGGCACGGCGTGACCGGTGACGTCACGGCAGGTGTCGATGACCTGCTGCACGCTGTACCCGTCTCCCGACCCGAGGTTGAAGATACGGTGTGTGCCGGGAGTGTTCGACCGGGCAGCCAGAAGGTGTGCGTCCGCGAGGTCGCGGATGTGGATGTAGTCGCGGACGCACGTTCCGTCCGGGGTCGGCCAGTCGTCCCCGAACACCATGATCTGGTCGCGTGCCCCGAGTGCGACCTGGAGAACCAGGGGGATGAGGTGGGTCTCCACGGCCCTGTTCTCGCCGGTGTTCCCGTAGGCGCCGGCGACGTTGAAGTACCGGAGACTGGTGGCACCCAGGCCATAGGCGTGGGCATAGGAGGTGATGATCTGGTCGATGGACAGCTTCGAGGCACCGTAGGGGTTGGTCGGGGCGGTGGGCATGTCCTCGGTGATCGGCACCGATGCCGGTTCCCCGTAGCACGCTGCGGTGGAGGAGAAGACCAGGTTGGCAACGCCCTCGGCACGCATCAGGTCGAGCAGGCGCAGTGAGGTGACCACATTGCCGTGCCAGTAGATGTCAGGAGCCTCGACAGATTCGCCGACGAGCGACTTCGCGGCGAAATGGAAGACCGCCACGCAGTTGTCTGCGAGGGCCTCCGGTGCGCGGTCCAGGACATCACCCTCCAGGAACGTCGCCCCGGACGGCACGGCCTCACGGTTTCCCGTGGAAAGGTCGTCGATCACGGTGACCCGGTAACCCTGCTCGCAGAGTACGGCGGCACAGACGCTCCCCACGTAGCCGGCACCGCCGGTGACGACGACGTGGTCTCCTTCAACGAGCCCCATCAGCGGTCAGTTCCCTTCGACGACGATACGGATGGCGTGCCCGAGCTCTTCCGGCACCACGACGCTGTCGCCGTCAGCGGTCTGAAGGGTTAGGCCGTCCGGGGTGTCCTGGATGGTGACGGTCGTCCCGGGGCGGATGCCGTGCTGCCCGAGCTTGCCGATGACCTTGTGCTCGACCTGGACGATCTCGTTGAAGCTGACGACCGTGGCCTTGCGGGGGGAGCTGAGGTCCAGGTCCGAGGCCCGGTGGGAGTTGTCGGGGTTGCCGACGGAGGACTCGCCGAGCTTCTCGAGACCGGGGACGGGATTCCCGAACGGGGAGGTGTTGTGGTCCTCCAGGACCCCCAGGAGCCGCTTCTCGACCTCATCGCCCATCACGTGCTCCCAGCGGCACGCCTCGTCATGCACGGACTCCCAGGGGAGGCCGATGACATCGACCAGGAGGCGTTCCGCCAGGCGGTGCTTACGCATCACCGCCGTGGCGTGCTCACGACCTTCCTCGGTGAGCTTGAGGGACCGGTCATCAGCGATCCAGAGGAGGTTGTCGCGTTCCATGCGGGCGACGGTCTGGCTCACGGTTGGTCCGGACTGTTCAAGACGCTCGGCGATCCGCGCGCGGAGCGGGGGAATGCCCTCCTCCTCCAGTTCGTAGATCGTCCGGAGGTACATCTCGGTGGTATCGACGAGGTCCTTCACTCGACCCTGGCCTTTCTCTGAGCACATGCGACCAGAGAGAGTCACGGTCGCATTCGCGGGATGGTTCACACAGTGGTGCCCTACAACGTACACGGTTCACGACGGGCGCGGTTGCCCGGTCCGGGCAGACCCTGCGTGCACTGCACGCCGTGCCGTCAGACAGCGTATTCGCGCAGTCGCGCGGCGCGGTCACCCTCACGGAGCTTCGTCATGACTTCGCGTTCTATCTGGCGGACACGTTCCCGTGACAGTCCGAAACTCCGTCCGATCTGGTCGAGGGTGCGCGGCATGCCGTCGTCGAGGCCGTACCGCAGCTTGATCACGTCCTGCTCCCGCTCCTCCAGCGTGTCGAGGACCGCCCGGACGTCGGAGTGGCGTAGGGAGGCCACGACGGCGGCCTCGGCGTCCGTGGCCTCGGAGTCCTCGATGAAGTCACCCAACGGGGCCTCTTCGTCGGAACCGACCGGCATGTCCAGGCTCACCGGGTCACGAGACTGTTTGAGCAGCATCTCGATCTTGGACTCGTCGATGCCTGACTCTTCGGCGAGCTCGTCGTTCGTCGCCTCGCGGCCCAGGTGCTGGTACATCTCGCGCTTGATGCGGGACAGCTTGTTGACCTGTTCCACAAGATGGACAGGCAGCCTGATGGTGCGCGACTGGTCGGCCATGCCGCGGGTGATCGCCTGGCGGATCCACCAGGTCGCGTAGGTGGAGAACTTGAAGCCCTTGGCGTAGTCGAACTTCTCCATCGCCCGGATCAGGCCCAGGTTGCCCTCCTGGATGAGGTCGAGGAGCGGCATGCCCCGCCCCGTGTACCGCTTGGCCAACGAGACGACCAGGCGGAGGTTGGCCTCCAGCAGGTGTGTGCGTGCGGCGCGACCTTCGCGGGCGAGCACCTTCATGTCCCGCTTGGCTGCCCGGGTGAGGTTCTCGCCGTTGTCCAGCAGGTGCTCGGCGTACAGTCCGACCTCGATACGCTTCGACAGTTCAACCTCGTCGTCGGCGGTGAGCAGCGCGGTCTTGCCGATGCCGTTGAGATACACGCGGACGAGGTCCGCGGAGGGATTCTCATTGTTCCCCCGGCGGCGTCCCTTGTCCTCTGTCGCTTCCTCGGTGGCATCCTCAGCTGACGGTGACGCGGTCGCACCCGTCAGCTCGTCGATCTCCGCCGGGGTGTCCGACGTATCTCGGGTGGTCTCCAGGAAGTCGTTCTCGTCCGGTGTGCCGGAGTTCTTCGTCGTGCGGGTGCCCATCTGGTTGACCTCCTGGGTTCGGTGTCGGAAGCTCTGTCCAGTCCAACGGGTCGGGTGCGGAAATTGTTCCGGGCCTAAGTGTCTTACTGTGTGCGGCTGGGAATATGCAGGTGAGGGTGTCATCAATGTAATTCTGACTCCCCTATTGTGGGGGGTCGCACATGAGGGGCGGCACCCCCGTCCCTACCCCGCCTCGACGGTCACCGTGTAGGGACCGAGATTCGTGGAGTGGACGGCCATCATCGCACCGAATGAGCCGGTCTCGACATGCAGCCCCCGCCGACGCAGGTCGTCGGTGATCAGGGCGATCACCTTCTCGGCGTCCGGTCCCGGGGCAGCCTCCGACCAGGAAGGGCGGCGGCCTTTCGCGGTGGATCCCATCAACGTGAACTGACTGACCACGAGAACCTCGGCTCCGTTGTCCTGGGCCCCCGCATCCCTGCGACCGGTCCACGGTTCTCCGACCGGGGGTAGGAGCCGGAGTTCCGCGATCTTGCGGGCGACGGTCCGCCAGGCGTCGTCGCTGTCGTCGCGGCCGACACCCACCAGCACCAGGAGGGCACCCCGTCCCGCGCCGTGCCGGTCGCCGTCGACGGCACCGACGACCTGACCGCCGACCGTTACGCTGGCCTCGCTGACTGTACTGATGACAGCCTTCACCGGACACCCTCGATCAGAGAGGCGGGAAGGACCATCCCGTGCCGTACGAGATCGACCACCAGCGGGACCAGGTCCGAGGCGACCTCATCCTCGTCGAGGTCGTTGACCGCGCAGTACAGGCCCGCGACATCACGTAGCGACAACCCGTCCGGCGACAGTCCCGCGAGGATGGACGAGAGCGCATGGTCGATGTCGTGGCTGAATCCCGGACCGTCCGTCCGCGTGAGTCTGATGACCTCCGGGCGGAAGCCCGGGTCGGTGGCACCGGACTGCCCGGCCTTCGCCACCTCGACGACGTCACGGGCCAACCCGGGACGTAGCTGGAACCGGTCGTCGAGAATATCCTCGGCGTCCTGGTCGGCCAGCCATTCCGCGCGCAGGAAGTACTCGGCGACCTCGTCTCCGAAATGTCCGAGATCGGGGGAGTCGAGAACCTCGAAGGTGACTTCCGAGGGGCCGTCTATACGCTGCAGGTGGACGTAGCCCATGCCGATCCGGGTGACATCGTGTTCCTGGAGGTGATCCAGCCACCGGCGCACCCGGGTGCCCCCGTCCTCGGACCGGAGGTCCACCGAGGCGTCGGTGACCCAGGTCCGCACGTACCGGGAGGGGGAGACGTCATCGCGTTGGACGATCCAGGCGCGGATCCCGTCTGCGGGGATCCACCCGGCGACGCGACTGGCCGCGGATTCTGACAGTGACGTCGCCCAGGCGCCCAGGAGGTGCGCCGTGCCACCGGGGGCGAGATGTGCCGCCGCCCCCTGGACGACGGTGCGGGTGGCATCATCGAGCGAGAGCCCCGAGTCGCGGTAGATCTGGCCATCCTGAGCGGGGCCGACGACAAACGGGGGGTTCGAGATGATCCGGTCGAACTGCTCCCCGTGGACGGGCTCGAACCAGCTGCCCTCCCGCCAGTCGACGGTGCGGTCGGTGACGGACCGGTGCGACGCGCGGGCGAAGCCGAGGGCACGGTCGTGGACGTCGGTGGCGACCACATGGTCCGCCTCCACGGTCAGCGCCAGGACACCGGAGCCGGTGCCGAGGTCGAGGAGCCGCTGCACCCGGCCCGACGGGACCTGGTTGAGCAGGGTCAGCGGCGCCTGCCCGACCCCGGGGACATGGTCCGGTCCCGGCACCCTGGCCTCCAGGGAGGTGTCGGGGTCGGAGACGACGAGAGCTTCGGACCCGTCCGGCCGGTGGACCCCATGTGACACCGGCCGGACGTCGACCTGGGAACGCACCGTGTCGGGGAGGTCCCGCTCCTCGTGGGCACGGGTGAGGGCCCCGGCCGCCAGCAGCTCAGTCACCAGTGCCGGGCCCAGTACGGCGGACAGCGCGTCGACGGTCACCGGAGCCCGGAGGAAGAACGTCCGGGTCAACAGGACGTCCCGCGAGGGTGCCTGCCCGGCCGCAGAGCGGTTGTCGAGGTGCCATCCGGCGCCGCCGGGGTTTCCCGCCACGGCATCGTCGTAGCCCTCGCGTCCGAGGGTCCTCAACAGCAACGGCGTCCCGTAGTCCATGACACCCAGGGCGAGGACGAGGTCTCCGAGGCACGGTGCGTGCGCGTCAACGGTCATGGTTCTCGTTACTCTCCTGTACAGGATCGGTGTCTGTGCTGTCGTCGGCGTCGCTGTCGGCGTCGATCACGGTGTGGGCGGACCCCGGGCCGGACTGCCCGAGTTCTCCACGGGCAGGTGCAGATAACTGGGGGTCGGTGAGGGAGTCCCGGTACCGGCGGGCGAGCGCCGGCTTGTACACCTTCGGCTCACCCTTCTCCCGGTCATCGGTCTTCTCGTTCGCCAGCAGTACCGCGGCCCACGGCAACGGCAGGGAGATCACCGCGAAGACGGCGGCGACGACCGGGCTGTGCAACCAGGCATAGGCGGCGACCGCCGCCATGAGCAGGGGGATACGGGCCAGCTGGAGTGCCGCGTACAGTCGGCGGCGGTGGCGCCAGTCGTCCAGGGGTGAGCGTCGGGCATCGGTGATGACCGAGACGTCCTCACTTCGACGACGGCGGGACAGGTGCTGGGACATGGCCACAACCGTAGTCCCGTGGGTGTGGACCACAACCCCCCGGGGACCTGCCTGGGAACCTGCCCGGGGCAGGCCCGGTGCAGCAGGTGTCGCCGCGTGCAGGGCCGCGGCCGGGACCGGCGCGGGTGGAAAACCTGGCCGGGGGAGGGCATCATGGGGACGTGACTACTCCTGGAACGACAACGATTGAGCGGCCCGACGTCCGGACCGAAGACCAGACCTCGGACGACACCCCGAAGTTCTTCCACTACGTCAAGAAGGACAAGATCGTCGACTCCGCGATCAACGGCAGGATGGTCGTCGCCCTGTGCGGCGAGACATTCCCTGTCACCAAACAGGCCAAGCCCGGCTCGCCGGTGTGCCCCGACTGCGAAAGCATCTACCAGGGGCTCCGGAAGAAGTGAGTGGGGCCACCGCATACGGCACCCTCCGTGCCTGGCAGCAGGCCGCACTCCGACGTTACATCGACGCCGCTCCGCAGGACTACCTTGCGGTGGCGACCCCGGGCGCGGGCAAGACGACCTTCGCGCTGACGGTGGCACGGATGCTGCTCGACAGTCGTGTCGTCCAGCGACTGGTCATCGTGGTGCCGACAGAGCACCTGAAGACCCAGTGGGCGCAGGCCGCAGCGCGGCAGGGCATCTCCATCGACGCCGAGTTCACCAACTCCTCGGCGGTGAACAACGCCCACGACGGTGTGGCGGTGACCTACGCCCAGGTCGGGATGAAGCCGACCAAGCACTACCAGGTCGCGACGGCGCGGAAGACCCTGGTGATCCTCGACGAGATCCACCACGCCGGCGACGCGAAGAGCTGGGGCGACGGCGTGCGTTTCGCCTATGAACAGGCTGAACGCCGGCTGGCGTTGACGGGGACCCCGTTCCGGTCGGATGACTCGGAGATCCCGTTCGTCCAGTACAAGGAGCTTGACGGGGCGCTGGTCTCCCAGTCGGACTACACCTACGGCTACTCCGACGCACTCGCCGACGGTGTCGTGCGTCCGGTGGTCTTCCTCGCGTACTCCGGCCAGGCCCGGTGGCGGGACAGCGCCGGTGAGGAGTACGAGGCCAGGCTGGGGACCCCGCTCAACGCCGAACAGACGGCGCGAGCCTGGAAGACGGCACTGGACCCCAAAGGCGAGTGGATCCCGGCGGTCCTCAGCGCGGCACACACCCGATTGATGCAGTTGCGTGAGTCGATTCCTGACGCCGGTGGACTCGTCATCGCCACGGACACGACGACGGCGCGCGCCTACGCAGCCATACTCGAGAAACTCACGGGGACCAGAGTCACCGTCGTGCTCTCGGACGAGCAGGGTTCCAGCGACCGGATCAAGGAGTTCTCGGACTCGAGCGAGCACTGGATGGTCGCGGTGCGCATGGTGTCCGAGGGCGTGGACGTCCCCCGCCTGGCGGTCGGGGTCTACGCGACGTCCGCCTCGACGCCGTTGTTCTTCGCGCAGGCCATCGGCCGTTTTGTGCGGTCGCGTCGACCGGGCGAGTCGGCCAGCGTCTTCCTGCCCAGTGTCCCGGTTCTGCTCGATCTCGCGTCGAACATGGAACGTCAGCGCAACCACGTCCTGGGCAAACCGGACCGTCCCAACGAGGGCTGGGACGATGAGTTGCTGGCCCAGGCGAACAAGGAGGAGAACGAACCCGACGAACCCGGTGGCTACGAGACGCTGGGTGCGGAGGCCGAGCTCGAAAGTCTGATCTTCGACGGGTCGACCTACGGGACGGCCACGATGACCGGGTCCGCTGAGGAGCAGGAGTACCTCGGGTTGCCGGGACTGCTCGACGCCGAGCAGATGAAGACGCTTCTGCGTGCGCGTCAGTCCAGCCAGCTCGACAACCGCGACCGTGCGGCGACGCAGACAGACCGGACTCCGGCCGGTGGTGACTCCGCCGCGTCCGGGGAACCCGAGACGAAGAAGGTCGCCAGCGAGGAGCTTCCGGGCCTCCGCAAGAAGCTGAACGCCCTCGTCGGTGCGAAGTCTCAGCGTACCGGTCGGCCCCACGGCGCGATCCACAACGAGGTCCGACGCAACTGCGGTGGTCCGCCGACGGCGCTGTGTACCGCGGAGCAACTCCGCGACCGTATCGCCTATCTGCGGGACTGGTGAGTACCTCCGGGACGGCAGGGAGGGTCAGTTAGGCTGGGGAGCATGGTGAAGAATAATCCGGCCGGACGCGCCGAATCCCCCGTGACTGCAGAGCCCCGGCAGGTGCGCGCCCAGAGCCGGCTCGGACTGGCGGCCGTGGTACTGGCCGTGCTGGCACTGCCGGCCGCGCTGTTTCCGTGGGTGGGGTTGATCATCAGCGTCGTCGTGTTGTTGGTGTCGTTGATCGCGTTGATCGTCGCGCTGCGGTCGGCACACCTGAGCCGTGGGTACCCCATGATCGCCGTGGCGTTGTCCATCGTCGCGGTGGCACTGGCGGGGGTCGTCACGACCAGTACGGCCCAGACGCTGCAGGACTGTTCGTCGACGTCAGGTGAGGCACTACGGCAGTGCATCGAGGACCGACGTAGCGACGAGGCCGCCTAGCACAACATCCCGGCCCGTGTGGGGCACAGCGGACGTGGGCTGGCCCGGCACGGGCCGGGGAGTGCGGATGTCAGGGAGCGCCGGGGGCGGCGTGGCTCAGTCCAGGTAGTCGCGCAGCACCTGCGAGCGGGACGGGTGACGCAGCTTGGACATGGTCTTCGACTCGATCTGGCGGATGCGTTCGCGGGTGACCCCGTAGACCTGGCCGATCTCGTCCAGGGTGCGGGGCATACCGTCGGTGAGTCCGAAACGTAGCTTGACCACACCGGCCTCGCGTTCGGAGAGGGTGTGCAGGACGTCCTGGAGCTGGTCCTGCAGCAGGGTGAAGCTCACCGCGTCAACGGCGATGACGGCCTCGGAGTCCTCGATGAAGTCACCGAGCTGGCTGTCGCCCTCATCGCCGATGGTCTGGTCGAGGGAAATCGGCTCACGCGCGTACTGCTGGATCTCCAGCACCTTGTCCACGGTGATGTCCATCTCGCGGGCGAGCTCATCCGGGGTGGGCTCGCGACCGAGATCCTGCAGCAGCTCACGCTGGATACGACCGAGCTTGTTGATGACTTCGACCATGTGCACCGGGATGCGAATGGTGCGGGCCTGGTCCGCCATCGCACGGGTGATCGCCTGGCGAATCCACCAGGTCGCGTAGGTGGAGAACTTGTATCCCTTGGTGTAGTCGAACTTCTCGACGGCGCGGATCAGGCCCAGGTTGCCCTCCTGGATCAGGTCCAGGAAGGCCATGCCGCGCCCGGTGTAACGCTTCGCCAGAGACACCACGAGTCGCAGGTTCGCTTCAAGCAGGTGGTTCTTGGCCTTACGGCCGTCACGCTCGATCTCGCGGAAGTCGCGGCGCTGCATCGGCGAGATCTTCTCGCCGCTCTGCTTGAACTCGTCCATCTTGTGGTGGGCGTACAGGCCCGCCTCGATACGCTTGGCCAGTGACACCTCCTGCTCCGCATTGAGCAGGGCGACCTTGCCGATCTGCTTGAGGTAGGCGCGCACGGAGTCGGCGGAGGCGGTCAGCTCGGCGTCCTTGCGTGCCTGTCGCAGGGCGGCGGACTCATCCTCGTCCCAGACGAAGCTGCCGGACTCCTGTTTGTCGTCATCGTCGTCATCGTCGCCGTCGGAGACGGCCCCGGCGGGGGTGACGACAGCGGGGGACTCGTCGTTGTCGTCGTCCACGTCTGCGACGTCGTCGACCTCATCCACGTCGGCACCGTCGATTCCCAGGTCGTCGTCGAGATCGTCGATGTCGTCGAACCCGTCGGCCGAGTCATTCTCGTCCCGGTCCGTGGAGGTGTCCGCAGTGGTGTCCGTGGCCTGCACGCGCACCTGCTCAGTCGCGCCGTCGTCGGTGACGGCGGCCTTGGCGGCACGTCCGGCGACCTTCTTGGCGGCGGTCTTCTTCGCCGCGGTCTTCCTGACGGTCTTCTTGGCGGCGGTCTTCTTCGCCGCCGTTTTCTTCGCTGCCGTCGTGCGGGGCGCCTTCTCCGCGGCGGGCTGCTGGGCGGCGTCGTCCTCGGCGCCGGTCACAGGAGCCGTGGAGGATGCGGTGGGCGCCGCCGTCGGGGTCACCGGAGTGGCCGCCTTGCGTGCCGCCGTGCGCACGGCCTTCTTCGCGGTGGTCTTCTTGGCCACCTTTCGACCGGCCGACGCTGCCGAAGTGCCGGGGGCGTCGGTGCCCTCGGTGTCGTTACCGGAGGTGGAACTGGTGTGGGCCGCCACGAAAGACCTTTCTTGCGGGGTCAGGGGACTTGCAGTGAGTGGTCCTTGGTCAGGAACACAGTCGACCCCCAATTATAACCCAGTTGCTGAGAATTTCAGCGATCAGGGGCGCATTCCGTCGTGTACGGCAACGGCCGCGCCGACGATGCCGGCCCGGTTGAGCAGTACGGCGGGGACGACGTCGGCGTCCACGGTGAGTTCCGGAATCCACTTGTGGTGTTTCTTCGAGATGCCTCCGCCGACGATGATCCTCGCCGGGTTGAGGATACGGACGTATTCCCCGAGGACGCGGTCGACGCGGCGGGCCCACTCCTTGTAGCTGAGCTTCTCGCGCTCGCGGACCGCGGACGACGCCCATTTCTCCGCGTCCATGGCGGGGAAGTTCAGGTGGCCGAGTTCGGTGTTCGGGAACAGCGCCCCGTTGTACAGCAGGGCCGACCCGATCCCGGTACCGAAGGTCAGGAACAGGACGGTTCCCTGCGTCGTGGAGGCGTCACCGTACCTGGCCTCGGCGATGCCTGCGGCGTCGGCGTCGTTGAGGACGACGACGCGACGCGGCGACCCGTCGGTGCCGAGACGCTCCCCGAACAGCCGCTGACAGTCGGTTCCGATCCAGGCAGGGTCGATGTTCGCCGCGGTCACCGCAACCTGGTCGCGAACCACCGCCGGTACGGTCAACCCGACCGGTCCGGTCCACCCGGCGGCGTCCAGCAGTTCGGCGACCGTGTCGGCGACGGCGTCAGGCGTCGCGGGCTGTGGCGTGTCGATCCGGACGCGGTCACCGATGAACTCACCGGTGTCCAGGTTGACGAGGGCCCCCTTGATCCCGCTGCCGCCGATGTCGATCCCGAACGCGGTGGTCCGCGTCTGCTGCCTGGATGTCTGTGCCATGGCATCGCATGCTACCCGCTGCGCCAGGCCGGGGAGGTGGTGGAGCAGACGGGGAGCAGCGGGAGGTGGTCCCGCTGATGGCAGGATGGGCACCATGACTGAGCTGATACGTCTTGACCGCACCACCACCGACACCCCGTCGCCGGCGGTGTCGGAGGTCCTGGGGCAGCGGAGTCCCGAGAATCTCAGGCAGATCGCGGTCCGGGTCGCCGCCGAGGCGGCCGTGCATGTCCGGGACGCCCGCGCCAGAGCCGTCGATGGCGCGGACTGCGTCGGGCGGGTCGGGCGGGTCGCTGTCCAGGAGACGAAGTCCTCGGACGTGGATCCGGTCACCGCCATCGACCGGTCCAGTGAACGTCTCATCCGTCGACGTCTCCGGGAACTGACCACGACAGTGGGGACGCCCGGTGCAGGCGGCGTTCCGGATGCGATCCTGGGCGAGGAGGACGGAGGCGCGCTGGACCACAGGGGCGTCACCTGGGTCGTCGACCCGGTCGACGGAACGGTCAACCTGGTGTACGGCATCCCCTCCAGCGCCGTGAGTATCGCGGCCTGCGTCCACGGGGCACCGGTCGCTGGAGCGGTCGCCGACATCGCCCACGACACGGTGTATTCGGCGTGTTCGGGGAGTGACCTGGTGCTGACGGTGCCCGGACACGAGCGGGTCGCCGGGAGAACGACCTGCAGTGACGCCGACGACCTGTCGTCGTCCCTGGTGGGGACCGGATTCTCCTACCGGGCGACGCGTCGGCGGTCCCAGGCGGAGCTCCTCCTGGAGCTGCTCCCGGATATCCGGGACATCCGCCGCATGGGGTCGGCGGCGCTGGACCTGTGCGCGGTGGCCACCGGCGCCCTCGACGGGTACTACGAGCACGGGCTGGGGGCGTGGGACCACGCTGCCGGAAGTCTGATCGCGGCACGTTCCGGCGCGGTGGTGTACACGCCGCCGCTGGACCGTGGGGACGGCGACGGCCTGGGGATCCTCGCCGCCGCACCCGGCGTCGTCGACGCACTGGCGTCGCGGGTGCTCGGCGTCACCTTCCCGAGCGAGTAGGGTGCACCCGCGCGATGACGGTTCCGCGCAGGTGACGGAGGATGAGCCGGTGCGTGCAGGGTTGCCGTGGGCGCCTGGTCGGGGTGGTGAAGTGACAACGGTTCGTCGCTGCTTTAGTATGCGCGTCACACGCCGGGAATATCCGCCGCCGACGCTTCGTTACCGGCAGGGTGTTCCACGGTCGTTGCGTGAAGGTTCCCGGAGACTCGACGGGCTTCGGAGCCTCGCTGACACGTGACCACACCTGCATATCTGTAACTTCACAGCCTTATCCGGCGCCGGGTCGTCCCGGGGACGGGTAACGGAACCAAGGAGCATCATCATGGCGACTGACTACGATTCCCCCCGCACCCGACCGGAAGACGAGATCGAGACTGACTCCCTCGAAGGTCTCAAGGCCGCGGAGAAGGCGGAACCCGCCGTCGACGACACCGATGACGGGGACATCGTTGAGCCGATCGACGTGCCGATGGCCGACCTCTCCGGTGAAGAGCTCAGCGGATCGGTGATTCCCCGGCAGAACGACGAGTTCACCTGCTCGGTCTGCTTCCTGGTGCAGCATCGCAGCAGGATCGCCGAGGACGACGGCAAGGGCAACCTGGTCTGCATCGACTGCGAGTGACCGCCCTCCGGTCGGGGAGCGCGACCCCGTGCCCCGGGAACGTCACCGACGTCCCCGGGGCACGATGATGCAGGGAATCCCGAGTCGGGGTGGACTACACCTGGGGGGTACCCAGCGCGGCCAGCAGTTGCTCCGGCTCGCTGGTCGACACCAGCCAATAGGGGGTGGGGTCATCCGGGTCGTCGAGAACCAGCATCGCCATGGAGGGGATCCAGGGACGGTGGTAGACGAAGGCGGCCGGATCGAGTTGCCGGCCCATCGCCGCGCTGCGGGCACTGGGCGGGACCGGAAGGCTCCGACTGACCACCGATCCGGGCAGTGAGGCTTCTCCGGCGCGCAGCCAGGTCTCCCCGTCGCCGTCGCGTTCGACGACGAGTTCATTGCTGGAGAGATGCAGCAGCGCCCACACCACGGCCGCCAGGACGACGAGTCCCAGAATGAGCCCCCAGTACCACTCGCGGCTCATCTGTCCCTGGAAGCCGACCAGGGTGCTCACGCCGACACCGATCAGCCACCAGGACAGTGGAACGCGCTGGCGCTCACGGTAGAGAACTGCCGACCCGGTTGCGCCGGGACGGTTCTCTCCGGAATCCTGTGGCACGTCATCTCCTGTCACCTCGGGCTCGCTCACGATCCCTTAGTCTAACCTGCAGGCGCTGCTGTCAGTAACCGGGAGCCGCCGGTAGACTCCGTGACCATGACCGACAGTCTCGACGCACCCTTGCGCATCGCGCGACTTGACCCTGACCTACCGTTGCCGACGCGGGCACACCCCAGCGACGCGGGCATTGACCTGCACTCGGCCGAGGACGTCACCCTGGCTCCGGGAGAACGGGCCCTGGTGGGCACCGGGATCGCCATCGCACTTCCGGCCGGCACGGTAGGGTTGGTCCACCCCCGCAGTGGGCTGGCATGGAAGAAGGGGGTCTCCATCGTCAACGCGCCCGGTACGGTGGACGCGGACTACCGTGGGGAGGTGAAGGTCTGCCTGATCAACCTGGATCCTGCCGTGCCGGTGACTGTCAGTCGCGGAGACCGGATCGCACAGCTGCTGGTGCAGGATGTGTCGCTCTGTGCGGTGCAGGAGGTCGCCGATGTCGACGCGTTGGGGGAGACCTCGCGTGGCGCAGGCGGCCACGGGTCCAGCGGCGACTGAGCACCACCGCCGTTGCCAGCATCCCGACAATTGAGGAGTAACTGAAACCATGTGGCCGTTCACCAGGAAGAATGACGGGGCTGACCCCGTCGGCACCGAAAAGCCAGAAGGTACCGGAGTGTCCGGCGCTCCTGGCCCCACCGATCCGTCGGTCCCCGCCGACTCCGGTGCAGCGGCGTCGGGGGACGGTTCGTCCGCGCCGACCCATGATCCGGTCAACGGGGACTTCGGTCCGTTCGACGGAGACAAGGTCGACTACTCGACGTTCGACTACTCGGATTTCGCCAAGAGCGGCCTGGACCTCGGCTCCCTGCGGGTGCCGGTGCCGCACAACGGTGAGGTCCAGGTCGAGATGGGCCCCAAGGGGCCGCAGATGATCCACATCCTCACCCCGTTCGGTCGCCTGACACCGGTGGCGTTGGCGGCGCCGCGCACCGGGCGGCAGTGGGAGGAGAGCATTCCCGAGGTGACCGAAGGCATGAGCGCCGACGGGCTCGAGGTCGAGGTGACGAAGAGCCTGTGGGGTCCGGAGGTCGTCGGAACCATGAAGGCCGGGACCATGCGGGTCATCGGGGTCGACGGCCCGCGCTGGATGCTGCGGATGACGTTGGCCGGGCCGGCGGACAAGGCCGATCAGCTTGCGGAACTGGCCTACGAGGTCATCTCGCGGACCTTCGTCTACCGTGGTCAGGAACCTCTGCCTGCGGGGCAGTCGCTGCCGGTCACCATTCCGGCGGCGATGGCCGAGGAGCTGAGGAAGGTCATCGAGCAGCGTCAGAAGGATGCGGCCGAGGCGAAGCCGGAGGGCGGGGAGTGACCGACGAGCCGCAGCTTCCCGCCAAGGCCCCGGGCGACCACGCGGAAGGTCCGGATGGTCCGGAAGGTGCTGCCCCGACCGTACTGGAACAGCTCGGCGGATTGTCCGGCCTCGTGGCTTCCGTCCTGCCTGTCCTGGTCCTCGTGCCGGTGAACTCCCGGTGGGGCCTGGCACCTGCACTCGTCGCCGCCGTCGCGGTGTCGGTGGGTGTGTTCCTCTGGCGGCTGAGTCGCCGGGAGACCCTCATGCCTGCGGTCTCGGGCCTGATGGGGGTCGGGATCTGTGCCCTCATCGCGTGGCTGCTCGGCGACGCGAAGGGCTATTTCGCCTACGGGATCTGGTACTCACTGGTGGCCGGCATCGTTTTCGTGGTGTCGGTCCTGGTCAGATGGCCCCTTGTCGCGGTGATCTGGCATGGGGTCAACGGTTCAGGGCACCGGTGGCGGGGCAACCGGACGGCGGTACGCGTCTACAGTCTCGCCACCTGTGCATGGGCGGTGGTCTTCTTCGGCAGGTTCGTCGTGCAGCAGTGGCTGTACGTCCAGGATGACGCCGTCGGTGCGCTCGGCGTCGCCCGGATCATCATGGGCCTGCCGTTGACGGCGGTCGTCGTTCTCGTCACTGTGTGGGCGGTCCGTCGGGCCAGCGCCTCCGAAGCGGCGGAGGATCTCGAGTCCCCCGGTGAAACCGGGACCACGGGACGTACGGCATGACCGGCCCGGTGGAGACCGTCGACATTCTCGGGCCGGCACACGGCGGCACCTCGGTGGCACGCCTGGACGGTCAGGTGGTGTTCGTCCGGGGTGCCCTTCCGGGGGAGAAGGGCGTGCCGGTCCGGCTCGACGCCGCACCGGAGGGACAACGCTTCCTCACTGCGGCAGTGGGTGACGTCTCGGCGATCGGCGAGGCGTCCGTGCACCGGGTGGAGGCGAGGTGTCCCGCAGCGGCCGCCGGGGCGGGATGCTGCGACCTCGACTTCGTCGACCCCGAGGGATCGCTCGCCTACAAGACCCGCGTCGTGGTCGAGCAGTTCCGACGCATCGGACACCTCGACCTGGACTCCCTCCTGGGGGACGGGGGAGTGGAGACGAGGTCCCCGGAGCCGTTCGCCGGCTACCGCACCCGCGCCCGGCTCGGTGTCGACGCGGACGGGCGGGCCGGGCTGAGGGAACGCGGCGGCACGGCGATCATTCCTCTGCAGGGGCTGCCGGGGCCCTGCGCCCAGTGGGATCCGGCGCTGGCTGACGGTCTCGTCGACGATCTCGCGGGGTGGTCCCTCACCCCCGGTGCGGAGGTCTGCGTGGCGGTCGGTGACGACGGGGTCCGGAGTGTCGTCGAGGTGCCGGCGCAGCCGCGGCAGCGGCGTCGCCGGCACCGGACAGCACCGCGGTCCCGCGCCAGGGACCACAGTCCCGCCGGGCGCCGTGTACTCGGCGGGTCCGGCGAGGTGGTCCGTACCGTCGCCGGCGTCTCCTGGCGGGTTCCCGCCGAATCTTTCTGGCAGGCGCACCGCGGTGCAGCGGACCTGTACTCCGCCTGGGTGACCGGCAACTCCCCGTCCGACGGCGGAACCGCCTGGGACCTCTACGGCGGGGCCGGTGTGTTCGCCGCGGCACTCACGCAGGCCGACCCGGGAATCTCGGTCGACTGCGTCGACATCGCCTCGCCGGCGACGGCCGCCGGCGAGGCTGCCCTGCGGGGACGTGACGTCCGGTTCGTCACCGGCGACGTGGCCGGGAGCGTCAGGTCCCTGCGCGGTGCCGCACCGGGGTCGACACCCCCGTCGGTGGTCGTGCTGGATCCGCCACGGACCGGTGCGGGACAGAAGGTCGTCGATGCGGTCGCCGACCGCGCTCCGGCGAGTGTCCTGCACGTCGGCTGCGATCCGGCGACCGCGGCACGCGATGCTGCCGCGTTCGTCCGGCACGGCTACACCCCTGATTCGGTGACGGTCGTCGACGCTTTCGGGCTGACCCATCATGTCGAGGTCCTCGTCCGGTACGTGCGTCGGCCGGGTTAACCGACGGTCACAGGGAATATTGAGGTCCGATGATGTGAACACGGGCCGTGCCCGTAAGATGGACGAAGTGCCTGTGACTCAGGCTGCAAGTGTGAAGCGTAGGTTGTCGTCCGTCAGTCGTGGACTCCCGGCAAAAAGGGGAGGCAGGGCCGGCGACGACAGGGACGGAGAAGAGAGAACGGGTATGTCGATTCTTGAAAAGATATCGTCACCGACGGACCTCCGGACGCTGACACCGGGACAACTGGAGACTCTCGCCGGGGAGATCCGGGAATTCCTCATCGAGAAGGTCTCGGCGACCGGGGGGCACCTCGGTCCGAATCTCGGTGTGGTGGAACTGAGCATCGCGCTGCACCGCGTGTTCGACTCGCCGGTGGACCCGATCATCTTCGACACCGGACACCAGTCCTACGTCCACAAGATCCTCACCGGCCGACGGAACCTGTTCGACACATTGCGGCAGCGCGACGGGCTGTCCGGCTACCCGGACCGGGCGGAGAGTCCCCATGACTGGACCGAGTCCTCCCATGCGTCGGCGTCGCTGTCGTACGCCGACGGTCTGGCCAAGGCGTTCGAGCTGACCGGCCAGAACGACCGTCGGGTCGCCGCGGTCATCGGTGACGGCGCGCTCACCGGGGGGATGGCCTGGGAGGCCCTCAACAATATCGCCGAGGGCAAGGACCGTCCCTTGACCGTGATCGTCAACGACAACGGCCGGTCGTATTCACCGACGATCGGTGGACTGGCCCACAGCCTCGCCGGGATGCGGATGCAGCCGGCCTACGACAAGGTCATGGAACAGGGGAAGAACTCCCTGGGGCGGCTCGGTGCGGTCGGTGAACACGCCTTCAAGCTGCTGCACAGCTTCAAGGAGGGCGTCAAGCACGCCGTCATCCCGCAGGAGCTGTTCAGCAATCTCGGCCTGAAGTACGTCGGACCGGTGGACGGCCACGACCTGCGGGCGGTGGAGGCCGCGTTGACCTACGCCCGCGACTACGGCGGACCGATCATCGTGCACATCGTCACCAAGAAGGGCAACGGGTACGCGCCGGCGGAGAACGACGAAGCCGACCAGATGCACTCCACCGGCATCATCGACCCGGTCACGGGCCGGGCGGTCCAGGTCAGTGCCCGTGGCTGGACGGACGTCTTCGCGGACGAGCTCATCGAGATCGGACGCCGGCGCGAGGACGTCGTCGCCATCACCGCCGCCATGGCCGGGCCCACCGGGCTGGCGAGGTTCGCCGAGGTGTTCCCACGACGCACATTCGACGTCGGTATCGCCGAACAGCACGCGGTGACCTCCGCGGCAGGGCTCGCACTCGGCGGCCTGCACCCGGTCGTCGCGGTGTACTCCACCTTCCTCAACCGTGCCTTCGACCAACTGCTCATGGATGTGGCGCTGCTGCACCTGCCGGTGACGTTCGTCCTCGACCGCGCCGGGATCACGGGGTCGGACGGGGCGAGCCACAACGGGATGTGGGACATGTCGATCACCGGCATCGTCCCCGGTATCCGGGTCGCGGCGCCGCGCGACGGCACCCGGCTCGTCGACGCGCTCGACCGGGCGGTGGAGGTCACCGACGGCCCGTCGGTGGTGCGGTTCCCCAAGGGAGCGGTGCCCCAGGACGTCCCGGCCGTGGTCTCGGAAGCTGACTATGATGTGCTCTGCGCCCCCGACGACGGGGCGACGGTACCGTCCACGTCGTCGGACTCGCTGCGGGTCCTGGTCGTCAACTACGGGCCGCTGACCGCCCAGTCCGTCGCGGCGGCTGAGGCGTTGACCGGTGACGGGCACGTGGTGACCGTGATTGACCCGGTCTGGGTGACCCCGGTCGCGGCGTCGGTGGTGGACCTGGTCCGTGACTGTGACATGGTCGTCACCGTGGAGGACAACGGCGTGCACGGGGGAGCAGGTCAGATGCTCGCCCGCGCGGTCTCGGAGTCCTCGGTGTCGACTCCGCTGCGCTACCTCGGGATCGACCAGCGCTTCCTGTCCCACGGATCCCGGTCGGAGGTGCTCGCCGAGGTGGGCCTCGACGTCACTGCCGTCGCGGAGCAGGTGCGCGTGTGGGCGGCGGACGAGGTCCGGCGGCGCGCGGCGGTGTCCGACCTCAGCTGACGCTCTCCGCCACCACAGGCAGGAAAGCATCGATGAGCAGGCCCGTCTGCCACCGACGGCACCGGCAGGCCTCCAACGCGTGTCCGAGGACGCCTTCGAGATCGCCGACCGGGTCCGCTGTGTCCGCTGCCTGCCAGGCGGGGAGACTCCGGTCGTCGCCACGCAGGGCGCAGGACACGTCCCAGGCCACCGAGCGCAGTGAACTGACGGTCAACAGGTCCTCCGACCTGATGCCGGTGTCGGTGGAGACCGTGGCGAGTGCGTGGCGGAAGCCGTCCGCCAGACGGTACGCCAGCGGATGGTCGCGTTCCCAGGTCCGGTGGTCGGGGCGCCCGCCCGTGGATGAGGGGCGGGCAGGCAACGAGGAGGGGGCGGCGTCGAGTGCCTCGCGCACGGCGGCCGAGAAGGCGGTGGTCAGTTCGCGGGCGAGCCTCGGCCCGCGGGTGGACCGGGCCAACCGGGACGCTCCGGAGACCTCTCCGGCCACCTGCCGGTCCGCCCGGGACGGCTGTCGGGCGAGGTCGAGGATCGACGACCCGCGCAGGACGTGCTCCGGAGGGACGTCGCGCGTCCTCGCCAGCGACGACCGGGTGTCTATGAGGCGGCGCACGATCTCGAGCCCGCGGGGGTCACGGACGTGTCCGAGCCCACGGAGTTTGCGCCAGTCCGGTTCCGGCACGGGGAACGACCACGTCTCCCGGACATGGGCGCATTCCTGCCGGTACCAGTCGGTGCGGCCGAGGTGCTCGAGCCGGCTGGCGGCGACGTCGTGCAACTCGATCAGCAGTTCGACGTCAAGGGCGGCGTAGGTGAGCATGGCGTCCGGGATCGGTCGGGCCGACCAGTCCTCACGACCCTTGTCCTTGGCGACGGTGACCCCGAGCAACTCCTCCATCATGCCGGCCAGGCCGATCTGGCCGTAGCCCAGCAGCCTCCCGGCGATCTGGGTGTCGTGAAGTTCCGGGGTACGCCACCCCAGTGAGGTCAGTGCGGGCAGGTCGCTGTGGGCGGCGTGCAGGATCCAGGGGGTGGCGTCCATCACCGGGGCGAGGAGTTCGCCGGCCGCGGGGACCGCGGCCGGGTCGATCAGGTGGGTCCCCGATCCTTCCCGACGCACCTGGACGAGGAACGCGCGGTCGTTGAACCGGAACCCGGAGGCACGTTCGGTGTCCACGGCCAGTGGACCCTGTCCGTGGGCGAGGGCCTCGGCGGCCGCCTGCACCGAGTCCAGGGTGTCGGACAGGGCGGGCACGCCGCCGCGGGGGGAGGAGAGGTGTTCAGCCACAGCAGTCAGCCTACCGCCCGCTGATGGAGGTCACCCCTTCGGGAGGAAGACCGGCGACGTTGGCCAGGACCGTCGCGAAGGCGGTGACATGGCCCGACAGGTCGGGACCGTCCGCGGTCCAGGAGGCGCGCATCTCGATCTGGAAGGCATTGGCCGGCCCACCGATGTCGCCGAAACGGCTGGATGCGGTGGCGGTCACCGTCCCGCCGAGGTCACTGAAGGAGGTGCCGTGGAGTCCCTCGGTCAACCAGTCCCACGCCACCTCGGGGAGCATCGGGTCCTCGGCCACCGCCGAGTCCAGGTCGGCCTGGATGTAGGCGACGAGCTTCATCATCCCGGGACCTTCCGAGCCTTTCGGGTCGTGCAGCAGGATCAACCTGCCGAAGGCGTCACCGTCGGAGTCTGTGGGCACGGCGGCTTCCCCACCGTCGTGCCCGAACACCCCGGTCGTGCCGGGCCCGTCGGGACCGCCGGGTAATCGGTCGACCTCCAGCCCGATGGCGTGGCTGTAGGGGGCGAGTTTCCGCGGCGGACGGATGTCAGTCACTGTGATACCACTGCGGACCGGCGCAGCGTGCATGGAGGTGACCGCCTCCCGGAACGGGCCGGGGACAGCCTCCGCGGCATCGACCGTCGCGGCCTCACCCGGTGTACCTGTCGTCTCTGAATCAACGCTCACAGAGGTCAACATAACCGCCGCTGCCCCCGATGCGGTGCAGGCGCGCCGTCGTTGTCCTGGTTCGGCGGGGAACTGGCATAATCTGGAGACATGGTTGACCACAATTCGTCCCCGGTCGGCGTCGCCGATCTCCGTCCGACCGACGAGGCGATCGCCGCGGCGCGGTCTGCGCGTCGTGCGTCCCCGGACGCCCCCCTGCTTGCTGCGGTCCGGGGGGAGGCTCCCTCCCGTCGCCCGGTGTGGATGATGCGCCAGGCCGGGCGTTCCCTTCCGGAGTACCGCGAGATCCGCAAGGAGATCGGGATGCTCGACTCCTGTTTCCACCCGGAACTGCTCGCGGAAATCACCCTGCAGCCGGTGCGTCGTCACGACGCAGACGCGGCCATCCTCTTCTCGGACATCGTCGTCCCGCTCAAGGCTGCCGGTGTGGGCGTCGACATCGTCGCCGGACGCGGGCCGGTGCTCGAGACGCCGGTACGGACCCCGGAGGCGGTGGACGCCCTGCCGGTGGTCGACGCCTCCCAGCTCGAGGCCGTGGTCGAGGGGATCGGCGGTATCCTCGGAGAGTTGCGCGACGACCAGGTCCTCATCGGTTTCGCCGGTGCGCCGTTCACTCTCGCGTCGTACCTGATCGAAGGCGGGCCCTCGAAGAACCACGGGATCACCAAGGCGATGATGTACTCGCAGCCGCAGCTGTGGCATGCGCTGATGGAGAAGTTGACGCCGACGGTCGTCCGTTTCCTGCAGGTGCAGATTGAGGCGGGGGCCGACGCCGTCCAGCTCTTCGACTCGTGGGCGGGGTTCCTCAGTCTGCGTGACTACCGTGAGTTCGTCGCACCGTATTCCCACCGGATCATCGAGGCGGTGCGTCCGTACGGGGTGCCGGTGATCCATTTCGGGGTGAACACCGGTGAACTGCTGGGTGAGATGGCCGCCGTCGGCCCGGACGTGATCGGCGTCGACTGGAAGACACCACTGGACGTCGCCGCCGGGCGTGTCACCGCGTCATTGGCGGAGGCCCACGCCTCCGGAGACGCGAGGGTGCCCGCCGACCGTCTGATCCGTGCCGTCCAGGGCAATCTGGATCCGGCGATCCTCCTCGCCGGCCCGGAGGTGATCCGTGACCAGGTTCGCCGGGTCAGCAGGGAGGCCGACCGTGCCGTGGCGGAGGGGAACGCCCGGGGGCACATCTTCAACCTCGGCCACGGTGTGCTCCCCGAGACGGAGCCTGATGCGATCACCCGGGCATTCGCGGAGGTGCACGGGCAGTGACGGATAGCAGGACGGATAACAGTACGGATAACAGTACGGAACATGCCGCGGCGTCCGGCCCGCGCGTCGCCGTCATCGGCGGCGGAATCTCCGGGCTCTTCGCCGCCTGGGAGCTGCGGCGCCGGCTCGGCCCCGGGGCACGGATACTCGTTCTCGAGGCATACGGCAGACTCGGCGGCAAACTGAAGACCGTCGACTTCTCCACCGGTCCATTGGACATGGGTGCCGAGGCCTTCCTGACCCGGCACACCGGGATGGCGCAGCTGGTCGCTGACCTGGGACTCGAGGATGAACTCAGGGTGCCCTCGGGTGCCCGCAGCGCCTTCCTCGTCGACGGCGTGCTCGTGGACATCCCGTCGGCGACGGTCATGGGCATCCCGGCGAGAGGTGCCGATGTCGCCGGGGTACTCAGTGCCGGGGCGCAGGCGTCCGTCGACGGCGAGCGCGGCCGTGCCGCGCTTCCGTGGGTGGTGGGGGATGACGTCAACGTCGGGGAACTGGTCCGCCGCAGGTACGGCGACGAGGTCGTCGACCGGCTGGTGTCCCCGATGCTCGGTGGGGTGTACTCCTGTGGGGCGGATGACCTGGGACTACGTGCGACCGTCCCGCAGATCGCCGCGGCGATGGACGATCTCGCCGCGCGGGGGGAGGACGTCCACCTGTCGACCGCGGTCGCCGACGTCCTCGCGTCGCGGACATCGGGCTCGGGCAGGGCGCCCGGACCGGTGTTCAATTCCCTGGCCTCGGGCTACCGCACGCTGGTCAACCGGCTGGCTGAGGCATCGGGGGCGGACATCCACGTCAACACACAGGTCGAGGAGATCGGCCGTTACAACGGGCGGATCTACCTCGAGCCGGTCGGTACCGTGGACGCTGTCGTCGTGGCGACACCGGCCCCGACCGCCTCGGTCCTGCTGGAGGACATGATCCCGGATGCCGCGGACATCCTCGGGGGAGTCGATCTGGCGAGTTCCGCGGTCGTGGGCATGCACTACGCCGGAGACGTGGATCTCCCGGAGCGCTCCGGGATCCTCATCGGTGCGGACGGACCGACCCGTGCCAAGGCCTTCACGTTCTCGTCCCGCAAGTGGCCGCACCTCAGCGGGCCGGACGGAGAGAAGGGCGGATTCGTGCGGGCCAGTTTCGGGACGTTCCGGGACGGCAGCCTCCTCGACGCCGACGATCAGACACTCGTGGACTACGCGGTCGAGGACCTCGCCCGCGTCGCCGGGGTCTCCGGCCGCCCCACCGAGACCTTCGTCCAGCGGTGGTGGGGCGGTCTGCCGGTGTACGGCGTCGGACATACCGAACTCATGGGGCTGGCGGAAGCGGCGGTCGCTGACGTGCCCCGCATCGCTGTCGCCGGTGCCTACCTGCGGGGTGTGGGTGTGCCCGCCTGTGCCGACGCCGGGCGGGCCGCGGCGCGGAAGATCGCCGACGAACTCTGACGCCCCCCCCGACGCACACCCGGGGCCGCAGCTCGGCCCCTTGGATCAGAACCAACAACTCAACGACACAGGACAGGCGGTTTCAGCTACCATGGCGAAGCTTGATTTCAGGGAGCTCAACGAGAAGCTCCAGTACACGATGTGGTCGGTGTTCACGGTGCGTAACGGTGAACTCCCGGAGGACGCTGACGCGCGCGCCGCGGTCGCCGCGGACATGGAGTCCTTCCTCGCCTCGTTCGATGACGAGGAACTCACGGTGCGCGGCGTCTACGACCTGACCGGACAGCGTGCCGAGGCGGACATCATGATCTGGTGGCACGCCGAGAAGTTCGAGGATCTGCAGCGCGCGTACCGGCGCTTCCTGCGTGAGACCACACTCGGGCGCGCGTGCGACGGATACTGGTCGAATTCTGCCCTGCACCGGCCGGCGGAGTTCAACAAGTCGCATCTGCCGTCGTTCATCATGGGTGAGGATCCGGGCGACTGGATCGCGGTCTACCCCTTCGTCCGGTCGTACGAGTGGTACCTTCTGCCGGACAAGGAACGACGCACCATCCTCGCCGAGCACGGCATGGCCGCACGCGGCTATGACGAAGTCAGGGCGAACACGGTGCCGGCGTTCGCCCTGGGTGACTATGAATGGATCCTGGCGTTCGAAAGCCCGACGTTGGACCGGATCGTCGACCTGATGTACAAGATGCGTTACACCGAAGCCCGGCGCCATGTGCGCGAAGAGGTCCCGTTCTTCACGGGACGGCGGGTCAACGGTGGTTCCGGGGACCTGGCCACTTTCATCGCCGAACTGCCGTGACCGCCCGGCTGCAGGTCAGTTCTCCTGCAGCCGCAGTGCGATGCCGTTGATGCAGTACCGTAGATCGGTGGGGGTGTCGTACCCCTCGCCGGCGAAGACGTGGCCGAGGTGACCCCCGCAGGTGGCACAGACGACCTCTGTCCGCCTGGTCCCCAGGGAGTCGTCGACGCGCGTCTCCACCGCATCTGAATCCGCCGGGTCGAAGAAGGACGGCCACCCGCAGTGGGAGTGGAACTTCTCGGTGGACCGGAAGAGTTCCGTTCCGCAGCCGCGGCACAGGTAGACACCGTCGGTCTCGGCGTCGGTGTACTCGCTGGTGTAGGGCCGTTCGGTGGCGGAGTTGCGGAGAACCTGGAACTCGTCGGGGGAGAGGCGCTCACGCCACTGTGCGTCGCTGAGCGCGGAGAAGTCCTCCAGGGGACGGATGTCGGGGCGATTCTCAGTCATCGCTGTTACCTCTGTTCCGGTTGGTGTTCCTGGGTTGTGCCGGGTGCCGTCGTGTCGGACTCCGCCACGGCGGGCGTCGTTGCGGCGGCACCACCGCGGTCGCGTCTGCGCCAGTCGGTGATGAGCCAGACGACGACGGACGTCGCCGCGGTGAGGATGATCACGCCCCAGCCGACGGTCCCGCGGGTGTACTCGACGATACGCCCCGGCCACTCCCACCGGTCGGAGTACCAGGAGTCGCCGGCCATGCACCAGTAGACGCCGATCCAGATGACCGGATTGTGCATCACGGACAGCCGGCAGAAGACCGTGAAGATCATGGGCAGCAGCATCATGGAGTAGTACATCTGCCCCAGCGAGCTGACCAGGAACACTCCGGTCATCAGGATGCCCGTGGTGGTGGAGGCCCACATCATCGGATCGGAGTCACGCCAGCGCACGAGGCCGAGGACGGCGACGGCCACGCCCAGGGAGAACAGCCCACGCAGCACCAGGACGAACCAGTCGTCCATGCCGAAGTAGACTCCGACACCTGACAGGGAGGAGTTCGCGTAGTCCCGGACCTCCCCGAGGTAGGGCATGAGTTTACTGACGTAGTCGGAGGGGCGGGTCATCAACGGCCAGGCGATGAGGTTGAAGATCACCGGTACCGCGAGCCCGGAGACAATCGCCCACCACTGGCGCTTGACCAGGGGGAGGAACAGCAGCACGGCAAACTGCGGTTTGACGGTGATGGCGAGGCCCAGGACGACACCCGCGAGGACGGTGGCCGTCGTGCTGCGGCTCGCGGACCCCGGGCCGAGCCGGCGTGAGAGATCGCCGGAACCGACGAGCAGACACCAGAGGAAGACGACCTCGACCAGCAGCAGGATCCCGTTGACGTTCGAGAAGAGAAGCGTGTTGGTGACGGACTCGGTGCCGAAGACCACCAGCGCCGCGACCGGGAGGACCGGTCCGGACAGCGGACGTCGGGCCATCTTCGTCAGGACGGCCAGGGCCAGGAACACCGCGACACCGTTGGCGAGGATGAACAGGATCCGGCCCACGTCCCACGACGGCAGCAGCGCCAGGGGACTGAGCAGAAGTGTTCCGCCGGGGGAGTAGAGGTAGTGGGGGTCGACGAAGTGGTAGTTCTCGTCGTAGACCGGAACGCCGTCGAGGAAGCGGTGCAGGGCATCCCAGACGGTGGTGAAATCGTCGGTCGGGTGATCGTTCTGGGGATTGAGGAACACCCGGTGAAGAATGGTGAAGACGGCCAACGGCCAGGCGGCCGCCGTCAATGCGCCGGCGGGAGTGCGAAAGTATCCCTGCCGCCAACCGGTGTGCTGGTGGCTGGTGTTCCCGGGGCGTCCAGTGCCGGCCGGGGCGTCGGCTGAGGTCCTCTGTGCAGTCACCGTGCGGATTTTACATGTGTGCAGTGCTGATTCCGGGGAGCGCCACGCCTCGGCCGGTTGCCCGGGGAGGCCGTGCGGCGACGGTGTCTTTGGTCGAACGACACCTGAGGGCCCGTCGACCATCCGGTCGACGGGCCCTCAGTGGTGGAGCGGATGACGAGACTCGAACTCGCGACCCTAACCTTGGCAAGGTTATGCGCTACCAACTGCGCTACATCCGCATTATCTGACAATCTAACAGAGAAGCAGTCCCGTGAAGAACTGTTCGTGCGCGATACTGGGATCGAACCAGTGACCTCTTCCGTGTCAGGGAAGCGCTCTCCCGCTGAGCTAAACGCGCGTGGTGCGAGGTGGAAACGGGAATCGAACCCGTGTACACGGTTTTGCAGACCGTTGCCTAAGCCACTCAGCCATTCCACCGTGGCGTCGCCGCCTCGTGCCGGATCTCGACCCTACCGGCTGGAGGCCGGAAGGAGAAATGAGAACCTGAGCGGATGACGAGACTCGAACTCGCGACCCTAACCTTGGCAAGGTTATGCGCTACCAACTGCGCTACATCCGCAAGCACCGTGTAGTACCGGTGCGACCCAGAACTCTATAGGTTTCCGCTTCCTGGCACAAACAGCCAGGTAGCTGACCGATTCACCGTCATAAGGCAGCGCGGGGAACTTCACCGGTGTGATTCGGCGGCGTCGCTCCGTCGCGTTGCTCGGGTGCGTTCGGCGGTGGCGTCGGCCAGAGCTGTTGTGGGGGAGCTGTCGTGACGCGGGAACGCTCCACGATGCGGCACCAGCTGTCCCGTGCCGTCCCGGATGTCGTCCCGGATGTCTGGGAGTCGGCGCACGTGACGTGCAGGTTTGTGCCCGGGGGGTGACGGGGTGATAGATTACGTCTCGTTCCACAGAGGTCCCATGGCTCAGTGGAAGAGCGTTCCGTTCACACCGGAAAGGTCGCTGGTTCGATCCCAGCTGGGACCACACTTCACGCCCCGACGGGCAGTGCCTCGGCACTGTCGGCCGGGGCGTTCCGTATTGTGCCGTCGAACAGTGCACGGTCGGCCTCTATGTCGGGGGTGGCGCGGCGCCGGAGGAAAGGTGATCGGGTCCTCAGTGGCGTTAGGGTGGGGGCAACGTCTGCAGTTACGTCGTCGCAGGTGTCAGCCAAGCGAAAGGATCGTGAATGAAACGCCCGTCGTTCCGTCGTCCCCCCCGGTCAGTCTCCTCGGTGAGACCTGGCGGCACACGTCTGTGTGTGTGCGTGGTGGCCTCGGCGTTCGCCCTGGCCACGGCGCCGGTGATTGTCGGCGGAGGGCCGACGTTCGGTCTCCCGGAGGCCTCCGCCCATGATGCGATGGTGGGGGCAACGCCGGAGCAGGACAGCACGGTGACCGAGGCCCCGCAGAGCATCGAGCTCGAGTTCTCCGGCATCCCCCGGGATGAATTCAACACCGTCGCACTGTCGCAGGACGGGGAGGTTCTGCTCACCGAGGAGCCGACGGTCGACGGCCACATGCTCACGGTGGACGTGCCCGCCGATCTTTCCCTGGACGACGGTGAGTACACCGTGGGCTACCAGATCACCTCGTCGGACGGACACGCCACCCGGGGCAGCTACACCTTCACACTCAGCGCGGACGGTCCCGCCACGACCGACGCGGGCGGCTCCCCAGACACTGCAGATACCGCAGACACCGCCGACAGTGGGTCGGCGATGCCGTCCTGGGCGGGCCCTGCACTCAGTATCGCCGGAGTGATCGTCGTTCTCGGTGCGCTCGTTGTCGCTGTCGCCCGCTTCCGTGCGATGTCGTCCAGGGAACCGGACGCCGACGACGGCCGCGCGGGCGGCGACAGGTCCTCCTGAATCTCCGTGTCGCCCGGGTGGTGGGCGGACGCGCGACGGCAGGTAAGGTAGTGCTCGACTTCTGACTGTCACCAGGTATGTGACCGTCATCATCTGCCGTGTAAGGAGCACACCACCCGTGAGTGAATCAGCACTGGGCGCCGCACAGGACGCCGCCGTGAAGGCACCTGTGACCTTCATCGTCCCCGCCGGAGAATCGGCGGGGGCGGCCATGCGTCCGTTGGATCTGCCGAACAAGGGGACCGACGCCGTCGTCTGCGTCAAGGACACCGAGGGTTCCCTGCGGGACCTGGCATTTGTTCCGGAGACCGACACCGAGGTGACCGCTGTCGCGGCCAACACCGACGACGGCCGTGCCGTGATCCGGCACTCGTGTGCCCACGTCCTCGCCCAGGCGGTCCAGAAGGAGTTCCCCGGGACCAGGCTCGGCATCGGCCCCGCCATCGAGAACGGCTTCTACTACGATTTCCAGGTCGACGAGCCTTTCACGCCCGAGGACCTCAAGACGCTCGAGAAGCGGATGAAGAAGATCATCAAGTCCGGGCAGCGTTTCGAGCGACGTGTCTACGACTCGGCCGACGCCGCGGCCGAGGAGCTTGCCGCTGAACCGTTCAAGCTGGAGCTCATCCAGGACAAGGGCAATGTCGATCCGGCCTCCGATGAGGCCACGGAGGTCGGTTCCGGCGAACTGACCGCGTATGACAATGTCAACCCCCGCACCAGTGAGATCGAATGGTCCGACCTGTGCCGGGGACCGCACATTCCGACGACCCGTTACATCCCTGCGTTCGCCCTGACCCGGTCCTCTGCAGCCTACTGGCGCGGTGACCAGTCACGGGAGGACCTGCAGCGTATTTACGGCACCGCCTGGGAGTCCAAGGAGGCACTCGACGAGTACCAGCACATGCTCGCTGAGGCGGAGAAGCGTGACCACCGTCGACTCGGGCAGGAACTCGACCTGTTCAGCTTCCCGGACGACCTCGGCTCAGGTCTCCCGGTCTTCCACCCGGACGGTGGCATCGTCCGCCTGGAGATGGAGGAGCATTCCCGGCGTCGGCACATCGAGGCCGGTTACTCCTTCGTCAATACCCCCCACATCACCAAGGGCGACCTGTACGAGCGGTCCGGTCACCTCGGGTTCTACAAGGACGCGATGTTCCCGCCGATGCAGGCCGACGGTGAGTGGGACGAGGACGGTCACTGCACCAAGCAGCCGCAGGACTACTACCTCAAGCCGATGAACTGCCCGATGCACAACCTGGTCTTCGATTCCCGCGGCCGGTCGTACCGCGAGTTGCCGCTGCGGTTGTTCGAGTTCGGCACGGTCTACCGCTACGAGAAGTCCGGGGTGATCCAGGGGCTCACCCGCGCCCGTGGTTTCACCCAGGATGACGCACACATCTACTGCACCGAGGATCAGCTTGAGGAAGAGCTGACCTCTGTCATCGAGTTCGTCATCTCGTTGCTGCGTGACTACGGTCTCGATGACTTCTACCTGGAGTTGTCGACCCGTGACCCGAAGAAGTCCGTCGGTTCCGACGAGATCTGGGAGCGGTCCACCGAGACCCTGCAGCGGGTGGCGACGCGCTCGGGTCTGGACCTCGTCCCCGACCCCGAGGGTGCGGCGTTCTACGGTCCGAAGATCTCGGTGCAGGCCCGGGACGCGATCGGCCGGACCTGGCAGATGTCGACCGTCCAGCTCGACTTCAACATGCCGGAGCGTTTCAACCTCGAGTACACCGCCTCCGACGGCACCAAGAAGCAGCCGATCATGGTGCACCGCGCACTGTTCGGCTCCATCGAGCGGTTCTTCGGCGTGCTGCTGGAGCACTACGCGGGGGCTTTCCCGGCGTGGCTGGCGCCGCACCAGGTCACCGGCATTCCTGTGGCTGACGAGTTCGTCGGCTACCTGGAGGACATCGCCGCTGACCTGCGAGGTCAGGGAATCCGCGCGACGGTGGACACCTCCGACGACCGGATGCAGAAGAAGATCCGCAACCACACCACCGGCAAGGTTCCGTTCATGCTCCTGGCCGGTGGCCGTGACGTCGAAGCCGACGCAGTGAGTTTCCGCTTCCTCGACGGAACACAGGTCAACGGCGTGCCCCGGGACAAGGCGGTGCGCATCATCACCGACTGGATCCGCGGACGTCGCAATGAGCAGCCGAGCGGGGAGAACATTGGCGAACTCAGCTGACGCACTTGACCGGCTGTGGGCTCCGTACCGCTCGGCGTACCTCGGTGAACAGGGGAACGGCGGGAACAGCGCGTCCGTGGACCCCGACGACCCGTTCATCGGGTTGCCGGCCAAGTCCGACGAGGACGGTCTGATTGTCGCGCGTGGGGATGATGTCTTCTGCATCCTGAACCTCTACCCCTACAACCCCGGGCACATGATGGTGCTGCCGTACCGTAAGGTGGCGTCCTATGAGGACCTGTCGGACGCGGAGACCAGCGAACTCGCGCTGTTCACGAAGAAGGCGGTCCGTGTCCTCCGCGAGGTGTCGGCACCTGACGCCCTGAACATCGGGATGAACCTCGGACGCGCCTCCGGGGGTTCGGTTCCGGAGCACCTTCACCAGCACATCGTGCCGAGGTGGCAGGGGGACACGAGTTTCATGACCGTTCTGTCGGGCTCCAAGGTGCTCATCCAGGTGCTGGGGGAGACCCGTGAGCTTCTCGCCACGGCGTGGCAACAGCTCGACTGATCCGGAACTGAGAGAATACCGGCGACGATGAAGTCAGAAAGCACGGCAAGGAGACCTGAGACATGTTGAGCGTTCGTGGACGCCGACCGGCGGCGGTAGTCATCGAGCCGATCGCCCGACGGCTGGTCAACTGGGGTGTGTCCCCCAACGCGGTGACGGTGACCTCCACCGCCGTCGCGGTTGTCCTGGCGGTCGGGCTGATCCCCACCGGGCATCATTTCCTCGCCGGCATCCTCCTGGGCATCACCGTGGCGACCGACATGATCGACGGCACGATGGCGCGCATGCTCGGTGGCGGGACACGGTTCGGCGCGACCCTGGACGCCACCTGCGACCGCATCACCGACGGCGTCCTCTTCGGGGCCATCGCGTGGTGGATGGCCTTCCAGCATGACCACGAGCCGTACAAGGGACTGTTCGCCGCCGCGCTGGTGATCATGATCGCCAGTCAGGTGACCTCCTATGTCAAGGCGCGTGCCGAGGCGTCGCAGATCAAGGTCGACGGAGGGCTGATCGAACGGCCCGAGAGGCTGATCATCGGTCTGGTCTCCCTGGGTCTGTCGGGACTCGGCGTGCCCTACATCCTGGGCGCAGGTCTCATCCTGCTTGCCGTCGGGTCGGTGTACACCGTCTTCGAGCGGTTGGTGATCGTCTCCCGGTCGGACGCCGCCTCCGAACGAATCGCACCGCCCACGGGGGCGAAGACCTTCGACGACGCGGATGCCGTCGATGCCGCCGATGCCGCCGACAGTGAGGAGAGCAGGACCCATGAGTGACGCAGGCACCTTCGCCGAACGCCTCAGCGCCTTCGGCTACCGCACCGGTTGGGCGCTGACACGGCGGCTGCCTGAGCCGGTCGCCGACCGACTGTTCACCTGGGTGGCTGACCGGGTGTCACACGACGGTCGTGGCCCGGAGCAGTTGCGCGCCAACCTCGGGCGGGTGGTCGGCGACAGCAACGTCACCCGGGAACTCGTCCGCGACGCGATGCGTTCCTACATGCGCTACTGGCGCGAAGCGTTCCAACTCCCCGGAATGGCCGGCCCGGAGCTGGCCGCACGGATCCACGAGGGGTTCGATGCCGAGGACGTCGCCCGTCTCGATGCGGCGATCGAGCGGGGACAGGGTGTCGTTCTGAGTCTTCCCCATTCCGGCAACTGGGACATGGCCGGCGTATGGCTTGTCGACCACTTCGGTCAGTTCGCCACGGTGGCGGAACGCCTCAAACCCGAGAGCCTGTTCGAGGCCTTCGTCGACTACCGTGAATCGCTGGGATTCGAGGTGCTGGCGCTGTCAGGAGGTGAAGCACCGCCGTTCGACCGGTTGCGGGACGTCCTCGCCGGCGGCGGAATCGTGTGCCTGCTGGGGGAGCGGGACCTGTCCGGCCGGGGCGTGGAGGTGTCGTTCTTCGGCGAACGTACGTCGATGCCTGCCGGGGCCGCACGCCTGGCACAGGAGACCGGTGCCAGTCTCATGGTGTACCACTCCTCGTTCGTCGACGGCGGATGGCGGTCCAGCTTCAGTGAGGAACTGGACACGGGCGTCCCCTTGGCCGCCGTCGTCCAGCAGCAGGCAGACATCTACGCGCGGAACATCTCGGCCGCGCCGGTGGACTGGCACATGCTCCAGCCGCTGTGGTTCTCCGACCTGTCCAGCTCCCGACGTCGGCGACTGGGCATCGACGACGACCCCACGGAGCAGGGGGCGGACTCCTGATGAAGATCGGAATGGTGTGCCCCTACTCCTTCGATGAACCCGGCGGAGTGCAGATTCACGCCGTCGACCTGTGTACCGAGCTGATTCGTCGGGGCCATGAGGTCAGCCTCATCGGGCCGGGCGGTGACGGTGCGGAGGTGCCCGACTTCGTGGAGCTCGGCGGCAACGCCATCCCCATCCCCTACAACGGGTCGGTGGCTCGGCTGGCCTTCGGCCCTGCGACCTGGCGTCACCTCGGCGACTGGATCGACCGCCACGATTTCGATGTCGTCCACATCCATGAACCGAATTCCCCGAGCTACTCGATGATCACGCTGGCCAAGGCTGACGGCCCTATCGTGGCGACCTACCACGCGTCGGCGAGCGAGTCGCTGATTCTGCGGATCTTCCTGCCGGTGCTCAGGCCGTTCCTGGAGCGCATCCAGGGCGGGATCGCCGTCTCGGAGGAGGCACGCCGATGGCAGGTCGAGATGTTGTCCGGTGATCCTGTCCTGATCCCCAACGGCGTCGACACCGGTGCGTACCGGGGTGCCGAGCCGATGCCCACCCTGGCTCCCGGGCGGCCCCGGGTGATGTTCCTCGGGCGGTTCACCGAACCACGTAAGGGCTTCCCTCTGCTGTTGCGCGCCCTTCCCTCGATCGTCCGGGAGGTTCCGGAGGTCGAGGTGGTCGTCGTCGGCGGCGGTGACACCGCGGAACTGACGCAGTCCCTGCGCAAGGCGGGCGTCAGCTATGTCGAGGGGACGGAGGCGTCCGGGGCGACCGTCCGTATCCTCGGTCGGCTCAGCGAGGCTGACAAGGCGGCCGCACTCGCGGCGTCGGACGTGTACGTCGCACCGAACAGTGGAGGGGAGAGCTTCGGGATCGTCCTCGTGGAGGCGATGGCGGCCGGGGCCGCCGTCGTCGCGAGTGACATTCCGGCATTCGCCGCGGTCACCGACCACGGCTACGCGGGCCGGCTCTTCGCCAACGGCTCGCGTCGTGACCTGGCTCGTGCCGTCACCGAGGTCCTCCGTGACGGTGACGGCAGGGATCTGCTCGTCCAGCGCGGATACGATCGCAGCAGGGACTTCGACTGGGACCGGGTCACCACGCAGGTTGAGCGCGTCTACGACACCGTGGTCAGCGACGGACGGAAGGTACGGCGGTCATGATTCCGGTGTGGGCACTGCTCCTGGTCATCGCGCTGGCGGTTGCGGCGCTGGTCGGCCTGTGGCTGTCGTTGACGGCGTCGCGCCTCAACCGTCTCCACATCCGTACCGACGCCGCCCGGCTCAGCCTGGAAGGGGCCCTGCAGGCCCGTTCCGCCGTGGTCGCCGCGATTCGCCCGGAACTGGTGCGTTCGGCGGGCCGCACCACAGCGGTGGCGTTGAAGGCGTCCGACATGGACGCCCGGTCCGACGCGGAGAATGTCCTGTTGCGCCAGCTGCGCGACGGGGACCTCGCCAACCCTGCTTTCGTCGAGGCCTCGGTGAAGGTGGATATCGCGGCACGTTTCTACAACGACGCCGTGGGCGACACCCGCGACCTCCGCAAGAGACCTGTCGTGCGGGTCTTCCGGCTGGCCGGTTCAGCGCCTCTCCCGGCGTACTACGAGGCGATGTCGGTGGGAGACGGGACAGTGTGACCAGGCAGGGTCCACCCACTGGACCGCATTGTCTGTCCTGCCCGGTAGAATGCGCGTTGATCACCGTTAGGCTACCGAGATCACTCGAGAATCAGAGGTCATGATGACGCAGAACAGTGCCGACACCGTCGGCGCCAGGGGAACCGGCCGCGTGAAGCGCGGTCTGGCCGACATGCTCAAGGGGGGTGTGATCATGGACGTGGTCACGCCGGAGCAGGCGAAGATCGCTGAGGACGCCGGAGCCACCGCAGTCATGGCGCTGGAGCGGGTCCCCGCCGACATCCGCGCCGAGGGCGGTGTCTCCCGGATGTCCGACCCCGACATGATCGACGGCATCATCGAGGCGGTGACGATCCCGGTGATGGCCAAGGCCCGCATCGGCCACTTCGTCGAGGCCCGTGTGCTGGAGAGCCTGGGGGTGGACTTCATCGACGAGTCGGAGGTCCTCACCCCGGCCGACTACGCCAACCACATCGACAAGTTCGACTTCACCGTCCCGTTCGTCTGCGGTGCCACGAACCTCGGTGAGGCGCTGCGCCGCATCAACGAGGGTGCGGCCATGATCCGGTCGAAGGGCGAGGCCGGTACCGGGGACGTCTCCAACGCGGTCACCCACATGCGTACCATCCGTGCCGAGATCAACCGGCTGACGTCGATGGCCCCGGATGAGCTCTACGTGGCCGCAAAGGAGCTCCAGGCCCCGTACGAGCTGGTCCGCGAGGTCGCCGAGAACGGTAAGCTGCCGGTCGTCCTGTTCACCGCCGGTGGTATCGCCACTCCCGCCGACGCGGCGATGATGATGCAGCTCGGTGCGGAGGGCGTGTTCGTGGGGTCGGGGATCTTCAAGTCGGGGGATCCGGAGAAGCGGGCCCGCGCGATCGTGCAGGCCACCCTGAACTACGAGGACGCGGACACCGTCGCCTCGGTCTCCCGCGGCCTCGGTGAGGCGATGGTGGGCCTGAACGTCGACGAGATCCCGGAGCCGCACCGTCTGGCAGAGCGGGGCTGGTAGATGTCCTCCGCTCCACACGGTCAGGTGGCCGACGGCCGCCGGCCGCGTATCACCGACGTCCTCGATCTCGAGCAGATCGAGCCGGGTATCTTCCGTGGCCAGGTGATCCCGTCGGCGTTGTCACGGACGTTCGGCGGGCAGGTCGCCGCCCAGTCGCTGGTGGCCGCGACCAGGACCGTCGGAGCGGAGTACCGGGTGCATTCCTTGCACGGCTACTTCGTCGGCCCGGGCAACTCCGACCGTCCGACGGTCTATCTCGTCGACGAGGTCCGCAACGGCAGGTCCTTCCGCGTGCGTTCGGTCCGTGCCGTCCAGGACGGCAGGACGCTGTTCATCATGCAGGCCAGTTTCCACATCCGGGATGACCAGGGGCCGGAGCACTCCGACATGGTCCGGCGTGTCCCGCCACCGGAGGAGATCGCACCCGGGAACGCGGGCAATCGTCCGCTGGGACGCGCGTTCGCCAAGGACTGGGAGGACTGGGACATCCGCATCGTGCCTCCGGAACTGTGGGAGAAGAGCCCGGGGGCGGCGTCGCAGCAGGTCGTCTGGTTCAAGTCGAAGGTGCCGTTGCCGGACGACGAGAAGTTCCACATCTGCACGTTGGCGTACATGTCCGACATGACACTGCTCGGCTCTGCCCTGGTTCCCCACCGGGACGAGCCGGTGCAGGAGGCGTCACTGGACCATGCGATGTGGTTCATGCGACCGTTCCGCGCCGACGAGTGGCTGCTCTACGACCAGTCGTCGCCGTCCGCTCACGGGGGACGGGCACTGACCACCGGCCGGATCTTCAACCAGGCTGGTGATCTCGTCGCGTCGGTCACCCAGGAAGGACTGACCAGGACCCTCGCCGAGGGTAAGCAGTCCGTGCCGATCAAGACCGACCTGCAGGGACACTAGGTGAAAGACACTCCACTGATCGGTGTCCTCGCCCTGCAGGGCGGGGTCAGTGAACACATCCGTATGCTCGAGGACCTCGGCGCGTCCACGCGCCCGGTGCGTCGCACGGAGCATCTCGACGGCCTCGACGGCCTGGTCTTCCCGGGAGGGGAGTCCACCACCATGTCGAAGCTCCTCGAACTCGGCGGTATGCTCCACCCGCTGCGTGAGCGGATCTCCGCCGGCCTGCCCTGCCTCGGTACCTGTGCCGGGTTGATTCTCCTCGCGTCCGAGGTGCTCGACACCCGCCCGGACGCGCACTGCCTCGACGCCCTGGATGTCACTGTGCGGCGCAACGCCTTCGGACGGCAGGTCGACTCCTTCGAAACAGACCTCGAGGTCAGCGGGGTCACTGACGGGGGGCCGGCGGTCCATGCGGTTTTCATCCGCGCCCCGTGGGTCGAACAGGTCGGTGAGGGAGTGGAGGTGCTCTCCCGTGTGAACGACGACGGGCCGGCCCACGGTGCGGTGGTGGCGGTACGCCAGGGGCCGGTGCTGGGTCTGTCTTTCCATCCTGAGCTCACCGGCGATGCACGGTTGCACAGGTACTTCCTCGGCATGGTCGACGACCACCGGGCAGATCGGACCTGATGAGGTGCGCTTACCCGCCGGCGTGCCCCGGTGCACTATCATGGGTTCGTCAAGCACCCGACCAAGGGAGATCAGGTAGACGATGAGCGGCCACTCGAAATGGGCGACGACCAAGCACAAGAAAGCTGCGAATGACGCCAAGCGCGGTAAAGAGTTCGCCAAGCTGATCAAGAACATCGAGGTGGCGGCCCGCACCGGTGGCGGGGACCCGTCCGCCAATCCCACCCTCGACGACATGATCAAGAAGGCCAAGAAGGCCTCCGTGCCGAACGACAACATCGAGCGCGCCCGCAAACGCGGCTCCGGTGAGGAGGCCGGCGGTGCTGACTGGGAGACCATCGTCTACGAAGGGTACGGCCCGAACGGTGTCGCGGTGCTCATCGAGTGCCTCACCGACAACCGGAACCGCGCGACGACGGACGTCCGCACCGCCATGAACAAGAACGGCGGGAACATGGCGGACGCCGGGTCGGTGTCCTACCTGTTCAACCGCAAGGGCGTCGTCATCCTGGACAAGGGCGACAACACCGAGGACGACCTGCTCATGGCGGTTCTCGACGCGGGTGCCGAAGAGGTCAACGACCTGGGCGAGAAGTTCGAGGTCGTCTGCGAGCTGTCGGACCTGACCACGGTGCGGAACGCCCTGGACGCCACCGGAATCGAGTACGACTCCGCCGACCCCGACTACCGCGCGGACGTCGAGGTTCCCCTGGACGCGGAGGGTGCCCGGAAGATCTTCCGGCTCATCGACGTGCTCGAGGAGTCCGACGATGTCCAGGACGTGTTCACCAACATGGACGTCTCCGACGAGGTCCTGGCAGAGCTCGACGTCTGACCGTCGGACGTCTGACCGTCAGGCCCCGCCGAAGGGCGGGCCGACCACCAGCAGCGCGCCGAAGACGACGAGGACGACGACGGCGATCGCCGCCGCCGACGCGTAGGGGCGGCCGACGAGGACAGCGAGAAGTTTGTCCCCGGCGGGAGCGTCGGAGGATGCGTCGGTGCGCCACGCCCCGTCGAGGCCGCCCCGTCGTGCGACGGCTTTCTCGAAGGGGACGGTCGCGAAGGGGACCACCGCGGAGAACAGGCCCAGGATGCCCTGGCCGGCGCTCCAGCGGTTGTTGAGCCACACCAGGACAGTGACCACGACGAAGGCGAGGAACGCCAGACCGTGCACCGGGCCGGCGGCAGCGACGCCC
Source organism: Corynebacterium sp. USCH3 (assembly GCF_037619475.1). Classification (NCBI taxonomy): domain Bacteria; kingdom Bacillati; phylum Actinomycetota; class Actinomycetes; order Mycobacteriales; family Corynebacteriaceae; genus Corynebacterium; species Corynebacterium sp. USCH3. The sequence goes on from NZ_JAQPZT010000001.1 coordinate 462,801, forward strand.
GCGTCCGTGACGCCGGTGTACTTCAGGATCATTCCGAGGATCAGCAGCCCCCAGGTCACGGCTTCGATAATGGCGGTGGTCCGGTATATTTTCAGAGGAGTCATCGCCGGTCGATGGTACCCGACCCGGGTGCCCGAGTACTAAGCCATGAGCTCCCCGTGGTGGCCGGGGGACGGCGCGGCGACGGTGAATTTTCGCACATGTGTGCTATGTTCGTGCTCTGCGCGTCCCACGCGCCCTGTGCGGCGACGGTCGGCGACAGGTACCAACGGCGACAGGGAGGCTCGGGATACCGTGACACCGCGACCACGCACCGACGGACTGCTGGTGATGGGCATTGACCCGGGGCTCACCCGGTGCGGGCTGTCGGTGGTTCGCTCCGGTCAGGGTCGCTCGGTCGTTCCGGTGGCGGTCGGTGTCGTCCGCACCCCCGCCGACGCGGCTCTCCCGCAGCGGCTGCGCCGACTCTCCGAGGCGGTGGAGAGTTGGATGGACGACTACCGTCCGGATGTCGTCGCCATTGAACGGGTCTTCGAACGAGGGAACGTGTCCACCGTGATGAACACCGCTCATGCGGTGGGGGTGCTGATGCTCAGTGCTGCACGACGGGACCTTCCCGTCCACCAGTACACCCCCAGTGAAGTGAAGAAGGCGGTGTCCGGCAACGGACGGGCCGACAAACGCCAGATGACCAACATGATCACCCGTATCCTCGGGTTGTCGGAGCCGCCGAAACCGGCGGACGCGGCCGACGCGCTCGCCCTGGCCGTGTGCCACTGCTGGCGGGCACCGTTTGCGGCCGTGATCTCGGAGAGGAGAAACTGAACGTGATTGCTTCGTTGAGGGGCACCGTCATCGACAAGGGCCTGGACCATGTCGTCATCGAATGCGGCGGTGTCGGGTACCTGTGTCAGGCCACGGCACCGACGCTGTCGACGCTGCCCGGCGGGGAAGAGGTCTTCGTGCTCACCACGATGGTGGTCCGCGAGGACTCCCAGACGCTGTTCGCCTTCGCGGATGCGCCGTCGAGGGAGGTGTTCAGCCTTCTCCAGTCGGTGTCGGGTGTCGGTGCCCGCCTCGCGATGGGGGTGATGTCGGTGCTGACACCGGCGGACCTGGCGCGCGCCGTGGCAGAGGGCGACGTCAAGGCGCTCCAACGTGCCCCCGGGGTGGGGAAACGCCTGGCCGAGCGTATGGCCGTCGACCTCAAGGGCAAGCTCGACGGATTCGCCGAGGTGTTTGCCGGCACCGCTGCGGCGGGTGCGGACGGCGGGCAGGGGGCACCCCGCACCGGTGACACCCACCGGGAGGTAGTCGAGGCGTTGACCGGTCTCGGTTTCCCCGAACGTGACGCGGACAACGTCCTGCGTGACCTCGGTGACACCGACGGGCTCGACACGGCGACCGTGCTGCGGCGGGCTCTGGCACGGCTCGGCGGACGACGGTAGCGGCGGGAGGACTGGACGTACATGGGTGACATCGAACGCACCGAATTCGACACCAGCCCCGCGTCGCCGCGTCCGGGGCAACCTCAGGGCCTGCCCGGTGGCGACCTCGCGCCGACTCCGCAGCCCGGGGAGGGTGAGGCGGAACTGTCACTGCGGCCACGGTCGCTGCGCGAGTTCATCGGACAGCCCAAGGTCCGCAGTCAGCTGGAGCTCGTCCTCGGTGGGGCCCGGTCGCGTGGCGTCTCTCCGGACCATGTGCTCCTGGCGGGGCCTCCGGGCCTCGGGAAGACCACCATGGCGATGATCATCGCCCAGGAACTCGGGTCCTCGGTGCGGATGACCTCCGGACCCGCCCTGGAGCGCGCAGGCGATCTGGCGGCGATGCTGTCCAATCTCATCGAGGGCGACGTCCTGTTCATCGACGAGATCCACCGTATGGCGCGGCCGGCGGAGGAGATGCTCTACATGGCGATGGAGGATTTCCGCATTGACGTCATCGTGGGCAAGGGCCCCGGGGCCACGTCGATCCCCATCGAGCTGCCGCAGTTCACCCTGGTCGGAGCGACGACGAGGGCCGGCATGCTCACCGGCCCGTTGCGCGACCGGTTCGGGTTCACCGCGCAGATGGAGTTCTACGACACCGCCGACCTCACCCGCGTCGTGACCCGTGCAGCAGGGATCCTGGGGGTGACCGTCACCGACGATGCCGCGGTGGAGGTGGCGTCGCGGTCCCGGGGCACTCCCCGAATCGCCAACCGGCTGCTGCGCCGGGTGCGCGACTATGCCGAGGTGGAGGGCGACGGTGTGATCACCGTCGACGTCGCCCGCTCAGCGCTGGAGATATTCGACGTGGACGAACTGGGCCTCGACCGTCTCGACCGGGCGGTACTTGACGCCCTGGTCCGCGGACACAACGGCGGTCCGGTCGGGGTGAACACCCTCGCTGTCGCGGTCGGGGAGGAACCGTCCACTGTCGAGGAGGTGTGCGAGCCCTACCTGGTGCGTGCCGGGATGGTCTCCCGTACCCCACGCGGCCGCACCGCCACAGCGGCGGCATGGCGGCACCTGGGCCTCGAGCAACCGGCCGATAGGTGACAAAACACCTGTATGGCAGACTGGCGGCATGGAAATCATCCTTCTCATTCTCATCGTCGTGGTCTTCCTCGGCCTCCCGGTCATGTCGATGCGCAAGCAGTCCAAGCAGATCAACGAGATCAAGTCGTTCCAGTCACAGCTGGAACCCGGGATGATCGTGCAGATGACGTCGGGTATCCACGCGCGCATCTCGGAGGTCGGCACCACCACAGTCGACGTTGAGCTTGCTCCCGGGGTCACCACGACCTGGGACCGTAGCGCCGTGCTCAAGCTCGTGGAGGCACCGGACGAGATCGACACCGGCGATGACGTGGCCTCCGCCGACGACAGTTCCGATTTCGAGGACTTCGACACGGTGGCACCGTTCGAGGACAGGACCGACGAGTCCGATACTTTCGATTCCTCGGACGGCCAGGACGCCGCAGAGACTGACGGCAAAGACAACCCGGAGAGGCCCGGGGACTCCCCGAAGCCCTGACCACCGTCCCTTCCCACATGACACCGCCGAGGCCCCCGTTGCCAGACAGAGGGTCTAGACTCATTCGTCGACACGGCGGTGTTTCTTTTCTCATGTCTACATCGCCGACATCCCCGAGACTTCAGGAGTAACTCGAGTGAGTTCACAGGGCTCAACGGCCGCGCGGGCCAGAACCTGGCCCAAGAAGGCGCTTCTGCTCTTCATCGCCGTCGTGGTGGTCATCTACGGCCTCGTCTTCTTCACCGGAGACAAGAGCGCCACGCCGAAACTGGGCATCGATCTACAGGGAGGCACCAGGGTCACTCTGGTGCCTCAGGGCGAGCAGCCCACCAGCGACCAGCTCAACCAGGCACGCCGCATCCTGGAGAACCGTGTCAACGGTATGGGGGTCTCCGGTGCCCAGGTGGTCTCCGACGGTGACACGCTCGTGATCAGCGTCCCCGGTGAAGACTCTTCCGAGGCGAGGACGCTGGGCCAGACCTCCCAGCTCCTGTTCCGTCCGGTCATGCAGGGCGGTATGCCGGAGGACGGTCTGGACGGCGTCCTCACGGAGATGGCCGACCGGTGGGTGAGTACGGGGATCCTCACCGTCGACGAGGCGAACGAGAAGCTCGAGGCCGCCGCGACGACACTGGAGCAGATGGGGATGGAGACCGAGGGCGATGACCTGACCGTCACCGCCGAAGAGCCCGCCGCACCCGCGAACTCCATCGAGGAGGCGGACCGTCGGCAGGAGACCACCGAGGTGCTGCGCGACGACCGACAGTCCGAGGACACCAACGCCCAGATAGCCGCGTCGTTCCTGATGACGTGTTCCGAGGGAGTTGACCCCCTCGCCGGTGCCGACGACCCGGCACGTCCCCTGGTCAGCTGCAGCGACGGCCAGCCCATCCTGCTGGAGCCGGCACCACTGCTCAACGGTCAGGAGGACGAGGAGAACGGCACCCGTCTGACCGGTGACATGATCGACACCGACTCACAGATCTTCGGTGGGCTGGACTCGGAGTCCGGACAGATCAAGATCACCTTCCGCTTCAAGACCGGCGAGGCCACCCCCGGTGGCGAGACCTGGCAGCGTATCGGGCAGGAGTACGCCCAGCAGCAGGTCGCCATCACACTGGACAGTCAGGTCCTCTCTGCCCCGGTGATGCAGTCCCCGACGCCTCCCGGTCGTGACTCCGAGATCACCGGTGACTTCACCGAGAGCGAGGCCTCCGACCTCGCCAACAACCTGCGGTACGGTGCGCTGCCGTTGAGCTTCACCGGTGAGAACGGTGAACAGGGTGGCACCGCCGAGACGATTTCACCGACCATGGGCACCGCGTCCCTGCAGGCCGGCCTCATCGCCGGTCTCGTCGGCCTGGTGCTGGTGGCGATCTGGTCGCTGATCTACTACCGCGGCTTCGGCGTCGTGGCGGTGTTCTCGCTGATCGCCTCGGGCCTGCTGATCTACGGCGCGCTGGTGCTGCTGGGCAGGTGGATCGACTACAGCCTGGACCTCGCCGGTATCGCCGGTCTGATCATCGGTATCGGGACGACAGCCGACTCCTTCGTGGTCTACTTCGAGCGAATAAAGGACGTCATCCAACAGGGGCACAGTTTCAGGTCCGCGGTGCCGAGGGCGTGGAAGCGCGCCCGCACGACGATCATCACCGGCAACGTGGTGTCGATCGTGGCGTCGCTCGTGCTCTACTTCGTGGCTGTCGGCGACGTCAAGGGCTTCGCCTTCACGCTGGGACTGTCGACCGTCTTCGACGTGGTCATCGCGTTCCTGGTCACCGCTCCGCTGGTGATCCTGATGTCGCGCTCGGAGAGGTTCGCCTCGCCGAAACTCAACGGCCTGCGTTCCGCCTTCCGGTCGGCGGAACGGCGTCGTGCGGCTGATCTGGTGGCGGCCGGCCCGGCACCCGAGTCCGAGGCGCCCCAGGCGGATGACGGGCCCGACGGCCCGGAGAACGGGACCACGCCTCCCACGGCCTCGACTCACACCGGAAAGGACCAGTGAGCATGAACGCGACGACCGACACCACCCGCGCCGGCTTCTTCGAGAGAATGTACAACGGCGAGAGTGACTTCGCCTTCGTGGCCAAGCGCCGCCGTTGGTACTGGATCTACGCCCTACTGACGTTGCTGTGTTTCCTGGTGATCGCCCTGAAGGGCTTCACCCTGGGCATCGACCTGGAGGGTGGCACCAAACTCACGATGCCGCCGGCGAACGGCGCGACGGAGACCTCGGTCACCGACGTCGTCGAGGAGGCCACGGGAGTCACCCCGCAGTCCGTACAGACCGTGGGAACCGGCGACAACCGGAACATCGAGGTCGCCTCGGAACGTCTCTCGGACGACCAGATCCGTGAGGCGCGGGTCGCGCTCTACGAGGAGTTCCGGCCGGCGGACCACTCGGGCCAGCCGAGCCCCGACGCCATCAGCGACTCCACCGTCTCCGAGTCCTGGGGCCAGTCCGTGACCCAGCGGATGATCATCGGCATGGTGGTGTTCCTGGTCATCGTCTTCGTGTACATCACGGTCCGGATGGAGCGCGACATGGCGGTCTCCGCGATCGTCACGCTGTTGCTCGACGGCCTCTTCGTCGCCGGCATCTATTCGTTGGTCGGTTTCGAGGTGTCACCCGCCACCATCATCGGCCTGTTGACGATCCTCGCGTACTCGCTCTACGACACCGTCATCGTCTTCGACAAGGTGCACGAAAACACCCAGGACGTGCTGAGTTCGACCCGGTCGACGTACGGGGAGCAGGTGAACCTGGCGGTCAACCAGACGGTGATGAGGTCGTTGAACACCTCGCTGTTCTCGGTGGTTCCCATCGCCTCACTGCTGGTCGTCGCCGTCTGGCTGATGGGTGTCGGTACCCTCAAGGACCTCGCGCTCGTCCAGTTCGTCGGTGTGATCGCCGGTACGTTCAGTTCGATCTACTTCTCGGCTCCGCTGCTGGTGACGCTCAAGAGCCGGCAGAAGAAGATGGTCGAACACGACCGCAAGGTCGCACGGGCTCGTGAACTCGCCGCCGGGCGCGGTCCGTCGGCCCCGGCCGCAGCACCGGACGAAGCGGCTGGGGACGCACCGTCTGACGGAGCGGATGCTCCGCAGGGCCGCACCGTCACCCTGCCCCCACGGGCCAGGGAGGACACGTACGGCGGCGACGTCCACGACGGTCAGGACAGGGGCCGCACCTGGCGGCCCGGTATGTAGAGGAAGTCAGCGAAACGATGATGCAACGACTCCGCCGGCCGGCGGTCCTGCTCACAGCGACGGCACTGACCTTCGGGGTCGCGGCCTGCTCCTCCGACGACGGCGTGGAGGACGCGGCGGACCCGCTGTTCGGCTACGCGCTGCCCCGACCGATCGTCACACTGAACGCGGCGAGTTCCCTGGGTGCCGCCACGGACGCGGCGAAGGTGTCCGCGCGGCTGTATCCGGGCGCTTACCTCACCGGACCGGACGGACGACTCCTGCCCAACACCGACCTGGTGACGGCGACGCCCTCCGGTGACAACCCCGACATCGTGAACTACCGCATCAGCGACTCCGCCACCTACTCCGACGGAGCACCGGTGGTCTGCGACGACTTCCTCCTAACCTGGGTCGCCGCGAAGTACCCCGACCTGTTCTCCTCCGACCTGGGCCTCACCGCCCGGGTCAACGACGTCACCTGTGACGCCGGCGAACGGAACTTCACGGTGGAGTTCGACCGCGGGATGGGCAGTCGCTTCCGCGAGTTGTTCAGCGTGGGGGAGGTGCTCCCGTCGCACACCGTCGGAGAACGCGCCGGTGTCGACAGTGTCGTCGACGCCATTGATTCGGGCGCCACCGACCAGCTGGCCGAACTGGGGCAGGCGTGGGCGTCGACGTTCACCGTCGCCGAGAACGACCCGGCACAGGTGCCCACCTACGGGCCGTTCCGGGTGGCGTCCCGTGGCGACGACGGGTCACTGGTGCTGACCGTCAACCCGGAGTGGTCCGGCGTGCGCCCGGGGCTGGACGAGGTCGTCATGTGGTCGGGCCCGGGAGCTGGACTCGAGGGCCCCGATTTCGAGCAGCTGGCCGAGGACTACCGGCTCTACGTCGCCGACGTCCCGCCGGAGACCGATCCGGTGGCGGCGGGTCTGGCGGTGCCGTCCGACACATCCGCGGCCGAGGACCCGTCGGACACGGCAGGTGGTACGTCGGGGTCGTCGGCCCCGTCAGGTCCGTCCGAGGCATCCCCGAGTTCCACCGACGGGGCGGATCCGTCCGCCCGGGTGTCCGACGATGAACCCGACGAGGAGGGAATCAGGGCAGGGACCGACGAGACGGCGCCGGACCTGTCGGACGCCGACGAGGTGTCCGGCCGCTTCGCCGTCACCCGGGACTCCGGTACACGCGTTGACGGTCTCACCCTCGCCGACTCCGGCATCTTCGAGTCGAAGGAGAACCGTCAGGCGTTCGCACGGTGCGTCGACCGTGGTGCGCTGGCAGCCTCCGTGGAAGCGGAGTCGGGAATCACCGTCGACGAGGCGCCGTTCCGTATCCTCGCACCGGGCGTGAGCGCCGGTCAGAACCTGGGAGACGTCGCGGCGCGCAACAACAACACCGACACCGGACCGACGGCCGACAGGCTCGGCGGTTCCACGGTGCGGGTCGGCTACTTCGCCGATGTGGCCCGGTACGAGGCCATGGTCGACACCCTGGTCACCTCCTGCGCCGCGGCGGACGTGACCGTCGAACCCGTGCCGTTGGACGTCAACGACTTCGGTGACCTCGGGACCGACTACGACGTCCTGCTGGAGACGCGGTCCGCGTTCGGCCAGAACCCACGGGTGTCTCTCCCCGCCTCCGCCGGGGCCTCCGGCACGGCGACGGTCCGCCAGCTCCGGGACGCGGAGAACCTGCTGGCCGACGAGACCGCCACCATCCCGCTCACCGCAGAGCCCCGGTCCGTGGCGGTGGACCGCGGTCTGTCGAATGTCGTCGACAACCCCGGCGAGACCGGGATGAGCTGGAACATGGACCGCTGGGTGTCGCCGGACTTCCCCGCGTCGTCCGCACCGTCAACCACCACCGCAGAGGACAATCCGTGAGCGACTACCCGGACGCCAGGACCGCCCTGGCCGCCCACACCCGTCTGGTCCCTGATTTCCCGAGTCAGGGAATCATGTTCCAGGACCTCACCCCGGTGCTCGCCGACGGCGACGCCTTCCGCACCATCGTCACCGAGATGGCCGGGGTGTGCCGGGCCCTCGAGGTCGATGTCGTCGCAGGGCTGGACGCCCGGGGTTTCCTCCTCGGCTCAGCGGTGGCGCTGGAACTCGGGGTCGGGGTACTGGCCCTGCGCAAGGCCGGCAAGCTGCCTCCACCGGTGATCCGGCAGGAGTACGACCTGGAGTACGGTTCGGCGGCGCTGGAGATTCCGGCCGAGGGGCTCGACCTCCACTCCCGTCGGGTCCTGCTGGTCGACGACGTCCTCGCCACCGGCGGAACCCTCGTCGCCGCCCGGGCGCTCCTGGAGAACGCCGGTGCCCGCGTGGTCGGGGTCGCCGTGGCCCTCGAGGTGCAGGAACTTGAGGGAGCGAAACGTTTGGGGGACCTTCCGTTGTACGTGGTTTCCCGCGGACAGTAGGCTTGTCGTTCACACGCTGCACACAGTAGGAAAACGGTGAGGCATGACGAACGAGAAGAACTCGCTGTGGATGGCCGCGCGTATCGCGCGCAGCCTCACCGGCAAGAGCAGGATCAACCCGGTACTCGGCCCCTTGATCGCCGTGCACCGGCGGTACCACCCGAAGGCTGACGTCGAACTGCTCAACCAGGCCTACACCACGGCCGAACGGCTGCACGCCGGGGTCGTCCGCAAGTCCGGGGAGCCCTACATCACGCACCCGCTCGCGGTGGCGACGATTGCCGCGGAGATCGGCATGGACACCACCACCCTGGTCGCGGCGCTGCTGCACGACACGGTCGAGGACACGGACTACTCCCTGGACGACCTGACCCGGGACTTCGGCGCGGAAGTCACCCTGCTGGTTGACGGGGTGACCAAACTCGACAAGGTCGCCCTCGGTTCCGCCGCCGAGGCGGAGACCATCCGCAAGATGATCGTGGCGATGGCCCACGATCCCCGCGTCCTGGTGATCAAGGTCGCCGACCGTCTGCACAACATGCGGACGATGCGCTTCCTGCCGCCGGAGAAGCAGGCCAAGAAGGCCCGACAGACCCTCGAGGTCATCGCCCCGTTGGCGCACCGGCTGGGCATGGCGACGATCAAGTGGGAGCTCGAGGATCTCTCGTTCGCGATCCTGTACCCGAAGAAGTACGAGGAGATCGTCCGTCTCGTCGCTGACCGGGCCCCGAAGCGTGACCAGTACCTCGCCACGGTCATCAACGAGATCCAGTCGACGCTGCGTGAGTCACACATCACGGCCGAGGTGGTGGGCCGACCGAAACACTACTGGTCGATCTACCAGAAGATGATCGTGCGTGGCCGCGACTTCGACGAGATCTTCGACCTCGTGGGGATCCGCATCCTCGTCGACGAGATCAGGGACTGTTACGCGGCCGTGGGGGCGGTCCATTCCCAGTACCAGCCGATGCCGGGCAGGTTCAAGGACTACATCTCCCAGCCGCGGTTCGATGTCTACCGGTCGCTGCACACCACCGTCATCGGCCCGGACGCGAAGGTGCTGGAGGTGCAGATCCGCACGCACGAAATGCACTACCAGGCGGAGTACGGCATCGCGGCGCACTGGCGGTACAAGGAGACCAAGGGGTCGCACAAGGGCGACGCCGCCGAAGTCGACCAGATGGCCTGGATGCGTCAGCTGCTCGACTGGCAGAAGGAGGCCGCCGACCCCAACGAGTTCCTCGATTCCCTGCGCTACGACCTGTCCACGAACCAGATCTTCGTGTTCACCCCCCGCGGCGACGCGGTCACCCTGCCCACTGACGCCACCCCGGTCGACTTCGCCTATGCGGTGCACACCGAGGTGGGGCACCGGTGTATCGGTGCCAAGGTGAACGGAAAGCTCGTGGCGCTGGAGTCCCCGTTGAAGACGGGGGACAAGGTCGAGATCTTCACCTCGAAGGACGCTGCCGCCGGCCCGTCGAAGGACTGGGAGAAGTTCGTGGTGTCGCCGCGGGCCCGTAACCGTATCCGGGCGTGGTTCAACAAGGAGCGGCGCGAGGAGACGCTGGAGAAGGGCAAGGATGCGTTGGCCTCCGAGGCGCAGCGCACCGGGATTCCGCTGCAGCGTCTGGTCACGGCGTCAGCTCTGCGGACCGTGGCGACCCAGCTGTCCCGGGACTCCGTCGACGACCTCTACGACGCCATCGGCAAGGGCGGGGTCACCGCCGGGCACGTCGTCCACATGCTGCAGGACATCTACCAGGGCGACGCGGACGACGACGACTCACCGGTTGCCCCTGCTCCGGCGGTCCGCCGCACCACACCGCAGCAGTCGGTGCAGTCCGGCCGCGGGGACGGCTCGGGGGTGCTGGTCCAGGGCAACTCCGACTTCTCGGCGAAACTCGCCAAGTGCTGTACCCCGGTCCCCGGTGACGAGATCTTCGGTTTCATCACCAAGGGCGGAGGTGTGTCGGTGCACCGTACCGACTGCACCAACGCCGAGAAGCTGCACTCCGAGCCTGACCGGCTCATCGACGTGGCCTGGGCGTCCGACGTCCGCGACGCGGTGTTCGTGGTCACGCTGCAGATCGAGGGGCTCGACCGTACCGGTTTGCTCAGCGAGGTCACCCGCGTGGTCAGCGAGCAGAAGGTGCCGATCATCGCGACAAGTACCCATGTCGCAGAGGACCGGGTGGCGATGTGCCGTTTCACCTTCGAGGTCTCCGACACCAAGCAGCTGGGGTACCTGATGAACCAGCTACGCAATGTCGAAGGCGTCTACGACGTCTACCGGGTGACCACCGGAGGCTGAGCGAGACCGGGGAGGGCGGCCCCCGGGGGTCAGGCGTCGACGGTCGCGGTCTCGATGCGGACCTCGTCGACCGGGGCACCGTCGCCGTTGTTGTCCTGGTTCTCGCCCTCGTTCTCGTCGATGATCGTGTCGAGGGTGCTCAGTCCGTCCTCGGAGATGGTGCCGAAGATGGTGTAGCCGTTGGGCAGCTGCGTGTCGTCGTCGACGAGGAAGAACTGGGAGCCGTTGGTGTTCTCGCCCCCGTTGGCCATGGCGAGCACGCCGCGGGTGTACAGGCCCTCGTCCTCGACCTTCTCGCCGTCCTCGTTCCAGACGGGGTACTCGTCAGGGAAGGTGTAGCCCGGTCCGCCGGCGCCGTCGCCGGAGGGGTCACCGCACTGCAGGATCTTCATCCCGTCGTTGACGACGACCCGGTGGCAGACGGTGTCGTTGTAGTAGTCCTGCGACGCGAGACTCTCGAAGTTGTTGGCGGCGCACGGGGCCTGGGCGTAGTCCAGGGTGACGGTGATGTCACCCTTGTTCGTGGCCAGGGTGACGTCCGAGGTGCCGTCCTCACGCAGGTTGTCGGCATCCGGGGCGGTGGCCTCGCGGGCCGCCTCCCCGGACTCCGTGTAGGCGCAGTCGAGCGGCCCCTCCGGAGTCGCCTCCGTCGTCTCCTCGTTGAGGGCGTCGTCGGCGAGGGTGTCGGTCTCGTCGTCGCCTCCGCGGGTGGCGGCGAACCAGATTCCACCGACCAGACCGACCAGGACCACCAGGGTGGCCAGCGTGACCCCGAGGGGACGCATCTTCTCGCGGCGGGCCCGCGACTTGAGTTCCTTGTCGAGATTCTTGAGTGCCGCGTCGCGGCGGGAGGAGTTGTCGGACAAAGCTCCGTGGCCTTTCCCTTGTGCGTGGTCGAAGATCAACGGTCCCATTGTTCCACCCCGGGGCCGCGGACTCCACCACCGCGCCCTCCGACCGGCTGTGTGTTCCCCGTGGGTTTCCCGCCCGGATTCTCGGTAGGGTGGCTGCCATGGCGAATCTGACTGTGGAAGTACTGCCCACCGGCCCTTTCGAGACGAACTGCGTGCTGCTGCACGACGGAGCCGACGCAACGGTGGTGGACCCGGGGATGGGCGCCGCCGATCTCGTTGCCAGGGCGGTCCGGGACCACGGACTCTCGGTCAGCGGCATCGTGCTCACGCACGGCCATATTGACCATGTCCGTGATCTCGCCCGTGTCCAGGGGGCCTACGGTGCGCCGTCCTACATGCACCCCGCGGACACTGTCTTCCTGCAGCGCGACGTACTCGACGCGATGGGGCCGACCGGGGAGGCCCACGACGTGGCGTCGATGGACACCCCGGAGGCGCCCACCCCGGTGAAGGACGGCGACGTCCTGTCCCTCTGCGGCGTGGACTTCACGGCACACCACATGCCGGGACATTCACCGGGGTCGGTGATGTTCCGGGGCGAGGTGGACGGACGAGGGCTGATCCTCGGTGGCGACGTCCTGTTCCGCGGTGGGATCGGCCGGACCGACCTGCCGTTCTCCGAGCCGGCGGCGATGGTGGAGAGCCTGGGGCGGCTGGTGTCGGTTTTCGACGACGGCGACACGGTGGTGCCGGGTCACGGGCCGACGACGACCGTCGGCGCCGAAAAGAAGCAGAACGGGTTCCTGCAGGGGGTGGTGTGAGCCTGTCGGAGGATCGCTATAGTTGAGCCTCGTGAGTGACACCAGCAGCACCGGTTCCACCGGACAGGTCCAGACGTTCGCCGGCCCCAAGGGAGTACCGGACTACGTGCCGCCGGCGTCCGCGGCATTCCATGCTGTGCGGAGCACCTTCGAGGAGGTCATCCACAACTCCGGGTACGGTCACATCGAACTTCCGGTGTTCGAGGACACCGCCCTGTTCGCCCGCGGGGTGGGGGAGTCCACCGACGTGGTCTCCAAGGAGATGTACACCTTCGACGACCGCGGCGGCCGGTCGATCACCCTGCGCCCCGAGGGCACCGCCGGGGTGATGCGCTCGGTGATCGAGCACAACCTCGACCGTGGCCAGCTGCCGGTGAAGTTGACCTACTCCGGCCCGTTCTTCCGCTACGAGCGACCTCAGGCCGGGCGGTACCGGCAGCTCCAGCAGGTCGGTGTCGAGGCCGTCGGTGTCGACGACCCGACCCTGGACGCCGAGGTCGTGGCTCTGGCGGACCGTTGCTACCGTGCACTGGGCCTGTCCGGGTTCCGCCTGGAGCTGTCGACCCTCGGTGACGACACCTGCCGTCCGCAGTACCGGGCGAAGCTGCAGGAGTTCCTGCTGTCGTTGCCGTTGGACGAGGAGACCCGCCGTCGGGCGCAGATCAACCCTCTCCGGGTGCTCGACGACAAGCGCCCGGACGTCCGGGAGATGATGGTGGATGCCCCGCTGATGCCGGACAACCTGTCGGCCAGTGCCCGGGAACACTTCGAGACGGTGACCGGCACCCTGGATGACATGGGCGTGGCCTACACCCTCAACCCACGTCTCGTCCGCGGGCTCGACTACTACACCAAGACCTGCTTCGAGTTCGTGCACGACGGTCTCGGTGCGCAGTCCGGTATCGGCGGTGGCGGGCGGTATGACGGCCTGATGGCGCAGCTCGGCGGGCAGGACCTGTCCGGCATCGGCTTCGGGCTCGGCGTCGACCGCACGGTGCTCGCCCTGGAGGCGGAGGGAGTGGAGCCCACCACCGGCCGACGGGTCGACGTCTACGGTGTGCCGATGGGGGTGGACGCCAAGCGGCGGATGGCGGTCGTGGTCGACCGTCTGCGGCGAGCGGGAATCAGCGCGGACATGTCGTACGGCGACCGTGGCCTCAAGGGGGCGATGAAGGGGGCGGACCGTGCCGGTGCCCTCTTCGCCCTCGTCATCGGTGAAAGCGAGCTCGAGACCGGGACAGTCGTGGTTCGTGACCTGTCCACCCGGCAGCAGGAGCAGGTCGCTGTCGAGGATGTCGAACTCGTGGTGACCAAGGCCCTGACGACCGCGGTGGCCGAGGGCTGAGCCCGTTCCCGGGTCCGTCGCCCGGGTCTGTCCCCGGAAAGATTTTTCTGCTCCTGTGCACTAACCTTGCTTCTGAATTCTGAAAGTTCTGTCTATGACAGAGATCTGAAACTGAGCTTACAGGAGTGGTTTTATGGTTGAATCTTATTCTTCAGTGACTGAAGAGTCGTCGACAACAGGGAAACGTTCCGCCGTCAATTGGCCCGTGTTCGCGGTGTCCGCCGGGCTGATGACGGCGTTCGTCGTCTGGGCCTGGCTCGCGCCCGGTCAGGCGGACACCGTGATCAATTCGGTCAAGGACTGGGTGGCGACGAATCTCGGGTGGTACTACGTGCTCACCGCCGGGGTCGTGGTGGTGTTCGTCCTGATCATCGCGTTCCGGCGGGTCGGCAACACGAAGATCGGGCCGGACCATTCCCAGCCCCGGTTCGGCCTGTTCACCTGGGGAGCGATGCTCTTCGCCGCAGGCATCGGCGTTGACCTGATGTTCTTCGGCGTGTCTGGGCCGGCGACGAACTACCTCACCCCTCCGGAGACAGCTGAGCTGTCCGACGAGGCGGCCCGGATGGCGCCACTGTGGACCATGTTCCACTACGGGATCCCCGGATGGGCGATGTACGCCCTGATGGGTATGGCCTTCGGCCTCTTCGCGTACCGCTACCACATGCCGCTGAGCATCCGGTCGGCGCTCGCGCCGGTGTTCGGGAAGCGGATCCACGGCGCTGTCGGGCACGGTGTCGACATCGCCGCCGCCATCGGAACGGCGTTCGGTATCGCGGTTTCCCTGGGAATCGGGGTGGTCTTCCTGAACTACGGGCTGTCGGAGATTTTCGGCATCCCCACGAACACCGGGGTGCAGATAGCTCTCATCGGGCTCTCCGTGCTGATCACCGTGATGTCGACGGTGTCGGGCGTCGACAAGGGGATCCGCCGCCTCTCCGAGCTCAACGTCTGGCTTGCGCTGGCGCTGATGGTGTGGATCGTGGTGATGGGAAAGACCGCCGACCTGCTCAATGCCCTGGTCCAGAACATCGGTGACTTCGTGTCCAGGTTCCCGTCGATGATCCTCAACACCTTCGCCTACACCGACGGTGCCGCCGACCTCCCCGCCGACCAGTGGCAGTCCGACTGGACACTGTTCTTCTGGGCCTGGTGGATCGCCTGGGCCCCGTTCGTCGGGCTCTTCCTGGCCAGGATCTCCCGGGGCCGCACCCTGCGGCAGTTCATTCTCGGTGTCCTGGTCATCCCGTTCACGTTCATCGCGGTCTGGATCTCGATCTTCGGCAATGCGGCCCTCGGTTTCTTCCGCGACGGAGACGAGGAGTTCCTCGAGACGGCGGTGAACACCCCCGAGTCCGGGTTCTTCCTCCTGCTGCAGCAGTATCCCGGCGCGACCTTCGCCGTCGCTCTTGCCGTGGTCACCGGCCTGCTCTTCTACGTCACGTCCGCGGACTCGGGCTCACTGGTGATGGCCAACATCACCTCGAAGCCGACCGTGGAGGACTCCGACGGGCCGCCATGGCTCCGGATCGTCTGGGCCGTACTGACCGGCGCACTGACTCTGGTGATGCTGCTCATCGGCGGTGTGTATACCCTGCAGGCGGCGACGGTGCTCATCGGACTGCCGTTCTCGGTGATCATGTACCTGCTGATGTTCAGCATCTGGCGTGTGCTGGGAGCCGAGGCACACTGGCTGCAGTCCCGCTCGTTGTCGCTTCCCGGTGCCTTGTCGGACCGGACCGGGACCCCTCAACCACGGCTGGCATGGAGGAACCGACTCAAACGCAGGATGAGTTTCCCCTCGGCGGCCGAGACGCAGGCCTATGTCGAGAACACCGCGGCCCCCGCGATCGGTGAGGTCGCCGACGAACTCCGGGAGATCGGGCTCGACGTCAGCCTCACCCGGGCCGCCCACCCCGAGTACCCGATCGATTTCGTCGACCTCCTGGTGACGTTCCCGGGGCAGGACGACTTCAAGTACCAGGCGTACCCGGTTCCCGGGCAGGTCCCGAACTTCGCGGTGAACCTCAACGTGGACCACGACGTGTACTTCACGCTGGAGATCTTCTCGGCGACGGGCTCCCGGGGACACAACATCCTCGGCTACTCCAAGGAGCAGGTGATCGCCGACGTCCTGGACGCCTACGATATGCACGTGGAGTACATGTCCCTGACCGGCGACAGAGGTACTCCGACCGCCGATGTCCATGGCACGGCACCGGCACTCTGGACAGACGACGACAACGACTCTGAAAAGACAGGAAGCGAGCACACATGACTGACACACCACAGACGCTCTACATCGACGGCCAGTGGGTCGGCGCCGGCGACGGCGGCACCCGGACCGTCACCTGCCCGGCCGACGGCAGCATCGTCGCCGAGGTCTCCGAGGCCACCGCCGCGGACACGGAGAAGGCCATTGCCGCGGCCCGGCGTGCCTTCGATGCAGGGGAGTGGTCGGCGACGTCGGCGGCCTACCGCGGTGACCTCCTGCTCAAGGTCGCCGACGCGATGGCTCGCCGCAAGGACGAGTTCGCTCGCGCCGAGGCTCTTGACACCGGTAAACGGATGGTCGAGGCCGAGGGCGACATGGACGACATCATGAACTGCTTCAGGTTCTTCGGCAAGATCGCCGACCAGCACCCCGGCCGGATCGTCGACGCGGGGGATAACTCGGTGATCTCCCGGGTCGTCTACGAACCGGTCGGCGTCTGCGGGATGATCACCCCCTGGAACTTCCCGCTGCTGCAGGCCAGCTGGAAGATCGCACCTGCCCTCGCCGCGGGTAATACCTTCGTGCTCAAGCCCGCGGAACTGACCCCGCACACCGCCATCCTCATCATCGACGTGCTCGACAAGCTCGGCGTGCCCGCCGGCGTCGCCAACCTGGTGCTGGGCGCCGGTGCGGAGGCCGGGGCCCCGCTGTCCTCCCACCCGGACGTGGACATGGTCTCCTTCACCGGTGGTCTGGTCACCGGGCGCCGCATCGCCGAGGCCGCGGCACCGTCGATCAAGAAGGTCGCCCTCGAACTCGGCGGCAAGAACCCGAACGTGGTCTTCGCCGACGCCGACTTCGACGCCGCCGTGGACAACGCACTCAACGCCGGCTTCCTGGACTCCGGACTGGTGTGCTCGGCGGGTACCCGTCTGATCGTCGAGGAGAGCATCAAGGAGCGGTTCGTCGACGAACTCGTTCGCCGTGCCGAGGGGATCGTCATGGGAGGCCCCTTCGACGAGGCCGCCGAGACGGGCCCCTTGATCTCCGCGGAGCACCGCGACAAGGTCACCGACTACGTCCGCCGTGGTGTCGAGGCCGGGGCCACCCTGCGCTGCGGCGGACACTGGGGCGGCCCGGAGCTGGAGGCCGGCTGCTTCTACGCTCCGACGGTGCTGGACAACTGCACCGCCGAGAACCCCGCGGTCGTCGAGGAGGGCTTCGGCCCGGTCATCACCGTGGAGACCTTCACCACCGAGGCAGAGGCCGTCGCCACGGCGAACCACACCGAGTACGGGCTGGCCGGTGCCGTGTGGACCACGGACCGGGGGGTCGCCAACCGGGTGTCCCGGGCACTGCGCCACGGCACGGTGTGGATCAACGACTACCACCCCTACGTCCCGCAGGCGGAGTGGGGCGGATTCAAGGCCTCCGGCACCGGCCGCGAACTGGGCCTGGCCGGGCTGGAGGAGTACCGCGAGGCCAAGCACATCTACGAGAACACCGAGCCCGCGGCCACCGGCTGGTTCCCCCAGAAGTAGACGGCAGAAGCAGCAGAAGGAGAAGAACACATGCGAGACAACTACGACTACATCGTCGTCGGTGCCGGGTCGTCCGGAGCCGTGGTGGCGGCCCGCCTCAGCGAGGATCCGTCGGTCACCGTGGCGCTCATCGAGGCCGGACCGACCGACGTGGACAAGCCGGAGATCCTCAACCTCGCGGAATGGCCCGGGCTGCTGGAGTCCGGCTACGACTGGGACTACCCGATTGAACCGCAGGAGAAGGGCAACTCGCACATGCGCCACGCCCGGGCGAAGGTCCTCGGCGGATGCTCGTCCCACAACTCGTGCATCGCCTTCCACACCCCCGCCCAGGACCTGGACAACTGGGTGTCACTCGGGGCTTCGGGATGGGACTCCGCGTCGGTGCTCCCCCTCATCAAGCGCCTGGAGACCAACGACCGTGACGGTGACCACCACGGACACGACGGGCCCGTCCGCCTGCGGTCGGTCCCGCACAAGGATCCTGTGGGTGTGGCGATCGTCGAGGCCTGCGAACAGCAGGGCCTGCCGAACACCCCGTTCAACGAGGGAACCACCGTCAACCACGGCGCGGACTGGTTCCAGATCAACGCCACCGACGAGAACGTGCGTTCCTCGTCCTCGGTGTCCTACCTGCACCCCGTGCTCGACCGCGAGAACCTCGACATCCTCACCGACCGTCAGGTTTCCCGGGTGACCTTCACGGCGGGCGAGGACGGCACCCCGGAGGCCTCGGGCATCGAGTACCTCGACAACCCCTTCGGTCGCCTGAAGACCCTGCCGGCCAACCGCGAGGTCATCGTGTCCGCGGGCGCGATCGACAGCCCGAAACTGTTGATGCTCTCGGGCATCGGCCCGGCCGCACACCTCGCCGAGGTCGGTGTCGAGGCACTGGTCGACGCCCCCGGCGTCGGCGAGCATCTCCAGGACCACCCGGAGGCCGTGATCTCCTGGGAGTCGACGGTCCCCATGACCCGCGACGCCACCCAGTGGTGGGAGATCGGCATCTTCGACAAGGTCGACGACGGTGGCGCCGACGGTCTCGATCTGCCGGACCTGATGATGCACTACGGGTCGATGCCCTTCGACATGCACACCCGCCGCCAGGGGTACCCGACGGCGGACGAGGCGTTCTGCCTGACGCCCAACATCACCCACGCCAAGGCCCGCGGCACGGTGCGGTTGCGCTCCTGCGACTTCCGGGACAAACCGAAGGTCGACCCGCGGTACTTCACCGACGAGGACGGCTACGACATGCGGATCGCCGTGGCGGGGATCAGGCTCGCCCGCGAGATCGTGGCCCAGCCAGCGATGGAGCGGTACGCCGGCCGGGAGCTGTTCCCCGGCACGGACGTCCAGTCCGACGAGGAGATCGCCGACTACGTCGCCAAGACCCACAACACCGTGTACCACCCGGCCGGGACGGTCCGCATGGGTTCCGTCGACGACGAGATGTCCCCGCTGGACCCGGAGCTGCGGGTCAAGGGTGTCTCGGGTCTGCGCGTGGTCGACGCCTCGGTCATGCCCCAGCTGGTGGCGGTGAACCCCAACATCACCTGCATGCTGATCGGTGAGCGTGCCGCCGACCTGATCCGGGGTGAGCAGGCCGGCGTCTGACGGAACAGACTCAGCGCCGGAAGTCCTGCCGGCAGGACGCCATGGTCCCGTTGTCGTAGCCGGTGGTGAACCAGTGCTGCCGCTGCTCCGAGGAGCCGTGGGTCCAGGCGTCGGGGTTGACCTGGCCGCCGCCGGAACGCTGGATCGCGTCGTCACCGATGGCCTGGGCGGAGGTGATGGCCTGGTTGACCTGGTCGTCGGTCACCGGGTCAAGGACGGCGTCGGAACCCTTGTCGGCGTGAGCCGCCCAGACTCCGGCGTAGCAGTCCGCCTGCAGCTCCATCTTCACGGCGTTGGAGTCTTCACCCGGGTCGCTGTAGTCGGACAGGCCCAGGTTGCCTTCGAGGTTCTGGATGTGATGACCGAACTCATGCGCGACGACGTACATCTGGGCGAACGGACCGTCCGACCCACCCATCTGACGTAGCTGGGAGAAGAAGTCGTCCCCGATGTAGACCGTCCGGTCACCGGGGCAGTAGAACGGGCCGGTTTCCGCGGTCGACGCGGTACCGCAGCCGGTGGACACCCGTCCGTCACCGATGACCAGGTCGGGTTCGCTGTAGGTGATCCCCGCCTCGTCCGGAAGCAGCGTGGACCACACACCGTCCAGCGAGATGGCGGTGCCCTCGATCCGGCAGTCGTCGTAGGTATTGGCGTCCTCGACGGTGGTGCAGTGCTCGAGGCCGCCACCGGTGCCGGACGCGCGCTGGTCCCCGGAGCCCGCCGACCCACTGTCGAACATCGACAGTCCGCCGTTGGCGAGGAAGAGGACGACGGCCACCACGATCATCCCGGGAATCCCGAACCGTCGGCCCACCCGGCTCATCAGCAGCATACCCAGGATCCCGCCGCCCCGGTTGCCGCCCCGGTTGCCTCCACCGACGCCGAATCCGCCGCCACCGCCGCCGCTTCCACCGGATCGTGCGCGTCCGCCCATGCCGGACAGGTTGTTGTTGAAGGACATGGGGGAAGTGTAGCGGGAGCCGGCTCAGCGGGGCACCGTGAACTCGACGGTGTCGGGGAACTCACGACCGTGCCGGTCGGTTCCGGTCACCAGGGAGCTGCGTGACACCGGCCGTACGACTATACTGCAGCTCACATCTGCCGTTGATGACGGCGCAGATGACACTGAAACGACGGTGACCGACAACGTCACGACGACCCGGAGGAGTACCGGAACAATGGATATCATCGCCCTCGCGCAGCAGGCCCTCGACGCAGGTGACTGGGCGGCCTACAACAACTGGGACATCGCCCAGCAGATCTACGACGCCACGCTGGGTCGGATCAACTGGGACGGCGTCGGCGCCTGAGCCGCCCCGCCCCTGTGGTTCGGGGCGCGGTCAGATCACTCCGGCCGATTTCAGGTCGCTCCCCAGCCTGGCCAGGAGCAGGCCGATCACGGCCAGCATGCTGATTCCCAGGCAGGCCATACCGCTGACCCATGCACCTTCGGTCGCGGTGGCCAGGCCGTAGACCAGGGTGACCGCGGCCACCGCGGCGGAGACGAACAACACGACCTGACTGGTGAGCCAGAACAGCCGGTAGGGGTCGCGGGAGTCGAGGGGGGTGACCACCGTGTCCTCGACGGTCACCTGGTCCGGGATGCCGTCTGAATCCGGGTGGCGGGGGCGCACGCCGGGCTGCCCGTCGTCCTTCGGTGCGGGGGTGGCGTTGTCTGCCATGGTGACCGTCCTTTCGTCTCGGTCGACTGTCGACCTCACCCTCCAGCATGCCACCGTTGTTCCCCGTGCGGCGACGGGGTAGTACACTGGGCCGCTGATATCGAGCCACCGACGGCGTCTCCGCGCCGTACGGTGTTTTTCCCCGAACTACCCGAAAGGACAACGCGACGTGCTGCGGACCCATCTTTGTGGTGACCTTCGCTCCAACCACATCGGCGAGGAGGTAACCCTCACCGGATGGGTCTCCCGTCGACGGGACCACGGTGGAGTGATCTTCATCGACCTGCGTGACCGTTCCGGGCTGGCGCAGGTGGTCTTCCGGGAGAATGAGGTCGCCGAGCGCGCCCACGCCCTGCGCAGCGAGTACTGCCTGCGGGTCACCGGCGTCGTCGAGGCGCGGCCCGAAGGTTCGGAGAACCCGAACCTGGCCTCGGGTGACATCGAGCTCAACGTCTCCGGCCTGGAGATCCTCAACGAGTCCGCGGCACTGCCGTTCCAGATCGACGATTCCGCCAGCGGGGGAGAGGTCGGCGAGGAGACCCGGCTGAAGTACCGCTACCTGGACCTGCGCCGCGACAACCAGGCACGTGCACTGCGTCTTCGGTCCAAGGTCAACGCCGCCGCCCGCAGCGTTCTCATCGACCAGGACTTCACCGAGATCGAGACCCCGACCCTCACCCGCTCGACCCCGGAGGGTGCACGCGACTTCCTGGTGCCGGCCCGCCTGCGTCCGGGGAACTTCTACGCCCTGCCGCAGTCCCCGCAGTTGTTCAAGCAGCTGCTCATGGTCTCGGGCATGGAGCGCTACTTCCAGATCGCCCGGTGCTACCGCGACGAGGACTTCCGCGCCGACCGCCAGCCGGAGTTCACCCAGCTCGACGTGGAGATGAGCTTCGTCGACCAGGAGGACGTCATCGCCCTGGCCGAGGAGATCCTCGCCGCGGTCTGGAAGGAGATCGGCTACGAGATCACCGCCCCGATCCCGCGCATCACCTACGCCGACGCGATGCGTCGTTACGGCTCCGACAAGCCTGACCTGCGCTTCGACATCGAGATCACCGAGTGCACCGCGTTCTTCGCGAACACCTCCTTCCGGGTGTTCAGGTCCGACTACGTCGGTGCGGTCGTCATGGACGGCGGTGCCTCACAGCCCCGCCGGACCCTCGACGCCTGGCAGGAGTGGGCCAAGCAGCGCGGAGCCAAGGGCCTGGCCTACATCCTCGTCGGCGAGGACGGCACGCTGTCGGGCCCGGTGGCCAAGAACATCACCGAGGACGAGCGCGCCGGCATCGCCGCCCACGTCGGCGCCGAGCCGGGCGACTGCATCTTCTTCGCCGCCGGCGACGTGAAGTCCTCCCGCGCGCTGCTCGGCGCCGCCCGCGGCGAGATCGCCGAGCGTCTCGGCCTGATCAAGGACGGCGACTGGGCCTTCACCTGGGTCGTCGACGCGCCGATGTTCGAACCCGCCGCCGACGCCACCGCCTCCGGCGACGTCGCACTCGGCAACTCGGCATGGACCGCCGTCCACCACGCCTTCACCTCACCGAAGCCCGAGTGGATCGACAGTTTCGACGAGAACCCGGGGGAGGCCACCGCCTACGCCTACGACATCGTGTGCAACGGCAACGAGATCGGCGGCGGTTCGATCCGTATCCACCGTCGTGACATCCAGGAGCGCGTCTTCGCGGTCATGGGCATCTCCGAGGAGGAGGCACGGGAGAAGTTCGGCTTCCTGCTCGACGCCTTCGCCTTCGGTGCCCCGCCCCACGGCGGCATCGCCTTCGGCTGGGACCGTATCGTGTCCCTGCTCGGCGGGTACGACTCCATCCGCGATGTCATCGCGTTCCCGAAGTCCGGCGGCGGCATCGACCCGCTGACCGACGCACCCGGCGAGATCACCGCGCAGCAGCGCAAGGAGTCCGGGATCGACGCCAAGCCCAAGAAGAACGCCTGAATCCTCCGTACCCGGAGGGACGTCCGAGAGAGGACTACGACGTGCCGAGTATCGACGATGCGCTGGTCAGCGCCACACACCTGCTGGGGAGCCGTTTCGGCGGAACCCCCGAACTGACCCACCCGGAGAATCTGGGCGGCAGCGGTGATTCCCTGGTCATCCGGGCCAGGGTCTCGCCCAACCCGTTCCTGCAGGAGCGCACCGTCGTCATCAAGCAGCTGCCGCCGGTCGCCGAGGGCGGCGGTGAGGACGCCGACGCCGAGGCGACCTCCGCGATGATCCGCGAGGTGGTCGCGTACCAGTACACCAACACCCTCGCCGAGGAGCACCGGCCCGGGCCCCAGCTGCTCGCGCACGACATCGACGACCGGATCATGGTCCTGTCCGACTCCGGCGACGGGCGGAACTACTCGGACATCCTCACCATGGACGGGGAGATGGAGCGGGCGGCGGCGCTGCGCAAGCTCGGCCGGGCGCTGGGCCGGATGCATGTCGCGACCGCCGACGGCCAGGAGGCCTTCGACACCCTCAACCGGCGTCAGCACACCAGGCACAACCTTCCCGCCTCGAGGGTCACCGACCGCGACGTCGATGTCGCCGCGCTGGTCCAGCAGGGACTCGACCTGCTCCGTCGCAGCGGCGTGACGGTCGATCCGACCGTGGAGGAGTTCGCCCACGAGGCCGGGTTGCGGCAGTCCAGGTCCCGGGTGCAGGCCTTCACCCCGTTCGACCTGACCCCCGACAACATCATGCTCGCCGACTCCGTGGTCTTCCTGGACTACGAGTGGGCGGGATTCCGGGACATCGTGTCGGACGTGGCCTGCGTCATCGCCGGATTCCCCCACGACATCACCACCCCGTTGCTCGACGCCGAGGAACTCCGCGAGTTCATCGAGTCCTGGTCCACCGAGGTGTCGGTCGTCTGGCCGGCGGTCCGGGAGGAGGGCCGCCTGGAGAAGGCGCTGATGGCGTCACTGGTCGGCTGGGCGTTGATGAGCCTGTCGCTGCTCTACCACGGCACACTCGCGGTCATCGAGACCTCCGGTTCGGCTGCCGAGGGGGCCCGTCGTCTCGACCACATGCCCCGCGAACATCTGTCGGACCTGGCCACCACTGTCGAGGCCGTCCGTCGTTTCGCCGAGCGTCACGAGATCGACGAGCGGTTCACCGCCGTCCGCGATTTCGCCGCGGAACTCCTGTCCACGCTGGCCACGCTCGGGGCACACCCCCAGACCCGCTGAGTCGGACGATGAGCGGCGACGGCAGCCTGTTCGACGTCCCCGGCGGTGCCGCGGAGGCCCCGGAGCCCGGTGTCTCCCGGTCGGTCGACTCGTACTTCCATCCGGGCGCCCATGCGCCGCTGGCCGTCCGTATGCGGCCGCGCTCGCTCGACGAGGTTGTCGGACAGGCACACGTCCTGGGGGACAATTCGCCGTTACGCCGGCTCATCGACGGCCGGGGCGACTCGTCGGTCATCCTCTACGGCCCGCCCGGGACAGGCAAGACCACGGTGGCGTCCCTGGTGGCCGGGGCGTCGGGTCGCCGGTTCGAGGCGTTGTCCGCCCTCAACGCGGGAGTCAAGGAGGTCCGGTCGGTCATCGACACCGCCCGGCGGCTCCTGGTGCACGGGGAATCGACCGTGCTGTTCATCGACGAGGTCCACCGGTTCTCCAAGACCCAGCAGGACGCCCTGTTGGGCGCCGTCGAGAACAGGACGGTGCTGCTGGTCGCCGCGACCACCGAGAACCCCAGCTTCTCGGTGGTCTCCCCGCTGCTGTCGCGCTCGCTGCTGGTCCAGCTCACACCGTTGCAGGACGGTGATGTCGCCGCACTGCTGACCCGGGCCGTCGCCGACCCCCGTGGCTACGGCGGAGCGGTCCAGATCGAGGACGACGCCCGCGACCTGCTGGCGGCCCTCGCCGCCGGGGACGCCCGCCGGGGGTTGACCTACCTGGAGGCCGCGGTCGAGGGGATCGCGGACGGCAGCGTGCTCACCGTCGACGACGTCCGGGCGTCCACCGACCGTGCGGTCGCGCGGTACGACCGCGACGGTGACCAGCACTACGACATCACCAGCGCCTTCGTGAAGTCGTTGCGGGGTTCGGACCCGGATGCGGCGCTGCACTACCTGGCCCGCATGATCGACGCGGGGGAGGACCCGCGGTTCATCGCCCGTCGGCTGGTGATCCACGCCTCCGAGGACGTCGGCATGGCGGACCCGACGGCGCTGCAGGCGGCGGTCGCCGCACATCAGGCGGTCAGCTTCATCGGTATGCCCGAGGGGCGTATCCCGTTGGCCCAGGCGACGGTGCACATCGCCACTGCGGCGAAGTCGAACTCCGTGATCCGCGGTATCGACGCCGCACTGGCGGACGTGCGTGAGGGGCGCGGTTCCGTCGTCCCGGCGCACCTGCGGGACGGCCACTACTCGGGAGCCGAGGCGCTGGGCAACGCGGTCGGCTACCGCTACCCCCACGACGATCCCCGCGGGGTCCTGCGCCAGGACTACCTGCCCGACGATCTCGCCGGGTCGCGGTACTACGAGCCCACCGACCACGGCCGGGAGCACACCCTCAGACCACGGCTGGAGACCCTTCGCGGGATCGTCCGGGGTAACGGGTAGACTGTTTCCGGTCACGACACCGTGTCGACGATTCAGCTATCAAGAAGGTTCCGTAACTGTGCAGACTCATGAGATCCGCGAGCGATTCCTCACTCACTTCGTGAAGGCAGGTCACACCGAGGTACCCAGCGCCTCGCTGATCCTGGACGACCCGAACCTGCTGTTCGTCAATGCGGGCATGGTGCCGTTCAAGCCGTACTTCCTGGGTGAGCAGACCCCCTCGTCCTCGCGGGCGACGTCGATCCAGAAGTGCGTGCGCACCCTCGACATCGAGGAGGTCGGCATCACCACCCGGCACAACACCTTCTTCCAGATGGCCGGAAACTTCTCCTTCGGCGACTACTTCAAGCGTGAGGTCATCCGTTTCGCCTGGGACCTGCTGACCAACCCCGTCGCCGAGGGAGGGTTCGGCATGGACCCGGAGCGGCTGTGGCCCACCGTGTACCGGACCGACGACGAGGCCGCCGCGATCTGGCACGAGGACATCGGGGTGCCGCTGGAGCGGATCCAGCGCCGTGGTGGGGAAGACAACTACTGGGACATGGGTGTGCCCGGCCCCGGCGGCCCGTGCTCGGAGATCTTCTACGACCGTGGACCGGAGTACGGGGTCGACGGCGGGCCCGCGGCCGACGAGAACCGGTTCATCGAGATCTGGAACCTCGTGTTCATGCAGGACATCCGCGGGGAGAAGAGCCCCAAGGAGGGCTTCGAACCGGTCGGTGAGCTTCCGCAGAAGAACATCGACACCGGCATGGGCATCGAGCGTGTCGCCTGCATCCTGCAGGGGGTGGAGAACGTCTACGAGACCGATCTCCTCGCCCCGGTGATCACGGTGGCCGAGCAGCTCACCGGTGCGGTGTACGGACGGGTCGAGAACTCCGTCGAGGACGTGCGCTTCCGGGTCATCGCCGACCACAGCCGGACCGCGCTCATGCTGATCCTGGACGGTGTGACCCCGGGCAACGAGGGCCGCGGCTACATTCTGCGACGTCTCCTGCGCCGGACCATCCGCTCGGCGCGTCTGCTCGGCGCCACCGGGGAGACCATGGAGAAGTTCATGGACACGGTGCGCAGCACGATGACCCCGTCCTACCCGGAGATCACCGAGAACTGGGAGCGCATCCGCGCCGTCGCCGTCGGTGAGGAGACCGCGTTCCTCAAGACGCTGGAGTCCGGCACCCGCCTCTTCGAGGACGCCGCGGCCAAGGTCAAGGCCGCCGGTGGGACGGAACTGGGCGGCGACGCCGCGTTCGTCCTGCACGACACCCACGGGTTCCCGATCGACCTGACCGTCGAGATGGCCTCCGAGTCCGGCCTCACCGTGGACAAGGACGGTTTCGACACCCGCATGGCCGAGCAGCGTGCCCGGGCCAAGGCGGACAGCCGGGCCAAGAAGCAGGTCCACGCCGACGTGTCGGTCTACCGTTCCTTCGTCGACAACCACCCCACGGTGTTCGTGGGGTACGAGACCACCGATGCCGAGGCCCACATCCTGGGCCTGGTCTCCGGAGGTCAGCTGGTGGACCGGGCCCCGGAGGGCTCCGAGGTCGAGGTCATCCTGGACCGCACCCCGTTCTACGCCGAGGCGGGCGGCCAGATGGCCGACCGTGGCACCCTCACCGGTCCCGGTGGCCTCGCCCGGGTGCAGGATGTCCAGAAGACGGGCCGCAAGGTCTCGCTGCACCGGGTGACCGTCAGCGGCGGGGAGCTGGCCGTGGGCGACACCGTCGCCGCCCACGTCGACCACGCCTGGCGTCATGCCGCACGTCAGGCGCACTCGGGTACCCACCTGATCCACGCCGCGCTCCGGGATGTGCTGGGGCCGACGGCGGTGCAGGCCGGCTCGATGAACAAGCCGGGCTACCTGCGCTTCGACTTCAAGTACGGCACCCAGCTCACCGACGACCAGCTGCGTCGGATCCAGGAGATCTCGAACGAGGCAGTGGACACCGACTACACGGTGAACACGATCGAGACCAGCCTGGAGGAGGCGAAGGCCATGGGTGCGATGGCCCTGTTCGGTGAGAACTACGGCTCCCAGGTACGTGTCGTCGAGATCGGCGGCCCGTTCTCGATGGAGCTGTGCGGCGGTATCCATGTCGACCACTCGTCGCAGGTCGGCCCGGTCACGATCCTCGGCGAGTCGTCGGTCGGCTCCGGCACCCGACGTATCGAGGCGTACACCGGGATGGACTCCATGCGCTTCCTGGCCGGACAGAACGCCGTGGCCGGCTCACTGGCCTCGCGTCTGAAGGTCAGTGCGGACGATCTTCCCGAGCGCTTCGCGCAGATCAGCGAACGGCTGCAGGCGGCGGAGAAGCGGATCAACCAGTTCCGCACCGCGGAGCTGACCGCGAAGGTCGGCGACTACGTCCTGCAGGCCGTCACGGTGGACGGTGTCCGGGTCGTCGCGGCACGGGTCGCCGACGGAGTCGCCGGCGGGGACCTGCGCACGATCGCCAATGACGCGAAGGCCCGGTTCGGTGCCGAGGCCGCTGTCGTGCTGTTCGCGTCGGCCGACCCCGAGGCGGGGAAGGTCCCGTTCATCGCCGCGGTCACCGACGCGGCGGTGGCCCGTGGGTTGTCCGCCGGCGACATCGTCAAGGCGGTCGGGCCGGTCGTCGGCGGACGCGGCGGCGGTAAGCCGGCGATGGCGCAGGGCTCCGGCAGCGACGTGTCGGGCGTCGACGCGGCGGTGGCCGCGGTCCGCCCGTACGTCGAGTCGGTACTTGCCGGCGGTCGGTAGTGGCCACCGCTGAGCGTCCGGGCGACGACGACCCGGGGAGGGGCCGTCGTCTCGGCCTCGACGTGGGCACCGTACGTATCGGGGTGTCACTGTCGGACCCGGACGGGATCCTCGCGACCCCGTTGGAGACCGTCGCCGCCGAGAAGGGCAGTGGCCGACGCCCCGGCTCCGAGTTCTCCCGGATTCTTGAGCTGGTCGAGGAGAACTTCGTGGTCGAGGTCGTCGTCGGTCTTCCTGTGACGCTGCGCTCCCGCACGACCGAGAGCACGGTCCGGGCGGAGAACTACGCCGCCGCACTGCGTGACCGTCTCGACGGGATCCCGGTGCGTCTGGTCGACGAGCGGATGTCCACCGTCGCGGCGACGGGCGCCATGCGGGCCTCGGGTGTGAGCGAGCGTAAAGGCCGTTCACGGATCGATCAGGCGGCGGCGGTGCACATCCTGCAGGGGTGGCTTGACGCCCGCCGTGCACGTAACCGGGTGTCCGATCACTAAATCACGGGCACCTCGTGCGAGAATGACGCGCAATAGTGTTTTCATGACGTTGTAGCACCTTGTACATACAGTAGAGACGTGGGAGTGAACCTTGCCTCGAAAGATCAGGACCGAACCCAGGTACCGCCGTCGTAGACAGTGGTCGATAGCCATCAGCCTTGCACTGGTCCTCCTGCTCGTCTTTGTTGTCGTGTACGTCTACTACCAGCGTGAGGTCGTGGGCACGCGCGACTACGAGGGAGAGGGCAACGGCACCGTGGTACTCGTCCGGGTCGACGAGGGCGACACGGTCTCCGGTCTGATTCCCCAGCTGCTGGAGGACGACGTCGTCGGATCGCGGTCGGCGATGCTCAGCGCCGCGGACGACGCGGAGCTGCACGGCGAGAACCGGGGCCTGGAGGCGGGCTACTACGCGCTCCAGGAGCGGATGTCCGCCGAGGCGGCGATGACTGCGCTCACCGACGACGAGCGGCGCCTCGGGGTCATCGACATCCCGACGGGGCTGACCCTCGAGGACGTCACCGTCGTCGGGGGCGAGAGCCGGAGCGGTATCTTCTCCTCCATCGCCGACAACTCGTGCCGCGAGGGTCTCACCGACGGGCTCGAGGACTGCGTGAGTGTGGACGACCTGCGTGAGGCCGTCGCCTCGACGCCGGCGGCGGAGCTCGGTGTCCCTGACTGGGCCGTGGAGGCCGTGGAGGCCCGCGGGGACGATCCCCGCAGCATCGAGGGTCTGATCGCCCCGGGTGTGCACCTGTTCGACCCGACCTCCGGCCCGCGCGAGATCCTGACCTCACTGTTGGAGAACTCGGCGGAGATCTACGAGGGGACCGGACTGGTCGAGGCGTCCGGAGCCGTGGGCCTGAGCCCCTACGAGATGATCACCGCCGCGTCGTTGATCGAGCGCGAGGCCCCGGAGGGCGACTTCGACAAGGTCGCCCGGGTCATCCTCAACCGGCTCGACGAGGACCAGCAGCTCGAGTTCGACTCCACGGTCAACTACGACGTGGCGGCGCAGGAGGTCGCGACCACGGACGAGGACCGTGCCCGCACCACCCCCTGGAACACCTACGCGAAGAAGGGGCTGCCCGACACCCCGATCGCGTCGCCGGGAATCACCGCACTGCAGGCCGTGGAGCACCCGGCCGACGGCGACTGGTTGTACTTCGTCACCGTCGACACCGACGGGCGCACGGTGTTCAACCGGAGCTTCGCCGACCACGAGGCCGCGATCGAAGAGTCTCGCCGTAACGGCGTGCTGGACAGCGCCCGGTAGGGGCGAGGGGAGGACACGATGGAGAACGAGGTCTACAGCGTCGACGGGTTTCTCGCACTCGCCGACGAGCTTCAGCAGCAGCCGACCGGGGAGGGGCACCGGCCACCGCAGTTGTGTGCGGTACTCGGGCGCCCGGTGGGCCACTCCCTGTCGCCGGTGATCCACCTGGGCAGCGCCGCGATGCTGGGGAATGACTCGCTGGTGTATGTCCGGGTCGACGCGGGCGAACCCTCGGAGGTGCGGCGGCTGATGCAGCAGTCTCCGTCGTGCGTGCGCGGTTTCTCGGTGACCATGCCGGGCAAGTCCGCCGCCCACGACCTCGCCGACAGCGTCACCGACCGTGCCGCGCTCATCGGCAGTGCCAACACCCTCGTCCCTGAACGTGACGCCGACGGGGCCCCGACCGGCCGGTGGATCGCGGACAACACCGATGTCGACGGTCTCGCCGCCTGTCTGCGGGCCGTGCTCGGCGAGGACCACGGTGTCGGGTCGGGGCGGGGCGTGGTCGTCGGCAACGGCGGGACGGCCCGTCCGGCCGTCGCCGCACTCGCCGCGGAGGGGTTCACCTCGGTCACGGTGCTCGCCCGGTCGGAACGTGCGCTGAACCTGCAGAGCCTGGTGGAGTCCTACGGCATGAGCTTCGACTGGGTGCGACTGGACCACGACAGTCTCGGCGACGTGTGCGCCGCCGCTGATGCACTGATCTCGACCATTCCCGCCGCCGGTGCCGCCACGGTCGCCGAGCACCTCGCCCGGGCCGCGGCGGTCGTGGACGTGATCTACGACCCGTACCCCACACCGTTGATGCTGGCCGCCCGTGGCGCGGGGCGCCCGGTGTCCGACGGTCTGCTGATGCTCGCCGGGCAGGGGGTCGAACAGTTCCGCCAGTTCACCGGTGAGACTCCGTCGACCGAGGGCATGTACCGGCTGCTGCGGGCACACCGTCGCACGCTGGAGACCGACGACGCGGGCGGGAACGCCGACGGGTCAGCGGGGGCGGCGGAGGGGTAGTCGCCGGTGGGGGTTGTCGGGGGGTTCGTCGGGGGCTTTGTCGTTGCGGCGGGGGTCGGCGCGTGGGCGGGGGCGTTGGTGGTGCACGATCTGCGGCACCGTCGGCTCCCGGACGCGCTGACGCTGCCGGCGGTGCCGGTGGTCTGGACGGTCACCGTCGTCGACGGTGCCGGCTGGGCCGTCCTCGGCGGTCTGGGGTGGTGCCTGCTGTGTATCCTGCCGGGGCTGGTGTCCAGCCGACTGCGCGCCGGCGGCGGGGACGCGAAACTGGCGTTGAGCCTCGGCACGGTCGCTGCGGTGGGCGGGGGAGTCGTCGGCCTGTTGTGGACGGTGGCGACCGCCTCGCTGGTGACGCTCGCGTTCGCCCTGATCCCGGGGGTCCGTGGGCGTGCGCTGCCGCACGGGCCCGGCATGCTGGTCGGCACGGCGGTGGTGACCGGCGTCATAAATGGTGGGGTGTGGTGACGCCCGTCCGGTGATCGTGCGACAATGTAGGGCATGCTTCGATGGACGACTGCCGGGGAATCGCACGGCCAGGCCCTTGTTTCCGTTGTCGAGGACATTCCCGCCGGGGTGCCAGTCACCCGCGCCGAGGTGTCCCGTCAACTCGCCCGACGGCGCCTCGGCTACGGCCGTGGTGCCCGGATGAAGTTCGAGGCGGACGAGGTGACCTTCCTGGGCGGGGTACGCCACGGCGTGACCATCGGTTCACCGGTGGCCGTGATGATCGGCAACACCGAGTGGCCGAAGTGGACGACCATCATGTCCGCGGATCCGGTCGACCTGTCGGACGAGGCGGTGGCCAAGGAGATGGACTCCGGCCGCGGCGCCCGCCTGACCCGACCGCGTCCGGGACACGCGGACTTCTCCGGCATGGTGAAGTACGGTCACGACGAGGCCCGCCCGGTCCTGGAACGTTCCAGCGCCCGGGAGACCGCGGCCCGGGTCGCCGCCGGTACCTTCGCCCGTGCGCTGCTGCGTGAGATCACCGGTGCCGAGGTCGTCAGCCACGTCCTGTCGATCGGGCCGTCGGACACCTACACCGGCCCGGCTCCGGCCCCGGGTGACCTCGACGCGGTCGACGGCTCACCGGTCCGCGCCTTCACGGCGCACGGCGACGCCCACGAGAAGTCGATGATCGCCGAGATCGAGGCCGCCCGGAAGTCCGGGGACACCCTCGGCGGGGTCGTCGAGGTCGTCGTCTCCGGGTTGCCGATCGGGCTCGGCTCGCACGTCAGCTGGGACGGCCGCCTGGACGGTCAGCTCGCCCAGGCACTGATGAGTATCCAGGCCATCAAGGGGGTCGAGATCGGCGACGGGTTCGAGGAGGCGCGCCGGCGTGGTTCCGAGGCCCATGACGAGATCGACCGCGTGGACGGTGGCACAGGTGCCGCAGGTGCATCCGGGGTGTCGCGCCGGACGAACCGGGCCGGTGGCCTGGAGGGCGGCATGACCAACGGCGAGCAGCTGCGGGTGCGGGCGGCGATGAAGCCGATCTCCACGGTGCCCCGCGCCCTGGCGACGGTCGACATGGATGACGGGCGACCGGCGACCGGTATCCACCAACGGTCCGACGTCTGTGCCGTCCCGGCGGCCGGCGTCGTCGCCGAGTCGATGGTCGCCCTCGTGCTGGCCCGCGCCGTGCTCGAGAAGTTCGGTGGCGACAGTGTCGCAGAGACCCGCCGCAACTACCTCTCCTACATCGACGACGTGGACCGGCGACTGACCTGGGGTGAGGCGTAGATGAGCGGCGACACCCAGACTCCGACGACCCCGGGGTCGGCAGCGCCACGGGTCGTTCTCGTCGGTCCCCCCGGTGCGGGCAAGAGCACCGTCGGGCACGCGCTCGGCGAGGTACTGCGCTGTGCGGTCGTCGACTCCGACACGCTCCTGGAACGCGACAACGCCATGTCCTGCGGCGAACTGTTCACGATGCTCGGGGAGCCGGAGTTCCGGCGCCGGGAGGAGATCTACGTCGCGAAGGCGCTGGATTCCGACGGTGTCGTCTCCCTCGGCGGCGGCTCCGTGCTGTCACCGGCCACGCGTCGCCTGCTGACACAGCACACCGTGGTCTACCTGAGGGTCTCCGTGGAGGAGGGCACCAGGCGTACCGCCCATCTGGCGACCCGTCCGGTGCTCGCCGCCGCAGACGGCGAGGATCCGTCGGAACGCTACCGCGAGATCCTCACCCAGCGTGAGGGGCTCTACCAGGAGGTCGCCACCCACATCGTCGACGCCGACGGGCGCACACCCCGTCACACGGTGGCCGAGGTGCTCGCCCTCATCGGGGTACACGGCGACCACGGCGACCACGACACCCACACCGCAGACGACGGGTCCGGAAACCACCCGGGACGGGAGGCACAGCTGTGAACGCCTCCGCCCCCCGTACCGTGCACGTCGCCACGGACCACCCCTACGACGTCGTCATCGGACGTGACCTCACCGCTGCTGTGGCGTCGTCCGTCCCCGGGGCGCGTCGCGCCGTCGTCCTGCATCAACCGCCACTGGCGGAACTGGCGGGCCGTGTCGCCGACGGGCTACGCGCCGCGGGCGTCGAACCCGTCCTCCACGAGACCCCGGACGCCGAGGCCGCCAAGACCGTCGACGGCGCCGCCGCCTGCTGGGACGTCTGTGCCGACGCGGGGTTGTCCCGCCAGGACGTCATCGTCGGTGTCGGCGGCGGGGCGACCACCGACCTCGCCGGTTTCATCGCCGCGACCTGGATGCGCGGCATCCGTGTCGTCCAGTACCCCACGACCCTGCTGGCCATGGTCGACGCCGCCGTCGGGGGCAAGACCGGCATCAACACCGCCGCCGGCAAGAACCTCGTCGGTGCCTTCCACGAACCCTCCGCCGTCCTGGTCGACCTCGATGTGCTGGAGACGCTCCCGTACGCCGAGATCGTCGCCGGCAGCGCGGAGATCATCAAGGCCGGTTTCATCCGCGACGGGCACATCCTCGACCTCTACGAGGCGGACCCCCGGGCAGCCTGCGACCCGCACGGCACCCTCCCCGAACTCATCGAGGCCGCGGTCACGGTGAAGGCGGACGTGGTCGGGCAGGACCTGCGGGAGTCCTCCCTGCGGGAGATCCTCAACTACGGCCACACCTACGGGCACGCCGTGGAACAGCACGAGAACTACCGCTGGCGTCACGGCCACGCCGTCGCCGTCGGCATGGTCTTCGAGGCGGAGCTCGCCCACGCCGCTGGTCTGCTCAGTGGTGAGGCCGTCAACCAGCACCGACGGATCCTGCAGAGCGTGGGCCTGCCCACCGCCTACGCTAACGCCTCCCTGGAGGAACTGACCGAGGTCATGGGCCGGGACAAGAAGAACAAGGACGGCAGCCTGCGGATCGTCGTCGTCAGTGACGACACCGGCTCCTACGCCCCCCGTACACTGGTGGACCCGTCCCCGGACGACCTCACCGCGGCCTACCTCAACACCACCGCCGACAACTCACGGTAGAACACCACCAGAACAGGAGCACCACCATGCGTATCGTCGTCCTCAACGGCCCGAACCTCAACCGCCTGGGCAAGCGGCAGCCCGAGATCTACGGCTCGACCACCCTCGCCGACATCGAGGACGACCTGCGGAGCCAGGCCGTACGCCTGGGCGTGGATGTCGACTTCCTCCAGTCCAACCACGAGGGCGCGCTGATCGACCGGGTCCACCAGGCCGCCGACGCCGGCGAGGCGGTGATCATCAACCCCGGGGGGTTGACCCACACCTCCGTCGCGCTGCGCGACGCGCTCGTCGAGGTGGCCGACGGGCCGGGCTTCGTCGAGGTCCACCTCTCGAACATCCACTCCCGTGAAGCCTTCCGCCACCACAGCTACCTCTCGCCGATCGCCCGCGGTGTCATCGCCGGGCTCGGTGCGCAGGGCTACGCCATGGCGCTGGACTACCTTGCACGGCAGGGGACCACCGGGGCGTAGCCTGGGGGCATGACAGATACCCTCACCCGCCGAAAGGCCGTCGCCGACGCCGTCTCCGCCGCAGGTCACCGGCATCTTCTCGTCACCGACCTGAAGAACGTCCGTTATCTCACCGGTTTCAGCGGCTCCAATGCCGCCCTGCTCATCGACACCGGTGGTGCCGTCGTCCTGGCCACCGACGGCCGCTACGACACCCAGGTCCGCCTGGAGACCGCCGGTGCACCCGGGGTGGACATCCGCATCACCCGCGACCTCCTCGGTGAACTGCAGACTGCGGCGGGAGAGGACGGTTTCGCCGTGGAGCCGGGGATGACCGTCGCCGCCGCGCGTGAGCTGGGGGATCCGCCGATCCTCTCCGGTGCCGTGGAGGACGCCCGTCTGGTCAAGGACACCACCGAACTCGACGCGCTCCGAGAGGCCGGGCGCCTGGCGGATTCGGTGTTCGGTGAGTTCATCGCCGCCGGTGGGATCCGGGAGGGAATCACAGAGATCGAGGCGGCCGCCGACCTGGAGCACCGTCTACGCTCGGCCGGTGCCGACGGGTTGAGTTTCGACACGATCCTCGCCTCCGGCACCAACGCCGCCAAACCCCACGCCGGGGTCTCCCGCGACGTGATCGTCCCGGGCCTGGTCACCGTCGACTTCGGGGTCTGGCTGGACGGATACGCCTCGGACCAGACCCGCACGGTGTGCGTCGGGGAGCCGGACGCCCTGTCCGCCGATCTCTACGACCTGGTGCACCGTTCGTTCAGTGCGGGGGCGGAGGCGGTCCGCCCCGGGGCGGGCCTGTTCGACGTCGACAAGGTCTGCCGGGACATCATCGACGACGCCGGCTACGGGGAGTACTTCGTCCACTCCACCGGACACGGCGTGGGCCTCGACGTCCATGAGGCGCCGTACGCCGCCTCCCGCACCCCCCGTGACAGGACGCTGGCGGAGTCGATGACCCTGACGATCGAACCGGGGGTCTACCTTCCGGGGCGCACCGGCCTGCGTATCGAGAACACCTACATCGTCACCGCACAGGGTGCTGAGTCGGTGAACCCGTCGTCCACCGCGTTACAGGTGGTCTGACGCCGGGCTGCTAGACTGTTCGGCTGACCACCCCAACCAAGCTATCCAGGGAGCATACACGTGGCGACAACCGCGGATTTCAAGAACGGTCTCGTGCTGAAGATCGACAACAAGCTGCAGCAGATCATCGAGTTCCAGCACGTCAAGCCGGGCAAGGGCCCCGCTTTCGTCCGGACGAAGCTCAAGGACGTCGTCTCCGGCAAGACCCTCGACAAGACCTTCAACGCCGGTGTCAAGGTCGAGACCGCCACGGTTGACCGTCGTGACATGACCTACCTGTACAACGACGGTGAGAACTTCGTCGTCATGGACGACAAGGACTTCGAGCAGTTCGAGGTCTCCGCCGACAAGTTCGGTGACGCCGGCCGTTTCCTGCTGGAGAACATGCGCGTGCAGCTGTCCTTCCACGACGGCGAAATCCTGTTCGGCGAGCTGCCGGTGTCGGTCGACCTGGCCATCCAGCACACCGACCCGGGCCTGCAGGGCGACCGCTCCACCGGTGGCAGCAAGCCGGCGACCCTGGAGACCGGCGCGGAGATCCAGGTTCCGCTGTTCCTGGAGACCGGCAACGTCGTCAAGGTCGACACCCGTACCGGCGAGTACCTCTCCCGCGTCAACAACTAGTCCCCATGGCAGACAGAGAATCCGGCGAGTCCTATCGCCGCCACGGCGCCCGCTACAAGGCGCGCCAGCGTGCCGTCGACATCCTCTTCGAGGCGGAGTTCCGCGACATCGACCCGGTCGAGATCGTGGAGGACCGTGTCGAACTCGCCCGGGACGAGTCGAACCAGGTCAAACCGGTTCCGGAGTACGCTGCCCGGATCGTGCCCGGGGTGGCCTCGGCGCTCGACGAGATCGACGAGGCGATCGCCGCCCACCTGAGCAGCACCTGGCGCCTGGAGCGGCTTCCCGCGGTCGACCGCGCGGTGCTGCGTGTCTCGGCCTGGGAGCTGCTCTACAACGAGGAGGTCCCGGCCCGGGTGGCGCTCAAGGAGGGTATCGAGCTCGCCTCGGAGTACTCCCACGACAAGGCACCGGGCTACGTCAACGCCGTCCTCGACGGCATCGCCCGGGACAAGCGTCTGTCCGACGAGGCCGCTGCCGCGGCACGTGCCGAGCAGGAGGCCGCCGACGCAAGGAAGGTGCAGGACGCCGAGCGTGCCCGGGCCGACTCGCTCATCGACGGCATCGTCAGCGACACCGCAGTGGAGGACGGGGACGCGTAGCACCCCGGCCGTGCTAGACTTCAGCACGGAAAACATGGAGTCACATGGAACCGGCCCGGCTGCCGGCTCCGACCACCTTTAACGATCCGTCCAGTGAGGCGGGGAAGGAGGTCACGATGAGCACACAGCATTCCGACGGCACCACCGTCGCCCTCATGGGCGCGGACGACGTCGGTCGTACTGTCGCACGCATCGCGCACCAGATCATCGAGAAAACGGCGCTGGACGCGCCCGGGGCTGACCGGGTCGTGCTCCTGGGGATCCCGTCGGGGGGAGTGCCGCTGGCGGTGCGCCTCGCCGGGAAGATCGAGGAATTCAGCGGAGTCACCGTCTTCCACGGCGCCGTCGACGCCACGCTCTACCGTGACGACCTGACCTCCTCACCGCACCGCGCACTCAAGCCCACCAGTGTCCCGCGCGACGGTATCGACGGGGCGACCGTCATCCTCGTCGACGACGTCCTGTTCTCCGGGCGGACGATCCGCGCGGCCCTGGACGCCCTGCAGGACGTGGGCCGGGCCCGTATCGTCCAGCTCGCCGTGCTGGTCGACCGCGGTCACCGCGAACTGCCGATCCGGGCCGACTACGTGGGCAAGAACATCCCCACCTCCACCAGTGAAGACGTCCGTGTCTCCCTCGCCGAGATCGACGGTGCCGACCGCGTGGAACTCCTGCGCCCGGCAGACACGGCGCCCGAAGGAGACCACGCATGAGACATCTGCTGAGTATCGCCGACCTTGACGCCTCCGACATCACCCTGCTGCTGGACGAGGCGGACCGTTTCGCCGACTCCCTGCGGGACCGGGAGGTCAAGAAGCTGCCGACGCTGCGCGGTCGCACGGTCTTCACCCTGTTCTACGAGAACTCCACCCGCACCCGGTCGAGCTTCGAGACGGCCGGCAAGTGGATGAGCGCCGACGTCATCAACATCTCGGCGTCATCGTCGTCGGTGAAGAAGGGCGAGTCACTCAAGGACACCGCCCTGACCCTGCGCGCGGTCGGTGCGGACGCCATCATCATGCGCCACCCGTCGTCCGGCGCCGCACGCCAGGTCGCCGACTGGGTCGGACGGGGGAGTGAGGGCATCAGCGTGCTCAACGCAGGTGACGGCTCCCACGAGCACCCCACCCAGGCCCTGCTCGACGCCGTGACGCTGCGGAACAAGCTCGGGACACTCGAGGGTGCCCACGTCGTGGTCGTCGGTGACATCCTGCATTCCCGCGTCGCGCGGTCCAATGCGCTGCTGCTCACCGCACTGGGCGTGGACGTCACCTTCGTGGCGCCGCGCACCCTGCTGGCCCCCGGGATCGAGCACTGGGTCAACCCCCACGCCGGCGGTCCCGGTGCCCCGGCCGCCGGTACGGTCCGGGTCAGCCACGACATGGACGAGGCGATCGCCGGTGCCGACGCCGTGATGATGCTGCGCGTCCAGGCCGAACGCATGGACGGGGGGTTCTTCCCCTCCCACCGCGAGTACGCCACCCGGTACGGCCTCTCGCAGGCCCGCCTGGATTCGTTGAAGGACGACGCCGTCGTCCTGCACCCCGGACCGATGCTGCGGGGCATGGAGATCAACGACGCGGTCGCCGACGCCCCGCAGACCGTGGTCCTCGACCAGGTCACCGCCGGTGTGCACGTGCGCATGGCGGCACTGTTCACCCTGCTGGTCGGGACCGAAGGGTCCGGGACCGCCGCGAGTGCACCGGGGGACCAGCGATGACGACCACACCCACCACGGAGGAGATCAACGTGAACGACTACCCGGCCACCGGTGCGCTGCACCCGGCCGCCGAGGGTGCGGTGCTGCTGCGCGGCGTCCGGCCCTACGGCGAAGGTGCCCCCCAGGATGTGCTGGTCCGCGACGGCGTGATCGTCGAGATCGCCGACGCCGGCACCATCGACACCGCCGCGGACGACGACGTCCTTGACGTCCTTCAGCTCGACGGTCAGGTCCTGCTGCCGGGTCTGGTCGACATGCACGTGCACATGCGCGAACCCGGCCGTGAGGACACCGAGACCATCGCCACCGGCTCCGCCGCCGCGGCCCGGGGCGGGTTCACCGCCGTGTTCACCATGGCCAACACCGACCCGGTGACCGACACCCCCGCCATCGCCGAGATGGTCTGGCTCAAGGGCCAGCAGAAGAACCTGTGCGACGTGCACCCGGTCGGTTCCATCAGCCGTGGACTCAAGGGACAGGAGCTCACCGAGTTCGGCATGATGGCCGACTCGGACGCGAAGGTCCGCATGTTCTCCGACGACGGCAAGTGCGTCGACGACCCCCGCCTGATGCGTCGGGCCGTGGAGTACGCCGGGGGGCTGGACGTCCTGCTCGCCCAGCACTGCGAGGAGCCCCGCCTCACGGAGGGGGCCGTCGCCCACGAAGGCGAGACCGCCGCACGCCTGGGCCTGCGGGGCTGGCCGCGGGTCGCCGAGGAGTCCATCGTGATCCGCGACGCCCTGCTGGCCCGCGACTACGGCGGACGCCTGCACATCTGCCACGCCTCCACCGAGGGCACCGTGGAACTGCTCGGCTGGGCCCGGGACCACGACATCCCGCTGTCGGCCGAGGTCACCCCGCACCACCTCATCCTCACCGACGAGAAGTTGGAGACCTACGACGGCCACTTCCGGGTCAACCCGCCGTTGCGTGAGACCCGCGACACCCTGGCCCTGCGCCGGGCGCTGATCGACGGGACCGTGGACTGCGTGGCCACCGA
The DNA here is from genome assembly GCF_037619475.1 of Corynebacterium sp. USCH3. Lineage (NCBI taxonomy): Bacteria > Bacillati > Actinomycetota > Actinomycetes > Mycobacteriales > Corynebacteriaceae > Corynebacterium > Corynebacterium sp. USCH3. The sequence goes on from NZ_JAQPZT010000001.1 coordinate 502,898, forward strand.
CCACGCCCCCCACGGCTCCGAGGAGAAGTGCTGCGAGTTCGACAAGGCCCGCCCCGGGATGCTCGGCCTGGAGACCTCCCTGGCGATCATCGCGCAGCTGTTCGTCACCGACCCCCCGGAGGGCCAGGAGCGCCAGGACTGGCGGTTCGTCGCGCGGGTGATGTCCGAGCGGCCCGCCGAGATCCTCAGGCTCCCGGGACACGGCCGGCCCGTGGCGGTCGGCGAACCGGCGAACCTGTGCGTGGTCGACCCCGGGCAGGCGTGGACCGCCCACGGCGACGAGATGGCCTCGAAGTCCTCCAACACCCCCTACGAGGGGATGGACCTGCCCGTGAAGGTCACCACCACGCTGTTGCGCGGCAAGGTGACCTGCCGCGACGGCCAGGTGAGCGACAAATGACCGATACGACAGAAACGACGACAGAGAAGAGTACTGCTGTGACTTCCTCCCGCACCCCCGCGCTGCTGGTGCTCGGCGACGGACGGGTGTTCCGCGGCCGGGCGTTCGGTGCCACCGGCACCACCCTCGGTGAAGCCGTGTTCACCACCGGCATGACCGGCTACCAGGAGACGATGACCGACCCGTCCTACCACCGGCAGATCGTGGTGGCCACCGCCCCGCAGATCGGCAACACCGGCTGGAACGACGAGGACGGCGAGTCCCACGGCGACCGCATCTGGGTCGCCGGCCTGGTCATCCGCGACCTGTCGCGCACCGTCTCCAACTGGCGGGCCGACCGCAGCCTGTCCGAGGAGATGGAGAAGCAGGGGATCATCGGCATCCAGGGCGTCGACACCCGCGCGATCGTGCGTCACCTGCGCGACAAGGGTTCCGTCGCCGCCGGGGTGTTCAGCGGTGAGGACGCCGCCCGCCCCGTCGAGGAGCTCGTCGCCGAGGTCAACGCCCAGCAGTCCATGGCCGGCGCCGACCTGGCCAGCGAGGTCTCCACCGACGAGACCTACGTGCTGGAGCCGGAGGGGGAGCCGCGGTTCACCGTGCTCGCCTACGACATGGGGATCAAGACCAACACCCCGCGCAACTTCGTCTCCCGCGGCATCCGCACCGTGGTCGTCCCCGCCAACAGCCCGGTCGAGCCGCTCATCGAGCAGTACAGCCCGGACGGCGTGTTCATCTCCAACGGCCCCGGTGACCCCGCCACCGCCGACGTCATGGTCGAGCAGGTCCGCACCGTGCTGGGGAGGAAGATCCCGCTGTTCGGCATCTGCTTCGGCAACCAGATCCTGGGCCGTGCCCTGGGCATGGACACCTACAAGCTCAAGTTCGGTCACCGCGGCATCAACGTCCCGGTGCTCAACCACCTCACCGGCAAGATCGACATCACCTCACAGAACCACGGGTTCGCGCTGAGTGGTCGCGCCGATGAGCCCTTCGACACCGACTTCGGCACCGCCCAGGTCACCCACACCTGCCTCAACGACGACTGTGTCGAGGGTGTCGCCCTCGACAACGGCCTCGCCTTCTCCGTCCAGTACCACCCCGAGGCCGCCGCCGGTCCTCACGACGCCAATCCGCTGTTCGACCAGTTCATCGAACTGATGGAAGGGAACAACTAAATGCCGAAGCGCACCGACATCAACCACGTCCTCGTCATCGGCTCCGGCCCGATCGTCATCGGTCAGGCCTGCGAGTTCGACTACTCCGGCACCCAGGCCTGCCGCGCCCTGAAGGCCGAGGGCCTGCGCGTCTCGCTGATCAACTCCAACCCGGCCACGATCATGACCGACCCGGAGTTCGCCGACCACACCTACATCGAGCCGATCCAGCCCGAGTACATCGAGAAGATCTTCGCCGCGGAGAAGGAGGCCGGTCACCCGGTCGACGCCGTGCTGGCCACCCTGGGCGGGCAGACCGCCCTGAACGCCGCGATCCAGCTCGACCGCGCCGGCATCCTCGACAAGTACGACGTCGAGCTCATCGGCGCCGACATCGACGCCATCGAGCGCGGTGAGGACCGCCAGAAGTTCAAGGACATCGTCGCCTCCATCGGCGGCGACTCGGCCCGCTCCGCCGTCTGCCACAACATGGACGAGGTCCACGACGCCGTCGCCGAACTCGGGCTGCCCGTCGTGGTGCGCCCGTCGTTCACCATGGGTGGGCTGGGTTCCGGTCTGGCGTTCACCTACGAGGACCTCGACCGCATCGCCGGCGGCGGGCTGGCGGCCTCCCCGGAGGCCAACGTGCTCATCGAGGAGTCCATCCTCGGCTGGAAGGAGTACGAGCTCGAGCTCATGCGCGACGCCGACGACAACGCCGTCGTCATCTGCTCCATCGAGAACGTCGACGCCCTCGGCGTGCACACCGGTGACTCGATGACCGTCGCACCGTCGATGACGCTGACCGACCGCGAGTACCAGATCATGCGGGACCAGGGTATCGCCATCCTGCGCGCCGTGGGCGTGGACACCGGCGGCTGCAACATCCAGTTCGCCGTCAACCCCGAGGACGGCCGGCTGATCACCATCGAGATGAACCCGCGGGTCTCGCGCTCCTCGGCCCTGGCGTCCAAGGCCACCGGCTTCCCGATCGCCAAGATCGCCGCCCTGCTGGCCATCGGCTACACCCTCGACGAGCTACGCAACGACATCACCCAGGTCACCCCGGCGGCGTTCGAGCCGACCCTGGACTACGTGATCGTCAAGGCCCCGCGCTTCGCCTTCGAGAAGTTCCCCGGCGCCGACGACACCCTGACCACCACGATGAAGGCCGTGGGCGAGGCCATGTCGGTGGGACGCAACTACATCGCCGCACTGAACAAGGTGCTGCGCTCGCTGGAAACCAGGCCCGCCGGGTTCTGGACCACCAGTGACGAGTACTTCGCCGGTGACCGCGCCACCGACCTGGCCGCCGTCCTGGACGACCTGGGCCGTCCCACCGAGGGCCGGATGTACGACATGGAGCTCGCGCTGCGCCTCGGGGCCACGGTGGACCAGGTCCACCGCGCCTCCGTCGGGGTGGACCCGTGGTTCCTGCACGAGCTCAAGGCACTGGTGGACTTCCGCGCCGAGCTCGAGGACGCCCCGGTGCTCTCCGAGGAGCTGCTGCGCGAGGCGAAGTACCTGGGCCTGTCCGACGCCCAGATCGCCGCGCTGCGCCCCGAGCTGGCCGGCGAGGACGGGGTGCGCTCACTGCGCTGGTCGCTGGGCATCCGTCCGGTGTTCAAGACCGTGGACACCTGCGCCGCGGAGTTCGAGGCCCAGACCCCGTACCACTACTCGGCCTACGAGATGGACCCGGAGGCGGAGTCCGAGGTCGCCGAACAGCGCGACCGCGACAAGATCATCATCCTGGGTTCCGGCCCGAACCGCATCGGCCAGGGCATCGAGTTCGACTACTCCTGCGTGCACGCCGCACTGGAGCTGTCCCGGGTGGGCTACGAGACCGTGATGGTCAACTGCAACCCGGAGACCGTCTCCACCGACTACGACACCGCCGACCGCCTCTACTTCGAGCCGCTGACCTTCGAGGACGTCATGGAGGTCTACCACGCCGAGACACAGTCCGGCACCGTGGCCGGTGTGATCGTCCAGCTCGGCGGCCAGACCCCGCTGGGCCTGGCGCAGCGTCTCACCGACGCCGGGGTGCCGGTGATCGGCACGTCCTCCGAGGCGATCAACCTCGCCGAGGACCGCGGCGAGTTCGGCACCGTGCTGGAGAAGGCCGACCTGCCCGCCCCGGCCTTCGGTACCGCCACCACCTTCGCCGAGGCCCGCGACGTCGCCTCCCGCATCGGTTACCCGGTGCTGGTCCGCCCGTCCTACGTGCTCGGTGGCCGGGGTATGGAGATCGTCTACGACGAGACCTCCCTGGAGGACTACATCGACCGCGCCACCGAGATCACCTCGGACCACCCGGTGCTGGTCGACCGGTTCCTGGACAACGCCATCGAGATCGACGTGGACGCCCTGTGCGACGGAGACGAGGTCTACCTCGCCGGCGTGATGGAGCACATCGAGGAGGCCGGCATCCACTCCGGTGACTCCGCCTGCGCCCTGCCGCCGATGACGCTGGGGGAGGGCGACATCGAGAACGTGCGTCGCTCCACCGCCGCCCTGGCCCACGGCATCGGTGTCAAGGGCCTGATGAACATCCAGTTCGCCCTGAAGGACGACGTCCTCTACGTCATCGAGGCCAACCCGCGCGCTTCGCGCACCGTTCCCTTCGTGTCCAAGGCCACCGGCGTGCCGCTGGCCAAGGCCGCCTCGCGCATCATGACCGGCACCCCGATCCGTGAACTGATCGCCGAGGGCCTGATCCCCGGGGACCGCGACGGCGGCTCACTCCCGCTGGGCCACCCCATCGCGGTCAAGGAGGCGGTCATGCCCTTCAACCGCTTCCGCAGCCCCGAGGGCGAGATGCTCGACAGCCTGCTCAGCCCGGAGATGAAGTCCACCGGCGAGGTCATGGGCCTGGACTCCGACTTCGGCACCGCCTTCGCCAAGTCGCAGGAGGCCGCCACCGGCTCCCTGCCGACCAGCGGCCGGGTGTTCGTGTCGGTCGCCAACCGTGACAAGCGGACCATGATCCTGCCGATCCAGCGCCTGGCGTCCCTGGGCTTCGACCTGGTCGCCACCGAGGGCACCGCCGCGATGCTGCGGCGCAACGGCCTGGAGTGCGAGGTCGTCGCCAAGCAGACCGACATCGAGTCGGGTACCGCGAAGGCGGGGAAGCGGTCGGTCGTGGACCTCATCGACGAGGGCTCCATCGACTTCATCCTCAACACCCCGGCCGGCACCGCCGCGGCCCGTGGGGACGGCTACGACATCCGGGCCGCCGCCGTGCGCCAGGGCGTCTCCTGCGTGACCACGGTGCAGGGTGCCGTCGCCGCCGTCCAGGGCATCGAGGCGTTGAAGGGGTCGACCACCGTGGTGCGGGCCATCCAGGACGTGGACCATGACAGCTACTGACCACGTGGCGACGTTCGGCGAGCGCTACCTGGAGCGCTCACGGGACCTGGGGCGGCTGTGTGTGGGCATGGACCCGCACGCCGGCATCCTGGAGTCCTGGGGCCTGGGTGTGGACGTGGCGGGCCTGGAGGCCTTCTCGCGCATCTGCGTGGAGGCCTTCGCCGACACGGCCTGCGTGGTCAAGCCGCAGGTCGCCTTCTACGAGGCCTTCGGGTCCGCCGGGTTCGCCGTCCTGGAGCAGTCGCTGACGGAACTGCGGCAGGCGGGCACGCTGGTCATCGCCGACGCCAAGCGCGGCGACATCGGTTCGACGATGGCCGGCTACGCCCGCGCATGGCTGTCCGACGACTCCCCGCTGTGTGCGGACGCGGTCACCGTGTCGCCGTACCTCGGGCTGGATTCGCTGTCCCCCGCACTGGAGGTCGCCGAGGCCGCCGGGCGCGGGGTGATCGTGCTGTCGGCGACCTCGAACCCGGAGGGCCCGCAGTTCCAGACCCTGTCCGCCGTCGGTGGGCGCAGCGTGGCACAGACGGTGGTCGACTGGGCCGCCGGACACAACGCCGCCAGACCCGGGGGTGGGAACGTCGGCGTGGTCGTCGGCGCGACCGTCACCGACCCGCCGGACCTGACCGACGTCGGCGGCATCGTCCTGATGCCCGGTGTCGGTGCCCAGGGCGGGGCGACCGACGACGTCCGCCGGATCGCCGGGACGGCCGAGAGGTGGGCCAGCCCCAACATCTCGCGGTCGGTGCTCGCGGCAGGCCCGGATGTTGGGGCACTGCGACAGGCCGTCGTCGACGCCTCAGGGGCGTTCCCGCAGGTCTGAGTAGCGGGCCCGAGGACGGCGCTATGAGTGCGAACAGGGGGTTTGTTATCGATCCTCCGCCCGTAGTGCTACACTTGGCGCGTTGTTTCATGGTCGCGACCTGCGGCGCTTCTCCCGTGCGAACGAGGGGGCTGTTGCTATTCGGCGCGGAGCATCGCTAGGATTCGTCGAGGCTCAGGTCGGGGACACCCGGCCGGCTGAAACACCTGAAGTACCCCAAGCAAGTGTCATCGAACCACAGAACAAGACGGAGGAACCCGTGGCCCTTCCCCAGTTGACCCCGGAGCAGCGTGCAGAAGCCCTGAAGAAGGCCGCCGAGGCCCGCAAGGCCCGTGCCGAGCTCAAGGAGAAGCTCAAGCGTGGAGGCACCGACCTCAAGCAGGTCCTTGCTGACGCCGACGAAGACCCGATCATCGGCAAGATGAAGGTGTCGGCCCTTCTCGAGGCCATGCCCAAGGTCGGCAAGGTCAAGGCCCAGGAGATCATGACCGAGCTGGAGATCGCCCCCACCCGTCGCCTCCGCGGCCTCGGCGACCGTCAGCGTCGCGCCCTGCTGGAGCGCTTCGGTTTCGAGGTCTAGGAGCCTTGACCCCGGACGTGCAGGCCGAAGCGCAGGACACGGATGTGTCCGGTCCGCATCTGGTCGTCCTCGCGGGACCGTCGGCGGTCGGCAAGTCGACCGTCGTCGCACAGTTGAAGGCCTCGGTCCCGGACCTGTTCTTCAGCGTGTCGTGGACCACCCGGGACCCCCGGCCCGGCGAGGTCGACGGGCAGGACTACCACTACGTCACTCAGGAGCGCTTCCGGAGTGAGGTGGACAGTGGCCTCATGCTCGAGTGGGCGGAGATCCACGGGGGGCTGCAGTTGTCGGGGACACCCCGGCAGCCGGTCACCGAGGCACTCCAGGCCGGCCGCCCGGTCCTGGTCGAGGTCGACCTGGCCGGGGCCCGCAACATCAAGCGGATGATGCCCGAGGCACTCACGGTGTTCCTGGCCCCTCCCACCTGGGAGGAGCTGGTCGACCGCTTGACCGGCCGTGGCACCGAGAGCGAGGACGTCATCCGGCGTCGCCTGGAGACCGCCCGTGAGGAACTCGCCTCCAAGGACGAGTTCGACCGGGTCGTCGTCAACCGGGACGTCACCGAGGCCGTCGCCGAGATCAGCGCACTGTTGACCGGACGCGCACAGTAAGAAATTCGAGAAGCATCAAAAAGCAAAGGTGTGGAGTGGAAACCAACGACAACTCAACCGTCTTCGACCCGGCGGTCGGCATCACGAACCCGCCGATCGACGATCTGCTGACCAAGGTGTCCTCGAAGTACGCCCTGGTGATCTTCGCGGCCAAGCGTGCGCGTCAGATCAACAACTACTTCCAGACCGTCGGTGACGGCGTGTTCGAGTTCGTCGGCCCGCTGGTCACCCCGGAAGCGCACGAGAAGCCGCTGTCGGTGGCGCTGCGTGAGATCGAGGGCGATCTGCTGGAGCACACCGAAGGCTGATCGACCCCCGCCGGGTCAGGCCCGTCACGCGGCGTCCGTGAACCACAGAACTTCCACTGTGGCCGGACGTCGGGTGACGGGCCTGACCCGTTCCCGGTCCACGGCGGACTGACGCCGTGGGCTAGGGTGGTTTCCCGTGAGTGAAAACAATCTGAACGTGCTCGTCGGCGTGGGTGGCGGGATCGCCGCCTACAAGTCCGGCGCACTGGTGCGCTACTTCACCGAGGCCGGGCACGACGTCCACGTCATCCCGACCGAGTCGGCCCTGCGGTTCGTCGGTGCCGCCACGTTCGAGGCCCTGTCGGGCAACCCGGTGACCACCACCGTCTTCGAGGGCGTCGACGAGGTCCGGCACGTCCGCCTGGGGCAGGACGCCGACCTGATCGTCGTCGCCCCGGCGACCGCGGACCTCATGGCCCGTCTGGCCCACGGACGGGCGGACGACCTGTTGACCGCCAGCGTCCTGGTCGCGACCTGTCCGGTGGTGCTGGCCCCGGCGATGCACACGGAGATGTGGCAGAACCCCGCGACACGGGAGAACGTCGCGACGTTGCGTCGGCGCGGGGTCACGGTGCTCGAGCCGGCCCACGGCCGGTTGACCGGGACGGACTCCGGTGCCGGGCGTCTGCCGGAACCGGAGCACATCGGTGCCCTGGCGACCGCGGCGTTGGACCGGTTCGGTGTCTTCCGTCAGTCGCTGGCGGGGCGCCGGATCCTGGTCACCGCCGGTGGCACGCATGAGGCCCTCGACCCGGTGCGGTACCTGGGTAACGCGTCCTCGGGCCGTCAGGGGTTCGCCCTGGCCGACGTCGCCGTGCAGCGCGGTGCCCAGGTGGAGCTGATCGCCGGGGTCACCGACGACCTTCCGGTGCCCTCGGGTGCCCGGGTCACCCGCATCAGGAGCGCCCGTGAGCTGGAGGCCGCCGTCGGTGAGCTCGCCGGCGGGGTGGACGCGGTGGTCATGGCGGCCGCGGTGGCGGACTTCCGACCGGCCAGTGAGGCCGGGGCGAAGCTGAAGAAGGGCGGGGAGGACGACCTGTCCACCCTGGCGTTGGCGGAGAACCCGGACATCCTGCAGGGGCTGGTGGAGCGCCGCCGCGCCGGTGGTCTGCCGGAGGACCTGGTGATCGCCGGCTTCGCCGCGGAGACCGGCGACGACCACCACACCCCCCTGGACCACGCCCGGGCGAAGCTGGAACGCAAGGGCTGCGACCTGTTGATGTGCAATGCCGTCGGCGACGGGGTGGTGTTCGGCCAGGACGACAGCCAGGGGTGGATCCTCACCCCCGGCGACCGTCCGGGCGCCGAGGAGGTCACCGAGGTGCCGGCGTCGTCGAAGCTGGTCGTCGCCTCGTACATCGTCGACGCGGTCGAGGAGCTGTTGCCCGGCTGAGCCCGGGTCGGTGGGTCCGTCACGCGACGGCGTCGGCCCCGCCACCACCGCCTGCCAGACTGCTTGGTCTAGGATGGTGACGTTCGGGCGCGCATCACGCTCAGGAAGCACAAGTTACATCACGACAGGAAGTCAGGAAGTTCAGGACAGTGACCACTTCGTCCAATGCAAGCCCCCGCCTCTTCACCAGTGAGTCCGTGACCGAAGGCCACCCCGACAAGATCTGTGACGCCATCTCCGACACCATCCTCGACGCGCTGCTGCAGAAGGACCCGCGCTCGCACGTCGCCGTGGAGACCATGGTCACCACCGGACAGGTGCACGTGGCCGGCGAGGTCCGTACCGACGCCTACGTCGAGATCCCCAAGCTGGTCCGTGAGACGCTGCTGAGCATCGGTTTCACCTCCTCCTCGGTGGGCTTCGACGGCCGCACCTGCGGGGTGAACATCGCCATCGGCGAGCAGTCCCAGGAGATCGGCGACGGTGTCGACACCTCCCACGAGATCCGCAGCGGCGGGGTCGACGACAAGTACGAGGACGTCGACCAGGCCGGTGCCGGCGACCAGGGACTGATGTTCGGCTACGCCACCGACGAGACCCCCGAGCTGATGCCGCTGCCCATCGCCACGGCCCACCGCCTGTCGCGCCGGCTGACCCAGGTGCGCAAGGAGGGCATCGTCAACCACCTGCGTCCGGACGGCAAGACGCAGGTCACCTTCGCCTACGACGCCGAGGGCCGCCCCTCCCACCTGGACACCGTGGTCATCTCCACCCAGCACGACGAGGAGATCAGCCAGGCCGAGCTCACCGAGCAGCTGCGCACCCACGTGGTCGACTGGGTCATCCAGGACGCCGGCCTGCAGGACTTCGTCACCGGCGAGCTGACCCTGCTGATCAACCCCTCCGGGTCCTTCATCCTCGGCGGACCGATGGGGGACGCCGGCCTGACCGGCCGCAAGATCATCGTGGACACCTACGGCGGCATGGCCCGTCACGGCGGCGGCGCCTTCTCCGGCAAGGACCCGAGCAAGGTCGACCGTTCCGCCGCGTACGCGATGCGCTGGGTCGCCAAGAACATCGTCTCCGCCGGTCTGGCACACCGGGCGGAGGTGCAGGTGGCCTACGCCATCGGCCGGGCACGTCCGGTCGGCCTGTACGTGGAGACCTTCGGCACCGCCCGGCACGGGCTGACCGACGAGCAGATCCAGCAGGCGGTCAGCGAGGTCTTCGACCTTCGCCCCGGGGCGATCATCCGGGACCTGGACCTGCTGCGTCCGATCTACGCGCAGACCGCCGCCTACGGACACTTCGGTCGCACGGACATCGACCTGCCGTGGGAGAACACCGACCGTGCCGAGGCCCTGACCGCGGCGGTCGAGGGGATCGTCGCGGCGAATGTCGCGCAGTAGGGGCACCGCCGGTGGCCGACGTGTCCGACGTCCCCGACACTGACCCCGGGGTGACCGACCCGGTCGCCCGGGTACTGCCGTTGCTGGGCATGCCCCACCTGGACCGGCTCTTCGACTACGCCGTCCCGGCGAAACTCGCCGAGGAGGCCCGTCCGGGGGTGAAGGTGCGGGTGCGCTTCGCCGGTCGTCTGGTGGACGCCCTGCTGGTGGAACGGCGTCGGACCACCGACCACGTCGGTACGCTGGCCCCGCTGAACCGGGTGATCAGCCCGGTGCAGCTCGTCCCACCTCACCTGTGGTCGTTGGTGAACCATCTCGCCGACCGGTACGCCGGCACCCGTTCCGACGTGGTCCGGGCCCTGGTGCCCGCACGCCACGCCTCGGCGGAGAAGGACGGCCTGTTCGGCGGGGGTGCGGACTGGGAGGAGCTCTACGGCTCTCTGGTCTCCCGCGACGACCTCGTGGCGGCGCCGCGTGCGGCGGCCGCCGCCGGATGGGCGGGGTACCGCCACGCCGACAGCTTCCTGCGCGCCGTGCACGACGGGCGTGCGGCACGGGCGTCCTGGTTGTGGGCGCCGGGGGAGGACTGGGCGGCGCGGATCGCCGAGGCCGCCGCGTCGATCGCCTGGGACGGTGGCGGGGTGCTGGTGGTGGCCCCGGACCAGCGTGACGTGGACCGTCTGGTCGACGCGTTACGGGTCTTCCTCTCTGCCGCGCAGATCACCGAGCTGAGCGCGAAGGTCGGCCCGGCGGCACGCTACCGGCGGTACCTGTCGGTCCTGGCCGGCCAGGGCCGGGTGGTGGTCGGTACCCGGTCGGCGTCCAGCGCCCCGGTGAAGGGTCTGCGGCTGATCGTGCTGGTGGGCGAGGCCGACGACAATCTCGTCGACCCACGGTCGCCCTACCTGCATTCCCGGGAGGTGCTGCGCCTGCGCTCGGAGCTGGAGGACACCGCCCTGCTGGTCGGTGGGGTGCACCGCTCGGCGGAGGTGCAGCAGTGGGTGGAGGAGGGGTTCACCCCGTCGCTGCGCCCGACTGCGGAGCTGCTCAAGGACCGGATGCCGTGGATCCACGCCCTCGACGACATCCATGACGCCCACGCCCGTCACGCCCGCCTGCCGTCGGCCGGGCTCAAGGCGATGCACCGCAGCCTGGAGGCCGGGATGCCGTGCCTGGTGCAGGTCCCGCGGCGCGGCTACGCCCCGGCGGTGGCGTGTTCGAGCTGCCGGACCCCGGCCCGGTGCCGTCGGTGCAACGGTCCGCTGGAGTTGCCGGCCGGGTCGGCGGGGTCGTCGGTCGCTGCCGCACCACGGTGCCGCTGGTGCGGCGCATTGGAGGGGCATTTCACCTGCGGGACCTGCGGTGGCCATGCGCTGAGGATGTCGGTGGTCGGTCAGGAGCGTACCGCCGAGGAGCTGGGCCGGGCGTTCACCGGGGTGCCGGTGGTGGTCTCCGGAGGTGGCCAGATGCGCACCAGTGTCCCTGACCGCCCCGGCCTGGTGGTGGCCACACCGGGTTCCGAACCGATTGTCGAGGACGGTGGCTACGGTGCCGTGGTCGTGCTGGACACCTGGCTGACGTTGGGACGTGAGGACCTGCGGGCCGGGGAGAACGCCCTGCGCCAGTGGATGGAGGCGGCGTGTCTGGCCGTCCCCCGCGAGCGTGGCGGTGAGATGGTCGTCGCCGTGGCGCCGGACGACCCGACGGTGCAGGCGTTGATCCGGTGGGATCCGGAGGGCGCTGCCGCCCGCGAGCTGGCGGGACGTCGGGAGGCCGGTTTCCCGCCGGCGGTGACACTTGTCGCGGTGGACGGGACGGCGACGTCGCTGGAGCAGTTCGAGGACGCCTGGACCATACCGGAGCAGCTCGGTGGTGTGGAGCGTCTGGGGCCGGTGGAGCTTCCCCCGGGCGTGCGTCTCCCGGCCGGGTTGGGGGAGCTGGAGGCTGGTCAGGCGCGGCGGCTGATCCTGCGGGTGCCGGTACCGCCGGATGCCTCGGGTGAGGCTGTCGAGGCCCTGGGGTCGTCGCTGCGGGCGGCCCAGTCGTTGCGGGCGACGCGCCGTCAGAGCGATCCGCTGCGGATCGTCGTCGACCCGGTCCGGGTGGGGTAGCGGTTCCACCATGGGGCCGTTCGAACCCGGATCCTGGGACCGTTCCTGGTATGGGTGACACGATCCGGGGTTCCGTGTCACGGATCGGTCGATCCTGGAACCCACACCAGGATTCTCCGCTACGGTGAAAGCTTGGGGAGAGGCAGGGGGCCGCTCCCTGGGGAGGAAATCATGGGGAAGAAGTTCTGGCGTACCCGCGAGCTGGTGGCGCTCGGCAAGACCACGGACGAGATCGCCGGGGCGCTCCGACGTGGGGAGATCCACAAGATGGCCTACGGCCTCTACGGAACCGAGGAACCCACGGACATGGTCCGGCTCGCCGCGCTGGCGTGGGCCCGTCCGGGACTGGTGTACACGGGGAGCACGGCGGGGTTCCTCCACGGGCTGTCGCCGATGGCGTGGCCGGCGGAGGCGTCGGTGCCACGGGACACCAGCAGTAAGGGCGGCAGGTACCTGCAGCTGTCCACCGCCAGAAGGCAGCACAGCATCCTGGTCGACGGGTTGCCGACGCTGACACCGTTGGCCACCGCCGTGGCCTGTGACGGGGTCGGGGTGCGCGAGCGTCGCACTTTCCTGCAGCGCAGTTACACAGGGGTCAGAGGCAATGAGAGACTGGCGGCGGATCTCGCCGCCCTGACGCCGTCCCGCCGTGCCTGTGCCGCCGACCTCACCGGAGGTCTGATCACCGGGACGGCCAGCCACCTGGAGTTGCGGGCGGTGCGGGCCATCGTCGCCGCGCTCGACGGATTGGATGTCAGTGTCGAGGTCAACATGTTGATCCGCGGTTACTACTTCGACATCGTCATTCCCGAGGCCCGGGTGTGCATCGAGATCGACAGCTCGCTCTACCACTCGGCGGACACCGCGCGTCACGAGGACTTCGTCAAGGACCGGTGGAAGGGAAATGCGGCGGTGCGATGGGGGTGGACTCTGCTGCGCTACCCGGACGCCAGTATCCACCACGCACTCGACGAGGTCGCCGCCGAGGTACGGGACACCGTGGAGCATAATCTGGCCCACCCGCGGGGAAGGACGTTGCGCACCCGTGAACTGCCGACGGACCGTCAGGTGTGGCTGTGGCACCGGGGCCTGCAGGCCTGGTGTGGGTGACACGACCCGGGTTCCCGTGTCGGCCGAACCCGGATCCGGTAACCCACACCAGGATCGTCTCCGGGGCACTCCCACGGAGTGGTCGCGGCGTCGTCATCCTCCGGCGGTACACTGTGACCCCATGACCGTTCTCGATATCCGTCTCTTCGGCGACCCTGTGCTGCGCACGGTCGCCGACCCGGTGGACGACCCCACCGGCGACGACGCCCTGCCCACCCTCATCGACGACATGCTGGAGACCATGGATTCCGCCGGGGGTGTCGGCCTGGCCGCCAACCAGGTCGGCGTGACCCGCCGGATCTTCGTCTACGACTGCGACGGCGACCGCGGCCACATCATCAACCCGGTGTGGGAGGCGCTCGGTGAGGAGGTCCAGACCGGCCGGGAGGGCTGCCTGTCGGTCCCCGAGACCGGCGGGCAGGTGACCAGGTACAACCACGTGCGGGTCACCGGGGTGACCGTGGACGGCGAGCCGGTGGACCGTGAGGTCAGTGACCTGATGGCCCGGTGCGTGCAGCATGAGACCGACCACCTGGACGGGGTGATGTTCTTCCAGCGCATGGAGCCGGTCGACCGGCGTGCCGTGATGGGCGACATCCGGGGAAGCGAGTGGTTCAACCGATGAAGATCCTGTTCGCCGGCACCCCGGAACCTGCCGCGGTGACCCTGGAGTACCTGCTCACCGGGTCGGAGCATGAGGTTGTCGCAGTGCTGACCCAGCCGGACGCCCGTCGTGGCCGCGGCCGGAGCCTGCATCCGTCGAGGGTCGCCGAGGTCGCCGAGACTCACGGGGTGCCGGTGCACAAGTTCGCCTCGCTCAAGTCCGGCCATGAGGACGCCGACGAGGTCCGCGGCATCCTGCGCGGCTATGCCGCCGACGGTGTTGAGGCGGTGGCCGTGGTGGCCTACGGGCAGATCCTGCCGGAGGATGTGCTGGGGATCTTCACCCACGGCTGGATCAACCTGCACTTCTCCCTGTTGCCGCGGTGGCGTGGTGCGGCCCCGGTGCAGGCCGCGATTGCCGCGGGGGACGAGACGACCGGGGCGACGACGTTCCGCATTGTCCCGGCGTTGGACGCCGGCCCGGTCACCGGCGAGGTCACGGAGACCGTCGGAGTCGAGGACACCGCTGACGACCTGTTGACCCGCCTGACGTATTCCGGCCGGGTACTGTTGGCCGACACCCTGTCCGGGCTGGAGTCCGGTGCGGTGGTGCCGGAACCACAGTCGGAGGATGAGTCGACCTATGCGGCGAAGATCAGCAGCGCCGATGCCCGGGTCGACTGGCGCGAGTCGGCGGTGGTGGTCCAGCGCACCGCGCGTGCCCACACCCCGGCTCCGGGGCCGTGGACGCAGCTGGACGGGGAACGCTACAAGCTGGGGCTCATGCGAGTCGTCGAGGGGGGTCCCGGTGCCGACCAGGTCCCGGCCCTCACCGCCGGCCAGCTTCACGCCGCGAAGGACGCCCTGTTCGTCGGGACGGGTGATGGTGTCCTGGAGATCACCCGGATCCAGCCGCCGGGCAAGAAGATGATGGCCGCCGCCGACTGGGCGCGTGGGCGGTCCGACCTGTTCGGCGACGGTCGTACGGTGGTATTCGACAGCACAGCAGAGGGAGAGTCCTGATGGCAGGTTTCCGCGCACGGTCAACCTCGGGGGAGCCCCCGAAGGGACGCCCCGGGCAGAAGAGCAACTCCGGCTACCGGCGCCGCAGTGAGTCGCACCGGCAGGAGTACGAGAACAAGCAGTCGGCGGCGGGCTCCGGCGACCGGGTGCGCGATGTCGTGTTCGGCGTGGTGCGACAGGTCAGCTCCCAGGACGCGTACGCGAACCTGGTGTTGCCGGGGGCGATGAAGAAAGCCGGGCTGACCGGCCGGGACGCCGCCTTCGCCACGGAGCTGACCTACGGCACGTTGCGCGCCCAGGGGCTGCTGGACGCGGTGATCGCCGAGGCCGCGGGCCGTCCGGTGGGAAAGATCGACGAGACGGTGCTGGATGCGCTGCGCCTGGGCACCTACCAGATCCTGCGGACCAGGGTCGACGACCACGCCGCGGTGAACACCACGGTGGAGCTGGTGAAGGCCAACGGTGAGGAGAAGGCCGCCGGCTTCACCAACGGTGTGCTGCGCCGGATCACCCGGTCGACGCCGCAGCAGTGGCTGGACACGGTGACCGACAGTCTGGAGCCGCTGGCGGCCCTGGCGCTGCGTCACGCGCATCCGGTGTGGGTCGCCGAGGTCTTCAATGAGGCGCTCGGTGGCACCGCGGAGGCGCCCGCCGGGGAGCTGGAGGACGCGCTGACCGCTGACGACCGGCGGCCGCTGGTGCATCTGGCGGCACGCCCTGGGCAGATCTCCGCCGAGGAGCTGGCGTTGGTCACCGGTGGGGAGGAGGGCCGGTGGTCGCCCTATGCGGTGTACCTGTCGGAGGGTGACCCCGGCAAGCTCGAGCCCGTGCAGGAGGGGCTGGCCTCGGTGCAGGACGAGGGCAGTCAGCTCATCGCCCTGGCGATGCTGCGTGCCGAGGTCGCCGACGACCGGAGCCGGTGGCTGGACCTGTGTTCGGGCCCGGGCGGCAAGACGGCGTTCCTGGCGTCGTGGGCGATGGGCGACGGTGCCCGGGTGGATGCGGTCGAGGCGGCGGAACACCGTGCGGAACTGGTCCGGCAGGCCACCCGGGGTCTGCCGGTGAGTGTCCATGTCGGTGACGGCCGTGAGCTGGCGGGCATCGACGGGTTGAATGCTCCGGACGCCGGCTACGACCGGGTCCTGGTGGACGCACCGTGCACCGGTCTGGGCGCACTGCGCCGGCGTCCGGAGGCCCGGTGGCGCAAGTCCCCGGACGATGTCGCGCCCCTGGTGTCCCTGCAGCGGGATCTGCTGCGCTCGGCACTGGCGGCGACCAGGCCCGGCGGGGTGGCCGTGTACTCAACGTGCTCCCCGCATCCGGCGGAGACCACGGAGGTGGCACGTGCCGTGGCTGAGGAGACGGGAGCGAGCATCGAGGACGCGGCGGCACTGTTCCCTGGTCTGACGCACAACGACGGCCCCTTCGTGCAGCTGTGGCCGCACCGCCACGGCACGGACGCGATGTTCTTCGCGGTGCTGCGACGGTAGGCACATGTGACGAAGTGCCGCCCATAACTTCCTCTTGACCTCGTAGGACACTGGACGTAGTCTTGTGCCTACAGGAGAGGTGGTGGTCGGGATGACAACAATCACGTCACGAGAACTGAACCAGGACGTCAGCGCCGCCAAGCGCGCTGCGAGGGACGGGGCAGTAACGATCACGGACCGGGGGGAACCGGCATTCGTTCTGATGAGTATCGAGGAGTACCGCAGGCTGAGCGAACGTCGGTCAGTCGCGGAGATCCTCCGCATGCCCGAACACTGTGGGGACATCGATTTCGAGCCCGAGTCTCTGGCAGACGTTCCGAGGGCAGCAGATCTGTGAAGTATCTGCTCGACACCAACGTTGTCAGTGAGCTCCGGAAGCGCCCGGGCGTGGCGGACGGCAACGTTGTCTCATGGGCTGAGAAGCTCAACGCCGGTGATGCCGCCATCAGTGTCATCACGGTGATGGAGATTGAACTCGGGATCGCACGGGTAGACCGCCGTGACCCGACGCAGGGAATGCTGCTCCGACAGTGGCTGAACAACTCCGTCCTCCCTGGCTTTGAGAACCTGATCCTGCCGGTGACCCTCGATGTGGTACGCACCTGTGTGCCATACCACGTGCCAGATCCCCGACCGGAACGAGACGCTTTCATCGCGGCTACTGCTCAGGTCCATGGTCTCACGGTAGCTACGCGGAACGTACGTGACTTCGCAGACATACCAATACCCGTCGTCAACCCGTGGAAGGGCTGACATTCTCTCCCGCGATACGATGGAAGCCATGAGAAGACAGCCTCAGATCGCCCCGTCCATCCTCGCCGCCGATTTCGCGGACATCAGGGGCAGTATCGCCCTGGTGCCGGGCGCGGACTGGCTGCACATCGATGTGATGGACGGCCACTTCGTGCCTAACCTGAGCTTCGGGCTTCCGGTGGCTGAGGCGGTGCGCCGCTCCACGGACACCTTCCTGGACGTGCACCTGATGATCGAGGACCCGGCCCGCTGGGCGCCGGACTACGCCGCCTTCGGCAACGTGACCTTCCACCTGGAGGCCGTGGCGGACGTGGACGCCGCGGTCGCCCTGGCGGCCACGCTGCGCGAGGCGGGTACCAGGGCCGGGGTGAGCATCAAGCCGGGTACGCCGGTGGAGCCGCTGCTGGATCACCTGGCGTCCTTCGACACGGTCCTGGTGATGAGCGTGGAGCCCGGTTTCGGCGGGCAGTCGTTCATGCCGGAGGTGCTGGACAAGGTCCGTGCCCTGCGTGCCCGCATCGACGTCGACGGCCTGGACACCCTCGTGGAGATCGACGGTGGCATCGGCCCGGACACCGTGGGTGTCAGTGCCGAAGCCGGGGTGGACGTGTTCGTCGCCGGGTCGAGCGTGTTCGGCGCGGAGAACCCCGGGTCACGGGTGGCGGAGCTGCGGACCACCGCCACGCGGGCGGTCGCCGGGGCATGACGAACCCACTCGTTGACCGGCTCGTCGACCGGCTCGGTGAGGCAGGGGCTGAAGATCCCGGGGACGCCGAGGCCCTGGCCACGGCGGTGCGGCAGGCGGACGCGGCCGGCCAGCAGGTCCGTGGCACGACCTCACCGAACCCGCCGGTCGGCGCGGTCATCCTCGACGCCGCGGGGACGGTCGTGGGTGTCGGGGCGACGAGCCCTCCCGGTGGCGCGCACGCCGAAGTCAACGCACTGGCCGAGGCGGGGGAGCGTGCCCAGGGTGGCACGGCGGTGGTCACCCTCGAGCCGTGCAACCACACCGGCAGGACTGGGCCGTGCAGTCACGCCCTTCTGGACGCGGGGATTGCCCGTGTCGTCCACGTCTTCGCCGACCCGGGCGAGGTCGAGGGCGGCGGCGCGGAGTACCTGAGGAGCCACGGGGTGCAGGTGCTCGGCCCGGTACTCGATCCGACGGACATGCCCACCGGAATACCGGTGTTCAGCGTGGAGCCCTGGTTGGGCGCACAGCGGCTGGGTCGCCCGCACGTCACGCTGAAGTACGCGGCCACGATGGACGGGTTCGCCGCGGCCACGGACGGGACCTCGCAGTGGATCACCGGCGAGCAGGCCCGGGCCCGGGTGCACCTGGACCGCTCGCGCCGCGACGCGATCATCGTCGGCACCGGCACGGTTGCCGCGGACAATCCGCGGCTCACGGCCCGACGGTCGGACGGCTCACCGTACGACCACCAGCCGATGCGGGTGGTGGTGGGGATCTCGCCGCTGGCCGAGGACGCGGCGGTCCGGCGCGCGGTGCATCTGCCGACCCGGGACCTGCGTGCGGTGCTGGACGACCTGTGGGGCAGGGGAGTCGTGGACGTGCTCGTGGAGGGAGGCCCGCACCTGGCGGCGGCGTTCATCGACGCCGGCCTGGTGGACGCGGTGGAGGCGTACACTGCTCCGGCGCTGCTGGGGGCGGGTCTGCCGGCGGTTGCCCCCGCCGCCGAGACGCGTACGTCAATGGAGGGCATCCACCGGTTCACGTTGAGGTCGGTCGAGACCATCGGTGGGGACGTGTTGACCGTGACAACGCGACGATCACTACCGCCCAATGAGTCTGAAGCCGAGGAGAATTCGATGCCTTATGGCAGCCCACCCGTCTGACGCATTTCGTGGCTGCACCGTGTTCGACCCGACAGCATCAAACGAACCTTGCCGTGCGCTTCGGGGGATACATCGGTCAAAATGCAAAGTCAACACTGAAGGAAACTGATCCTGCCCCGCTGCACACCAGGCCGCCGTCCTCCCCTAGACTGAACAGTTATGTTCACCGGAATCGTCGAGGAGACGGGCACGGTCGCCGAGGTCGACGGCACCGCAGACGCCCAGCGCATACGCATCTCCTGCAGCCAGGTGCTGCAGGACGCCACCCACGGGGCCTCCATCTCGGTCAACGGGGTCTGCCTCACCGTCACAGAGTTCGACAGCACCGGCTTCTGGGCCGACTGCATGAAGGTCACGCTCGACTACACCGCCCTGGGTTCCGCCCGGCCCGGTGACCGGGTCAACCTGGAGCGCGCCACCCCGACCGGCGGACGCCTCGGCGGCCACATCGTCCAGGGCCACGTGGACGGCACCGCCACCCTGGTCTCCCGCACCCCGGGCAGCGAATGGGAGGTCTTACGCTTCGAGCTCCCGGCAGGCGATAACGGCACCGGGCTGGCACGCTACGTCGCCAAGAAGGGCAGCATCGCCGTCAACGGTGTCTCGCTGACCGTCGCCGAGGTCGGCCCCGTCACCGAGCCGTGGTTCGAGGTCTCGTTGATCCCCACCACCCTGGCCGACACCATGCTCGGCGACCTCGTCACCGGCGACACCGTCAACATCGAGTGCGACGTCCTGGCCAAGTACCTTGAACGCCTCGCACAGGCCAAAGGCTCAGAAGGATCAGAAGGATCAGAAGGAGACGTCCAGTGAGCGACCTGAACCAGGGGAGCGGCGGCACCGGCAGCAGCGACCGCGTGAGCCTGCTCGACCCCGTGGAGGACGCGATCACCGACATCGCCGCGGGTAAGCCGGTAGTCGTCGTCGACGACGAGGACCGGGAGAACGAGGGCGACATCATCTTCGCCGCTGAGAAGGCCACGCCCGAAACGGTCGCCTTCACCGTCCGGCACTCCTCGGGCTACATCTGCGCCGCCGTGCCCGACGAGGAGGCCGACCGTCTCGGCCTGCCGCCGATGGTCGCCCGCAACGAGGACGTCCGCGGCACCGCCTACACCGTCACCGTCGACGCCGCCGAGGGCATCACCACCGGCATCAGCGCCACCGACCGTGCACACACGCTGCGCCTGCTCGCCGACCCGGACGCCACCCGCGAGTCCTTCAACCGCCCCGGCCACGTCGTCCCGTTGCGGGCGAAGAAGGGCGGAGTGCTGGAGCGCGGCGGGCACACCGAGGCCTCCGTGGACCTCGCCCGCGCCGCCGGGCTGCGTCCCGCCGGCGTGCTGTGCGAGGTCGTCTCCGAGGACGACCCCACCGGCATGGCCCGCCTGCCGGAACTGCGCCGCTTCTGCGACGAGCACGGGCTGTCGCTGATCTCCATCGAGCAGCTCGCCGAGTGGCGCCGGGTGCACACCCCCGTCGTCTCCCGCAGTGTGGAGGCCCGCCTGCCCACCCGCTTCGGAAACTTCCACGCCGTGGCGTACAACGGCCTGGTCGACGGCGTCGAGCACGTCGCCCTGGTCTCCGGCGACGTGCGGGCAGACAGCGGCGAGGACGTGCTGGTGCGCGTCCACTCCGAGTGCCTCACCGGCGACATCTTCGGCTCGCTGCGCTGCGACTGCGGCGAACAACTCTCCGCCTCCCTCGACCTGATCACCGAGGCCGGACGCGGCGTACTGGTCTACCTGCGTGGCCAGGAGGGCCGCGGCATCGGCCTGGTGCCCAAGCTGAAGGCCTACAACCTGCAGGACGAGGGCATGGACACCGTGGACGCCAACACCGCCCAGGGGCTGCCGGTGGACTCCCGCGAGTACAGCGCGGCCGCCCAGATCCTGCGGGACCTGGGCGTGACCTCGGTGGCCCTGTTGTCCAACAACCCGGGCAAGCGCCTCGACCTGGAACGCCACGGCATCCCCGTCACCAGGCGTGTCCCGGTGGAGTTGCCCACCAACCCGGAGAACGAGGCCTACCTGCGCACCAAGCGTGACCGGATGGGCCACCAGATCGACTCACTGACCCCCGCCGCACCCTGAGACCCCTGACACCCCTGAACTAGGAGACCCCATGCCCTCCGACGGCCTCGCCGACATCTCCCTCACCCGTGACTCCGGTGCGGGCTACCGGATCGCCGTGATCACCGCGTCCTGGAACGCCGAGATCACCGACCGGCTGCACGACCACGCCATGTCTGCACTGCGCGACACCGGTGCCTACGTGGGCCAGTGGCGCGTCGCCGGGGCCGTCGAGCTGCCGGTCGTCGCCGCGGAGGCGGCGAAGAAGTTCGACGCCGTCGTCGCCAACGGGTGCGTGATCCGCGGGGAGACCGCCCACTTCGACCACGTCTGCAACGCGGTGACCTACGGGCTGACCCGCGTGTCACTGGACTCCGGCAAACCGGTCGGCAACGGCGTG
Source organism: Corynebacterium sp. USCH3 (assembly GCF_037619475.1). Lineage (NCBI taxonomy): Bacteria > Bacillati > Actinomycetota > Actinomycetes > Mycobacteriales > Corynebacteriaceae > Corynebacterium > Corynebacterium sp. USCH3. The sequence goes on from NZ_JAQPZT010000001.1 coordinate 524,367, forward strand.
CTCACCGTGGAGAACCAGGCGCAGGCCGTCGCCCGTGCCGGTGGCGACGGTGCGGTGGAGGACAAGGGCGCCGATGCCGCCCGCGCCGCCCTGCACTCCCTGCTGGTGCTGCGCGACATCCGCTCGGCGAGGTAGTGCCCCGCACGGGGCGTTCGGTTTCCAGTTTCGTCGTCGTCGAACCGCAGGGGTAGGCTGGTGAGCCGTGAGCAGCTCTGAATCAGTGTCCAAGACCGCCGTGTCCGACGGAGCAGACCAGGCACCCCAGGGCAGGAAGAACCGGCAGGGGGAGTGGCTGCTGACCGTCACCTCCACCAGCCTGCGCTGGTGGGCGGTCATCGGCGCGGTGGTGGTGATGGCCGTGCACATCTTCATGGCGGTCGTCTCCGGGGTGGGGGACACCGGGGCCACCGTCAGCGCCGTTGACCAGTGGGCGTTCATCGGCATCGGGATGATCATCTCCGGCGTCGTCCTGATGCTGCTGCGCCCCCGGGTGCGCGTCAACGAGGACGGCGTCGAGGTCCGCAACATCTTCGGCGCCCAGTTCTACCGCTGGTCGATCATCCACGGGCTCTCCTTCCCCCGCAACGCCCGCTGGGCGCGGCTGGAGCTGCCGGACTTCGAGTTCGTCCCTATGATGGCCTTCCAGGTCGCCGACAAGTCCACGATCGCATCGAAGGTGGAGGACTTCCGCGTCCTGGAGGACCGTTACATGCCCGACGAGTAGGAGGGTAGGCTTCGAGTCCATGGCCGACCCCGCCTCCTACCGCCCCGCCCCCGGAACGATCCCCACCAGCCCGGGGGTCTACACGTTCCGTGACTCCGACGACCGCGTCATCTACGTCGGCAAGGCGAAGAACCTGCGGAGCAGGCTGTCCAACTACTTCCAGGACCCCGGGCACCTCGAGCCACGTATCCGCACCATGGTGCACACCGCCGACCACGTGCAGTGGACCGTGGTGGCCAGTGAGATCGAGGCACTGAACCTCGAGTACACCTGGATCAAGAAGTTCGCCCCCCGGTTCAACGTGATGTACCGGGACGACAAGACCTACCCCATGCTCGCGGTGAGCGTGAAGGAGAGGTTCCCCCGGGCGTTCCTCTACCGGGGCCCGCGCAAAAAGGGCGTGCGCTACTTCGGGCCGTACCCCAAGGCCTGGGCGATCCGGGACACCCTGGAGTCCCTGACCCGCGTCTTCCCGGTACGCACCTGCACCGCCGGGGTGTACCGCCGACATGAACAGCTGGGACGTCCGTGCCTGCTCGGCTACATCGACCGCTGCTCGGCACCGTGTGTCGGCCGGATCTCGTCGTCGGAGCACATGGAGCTGGTCGACGGGTTCTGCTCCTTCCTCGCCGGCGGCAACACCGACCGGGTGATCCGTGACGTCCGCGGTGAGATGACCGACGCGGCCGAGAACCTCGACTTCGAACGCGCCGCCTCCCTGCGCGACCAGCTCGGGGCGATGGAGAAGACCGTGGAGAAGCAGTCCGTGGTCTTCTCCGACGACACCGACGCCGACCTCGTCGCCGTGGCCAGCGACGAACTGGAGGCTGCCGTGCAGGTCTTCCACGTGCGCGGTGGACGTATCCGCGGCCAGCGCGGCTGGGTCGTGGAGAAGAAGGCCTCCACCGACGACAGCATCGACGGTGCTACCCACGGCTCCGGCAGTGCCGACGGCGCCGACGGCGCAGGTGACGCCGGTGACACCACCTGGCCCACCCTGCTGGAGGACTTCCTCACCCAGTTCTACGGCGAGAACGCCGAACTGGCCAACGCCACCGAGTCCGCGGTGGGCGGGAACTCCCGCGTCAGCGAACCCGACGGCGTGACCCTGGAGCCGGTGCCCCGCGAGATCCTCGTGCCGGTGCTGCCGACCAACCGTGACCGGCTCACCGACTGGCTCACCGTCCTGCGCGGGGCACGGGTGACCCTGCGCGTGCCCCAGCGCGGCGACAAACGCTCGCTCATGGAGACCGCCACCACCAACGCCACCCAGGCCCTGCGCCAGCACAAGATCGCCCGCGCCGGTGACCTCACCACCCGCTCGGCCGCGCTGCAGGAACTGCAGGAGGCCCTGTGGATGGACGATTCGCCGCTGCGCATCGAGTGCACCGACATCTCCCACATCCAGGGCACCGACGTCGTCGCCAGCCTGGTCGTGTTCGAGGACGGACTACCGCGGAAGTCCGACTACCGCCGGTACCGCATCCGGGAGGCCGCCGGTGACGGACACTCCGACGACGTCGCCTCGATCGCCGAGGTCGTCCGACGACGCTTCAAACGCCACCACAAGGACCGCACCGCCGTGCCCGAGGGGGACGACGGCGGCGACCTGCTCGACGGCGAGGTCACCGTGGAGCAGGCCGAGGCCGGGTCGAGGAAGTTCGCCTACCCGCCGCAGCTCTTCGTGGTCGACGGCGGCAAGCCGCAGGTCAATGCCGCCCAGGAGGTCCTCGACGAGCTCGGGGTCACCGACGTGACCCTGGTGGGGGTGGCCAAACGCCTCGAGGAACTGTGGGTGCCCGGCGACGAGTACCCGGTGATCCTGCCCCGCAACTCGCAGGCGCTGTACCTCATCCAGCAGCTGCGCGACGAGGCGCACCGCTTCGCGATCACCTTCCACCGCGCCAGCCGCGGCAAGAGGATGACCCGTTCCGCCCTCGACGAGGTCAGGGGACTGGGCCCGAAGCGGCGGGCCGAACTGGTGAAGACCTTCGGCTCGGTGGCCAAGGTCCGTGAGGCCGGTGTGGAGGGAATATCGCAGGTGCCGGGCTTCGGACCGGCGCTCGCCGAAGCGGTCATCGACGCCCTGACGCAACCGGAGGGTTCGGTCTAGAATCGTGGCATGAACGATGCCACCCGAGACACGGGAACGCGACCTGACCAGCAGGAGGCGTCGCTGGTCCTCATCACCGGGATGTCGGGTGCCGGCCGTAAGGAGGCCGCCACCGTCCTGGAGGAGCTGGGCTGGTACGTCGCCGACAACCTCCCGCCGGAGCTGATCATGCGCATGGTCGAGCTCAGCTTCGAGTCCGACTCCCCGGTGGAACGCCTGGCCGTGGTCACCGACGTGCGCTCCCGCGACTTCGTCGGTTCACTCACCGAGGTGCTCTCCAGTCTGCACGACTCCGGCCGGCGCCCCGTGGTGCTCTACCTCGACGCCGACGACCGCACCCTCATCCGCCGCTACGGCCGCGTCCGGCGCACCCACCCGCTGCAGGGCAGTGAGACCCTGCAGGCCGGCATCGACCGGGAACGCGAGATGATGGAGGGCATCCGGCAGCGCGCCGACCTCGTCGTCGACACCTCGGGCACGAGCGTGCACGACCTGCGGCGTAACCTCGAAGGCTACTTCGAGGCCCTGTCGGACCGGCGGGAGCATATCACCGTGCAGTCCTTCGGCTTCAAGAACGGTGCCCCGCGCGACGTCGACATCATGATGGACGCCCGGTTCCTGCCGAACCCGCACTGGGAGGAGGAGCTGCGCGACTACAGTGGGCTGGACACCCCCGTCGCCGACTTCGTCCTGTCCCGTCCGGAGGCGACGGAGTACCTCGACCTGCTGGAACAGATCGTGACCACCGCTCTGCCCGGCTACCGGCGGGAGGGCAAGCGGTTCATCACCCTGGCCATCGGCTGCACCGGCGGCCAGCACCGCAGCCCGGCGGTGGCCGAGGCCATCGCCGCCCGCCTCGCGGCCAACCCGGACCTCGACGTCCGCACGATCCACCGAGACCTCGAACCCGGACGACCCGGGCGGACCAGCGCCGGTAAGGGAGCCACCGCATGAGCGAGACGACACCCGATCCCACCGACCCCACCGACGTCCCCCTCGGACGTATCACCGCGCTCGGCGGGGGCCACGGCCTGTTCGCCACCCTGCGCTCGGCACGGGCGGCGGCCGACTACGTCACCGCCGTCGTCACCGTCGCCGACGACGGCGGCTCCTCGGGGCGGATGCGCCGCGAACTCGGATCCCTGCCGCCGGGCGACCTGCGCATGGCCCTGGCCGCGCTGGTCCGCGACACCCCCCGCGGCCACCTGTGGGAGCGTACCCTCCAACACCGCTTCTCCGGCCACGGCGCACTGGCCGGCCACGCGGTGGGCAACCTGGTGCTCACCGGGCTCTCCGAGGTCCTGGGCTCCAGTATCGAGGCCCTCGACGAACTCAGCGACCTGCTCGGCATCCGCGGGCGCGTCCTGCCCATGTCCCCGGAGCCGCTCGACCTGGAGGCCGAGGTCCAGGGCATCGGCGACGACCCGCGTGAGGTCAACTCCGTCCGTGGCCAGGTGGCCGTCGCCTCCACGCTGGGGCAGGTGCGCCGGGTCCGGCTGATCCCGCAGAACCCCGAGGCCTCGCCCGAGGCCGTCCAGGCGATCCTCGACGCCGACCTGGTCACCCTCGGCCCGGGGTCGTGGTTCTCCTCGGTGATCCCGCACCTGCTGATGCCCGGCATCGTCGAGGCGCTGGCCGAGACCACCGCCACCCGTGCGGTGATCATGAACCTCGTCGCCGAACCGGGGGAGACCAGCGGGTTCTCCATGGAGCGGCACATCCACATGCTGCTGCAGCACTGTCCCAGCCTCACCGTCGACGTCGTCGTCGTCGACACCTCCGTCCTGCTGCCCGGCAATGAACGCCGCCACATGGAACGCGCCGCCGCCCGGCTGGGCGCCACCGTGCTCTACCGCGACGTGCGGGAGGACGACGACCGCGGCCGGTGGACCGACCGGCACTCCTCGGAGAAGCTCGCCGCGGTGCTGCGCGAGCTCGCCGACTGGGAACGTCCCACCACCGCCACGGTAGGATCACCCGGTACACACGACGAGCCGGGGCACCCGGAGGAAAGGGGCGACAGCCACAGTGGCACTGACGTCTGAGGTGAAGGATGAGCTGGCCAGGGTCACCGAGACCCGCCCGGAGGTCATGACCGCCGAGGTCTCCGGCCTGCTGCGTTACTGCGCGGGCCTGCACCTGGTGGCCGGGCAGATCGTCGTGGAGGCGGAGGTCGACAGCGGTGCCACCGCCCGACGGGTCTCCCGCGTCGTCGAGGAGCTCTTCGACCTCACCGCCGAACTGCAGGTCGTCGGGGGAGGCAACCTACGCAACTCCTCCCGCTACGTCCTGCGCTGGGCGCACGGCGGCACCGAGCTGGCCCGACGCACCGGTCTGATCGACCGCGCGGGACGCCCCGTGCGCGGACTGCCGCCGTACATCATCGGCGGGACCGCCGACCAGTGCACCGCGGCGTGGCGGGGCGCGTTCCTGGCCCGTGGCTCGCTGACCGAGCCGGGCCGCTCGTCCTCACTGGAGGTCACCACCCCCGGCAACGAGGCCGCACTCGCCCTGGTGGGGGCGGCCCGACGGATCGGGGTCACCGCGAAGACCAAGGAGACCCGCGGGGTGATCCGGGTGGTCATCCGCGACGGCGAGACCATCGGCGACCTGCTCACCCGGATGGGGGCGCAGCGCACCCGCCTGGACTGGGAGGAGCAGCGCATGCGCCGCGAGGTGCGCGCCACCGCCAACCGGCTGGCCAACTTCGACGACGCCAACCTGCGCCGCTCCGCCCGCGCCGCAGTCGTCGCCGCGGCCCGGGTGGACCGTGCCCTGACCATCCTCGGCGACGACGTCCCCGACCATCTGGTGCAGGCCGGTACCTTGCGCGTGCAGCACCGCCAGGCGTCCCTGGAGGAGCTGGGCCAGCTCGCCGAGCCGCAGATGACCAAGGACGCCGTCGCCGGCCGGATCCGCCGCCTGCTCACCATGGCCGACCAGCGTGCCACCGAGCTCGGCATGCCCGACACCCACGCCGCCGTGACCGACGACATCTTCGACCTCGACGATATCGACGCTCCCGGCGAGGGGGCCGACGGCGGCGATAAGCGGATCACCTCGTCCGACCCCGGCGGCGAATAGGCCCCCGGCACCCTGCCCGATTCCGCGGTAGTCTGGACAACGGCAACTCACCACTCATCGAGAACAGGAGCTTCATCGTGACGGTACGGGTAGGAATCAACGGGTTCGGCAGGATCGGCCGGAACTTCTTCCGCGCTCTCCGCGAAAGCGGCGCAGACCTCGAGGTCGTCGCCTTCAACGACCTCACCGACAACAAGACCCTGGCCAACCTGCTGAAGTACGACTCCATCCTGGGGCGTCTGGACGCCGAGGTCAGCTACGACGACGAGTCCATCACCGTGGACGGCAAGCGCATCGTCGTCACCGCCGAGCGTGACCCGCAGAACCTCACGTGGGGCGAGCTGGACGTCGACATCGTCATCGAGTCCACCGGTTTCTTCACCGACGCGAACGCCGCCAAGGCGCACATCGACGCCGGCGCGAAGAAGGTCATCATCTCCGCCCCCGCGAAGAACGAGGACGCCACCTTCGTCGTCGGTGTCAACCACACCGACTACGACCCGGCGAACCACGCGATCATCTCCAACGCCTCGTGCACGACCAACTGCCTCGCACCGATGGCCAAGGTGCTCGACGAGGAGTTCGGCATCGTCAAGGGCCTGATGACCACCATCCACGCCTACACCGGCGACCAGCGCCTGCACGACGCCCCCCACTCGGACCTGCGTCGCGCCCGCGCCGCGGCCCTGAACATCGTGCCGACCTCCACCGGTGCAGCCAAGGCCGTGTCCCTGGTGCTCCCGCAGCTCAAGGGCAAGCTCGACGGCTACGCACTGCGCGTGCCGGTGCCCACCGGTTCGGTCACGGACCTGACGTTCGAGGCCTCCTCCGAGGTCACCGTCGACCAGGTGAACGCCGCGATCAAGAAGCACGCCGAGGGTGAGCTCAAGGGTGTGCTGGCCTACTCCGACGGTGAGCCGCTGGTCTCCACCGACATCGTCGGCGACTCGCACTCCTCGATCTTCGACTCCGGGCTGACCAAGGTCATCGGCAACCAGGTCAAGGTCGTCTCCTGGTACGACAACGAGTGGGGCTACTCCCGCCGCCTGGTCGATCTCGCCGCCTACGTCGGCGAGCGGCTCTAGGACCGTCCAGTAGTCTGGTAGACGTACCGGCCGGTTCCACCGGTCCCACGGCGGGTCGGCACATGCCGACCCGCCGTCACCCTGTCAGCAGTGTGTCCGTACTTTTGTCCGTACTTTCTTGTTTTCGCACCCCAGGAGACTGAACCCATGACCGTGAAGACCATCGACGACCTCCTCGCCGACGGCGTCGAGGGACGGCACGTCCTCGTCCGCGCCGACCTGAACGTCCCGCTCAAGGACGGTGACATCACCGACCCCGGCCGCATCGACGCCTCCGTCCCGACGCTGCGCCGCCTGATCGACGCCGGCGCCCGCGTGATCGTCACCGCCCACCTCGGCCGCCCGAAGGGCGAGGCCAACCCCGAGTTCTCCCTGGCACCGGTCGCCGAGGCACTGGCCGAGCGTCTCGACCAGTGGGTGCCCCTGGCGCAGGACGTCACCGGCGAGGACGCCCACGAGCGTGCCAACGGCCTCAACGACGGCGACATCCTCCTGCTGGAGAACGTACGCTTCGACGCCCGGGAAACCTCCAAGGACGACGCCGAGCGCCAGGCCTTCGCCAGTGAGCTCGCCGCCCTCACCGGCGACAACGGCGCCTTCGTCTCCGACGGCTTCGGCGTGGTGCACCGCCGCCAGGCGTCCGTCTACGATGTGGCGGCGCTGCTGCCGCACTACGCCGGCGGCCTGGTCCAGTCCGAACTCGAGGTGCTCAAGACCGTCTCCGAGAACCCGTCGCAGCCCTACGCCGTGGTGCTGGGCGGCTCGAAGGTCTCCGACAAGCTCGGTGTCATCGAGGCGCTCGCACCCAAGGTCGACACCCTGATCATCGGTGGCGGCATGTGCTTCACCTTCCTCGCCGCGCAGGGCCACTCCGTGGGCACCTCGCTGCTGCAGGAGGACATGATCGACACCTGCCGCGACCTGCTGTCCCGCTTCGGTGACGTCATCTCCCTGCCCTCCGACGTCGTCGTCGCCCCCGAGTTCGCCGCGGACGCTCCGGCCACCACCGTCGCCGCCGACGCCATCCCCGACGGCCAGATGGGTCTCGACATCGGACCGGACTCCGTCGCCGCCTTCGCCGACACCCTCGGTGCCGCGAAGACCGTGTTCTGGAACGGCCCGATGGGCGTCTTCGAGTTCCCCGCCTTCGCCGACGGCACCAGGGGAGTGGCCGAGGCCATCATCTCCGCGACCGGCGCCGGGACCTTCTCCGTCGTCGGTGGCGGTGACTCCGCCGCCGCCGTGCGCACCCTCGGCCTCGACGAGGACGGCTTCAGCCACATCTCCACCGGTGGCGGCGCCTCCCTCGAGTTCCTCGAGGGCAAGGAACTGCCCGGTATCACCGTTCTCGAGAACTGAGGAGCACCCACCATGTCACGTACCCCCCTGATCGCCGGCAACTGGAAGATGAACCTCAACCACCTGGAGGCCATCCAGGTGGTCCAGAAGTTCGCCTTCGCCCTGCCCAAGGACTACTACGAGCACGTCGACGTCGCCGTGATCCCGCCGTTCACCGACATCCGCAGCGTGCAGACCGTCGTCGACGGCGAGAAGATCCCGCTGACCTACGGTGCCCAGGACGTCTCCGTCCACGAGTCCGGCGCCTACACCGGTGAGGTCTCCGCCGCGATGCTCGCCAAACTCGGCTGCAGCTGGGCAGTCGTCGGGCACTCGGAGCGTCGTCAGTACCACGGGGAGGACGACGCCACCGTCGCCGCGAAGGCCAAGGCCGCCCTCGACTCCGGTCTCGCCCCGATCGTGTGCGTCGGCGAGCCCCTGGAGGTCCGCGAGTCCGGTGAGCACGTCAGCTACGTCGTCGACCAGACCCGCGCCTCGCTGGAGGGCCTGTCCACCGACGAGCTCGGCCGCGTCGTCATCGCCTACGAGCCGGTGTGGGCCATCGGCACCGGCAAGGTCGCCTCCGCCGCCGACGCCCAGGAGGTCTGCGCGGCGATCCGTGGACTCGTCGCCGAGCTGGCCGATCAGACGATCGCCGACGGCATGCGCATCCTCTACGGTGGCTCGGTGAAGACCGACTCCGTCGCCGAGATCGTCGGCCAGCCCGACGTCGACGGCGGGCTCGTCGGAGGCGCCAGCCTCGACGGCGAGGATTTCGCACGCCTGTGCGCTGCCGCTGCGAAGGCCGGCAGCTAGAGGCACAATGGGGGAATGACTTCCCCCCGCGATGATTCTGACTCGACGGTGCCCGGCACCGCCATCCCCGTCGTCCCGCCCGTCCGCGACGAGCCGGAGATCGTCCCCGGGCTGCGCCAGGACCTGCGGTACCTCGGCGCGATCCTCGGCGACGTCATCCGGGAGCAGGAGGGGGAGGACGTCCTCGAGCTCGTCGAGGACACCCGCAGAGCCGCGTTCAGCGTCCGGCACGGCGACGGCAACCTCTCCGACCTCGCCGACCGGCTCCGGGACCTTCCGGCGGAGCGGTCCCTCCCGCTGATCCGCGCGTTCTCCCACTTCGCTCTGCTGGCCAACCTTGCCGAGGACCTCCACGAGGAACGCCTGCGTGAGCGTCTCGCCGACGAGGGCGAGCCCCCGCACCGGGCGACGTTGCAGGCCACCTGGCAGTTCCTCGACGAGGGTGGGGTGACCGCCGACGACGTGTCCGCGGTGATGGACTCCGCCTACGTCGCCCCCGTACTCACCGCCCACCCCACCGAGACCCGTCGCCGCACCGTCTTCGACGTGCAGTGGGACATCACCCGGTTGATGCGCAACCGTGGGCGCATCCTCACCGCCGGCCGGACCGCCCGCAGCGACGAACGCCTCGCCGGCATCGACCGCAACATCCGTCGTCGTGTCACGATCCTGTGGCAGACCGCACTGATCCGCTCGGTCCGGCCCCGCATCGAGGACGAGATCAACGTCGGACTGCGCTACTTCACCATCAGCCTGCTGCAGGAGATCCCGCAGATCAACCAGCGGGTCACCCGCGAGCTGCGGGAACGGTACGGCGCCGACGTCCCGTCGACCCCGGTGGTGCGCCCCGGCAGCTGGATCGGCGGCGACCACGACGGCAACCCCTTCGTCACCGGGGACACCGTCGACTACGCGACCTCCCGGGCCGCCCAGACCGTCTTCGACTGGTACCTCGGCCAACTCCACGACCTCGAGCACGAGCTCAGTCTCTCCAGCCGGCTCACCAGCGTCACCCCGGAGCTCGACGAACTCGCCGGGAAGGGGCACAACGACGTGCCGTCCCGCGTCGACGAACCCTACCGACGCGCCGTCCACGGCATCCGCGGGCGGATCGCCGCGACCGCCGGCGCCCGGCTCAGCGACATCGTCCACCCGGACACCGACCCCCTCGGACCGCATCAGCCCTACGCCGACGCCACCGACTTCCTCACCGACCTGCACACCGTGGACGCGTCACTGCGCGCCAGCGCCGACGACCTGATCGCCGACCACCGGCTGGCGACCGTCATCGCCGCCGCCCGCTCCTTCGGCTTCCACCTCAGCAGCCTCGACCTGCGGCAGAACTCCGAGAGCTTCGAGAGCATCCTCACCGAGATGTTCACCCACGCCGGCGTCACCGACCACGGCGCCGACTACGCCACCCTCGACGAACAGGACCGCGTCGAGCTGCTGACCCGGGAGCTGCAGTCGCCACGCCCGCTCACCGACCCGCGGGCGCGCTGGAGCGAGGCGACGGAACGTGAACTGGGGATCTTCCGGGCCGCCGCAGACGCCGTCGACCGGCTGGGTCCCGAGGCCGTGCCCCACTGCATCATCTCCATGGCGTCCAGCGTCTCCGACATCCTCGAACCGATGATCCTGCTCAAGGAGGTCGGCCTCATCGACGTCACCGACGGGGTGGTCACCGGCGGGGTCGACGTGATCCCCCTGTTCGAGACCATCGACGACCTCGCCCACGGGGCCGCGGTCATGGCTGACCTGTGGGGACACCGGTTCTACCGCGACTACGTGACCCGACGGGGCGGGGTCCAGGAGATCATGCTCGGCTACTCCGACTCCAACAAGGACGGCGGCTACTTCGCGGCGAACTGGGGCCTCTACGACGCCGAACTCTCGCTCGTCGCCGCCGCCCGCGAGGCCGGGGTGGGTCTGCGGCTGTTCCACGGCCGTGGCGGCACCGTCGGTCGTGGCGGCGGGCCGAGCCACGAGGCGATCCTCGCCCAGCCCGACGGCGCGGTGCAGGGCAGCGTCCGGATCACCGAGCAGGGGGAGATCATCTCCGCGAAGTACGGTGTGCCGTCCGTCGCCCGGCGTAACCTCGAGGCCCTGGTGTCGGCGACGCTGGAGGCGAGTCTGCTGCCCGTCGACCGCACCGACGACCCCGACCGGGCCTACGCGGCCATGCGGGAGATCGCCGAGCTCTCACGGTCGGCCTACTCCTCGCTGATGCACGAGGACGACGGCTTCATCGACTACTTCACCTCCTCGACACCGCTGGCGGAGATCGGCAACCTCAACATCGGCTCACGGCCCAGTTCGCGCAAGCAGACCAGCAGCATCGCCGACCTCCGGGCCATCCCGTGGGTGCTGTCCTGGTCGCAGTCACGCATCATGCTGCCGGGGTGGTTCGGGGTCGGCTCGGCCCTGCGGGACTGGATCGCCGCCGGGGACGGCGCGGAAGGCACAGGCGGTACAGACGGTACAGACCGGCTGGAGTACCTGCGTGAGCTGCACCGCACCTGGCCGTTCTTCCGCTCGGTGCTGTCGAACATGGCGCAGGTGATGGCCAAGGCCGACCTGTCCGTGGCGAAGCTCTACTCACAGCTGGTGCCGGACGCCGACGACGCCGGGCGCATCTACGACACCATCGTCGACGAGTTCCACCTGACCCTGCAGATGTGCCTGGACATCACCGGCCAGGACAGTCTGCTCGCGGACAACCCGGCACTGGCGCTGTCCGTGCGCAACCGGTTCCCGTACCTGCTGCCGCTCAACCTGCTCCAGCTGGAACTGCTGCGCCGCTACCGTGCCGGGGACCGCAGCGAGGACGTCCTCGACGGCATCCGGTTGACGATGAACGGGCTGGCGACCGGACTGCGCAACTCCGGGTAGTGTCGCGGGTGTCCCGGACACCCGAGTTGGGCTATGATGGTGTGGTTATCGCATGGACCCGACCGACGTAAGGCAGTTCGCATGGTTCTCTCCCTCCAGATCGTTCTGGTGGTCACCAGCCTCATCCTGGGGCTGTCCGTTCTTCTCCACAAGGGGAAGGGTGGCGGTCTGTCCAGCCTCTTCGGTGGCGGTATGCAGTCGAGCCTGTCCGGCTCCACGGTCGTGGAGAAGAACCTCGACCGGTTGACGGTCACCACCGCCGTGATCTGGATCGCCGCCATCGTCGGGCTGAACCTGGTCGTCCATTACAACGTGGGCTGACCGACAGCCGGACACACGACAAGGCCGCTCCCCGAACCGGGGAGCGGCCTTTCGCTGTGTGGGGCGCTGGTCCGGTCGGCCCCGGGGGGAGTCACCGGATGAGCAGGTCACCGATTACGCCGCCCGCCGACCGCGACCTGGGGGTTTCCCGGTCCCTACCCGACCTCAGGCGTAATCGCCGACGCCGGGGTCGAGGACCCCGGTCTGAAAGGGCTGAACGGGCCGACCGGACTGGCCGGCCGTCTCAGCGGGGGTCCGCCTCCGCGTCGACATGCAGGACGGTCCGTCGGGACCCTGACACTCCGGCGGCGGGCCACTGGGCCGGGTCCGCACCGCTGACGACCTCGCCGGCGGCCTGCCGCTTGGCCTCGCCGGTGACCAGGAGCCAGACCTCTGCCGAGGAATGGACCGCCTCGAGCGTCAGCGACACCCGCTCGTCCGGGGGTTTCGGGCAGTCACGTACCGCGACGACCAGCGTCCCGGGTTCAGGGGTGAGTTCGTCGGTGTGCGGGAACAGGGAGTTCACGTGCCCCTCCGGCCCCATGCCCAACAGATGCAGGTCAAAGCCGTCAGGGGCGAATGCGGCCACTGCCTCGGCGTAGTCCACGGCAGCGGCGTCCAACCCCGACCCGTCGGCGGGTTCGTCGTCGCGGGGGACGCCGACCCGGTGGACATTCACCTCGGGAACCCCCACGTGGGAGAGGAGTTCGGCGTCCGCCAGCTCGTCGTTGCGGGCGGTGGCGCCGGTGGTTCCCGACGGGACGAATCGCTCGTCGCCGAAGAAGACGTGCACCTTGTTCCAGTCGACCGAGGTCACCGGGAAGGAGTCGGCGGCGAGACGGGCAGCGTGGTCGAGTGCGGCGAGTTCGCGCAGGACCGCACCGCCGGCGCCACCTCCGGTGAGCACGACACGGGCGTACCCGTCGTCGCTGACCCCTCCGTCGCGTTGGACGGCGGCGACGAGTTCGACGATCTCCCGCGCCACGCCCTGTGCAAGGTCGTCAGCGGTCGTCCATCCTCTGACCTCGAGGTTGCGGCCGTCGCTCATCGGGTGCTCTCCTGGGCGGAGAAGGGGATCGAGGCGCTCATACCGTCCCGCGGGGTCCGGACGCGGGGCAGGCCGTGCAGTGCCTGGCCGAAGGCGCGGTCCGGTTCCAGGTGCCGCAGCTCCTCCGCCAGGCAGTCACCGACCTGACGCCGGGAGAGGTTGACGACGGTGTCGGTGCCGACACCCGTGCTCACCCTCACGGAACGGTGGTTGAGCACGGTGAGTTCCACGGTGCCCTGCGCACAGTAGATGACGGTGCGCTGGATCGGCGACATCGGTTCACCGTCGTCGTCGACCGGAACCGCCGGTGAACCGTCGGCGCACCGGGTGACCGGGACGTTGAGCCGGTCGGCGAGCCACCCGGCGGCGATGTCGACGGCGGGGTCGTCGGCGGGACCGGAGACCTCCGCGGAACGGATCGTGTCCCCGGCCCGCTGGTCGAGGGCGCTGGACAGCAGCCCACGCCACGGGGTGATCCGGCTCCACACCAGGTCCGAGTCGCCCAGGGAGTAGCCGATACGGCGACGGAAGATCGCCTCGGTTCCCCGCCCGGCGGCCGCGTCGGCGAAACTGTCGGTGATCCGACGTGTCGCCAGCGCACCCAGCGGATCAGCGGCAGGGTTCCGCGGGGAGGTGAACGGCCACCACACCACGACCGGGGTGTCCGGGAGCAGCAGGGGAGTGACCGCATTGTCCGCGTGGTCGGCGAGCGCGCCGTGCAACCGCATGAGGATCATCTCCGAGGCACCCGCGGTACCACCCAGGTGGATGGCGGCGTCCATGCTGACCTCGGAGGTCAACCGGTCGTGGACGACGAAGATGACGCGTGCCGGGTGCTCACGGGAGGCCGCGACGGTGGCGTTGACCACCGTGTCGAGGTCCTCCTCCGAACGCACGGAGACGATGAGGGTCAGCACCCGTCCCGTGGCGATCTCGCCGCGTTCCTCGCGCAACCGGTGCAGCTGGTCGGTCAGTTCGTGGGTGGTGGTGGTACCCAGGTCCACGACGGCGGCGTTGTCGCCGGTATCGGTGAAAGTCTTCGACGGCATCAGGGACGCCTCCATTTCCTGCCGTGTCGGGACAGCATCCGGTCGGCACTGGAGGGGCCCCAGGTGCCGGACTCGTAGTCCTCCGGGCGACCGGCGGTGGCCCAGTAGTTCAGGACCGGGTCCAGGATCTGCCAGGATTCCTCGACCTCCTCGTTCGTGGGGAAGAGGCTGGCCTCGTCGAGGAGTGCATCGAGGATGAGCCGCTCGTAGGCCTCCGGCGACTGCTCGGTGAAGGCTTCCGAGTACGAGAAGTCCATGTTCACGTCGCGGACGTCCATCGCCGATCCCGGGACCTTCGACCCGAACCGCAGGAGTACCCCTTCATCGGGCTGGACCCGGATGACCAGGACGTTCGACTTCTGCGCCTCGGTCTGGTCCGGGCTGAAGGACTGGTGCGGGGCGTCCTTGAAGACCAGGGCGATCTCCGTGACGCGCCGGCCCAGCCGTTTGCCGGTACGCAGGTAGAACGGCACCCCGGCCCAGCGTCGCGAGTTGATCTCGAACGTCGCCGCGGCGTAGGTCTCGGTGGTGGAGGCCGGGTCGAAGCCCTCCTCGTCACGCAGCCCGGGGACGAACTCGGAGCCCTGCCACCCGGCGGTGTACTGGCCACGGGCGGTGGTCTGCGCGAACGGGCCGACCGGACGGGTCGCCTTGAGGACCTTGAGCTTCTCCGCCTTGAGTTCGTCGGGGGAGAACGTCACCGGCTCGTCCATCGCCACCAGGGCGAGCAACTGCAGCAGGTGGTTCTGCATCACGTCGCGGGCCGCGCCGATGCCGTCGTAGTAGCCGGCGCGGCCACCGAGCCCGATGTCCTCGGCCATCGTGATCTGCACGTGGTCGATGTAGCCCGAGCTGAACAGGGGTTCGAACATCTGGTTGGCGAACCGCAGCACCAGGATGTTCTGGACGGTCTCCTTGCCCAGGTAGTGATCGATCCGGAAGACCGAGGACTCCGGGAAGACGGAGTTGACGATGCGGTTGAGCTCGGTGGCCGACTCCTCGTCGTGACCGAAGGGCTTCTCGATGACCACGCGCTTCCAGCCGTCGGTGGAATCCGCCAGGCCGGAGCGCTCGAGCTGGTTGCAGACCTCGGAGAAGTACTGGGGAGGCACGGACAGGTAGTACGCCCAGTTGCCGCCGGTGCCACGTTCCTCGTCCATACGGCGGGTCATCGCGGCCAGGTCGTCGAAGGCGGAGTCGGTGACGAAGTCACCCTTGACGAACTGGATACCTGCGGCCAGCTGTTCCCAGACGGCCTGCCGCCAGGGGGTGCGTACCCGCTCACGGACCGCGTCGAGGACCTCTGCCTCGAAGTCCTCCTTCGACCAGTCGCGGCGACCGTACCCGATGAGACTGAACCCCGCGGGCAGCAGGCCCCGGTTGGCCAGGTCGTAGACCGCCGGCAGGAGTTTGCGTCGCGCCAGGTCGCCGGTGACCCCGAAGATCACCAGGCCGCTGGGCCCGGCGATCCGGGGGACCCGGTGGTCCGCCGCATCACGGAGGGGGTTCTCCCACACCGGGGACTCGGAACTCACAGACGCTCCCCGATGGTGTCGAGCAACTCCTGCCAGGAGCTGACGAACTTCTCCACGCCCTCGTGTTCGAGGACGGCGAAGACGTCGTTGAGGTCCACGCCGAGGTCCTCCAGCGCGGCGAAGACCTCGCGGGCGTCGTCCCCGGTCCCGCTGAGCGTGTCCCCGCTCACCGACGCGTGGTCGATGGTGGCGTTGAGGGTGTCCTCCGGCATGGTGTTCACCGTCTGCGGACCCACGAGTCCGGTGACGTAGAGGGTGTCGGGGTAGTCGGGGTTCTTCACGCCGGTGGAGGCCCACAGGGGACGCTGGGGGTGCGCACCCGCGGACTGCAGCTGCTGCCAGCGGGAGTCCTGCAGCAGGTCGCCGGCGAAGGCCTCGTAGGCCAGGCGGGCGTTGTCGAGTCCGGCCTTGCCCCGCACGGCCAGGGCCGCGGCGGTGCCGATCTCGTCGAGCCGACGGTCGATCTCGGTGTCGACACGGGAGACGAAGAAGCTGGCGACCGAGTGGATCGTGGTGATGTCGTGGCCGTTGGCCTGCGCCCGGGAGATGCCCTCGATGAAGGCGTCGATGACCTGGCGGTAGCGCTCGACGCTGAAGATCAGGGTCACGTTGACGCTGATCCCGGCGGCCAGCACCTCGGTGATCGCCGGCAGGCAGGCGGCGGTGGCGGGGATCTTGATCATCACGTTGTCACGGGCGACGTCGGCGTGCAGCTTCTTCGCCTGCGCCACGGTGCCGTCGCGGTCGTCGGCCAGGCGGGGGTCGACCTCGATGGAGACCCGGCCGTCGACTCCGCCGGAGGACTCGTAGACCGGCGCGAACGTGTCGCAGGCGTCGCGGACGTCGTCGACGGCCATCGCGAACACGGCGTCGGTCACGTCCGCCCCGGCGTCCTTCAGCTCGCCGACCTGCGCGTCGTACGCCGTGCCGGCGGACATCGCCTTGGCGAAGATCGCCGGGTTGGTGGTGACACCGACGATGCCGGCGTCCTTGATGAGGTCGGCGAGGTTGCCGGTGGTGAGGCGGTCACGGGACAGGTCGTCCAACCACACGGAGGTACCGGCGGCGGCGAGTTCAGTTACATGGTTCACGGGTGATCAACCAGCTTTCTGGGCTTGGGGGTGTCTGAGGGTGTCAGAGAATCTCGCGTGCGGCGGCGGCGACGGCCTCCGCGGTGATGCCGAACTCACGGTAGAGCGTCTTGTAGTCGGCGGAGGCACCGAAGTGCTCGAGGGAGACGTTGCGTCCCGCGGTACCGGTGTAGCCCTTCCACGGCATGGCGATCCCGGCCTCGACGGACACCCGGGCGGTGACCGCGGCAGGCAGGACGGACTCGCGGTAGTCGGCGTCCTGCTGGTCGAACCACTCCATGCACGGGACGGAGACCACGCGGGTGCCGATCCCGTCGGCCTCCAGCGCGGCAGCGGCCTCGACGGCGAGCTGTACCTCGGAGCCGGACCCCATCAGAATGACCTGCGGGGTCTCCGTCGACGACTCGACCAGGACGTAGGCACCGCGGGCGACACCCTCGGCGGCCTTCTCCTTCGTCCCCTCGAGCACGGGCACACCCTGCCGGGTGAGCACGAGCGCCTTCGGTGCCGGGGCCGCCTGGAGGGCGGCGGACCACGCCTGCGCCGTCTCATTGGCGTCCGCCGGACGGATCACCGAGAAGTTCGGGATGGCGCGCAACGCGGCCAGGTGCTCGACCGGCTGGTGGGTCGGGCCGTCCTCACCCAGGCCGATCGAGTCGTGTGTCCAGACGTGGTAGACGTCGGAGCTCATCAGGGCACCCAACCGGACCGCACCACGGGCGTAGTCGGAGAACTGCAGGAATGTCGCACCGTAGGGGCGGGTGGCGCCGTGCAGGGCGATGCCGTTGAGGATCGCGGCCATGCCGTGCTCACGGATACCGAAGTGCAGGTTACGGCCGTAGGGGTGGGCCGACCAGGCGTCGGTGGAGATGGACTCCGGGCCGACGCTCTTGTCACCCTTGATGATCGTGTTCGTCGAGCCGGCGAGGTCGGCGGACCCGCCCCACAGCTCCGGCAGGGTCGCCCCCAGCGCCTGGAGCGCCGCCTCGGACGCCTTGCGGGTCGCGAGGTTGTCACCGGAGTCCCAGGAGGGCAGCTCGGCGTCGAAACCGTCCGGCAGCTCCCGGGCCGCGATACGGTCGTGCAGGGCACGGGCCTCGGGGTTCTTCTCCGACCATGCGTCGAAGTCCTTCTGCCAGGCGGCGTGGGCCTCGCTGCCCCGGGCGACCAGCTCCCGGGCGTGGTCGATGACGTCGGCCTCGACGGGGAAGTCCTCGTCGGTCGGGAAGCCGAGGGCTTCCTTGACCGCGGCGATCTCGTCGCCACCGAGTGCGGCACCGTGGGCGGCGCCGGTGTTCATCTTCGTCGGCGCGGGGTAGCCGATCACCGAACGCACCCGGATGAAGCTCGGACGGGCCGTGTCCGCCTTCGCCTGCTCCACGGCGTCGAGGATCGCGGTGACGTCCTCGGCGTTGACCTCGAGGGTCTGCCAGCCGTAGGCGGCGTAGCGGGCGGCGACGTCCTCGCCGAAGGCGATGTCGGTGTTGTCCTCGATGGAGATGCTGTTGTCGTCCCAGAAGACGATGAGGTTGCCCAGCTGCTGGGTACCGGCGAAGGACGACGCCTCGGAGGTGACGCCCTCCTGCAGGTCGCCGTCGGAGGCGATGACGTAGATGTGGTGGTCGAACGGTGACGCGCCCTCGGCGGCCTCCGGATCGAACAGGCCGCGCTCACGACGGGAGGCGACGGCCATCCCCACCGCGGAGGCCAGACCCTGGCCCAGGGGACCGGTGGTGATCTCGACACCGTCGGTGTGGCCGACCTCGGGGTGCCCGGGGGTCTTGGAGCCCCACGTGCGCAACGCCTTGATGTCGTCCAGCTCGAGTCCGAAGCCGCCGAGGTAGAGCTGGATGTACTGGGTCAACGAGCTGTGACCGGCGGACAGGACGAACCGGTCGCGGCCCGGCCAGTTGTGGTCCGACGGATCATGGCGCATCACGCGCTGGTAGAGCGTGTAGGCCAGCGGGGCGAGGGACATCGCGGTACCGGGGTGACCGGAACCGCACTTCTCCACAGCGTCGGCCGCGAGGACACGGACCGTGTCGATGGCACGGGTGTCCAGCTCGGTCCAGTCATCGGGGTACTTCCGGACCGTGCGGGCTTCGAGGTCCTTGGGGAGTGTCACGCTGGGTAGCCTTCCTGTCGTCTGGGGACATAAGAGGACACGGGCGCCGTGACCAGAGCTGGTCGCCACTGGTCGCCGCTGGTCGCAGGACGCGGCCCGTGTAACCCGGACCAGTGTAGTGTCCGGAGGTCGACCGTGTCACTGGCGGATCGGCCGGGCCGCTGGTCGGCCGGGACGACGACAACGGTTTCCGGTCCCACCACCGGCTCAGGTAACCTGTCGGTTTGGCAGATCCGTGTGCCCTGACAACCAGGAACGCACGGTGACCGATGGCGTTTTATGGAGGCGGACTGACCGGTGGACAAGATCAAGGCGTATATCTCGCTGACGAAACCCCGTGTCATCGAGCTGCTGCTTGTCGCCGCCATCCCGTCGATGCTCCAGGCGCAGCGCGGCGAGATCAACCTCGGCCTGATCCTGCTGACCCTGGTCGGCGGATGGATGGGCGCCGCCGCGGCGAACACCTTCAACATGGTCGCGGACTACGACATCGACCAGAAGATGCGCCGCACGCACCGACGCCCACTGGCCAAGCACACCGTGAACAAGACGGAGGCCAGGATCTTCGCCTGGTCACTGACCGTCGGCAGTGTGCTGTGGCTGGGTTTCCTCTGCCACTCCTGGCTGGCGTCAGGCTTCATCCTGTTGACCATCTGGTTCTACATCTTCGTCTACACCAAGTGGCTCAAGCGCAGGACGTGGCAGAACGTGATCTGGGGCGGGGCGGCCGGCTGCATGCCGGTCATGGTCGGCTGGGCCACCGTGACCGAGGCCGACGGCGGGTCCTTCAACGCCGGCTGGCTGTCCTGGGGCCAGGCGTTGCTGCTGTTCCTCATCATCTTCTTCTGGACACCGCCGCACACCTGGGCGCTGGGCATGCGCTACCGCGAGGACTACGAGGCCGCCGGTGTGCCCATGATGCCCGTCGTCAAACCTCCCCTCGAGGTCACCCGGCAGATCCTCTGGTACACCTGGGCGACCGTGGTCACCTCCCTGCTGCTGGTCCCCGCCACCGGCTGGGTCTACGCCCTGGTTGCCGTCCTCAGCGGTGCGTGGTTCATCCTGCGGGCCCACGGGCTGCACAACGGGGTGAAGAAGGGCGTGAAGGTCAAGCCGATGAACCTCTTCTTCCTGTCGAACAACTACCTCTCCGTGCTGTTCGTCGGACTGTCCGTCGATGCCGTCCTCGGACTGGAGACGGTCTCCGAGATGCTCGGCCTCTGACGCCTCCCCTTTTTCCACCGCCCCGGGGACGACACCCCAGGGGCGGTTCCTGGTCTACGGACCACCCTGGGATCGACGTCCCACCCTCTGTCAGCCCGGACCCCGCCGCCGCTCCCGCCCCAGGGATACCGCTGGTTCAGGCCGCGTCCTCGATGTCGTAGTCGCGGTCGGCGGCGGCTTCTCCCCGTCGGAACCGCATCGCCCACAGCAGGCCCGTCGCCGCGGTCACCACCGCCGATCCCAGCACGTGCGGCGGAACCGTCCACCGGGGGACACCCAGGTTGTACTGGACGACGCCCACCACGCCCTGGATGATGATTCCGGCGATCAGGGCCAGGGCGGCGGTCTTGATCCGGCGGTCCACGTGCACCGCGAGGAGACCGGCGAGCAGACCGATGGTGATGCCCATGTAGAGGTACATCGCGTGAGCGTGCATGTTCGCGATCTCGAAGAGGGCGATCTGCAGACGGTCACCCTCCTGGATGGCCTCGTCCCCGGCGTGCGGGCCGGAACTGGTGGTCATGGTCCCGGTCACGAGGGTCACCGCCAGACCCAGTGCCGAGCCCCAGGTCGCCCACCGCAACGGTGTCGGCATGGTCGCCCGGCGGGGGGCGTCGTCGTCCTCACCGATCTTGACCACCATCACCGCGGCGAAGAACACGAGCACCATCGACGGCAGGAAGTGCGCCATCACGATCCACCACGCCAGATCCAGGTGCACCGTGATGCCGCCGATGACCGCCTGCGCGATGATGCCGATGCCCTGCAGGAAGGCGATGTGCAGGATCGTGCTCCGACGTGCGGCCCGCAGGACGGCCAGGAACGCCACCAGTGCGGCGATGATGAGCACGAAGGTGAGCATGCGGTTGCCGAACTCGATGGCCTGGTGGATCGCCGGGGTCGTCCCGGACTCCGGGACCAGTGAGCCGGGGTGGCACTGGGGCCACGTCGGGCAGCCGAGCCCTGAGCCGGTGACGCGCACGAGAGCGCCGGTGAACGTGATGCCGCCCTGGCAGACCATCAGGATGACCGCGTAGAGACGCTGGCGACGCACCGTGGGCACCGGCGTCCGGGCGCACAGGGCGAGGACCACGGTGTAGAACCGCAGGAAGAACCTGTTCACCGACCGGGGGGTGGTGGAGACCCGCTCCCGCATCCGGACCAGCGTGGTGTCGCTCACCCTCGGAACGTCAGGCGGGTTTTCGCTGGTAGTCGGGCTGTCGTCCTGGGTTTTCTGCGAGACCTTCACGGTCGTCCAGTCTATCGCCCCGGGCGACGACGACCGTAATCAGACGACACCGACGGTCAGTCGTCGTCCATGGTGAAGGAGAAGAACCGGACCGCCAGCGTCCCACCGACGACGCCCCACACCGCCAGGACCAGGAGCGCGGCGAGGTTCCACGTCCCGGAGGACGCGTCGACCAGACCGTCGGTCAGTGCCACGGACGGCAGCACCCGCAGCGCGGCGTGCACGGGTCCGGGGAGGTCGGTGTCCATCGCCGAGAGGACGGCCGCCCCCATCAGGATGAACCAGACGGTGTTGCCCAGCGCGAGCACGAGCTCCGAACTCAGGGTGCCCCCGAGCAGCAGCCCGAGCGCGGTGAAGGTGGCGACGCCGACCACGATGAACGACAGCGCCGGCAGTGCCCCCGCAGCGCTCGGCGACCACCCCAGGAGCAGGGCGACGATGGTGAGCACCACGAGTTGGACGAGCACCGCCGCCCCGACGGCCATCACCTTGCCGCTGATGAGGATCCGGCGGGGGACGCCGCAGGCACCGATGCGCTTGAGCGCCCCGTAGCGTCTGTCGAAGGCCACGGCGATCGCCTGCCCGGTGAAACCCGCACTCATCAGCGCGATGCCGACGGTCATCGGGTACACGCTCTGGACCGGGTCGTCCAGCGGCACCATCGGTATCAGACTCAGCGCGATCAACAGACCCAACGGAATCACCAGGGACAGCAGCTGTTGTTCGCCGTGCCTCAGGAACAGCAGTGTCTCGATCCTCGCCTGTGCCAGGAGCATGCGCCCGGTGGGCGCCTGGCGGGGTCGGGGAGCGAACTGGCCCGGGGTGAAACGTCCGGTGGTCTGTCGGGTCCGGCTCATGAGCGGATCTCCCTTCCGGTGATGTCGAGGAACACGCTCTCGAGGCTGCGCTGGTCCACCTCCAGCGAGGTCACCAGAACGTCCTGACGGTCCGCCTCGGCGGTGATCTCCCTGATCAGCCGGGGAGTCACGGTGGCGGACACGGTGACCAGGCCGGGCCGGGTCACCGACACGGTCGCGCCGAGAGGTGCGAGCCGCGCCGCCAGCGCCTCACGGTCCAGGTCGCGGTCGGTGGAGACCGCCACCCTGGGGTCGGCACTGCTGGTCAGTTCGCTGATCGTGCCCTGCGCCACGGCGCGACCGTGGTCGATGATCACGACCTGGTCCGCCAGCGCCTCCGCCTCGTCCATGAGGTGGGTGGTGAGGACGACGGACACGCCGTCGTCACGCAGCGCGGAGACCAGGTCCCACACCGCCAGGCGCGACTGCGCGTCCAACCCCGCGGTCGGCTCGTCGAGGAAGATGAGTTCCGGCCGGCCCACCAGTGCGAGCGCCAGGGAGAGCCGCTGCTGCTGGCCACCGGACAGCCGACGGTAGTTGGCCTTCTCGTGCCCCTGCAGACCGACGGTCTCGAGTAGCCAGACGGGGTCGAGGGGATCGGCGGAGTAGGACGCGGCGAGGCGGAGCATCTCGCCGACCCGGATTCCCGGGTACGCCCCGCCACCCTGCAGCATCACACCGATGCGTCCGCGCAACCGGTCGGTGTCACGACCGGGGTCGGTGCCGAGGACCTCGACGGTACCTTCATCAGGGAGGAGGAAGCCTTCGCACATCTCGACGGTCGTCGTCTTGCCCGCACCGTTGGGACCGAGAAGTGCGAGCACCTCAGCGTGCCCCACGGTCAGGTCCAGACCGTCGACCGCGGTGACGTCCCCGTACCTCTTGACGACGCCCCGCAAGCGGAGTGCAGACCGGCTGCCTGTGTCCATCCCTGCGCTAACCACGGTCCCAGAGTCTAGCCGGTGGCCTTACGGCGTTGGTAAAGCAACCAGCCGATGACGATGAACACCACCGAGAACAACGCCGACATCAGGTACATCACGGCCACGGTGCCCGGTGGCAGGTTCAGGCCCCGGGGCAGGATGAAGTAACTCAGGATCGCGGAGTAGGCCACCACCGCCACCCGGAACGTGCCCCGGTTGGCCCAGGCGGCCAGGGGCATCACGGCCCACAGGACGTACCACGGGTGGACGACGGGGAAGAACACGACGAGGAAGAAGGTCGCCACGCCCAGCCCGCCGACCGGGTGCACGCGGCCGCGGAAGGAGGCCCACAGCATGCGCACCACCCAGAATCCGCCGATCAGCAGGCCGACGAGCCGGGCGGTCGACAGCGCCACGTCGGTGTGGTCGCCCAGCCCCAGCCACATGCCGCCGTTGGCGGTGAGCAGACCGACGTCGGTGGTCACGGACATCCAGCTGATCACCTCGGTCGCGCCACCCTGGACCATGACCCACCCGAACCCCAGTCCGGTTCCCAGCGAGACGGCGACGACGACCGTCGCGGTCCCGGCGGCGTAGACCACCGCGGCGAGAACGAGGTCGCGGAACCGTCCGCCGAGGTAGCGGGCCAGGGCGACCCCGACGAAGCCCAGTGCCAGGAACGCGGTGACCTTCACCATCCCGGCGCAGCTGATCAGGACGACTCCCGCCGCCCCCCACATCCACCGTCGGGCCGACGGACCACGTCCGGGGTCCACGGCCCGCAGCCCGCATTCCACCCCCGCGAGCAGCAGCCCCATCATGATCGCCTCATTGTGCACGCCGGCGACCAGGTGCAGGTAGACCAGCGGGTTGAGGATGCCGAGCCACAGGGCGGCCTGGGGGTGGACCCCGCAGCGACGGGCCAGGTGCACGACCGCCCAGGCCGCGACGAAGACACCCGCCACCGAGATCAGCCGGTGGATGATCACCCCGGCGGCGATGACGTCCCCGGTGAGGGTGGAGATGACCGACGCCATGCCGACGGCCACCGGCCCGTAGGGGGCGGGGGAGTGCGACCATTCGAAGGGGACCGAACGTGCCAGGTCGTTGTCCACCCCGAGCAGGTCCACGGGCCCGGCGGAGTACGGGTCGAGTCCTTGGGCCGCAATCGAGCCCTGGGCCAGGTACGAGTAGATGTCCTGGGTGAACATCGGCGCCGTCACCAGCAGCGGGAGCACCCAGAGCACGCCGATGCGCACGAGCGTCACCATCGGCAGCAGGGGGGCGGCGGTGGTCCGGGTGACTGCCGGGGAGGCCCCCTGAGACGCCGTCGTGGGGACGCAGTACCGCCAGATCAGCAGCCAGCCGACGATGAGCAGGCTGATCCCCACGAACACCGCGACCGTGGTGGTGTGCAGCATCCGGGAGAGGAATCCGCTGACCGGCAGCGACCACAGG
Source organism: Corynebacterium sp. USCH3 (assembly GCF_037619475.1). Taxonomy (NCBI): domain Bacteria; kingdom Bacillati; phylum Actinomycetota; class Actinomycetes; order Mycobacteriales; family Corynebacteriaceae; genus Corynebacterium; species Corynebacterium sp. USCH3. The sequence goes on from NZ_JAQPZT010000001.1 coordinate 549,299, forward strand.
GAGTTCCCGACGACCGGCAGGGCGCCGGCACCGACCCCTCCGACACCGATGAGGACCGCCCCGACGAACCCGGTGAAGACACCGAGCCGCAGACGCAGCAGTTCCTCCGGGGTGAACCGGCGGGTCGACGCGACGGGGCTCTCGGTGTGCAGCCGGGCGCTGCGTGAACCGGCGGTACCGATGTTCGGCAGGAGGCCGAACATGCCCCCGAGACCACGGGTACGCCGTCCACCGTCGGCGGACAGGGTGCTGTCGGAGGGGGGTGGCTGGGTCACACCGGCATTCTACGGGCCGGGGTGCGTGCGGCGGGCAGGACACCCGCCCGTTACGAAAATCATCGAATCCGTTGAACAGAGAAACAACAGGTCAGCCTGCCCTTATTAGACAACGGGAATGATTTACGCGACACTCGTGTTGTCTAATCATGACCCGCTGTCACAACTGTCGTCGAGGAGGGAACAGCACATGAGCGAACGGGACACCCGCCGCGAAGTTCTGGCGCAGATCCTCCGGAACGGTCCGGTCAGCGCCACCGATATCAGCGAGGCCCTCGGGCTGAGCGCCGCCGGTGTGCGGCGACACCTCGACAACATCGTCGCCGACGGCCTCGCCGAGACGATCGAGGCACCGCGGTCCGCCGGAGGACGCACCCGTGGTCGTCCCGCCCGGCAGTACCGGTTGACTGACGCCGGACGGGGACGTTTCGGCCATGATTACGACACACTCGCACTCCTGGCCCTCCGGGCCCTCCGGGAGAGTGGTGGTGACGACGCGGTCGCCGAATTCGCCGACCAGCGGATGCAGGACCTGTTCGGTTCCGTCGACGACTCCGTGCCGGAGACCGTCGTGGACCGGGCGGAACGCATCGCCGAGGCGTTGACGGACCGCGGCTACGCGGCCACGGTCGACCAGGCGGCGACCGGCGTCCAGATCTGCCGTCACCACTGTCCGATCCAGGATGTCGCCCACGAGTTCCCCGAACTCTGCGCGGCGGAGCACCGGGTGGTCACCGAACTCCTCGGCCACCACACCCAGCCTCTGGCGACCATCGCCGACGGCAACGGTATCTGCACGACACACATCCCGCTGACCACAATCCACCCTTCATCCACGAAGGAGAGCTGACATGACTCAAGCTGCACAACTACCCGACAACAAGCCCCAGAACGCCCCGAAGACCGATGACGAGATCATCGACTCCATCGGCGCCTACGGCTACGGCTGGCACGACTCCGACGCCGCCGGTGCCGCCGCCGAGCGGGGCCTGTCGGAGGCCGTCGTCCGGGACATCTCGGCGAAGAAGAACGAGCCCGAGTGGATGCTCGAGCGTCGCCTCAAGGCTCTGAGCACCTTCGACCGCAAGCCGATGCCGACCTGGGGCGCCGACCTCGACGGCATCGACTTCGACAACATCAAGTACTTCGTGCGCTCCACGGAGAAGCAGGCCCAGACGTGGGAGGACCTGCCGGACGACATCAAGGAGACCTACGACAAGCTCGGCATCCCCGAGGCGGAGAAGCAGCGGCTGGTCGCCGGTGTCGCCGCCCAGTACGAGTCCGAGGTGGTCTACCACCAGATCCGCGAGGACCTGGAGAGCCAGGGCGTGATCTTCCTGGACACCGACACCGCCCTCAAGGAGTACCCGGAGCTGTTCAAGGAACACTTCGGCACGGTCATCCCCGCCGGCGACAACAAGTTCTCCGCGCTGAACACCGCCGTGTGGTCCGGCGGCTCGTTCATCTACGTGCCCAAGGGTGTGCACGTCGACATCCCGCTGCAGGCCTACTTCCGGATCAACACCGAGAACATGGGCCAGTTCGAGCGCACGCTCATCATCGTCGACGAGGACGCCTACGTCCACTACGTCGAGGGCTGCACCGCCCCGATCTACAAGTCGGACTCCCTGCACTCCGCGGTCGTGGAGATCGTCGTGAAGAAGGGCGGCCGGTGCCGCTACACGACCATCCAGAACTGGTCGAACAACGTCTACAACCTCGTCACCAAGCGCACCCGGGCCGAGGAGGGTGCCACCATGGAGTGGGTCGACGGCAACATCGGCTCCAAGGTCACCATGAAGTACCCGGCCGTGTGGATGACCGGCCCCCACGCCAAGGGCGAGGTCCTCTCCGTGGCCTTCGCCGGTGAGAACCAGGTCCAGGACACCGGCGCGAAGATGGTGCACATGGCGCCGTACACCTCCAGCAACATCGTCTCCAAGTCGGTGGCCCGCTCCGGCGGACGCGCCGCCTACCGCGGCCTGGTCCAGATCAACAAGGAGGCCCACCACTCCAAGGCGAACGTGGAGTGCGACGCCCTCCTGGTCGACTCGATCTCGCGGTCGGACACATACCCCTACAACGACATCCGCAACGACCACGTCACCCTCGGCCACGAGGCCACCGTCTCCCAGGTGTCCGAGGACCAGCTCTTCTACCTCATGAGCCGCGGGCTCGAGGAGGACGAGGCGATGGCGATGATCGTCCGCGGCTTCGTCGAGCCGATCGCCAAGGAACTCCCGATGGAGTACGCCCTGGAGCTCAACCGACTGATCGAACTGCAGATGGAAGGATCGGTGGGTTAACCGATGACCACTCCCGTGACCACCCCCGACGCCAACGCCACCACCCCGGCGAACAGCATGCCCACCAAGGGCGACCGGTTCCAGTCCGCCGACCCGGCGGCCTTCCCGGTCCCGCACGGCAAGGACGAGGACTGGCGCTTCACCCCGCTGCGCCGCCTCCGCGGCCTCGAGGACACCTCGGCGGGCAAGGCGGCCCCCGCCGCCCGCCCGACCGTGACCGTGGACACCGGCGACCAGGCCGGTGTCAGCTACACCGAGCTCGCCATGGACGACGAGCGCACCGGCCGTGCCGGCCTGCCCGTCGACCGTCCCGCGGCCGAGGCGTGGGTCAACAGCACCGTCGCCGACCACGTCCTCGTGACGAAGAACACCGTGCTCGAGGCCCCGGTCACCGTGACCGTCACCGGCTCCGGCGACGAGGTGACCACCTACGGCACCACCGTCATCGAGCTCGAGGCGCACGCCGAGGCCATCGTCGTCCTGCGCTACCAGGGCGAGGGGGTCCACTCCGACAACCTGGAGTTCGTCGTCGGCGACGGCGCCCGCCTGACCACCGTCGTGTGGGAGGACTGGGGCCGCACCGCGGTGCACCTGTCCAACTCGCACATCCTCGTCGGTCGCGACGCCACCGTGCGGCACACCGTGGCGACCTTCGGCGGCGACGTCGTCCGCTCCGTCCCCCACGTGCGCTTCACCGGCCCCGGCGGCGACGCGGAACTGCTGGGCGTCTCCTTCGCCGACGCCGGCCAGTACTTCGAGCAGCGGCTCCTGGTCGACCACAGCGTGCCGAACTGCCGTTCCAACGTCCTGTACAAGTCCGCCCTGCAGGGTGAGACCGGGCGCCACGGCAGCGAGGCCCGCACCGTGTGGATCGGCGACGTGCTGATCCGCCCGGAGGCCACCGGCACGGACACCTACGAGACGAACAAGAACCTGGTGCTCACCGAGGGGGCGCGTGCCGATGCGGTGCCCAACCTCGAGATCCAGACCGGTGAGATCGTCGGCGCCGGCCACGCCGCCACCGTCGGACGCTTCGACGACGAGCACATGTTCTACCTGAAGTCGCGCGGCATCTCCGACGAGGAGGCCCGCCGACTGATCATCCGCGGCTTCTTCACCGACGTCATCCGCCGCGTCCCGGTCGAGGGCGTGCGCGAGAACCTCGAGGACGTCGTCGAGCAGGAACTCGCCAACACCGTCCTCTGACCCCGCTGAACAGTCTCCACCCACCGTAAGGAACAACGAACACACAATGAGCACTCTCGAGATCAAGAACCTCCACGCACAGGTGGTCCCCCAGGACGAGAACGAGGATCCCAAGCCGATCCTCCACGGCGTCAACCTCACCGTGAACTCCGGTGAGACCCACGCCATCATGGGCCCGAACGGCTCCGGCAAGTCCACCCTGTCCTACGCGATCGCCGGCCACCCCCGGTACGAGATCACCGACGGCGAGGTCCTCCTCGACGGCGGGAACCTGCTGGACATGGATGTCTCCGAGCGCGCCCGCGCCGGACTGTTCCTCGCCATGCAGTACCCGGTGGAGGTGCCCGGCGTCTCCATGGCCAACTTCCTGCGCTCGGCGGCCACCGCGGTACGCGGCGAGGCCCCGAAGCTGCGCCAGTGGGTCAAGGAGGCACGGACCGCCATGGACGAGCTGGAGATCGACCCGGCCTTCTCCGAGCGGTCCGTCAACGAGGGCTTCTCCGGCGGCGAGAAGAAGCGCCACGAGATCCTGCAGCTTTCCCTGCTCAAGCCGAAGTTCGCCATCCTCGACGAAACCGACTCCGGCCTCGACGTCGACGCCCTGCGCACCGTGTCCGAGGGCATCAACCGCTACAAGGAGCGCGAGGACGGTGGCCTGATCATGATCACCCACTACCAGCGCATCCTGAACTACGTGCAGCCCGACTTCGTCCACGTCTTCGCCAAGGGACGTGTGGTCGAGTCCGGCGGCCCCGAACTCGCCCGCGAGCTCGAGGAGCACGGCTACGAGCGATTCACCGCAAAGGCCTGATATCGAATGACCCCACTGGACACCGCCGCCATCAGGGCGGACTTCCCGATCCTGTCGCGCACGGTGCGGGACGGTCGTCCACTCGTGTACCTGGATTCCGGTGCGACCGCGCAACGGCCGCTCCAGGTCCTCGACGCCGAGCGGACGTTCCTCACGGAGCACAACGCCCCGGTGCACCGGGGCGCCTACGAGATCGCCGAGGAGGCGACCGACTCCTACGAGGCCGCCCGCGACGCCGTCGCCCGATTCGTCGGTGCCGCCGACGAGGAGATCGCCTTCACCAAGAACGCGACCGAGGCGCTCAACGAGGTCGCCTTCATGCTGGGGGACCCGCGTGCCGGTGATCTCGCGGTCGGACCCGACGACGAGATCGTCATCTCCGAGATCGAACACCACGCCAACCTGGTGCCGTGGCAGGAACTCGCACAGCGCACCGGCGCCACCCTGCGCTGGTACTCGGCGACCCCCGACGGGCGTATCGACCTCGACAGCCTCGAGCTCTCGGAGCGCACCAAGGTCGTCGCACTGAGCCACCAGTCGAACGTGACCGGTGCCCAGCTCGACGTCACCGAGGCCGTCCGGCGTGCCCGTGCCGTCGGCGCACTCTTCGTCCTCGACGCCTGCCAGTCGGTGCCGCACATGGCGGTGGACTTCCACGCCCTGGACGTCGACTTCGCCGCCTTCTCCGGGCACAAGATGCTCGGCCCCAACGGTGTCGGCGTGCTCTACGGCAAATCGCACCTGCTGGAGAGCCTGCCGCCGTTCCTCACCGGCGGGTCGATGATCGAGATCGTCACCATGGAGAAGACGACCTACGCGGCCCCGCCGCAGCGTTTCGAGGCCGGCACCCAGATGACCTCCCAGGTCGTCGGCCTGGGGGCGGCGGTCGAGTACCTGCAGAAGCTCGGCATGGACAACGTCGCCGCGCACGAACACGCGCTCACCGGATACGCCCTGGAACGGCTGGCCACGGTGGAGGGACTGCGGATCATCGGTCCGACCGAGAACGTCGACCGCGGCTCGGCGGTGAGTTTCGTCGTCGACGGGATCCACCCGCACGACCTCGGCCAGGTCCTCGACGACAACGGCGTGTGCATCCGGGTGGGTCACCACTGCGCCTGGCCGGCACACCGGGCCCTGGGCGTCCAGGCGACGGCCCGCGCCAGCTTCTACCTGTACAACACGACCGACGAGGTCGACGCCCTGGTCGACGCCGTCCGGGCCGCCCAGCGGTTCTTCGGTACGGTTGCCGGAGACGACCGGCAGGAGAACGAGAACGTGAGGCAGCCGCTGTGAAACTCGAGCAGATGTACCAGGAAGTCATCCTGGACCACTACAAGCACCCGCAGCACGCGGGGCTCAGGACGCCGTTCAACGCCGAGGTCCACCACGTCAACACCTCGTGCGGCGACGAGGTCACCCTGCGTGTCTCGTTGTCGGAGGACCTGGGGACGGTCGCGGACATCTCCTACGACGCCACCGGGTGTTCGATCAGCCAGGCCGCGACCTCGGTGATGGCCGAGGAACTCACCGGCCTGAGCGTGCCCGAGGCCATGGCGAAGCTGGCCGAGTTCGAGAAGATGGTGACCTCCCGTGGCACGGTCGAGGGCGACGAGGACGTCATCGGCGACGGTGTGGCGTTCGCGGGCGTGTCCAAGTACCCCGCCCGCGTGAAGTGCGCCCTGCTGGGGTGGAAGGCCTTCGAGGCCGCCACCAGCGAGTCAACCAACAAGAAGTAAGGACCCCACCATGAGTGACGACACGACCACCGACACTGCCACCGACACGGCCGCCGAGCCGTCGTCCCCGCAGATGGACCCGAACCCCCTCGACGCCGTCCCGGAACCTCCGAAGGAGATCTCGCAGGAGGACGTCATGCTCTCCGACCAGATCGAGGAGGCGATGCTCGACGTCATCGACCCCGAGCTGGGCATCAACGTCGTGGACCTCGGTCTCGTCTACCAGGTATGGGTGGAGCACACGGACAAGGGCACCGAAGCGGTCATCAACATGACGTTGACCTCCCCGGCCTGCCCGTTGACGGACATGCTGGAGGACCAGGCCACCACCGCCGTGGTGGACGGGATCGAACAGGTCTCGGCCCTGCGGATCAACTGGGTCTGGTCCCCGCCGTGGGGCCCGCACATGATCAACGCCGACGGGCGGGAGCAGCTGCGCTACCTCGGCTTCAGCGTGTGACTGTAGGCTGACGGCCCCGGGCGGGAAATAACCACCATCCTGGGTACGTGTACGGGCTTGTACGCGTACCCCGGATGGTGGTTTTCCGGGTCAGGACGGGTCAGGACGCGTCAGGACGTGTCAGGACGGGTCGGGTCGCCGTCCGACCGTGCCCCACAGGATCCGGGGAAGCGGACGGAGGAAGGGGAGCACGCGCCGCGGGTACCGGGCGAGTGCGAGCATCGTCAGCCCCACCCGGCCGCCGTGCTGCCCGGCCAGGTAGCCGGTCTGCAACCGGGGCGGCAGGTCGAAGAAGGCGTCAAAGAAGCGTTGGAGGGTCGGGCCGTCCGCCGCGGTGACAAGCTCGGCTCCGAGCAGCCGCAGACGGTAGGCTACCGCAGCCGACAGGCGTTCACGCCAGGGGAGTGCGCCGCTCTCGACGACACGGAGCATCCGGTCCGCGGCAGCCGCTGACTCGGCGACGGAGTAACCGGTCGCCGGGTGCGTCATCCCGCCGGCAGCACCGAACACGCCGACACCGTCCCGCATGCCGCCGTACCAGCCGCGGGCCCGGCGGTCGACGGGGAAATGCACGGTCTCCGTGCCGACGATCCCCGGTGCGCCAGCAGTCAGGTCGATGTCGGGGAGACGTTCGGCGAGACGTGCCTTCAGCAGGTCGACCATCGGACGGGTCGGTTCGCGGGTGACCAGGATCGTCTCCTCGTACAGCGTGCCGCCGTCGACGGGTTGGACGTAGAGAAAGCTGGGGGGAGTGCCGGGGTCCGCCTCGGACGACGCAGGACGCCAGTCCATGAAGACCGGGGAATCCGGGCACTCCGCCACGACCACGCCATAGGCGATCTGCCGGAGGTCACCGGGGCGGTCGACGACCCCCCGGCAGTCGACCACCGCATCGACACCCAGCTGTCGGGGGTCCGGGTCATTGACCTTCTCCCGGTGCAGGCGCAGACGTGGCCCGACCTCTGAGAGCCGACGGCACGTGGCTTCTCTGTCAACCATGCGGTAGATACGCCCGACGGGCTTTCTGCCTGCAGGAGTGACCACCTCAAGGTCTCCAGAGTCTCCGGAGTCGGCGGAGCCGGAGGGTGCCGTGGCGAAGACGACCGCGCTACGCGCCCACCCGGGAAGATCATCGGGGAAGAGCCCGTAGGTCTGGCGCCAGCGGGGCGGCAGGATCCCCCCGTCATCGGTCTGTCTGCAGGCCGGATCGTAGGCGTCGACCGTCCACCCGGTCACTGCGGCGCGGTACGCGAGGAGCGCACCGGCCGGGCCGAGTCCGAGGACGGCGATGTGCATGGCGGGGTCACTCCCTGGGGATCGGTGGGCAACAGCGGTCAACAGTGATCGATAAGGCTCCGCAGCGGGGATACCCCCGCCAGGATGACAGAGGGTGGAACGAGGTTACCCCCGGTGCCACGCTCCGTCCGCGGACTTACTTAGGAACTACAAAAGGTATCCCCAACGGCAGGAACTCCGCAGATACCCTCGAGGGTACAGCCTGAGAAACGAACTCGATATCACCCCCGACAGTAAGTCGCGAAGTAAGCGTCGTTCACGAAACACTATCCAAACCAGCCTTAAAAGTTTATATTGATATCTGTCCAGCAGGCGCAGGCCGGAAGGACCAGGTGTCCGGAGGCTGGGGGTCCAGTAGTTCCGGAACCCAGCGGAAGTGGCGGGTGGGACGCCCATGAATCTCAGCATGAGGTTCTTCGCGGCTCTCTCCTCCGGGGGGAGAAGGAGAGCGCGGCGCCCACCTCCACAACTGCCGGGACACGGTGTTAAGATGGACCGTTGTGATTGTTACTCAAGACCTTGAGGTGCGGGTGGGGGCACGCACCCTCCTCAACGCGCCCGGCCAGCAGCTCCGCGTCCAACCGGGCGACCGAATCGGCCTTGTCGGCCGCAACGGCGCCGGGAAGACGACGTCGATGCGCATCCTCGCGGGTGAAGGCGAACCCTACGGCGGCACCGTCACACGGGCCGGCGAGATCGGCTACCTTCCCCAGGACTCCAAGGAGGGCGACATCGAGCAGACCGCCCGCGACCGTGTGCTCTCCGCACGCGGCCTGGACCAGCTACGGTCCTCCATGGACCGCCAGCAGGAGCTCATGGAATCCGGGACGGACTCCCAGCGGGATGCCGCCATCATCAAGTACAGCCGTCTGGAGGAACGTTACGCCTCCCTCGGCGGCTACGAGGCAGACTCCGAGGCCGCCCGGATCTGCGACGGCCTCGGCCTGCCGCAGCGCATCCTGGACCAGCAGCTGAAGACACTGTCCGGCGGTCAGCGCCGACGTGTGGAACTGGCACAGATCCTCTTCGCCGCCACCTCGGGCTCCGGGCGTTCCGCGACCACGCTGCTGCTCGACGAGCCCACCAACCACCTCGACGCCGACTCGATCACCTGGCTGCGGGACTTCCTGCAGCGCCACGAGGGCGGTCTGGTCATGATCTCGCACGACGTCGAGCTCCTCGCCGCCGTCGTCAACAAGGTCTGGTTCCTCGACGCGGTGCGTGGTGAGGCGGACGTCTACAACATGACGTGGAAGAAGTACCTCGACGCCCGCGCCACCGATGAAGCCCGACGGCGCCGGGAGAAGGCCAATGCGGAGAAGAAGGCGGGCGCTCTCCGTCAGCAGGCCGCCAAGCTCGGCGCCAAGGCCACCAAGGCCGCCGCGGCCAAGCAGATGATCGCCCGCGCCGACCGGATGATCGACGACCTCGACGAGGTCCGTCAGGACGACAAGTACGCCAACATCTCCTTCCCCGAGCCCGCTCCCTGCGGCAAGACGCCGATGAACGCCACCGGGCTGACGAAGATGTACGGCTCACTGGAGGTCTTCGCCGGGGTGGACCTGGCGGTGGACCGTGGTTCACGCGTGGTCGTGCTGGGATTCAACGGCGCCGGCAAGACGACGCTGCTGAAACTCCTCGCCGGGGTGGAACGCACCGACGGCGAGGGAGGCATCGTCTCCGGCTACGGTCTCAAGGTCGGCTACTTCGCCCAGGAGCACGACACGATCGACCCAGACGCCAGTGTCTGGGACAATGCCATCCAGGCCTGCCCGGAAGCCGGGGAGCAGGACCTTCGCGGTCTCCTCGGCGCGTTCATGTTCTCCGGGGAGCAGCTCAACCAACCCGCCGGCACCCTGTCGGGCGGCGAGAAGACCCGGCTGGCACTGGCCACGCTGGTGAGCTCCCGGGCGAACGTCCTGCTGCTCGACGAGCCGACGAACAACCTCGACCCGCAGTCACGCGAGCAGGTGCTCAACGCGCTGCGCACCTACACCGGTGCGGTCATTCTGGTCACCCACGACCCGGGAGCGGTCAGGGCGCTGGAGCCGGAACGCGTCATCGTTCTGCCCGACGGCGACGAGGACCTGTGGTCGGACGCCTACATGGACATCGTGGAACTGGCCTGACCCGTCGGCCACCTCAGGCCGGCTGCTGTTGGGTCGCACAGTGGATGCCGCCGCCCCCGGCGGCGATGGCGTCGATATTGAGCTGGACGACACGACGCCCGGGAAACAGCCGCCGCAGCAGATCCCGCGCCGCGTCATCGGTGTCCACGGCCCCGAACTCGGGGACCATCACGGCATCATTGCACACGTAGAAGTTGACGTAGCCCGCGGCGAAGTCCGGGCTGTCGAACTCCGCCCGGACGCTCGACGGGGATTCCAGGACCTCCACCTGCAGCCGCCGGCCCGCGGCATCGGTCGCCGCGCGCAGGATGTCGAGATGCACACGGGTCACGTCGTAGTCGAACGACGTCTCGTCGGTCTCCAGGCCCGCCACGACGACACCAGGTGACGCGAACCGGGCGTAGAAGTCCGTGTGCCCGTCGGTGATGTCCATTCCGGCGATCCCCGGCAGCCAGATCACCGTGGTTATCCCCAGCAGCCGCCCGAGCTCTGCTTCGACGTCCGCCTTCGACCATCCACGGTTGCGGTTGTCATTGAGCACGCAGCTCTCCGTGATGATGGCCGTGCCTTCGCCGTCCACCTCCAGTGCCCCTCCCTCGAGCACCAGGTCCGTACGCAGGGATTCCACCCCGGCTTCCCTGGTGACGATGCCGGCGACCTCCCGGTCACGGCGGTGACGCTGCCGGCGGCCCCACCCGTTGAAGTTGAAGTCGACCCCGGCCGCGCCCGCCGCGGCACGGACGAACACCGGCCCGGTGTCGCGGACCCACAGGTCGTCAAGCTCGCACGTGACCAGCTCCACGTCGGCGCCGCCGATGAGCCGACGGGCCAGATCCATGTCTTCCGCCGGCACGAGCATCGACACGGGCTCGACCGCCGCCACGGCAACGGCGATCGCCGCCAGGTTCCGTTTCACCGCCGGCGCCAGTTCCGGGCCCCAGATGTCCTCCCGCGCGGCGAAGGCCATCCACGTACGGTCGTGGGGCGCACCTTCGTCGGGCATGACCCAGCGTCCCGACCCACCCGACCCACCGGGAGCGCCGGAGTTTCCGGAGCCGCACGATGCGAGCAGGCCCCCACCCCAGGCGGCGATCACTGACTTCAAGACGGTCCGACGGTGCAGCATCCTCTTCCTTCCACCCCACCGACGGTGGGATCAACTGGTCAACCACCTCGACAGTATCCGACGGACGTCCCGCCGCCCCGGCGCTGTCGTGGATATCACCGAAGGGGCCCGGACACGGTTTTCCCGAGGATACGATCGCGGCATGGACACTGAACCCTCGTACACCGTGCCCGGCCCCGGCCGTGCCAGACAGGACACCATCTACCGGGCGGGGGTTTCCGGCATCCGCCCACGGGTCCCCACCGACGCCGCAGGCCTGGAACGGGCGGCGCGCCGGGCGATGTCCCGGAAAGCATGGGCCTACATCAACGGCAGCGCCGGGGAGGGACGTACGCACGACAACAACCGGCAGGCCTTCGACAGCGTGCGCATCGTCCCCCGCATGGCGCATGGAGTCAAGGAAAGGAGCTTGTCGACGACCGTCCTGGGGCAGGAGCTGTCGTCACCGTTGCTCCTGGCACCCGTCGGCGCCGGCGCCCTGGTCCATCCGGACAGCGACCTCCTGATCGCCCGTGCGGCCGGACGGGCCGGTGTGCCGTACGTGGTGAGCAACCAGGGAAGTTCACCGCTGGAGGAGATCGCCACCGCCTGCCGCACGGCCCGGGGCCCTGGACCGTCAAGCCAGGACGCCGGGCACTGGTTCCAGTTGTACTGGTCGACAGACGAGACGCTGGTCGACAACCTCATCGCCCGCGCCGAGGACAGCGGGGCCGGGGCGCTCGTGGTCACCCTCGACACCACCGTCCTGGGTTGGCGTCCCCAGGACCTGAACCTGGGCTCGCTGCCCTTCTCCCGCGGGCAGGGCATCGCCCAGTACACCTCCGACAACCGGTTCCTGCAGATCGTCCGGGGCCGTCTCCGCGACAGAGTGGGCCGGGCCGCCGGCGGCACCGCCGGGGTCCGCGTCACGCCGGCAGCGGTGGCCTCCCTGTTCTCCATCGCCCGACACCATCCCGGCCCCACGCTGAGGAACCTGCTCGCGCCGGAGCCACGGGCCTCGGTGGAGACGTTCCTGGACATCTACTCGAACCCCGGCCTCGACTGGGACCTGCTGGGGACGGTGACGCAGCGGACGTCGCTGCCGGTCGTGTTCAAGGGTGTCCTGCACCCCGATGACGCGGAGCGGGCCTTCGAGGTCGGCGCGGACGCCATCATCGTCTCCAACCACGGGGGACGACAGGTCGACGGTGCCGTGGCGTCCCTCGACGCCCTGGTCGAGATCAGGGAACGGCTCGGCGAGGGCCCGACCGTCCTGTTCGACTCCGGCATCCGGACCGGAAGGGATGTCGCGGTCGCCCTGGCACGGGGAGCGGACGCCGTCCTCCTGGGCAGGCCCCACATGTACGGGCTGGCCGTGGCAGGCGCCGAGGGAGTCGAGGAGGTGGTACGCAACGTGCTCGCCGAGCTCGATCTCACGATGGCACTCGCCGGGATCCCGGATGTGGCCGGGCTGCGTCACATGGAATTGCGGACGGCAGAACCGCCCGCGGTCACGGAACGCCTGCGGCCTTGAGTGCGGCGCCGATCTGCGTCAGCGACAGATTCGCCGTCACCGTCGCGGACCGTGTCATCGTCTCAGGGGTACCCGCGAGGTAACGGGCGATGGTCCACCCGTTGGTGTACTCGGGCTCGAAGGCGTCCACCGGGTTCGGTGCACTGACCAGGTCGTGGGGTACACCCTCCCGGTTCGCCAAGGCCTGGAACGGTTCGGTGACCACGGTGAACACCTCGGAACCGTCGGTGGGGTGGACCTCGACGACCGCCCGGTACCAGTACCTGTTGTCCTGGTTCGCCCCCTGACTGTTCGCCCGCCCATGTGTGACGCGACGGTCGATCCACACCGCACCCACCCGGGCCGGCGCGAAATGCAGCCACCCGTTCTGCCACGCCGTCGCCAACGCAACGAGTCTCCTGCGGCGACTCCGCGCGGACAAGGCGGTGAAACCCAGTATCCCGGCCCCGAGTACCAGCAGGACGATCCCCACACCCACACCGGAGACCGACCCCGCACCGAGCAGGACGAGACTGACGAGGACGACGGCCAGGGCCGTGGCGACCAGGACCAGCTGTGCCGTCGCCAGGCCGAAAAACCGCGCGCCTGCGACAGGCATCGTCCCGTTGTCACGCAGCGCCGTCGTCACCGCGTCGTCGTCAGGCGGCAGGGGACACGGCGTCGCGAATCTGCCTGCCGCATACCCCGCCTCGACCAGTCCGCCCGGATCGGCGATGACCGTCGCATTGCGGGCGTGGGTGAACAAGCGGGGCACGTCCGACCACCTCTCTCAGTTACGGAAACCGTGGACGGGGGCGGGGATGTAGCCCCCTCGACTGATGAACTCCGCACTTCCGACGGTACTCACCGGCATGACCGGGGCGTGACCCAGAAGTCCTCCGAAGTCGACGTCGTCACCGGGGACGCTGCCGACCGCGGGCACCACACGCACCGCCGTGGTCTTGTGGTTCATCACACCGATGGCCGCTTCGTCGGCGATCATGCCGGCGATCGAGGAGGCCGGGGTGTCACCGGGGATGGCGATCATGTCCAGGCCCACCGAGCAGATCGCGGTCATCGCCTCGAGCTTCTCGATCGTCAGGTTGCCCGCGCGGACCGCGTCGATCATGCCGGCGTCCTCCGAGACCGGGATGAAGGAGCCGGAGAGCCCACCCACGCGGGAACAGGCCATCATGCCGCCCTTCTTGACCGCGTCGTTGAGCAGCGCCAGGGCGGCGGTCGTCCCGTGTCCGCCGACCTGTTCCAGACCCATGTGCTCGAGGATGTGGGCGACGGAGTCGCCGATGTCGGCGGTGGGGGCCAGGGAGAGGTCGACGATCCCGAAGGGGACGCCGAGCCGCGCCGCGGCCATGGTGCCGACGAGTTGTCCGGTGCGGGTGACCTTGAACGCGGCCTTCTTGATCTCCTCGGCGATGTCGTTGAGCGACGCGTCCCGCGCCAGGGCGGCGACCGCCCGGTCGACGACACCGGGCCCCGACACCCCGACGCTGATCACGCAGTCGGGCTCCTCGATACCGTGGAAGGCTCCTGCCATGAACGGGTTGTCCCCGACCGAGTTGGCGAAGACGACCAGTTTGGCGCAGGCGATGGAGTTCCGGTCCGCGGTCGCGTCCGCGCAGTCCTTGACGACCTGCCCCATCTCCCGCACGGCGTTCATGTTGATACCGGCGCGTGACGAGGCGATGTTGACCGAGGAGCAGACGACGTCCGTCTCGCTGAGCGCCTCCGGGATCGAGCGGATCAGCCGCTTGTCCCCGGCGGAGCCGCCCTTCTCGACGAGGGCGGAGTATCCGCCGATGAAGTTCACGCCGACGGCCACCGCCGCACGGTCGAGGGCGCGGGCGATGTCGACGGGGTCGCATCCCGGGACCGCCGACGACACCAGCGCCACCGGGGTGACGGAGATGCGCCTGTTGACGATCGGGATACCGAGTTCCTCCTCGATGCCGCTACAGACGGGCACCAGGCGCTCGGCACGGGACGTCACCAGATCGTAGACGGCCTCGCAGGTGGCCTCCGGTGTGGCCCGGACGGCGGGAAGGAGGTTGATCCCCATGGTCACCGTGCGGATGTCCAGCCGGTAGCGCTGGATCATCTCGATGGTTTCGAGGATGGACGAGGAGGGGAGGAATGCGGTCATGGTGCAGGAGCCTCAGATCTCGTGCATCGCATCGAAGATGGCCTGGGACTGGATCGTGATGACCAGCTTCTCCCGCTGTTCGACCTCGGACATCCGTCCGTTGACGTCGGTGACCGACAGAGCGTCGGGAAGATCGACATGGAGGATCATCGTGAACCAGTCGTCCATGATGGTCTGCGAGACGTTCCGGATGTTGATCTCCAGCTCAGCACATGCGGTCGACACGGCTGCGATGATTCCGGTGTGGTCCCGTCCGGTAACGGTCATGATCGCGATCATGGGACACCATGCTACTTGTCTGGTAAAGGACGGCACCCACCGGGCCGGTAGGGCTCTGATCGGTGGGTGCCGTGTGCCGAGCGGTGCGTGCGCGTGGTGGTCAGTCCCGGTTCTCCGCGGAACGCAGGGACTGCTCGACGATGTCGAGCGCCTCGGGGAGCAGGCCGCTCTCGCGGTCGGACACCAGGTGCGCCATGACCCCCTCCAGCACCAGTTCCAGCAGCTGGAGCGTGGTGGCGGTGGAGATGTCGGTACGGAGCCTGCCGGACTCGCGCTGTTCCTCGAGTCTCTCGGTGACCGCCGTGCGTAGTGCGTTCTGGTCCTGTTCCCAGGCATCCCGCAACTGGTCGTCAAGACGGATCCTGCGGGTGATCTCCACCCTCAGGCCCCACCATTCGGCGAGTTCGGGGTCCTCGAGGAGGTACCGGATCAGGCCGATCATGCCCCGGTTCCCGGCGAGGTCGGTCATACGGACCATGTCGCGGTGGGCCACTTCCCGGAACAGGGTCTCCTTGTTCCGGAAGTGGTGGAAGATCGCCCCCCGTGACTTGCCGGTCTCCTTCTCCAGGCGCGAGACCGTGGCACCGTCGTACCCGTAGGTGACGAAGCAGGTCCTGGCCGCACGCAGGATGTCGGTGCGCCGCTCGGAAAGGTCGGTCTCACTGACCTTAGGCATGGACAGTGCCCCTTTCCGGTACACGTCCGCCCGCCTCACGGAAGCCGCGGGGCGGGCGGGTGATGAACACGGGTCTTACTTGTTGTTCATCATGTTGCGCAGGACGTACTGCAGGATGCCGCCGTTGCGGTAGTAGTCGGCCTCACCGGGGGTGTCGATGCGGGTGACCGCGTCGAACTCGATGACGGAGCCGTCTTCCTTCGTGGCGGTGACGTGCACGGTGTCCGGGGTGGAGCCCTCGTTCAGCGCCTCGATACCGGCCAGGTCGAAGGTCTCCGTGCCGTCCAGGCCGAGAGACTTCCAGGACTCGCCCTCGGGGAACTGCAGCGGGATGACGCCCATGCCGACGAGGTTCGAGCGGTGGATGCGCTCGAAGCTCTCGGCGATGACGGCCTTGACCCCGAGCAGCAGGGTGCCCTTGGCGGCCCAGTCACGGGAGGAACCGGTGCCGTACTCCTTGCCACCGAGCACGACCAGGGGGGTGCCCTGCTCGCGGTAGTTGACGGAGGCGTCGTAGATGAAGGACTGCGGTCCACCGTCCTGGGTGAAGTCGCGGGTGTAACCGCCGGTCACACCGTCGAGCAGCTGGTTCTGCAGACGGATGTTGGCGAAGGTACCGCGGACCATGACCTCGTGGTTGCCACGGCGGGCACCCAGGGAGTTGTAGTCCTTGCGCTCGACACCCTTGGAGTCCAGGTACTGGGCGGCGGGGGTGCCGGGCTTGATCGACGATGCGGGGGAGATGTGGTCGGTGGTGACCGAATCTCCCAGCAGGGCCAGGACGCGGGCCCCGGCGACGTCGGACACCGGGCCCGGGGTGGGCTCCATGCCGTCGAAGTAGGGGGCCTTGCGGATGTAGGACGAGTTGTCGTCCCAGGCGAAGGTCTTGCCCTCCGGCACGGGCAGGGACTGCCAGCGCTCGTCGCCCTTGAAGACGTCGGCGTAGTCCTCGGAGTAGAGCTCCTTGGTGATGGAGGACTTGATGACGGACTCGATCTCCTCGGTGGACGGCCAGATGTCCTTGAGGAAGACGTCGTTGCCGTCGTTGTCCTGGCCGAGCGGCTGGGTCTCGAAGTCGAAGTCCATGGTGCCGGCGATGGCGTAGGCGATCACGAGGATCGGGGACGCCAGGTAGTTCATCTTGATGTCGGGGGAGATGCGTCCCTCGAAGTTACGGTTACCGGACAGCACGGCAGTGGCGGCCAGGTCGGCCTCGTTGATGCCCTCGGAGATCGGCTCCGGGAGCGGGCCGGAGTTACCGATGCAGGTGGTGCAGCCGTAACCCACGAGGTAGAAGCCCATGGCCTCGAGGTCCTTCCACAGGTCGGCCTTCTCGAAGTAGCCGGTGACGACCTGGGACCCGGGGGCGATGGAGGTCTTGACCCACGGTGCGGACTTCAGACCGAGCTCCGCGGCCTTGCGGGCCAGCAGGCCGGCACCGACCATGACGGAGGGGTTCGAGGTGTTGGTGCACGAGGTGATGGAGGCGATGCCCACCATGCCGTGGTCCAGGACCATGTCCTGACCGTTGTAGTTGACCTCGATCGGGTTGGACGGACGTCCCTGGTTGCCGGCGGCCGCGGAGGGCAGGTTGCCCTTGGCGTCGGCGGCGGTCGTCGGGGTGCCGGTGTGTCCACCGACGTTGCCGCCTTCGGCGACGAAGTCCTGGGCTTCGGCGCTGCCGGAGTTGCTGTCGGCGTAGTTGTGCAGGTCCTTGCGGAACTGTGCCTTGGAGTCGGACAGCTCGATGCGGTCCTGGGGACGCTTCGGGCCGGCGATGGACGGCACGACGGTGGACAGGTCGAGCTCGAGGTACTCGGAGTAGACGGCGTCGTTCTCCGGGTCGAGCCACATGCCCTGCTCCTTGGCGTAGGCCTCGACGCGGTCCAGGGTCTCCTGGTCGCGGCCGGTCAGTGCCAGGTAGTCGACGGTCTCCTTGTCGATGGGGAACATCGCGGCGGTGGAGCCGAACTCGGGGGACATGTTGCCGATCGTGGCGCGGTTGGCGAGCGGAAGCTCGGCGACACCCCTGCCGTAGAACTCGACGAACTTGCCGACCACGCCGTGCTGGCGCAGCATGTCGGTGATCGTCAGGACCACGTCGGTGGCGGTGACGCCCACGGGGATCTCACCGGAGAGCTTGAAACCGACCACGCGCGGGATCAGCATGGAGATCGGCTGGCCGAGCATCGCGGCCTCTGCCTCGATGCCGCCGACACCCCAGCCCAGGATGCCCAGGCCGTTCTCCATCGTGGTGTGGGAGTCGGTACCGACACACGTGTCGGGGTAGGCCACGCCGTTGTTGTCGAAGATGGAACGTGCCAGGTACTCGATGTTGACCTGGTGGACGATGCCGGTTCCGGGCGGGACGACACGGAAGTTGTCGAAGGCACCGGTGGCCCAGCGCAGGAGCTTGTAGCGCTCCTCGTTGCGCTGGTACTCGATCTCCACGTTGCGCTCGAGGGCGTTCTCGTCACCGAACGCCTCGATGATGACCGAGTGGTCGATGACCATCTCGGCCGGGTTCAGCGGGTTGACCTGGTCGGCGTCTCCGCCGAGGGCGACGACCGCGTCGCGGATCGTCGCCAGGTCGACCACGCAGGCCACGCCGGTGAAGTCCTGCATGACCACACGGGCGGGGGTGAACTGGATCTCGATGCTGGGGTCAGCGGACGGGTCCCAGTTCGCGATGGCCTCGATGTGCTCGCGGGTAACGTTGGCGCCGTCCTCGTTGCGGAGGAGGTTCTCGCCGAGGACCTTCAGGGAGTAAGGGAGCTTCTCCATGCCCGGGACCGCGTCGAGACGGTACATCGTGTAGGACCGGTCACCGACCTCGAGAGTCCCCTCTGCTCCAAAGGAATTCTTGCTTTCAGTCACGACAGTGCTCCTGAATCTCTTCTCGTTATCGTCGTCAGTTGTGTGACGTTCGTCTGACGTCATCCCGCCGCGTGGACCTGCGGACCTCGTCTGGACCTAGTCCCGGCGCCGGGAAGAGTGGCGCCGTCGCGGACTACCACCATTGTGTCAGCAGTCGTCGCGGATTCCGTCGGAACCACTATAACAGTACGACCGTAATGCTTCATAACTGCAGGATGCCGTGGTTCTCGACCCCGCCGCCCCGCGTGTCGCCACCCCCGAACACCCCACTCGGGTGCTAGAAATCTATACAGCCAGATAACAACTCCCGTCCCCGTCATGGAAAAGAGCCACCCGTGGATTTCGAGAACATCGACCTTCAGGCGGTCCTTGACGACATCGCCGAGGACGGGTTCTCCGCCTCGCAGGCGCACGACGTCCTGACCCCGGCAGAGGCCGCGGAGTACCGGGACCTCGCCGCCGACGGCGTCGACGTGGTGATCCTCGACGGCACATCGGCAGAGGGGACGGGCCTGCGGAACCTCGCCCAGACCGTCAAGGACTCAACCCAGACCGACGGCAACGAAGGGGCGCCGACCGTCATCGTCCGGGCACCACACAACACGCAGGTGGTCAGCGACGAGATGTCGCGGTTCCAGATCGAATCCAACCAGGGGACGCTCCACGGGTCGACAGCACCGGGCGACGTCGTGACTTTCCTCGCCGACGCCGCCGACTCCCGACCGGACTTCACCGTTCTTACCGTGGCGGTGACCGTGGGCATCCTCCTCACCGTCACCCTGGCCGCCGTGTTCGCGCGACTCACGTACCGCAGCACCCACTGACGTATCGCGTCACCTCCGACCGCCCCACTGGCACTCATCCCATAACGTCCGGCTCGCGCACGCATGCCGTCACAACTGGGGGCACTGGACCGGAATCTCCCCAAGGTCAAGCCAGTGCGCTTGTCCATGCTCAAGTCAAGGTTCAGACTTTGAGTTAACCTCGGGACATCATCGCAATCGGACACGCCGATTCGGCCATCATTGTGACGAAGATCACAAAATGACATAGGCCTGTCTCCCTCGCAGGTCAAGGCATTCGGCGTGACAAGTGTTCTTCCTGATTCTTATGTGATTAGTGGGGTCCGGGTTTCGCATGTGTCGCGAGTGTCTTACGGTTCAGTTGTCGTCATTTGGTAACGATCCGATATCGGAACGAGACCTGTTCGTGACATTTCCGGCGGTGATCAACCGGCCCGCCGGAACCCGGACATCGGGCCCTGGACCACCTCGCGGGGAAGCGCGGTGGACAGGCGGCCGTATCGGGATATCGTCAAGGACGACGGCTTGACCTTTATGACCCGGTACGCCATTCAAGGAGAGACTCACCGTGGCACTTCGACTGAACGCCCGCGGCACAGCCCGCAGGTCGACCGTCCGGTCCACTCGGGCACTGCTGTCCTTCGCGGTGGCCGCAGGACTCACCGTCCCCGCGGCGACCGCGGTCGCGGCCCCCTCCGACGACACCTCGAGTTCCTCCGACCAGTCCGCCGAGGCTTACCTCGCCGAACTGGTCGGTACCGTGTCCACGACCGAGGGCGAGGTCTCCTCCCTGGAGCTTGAACTCGGCGGTCTCCGCGAGTCCGTGAACAAGGCCCGTGTCGACGTCGACCGTAGCCAGCGGGCCGCCCAGGAAGCCCAGGACAACGTCACCGAGGCGCGTGGCCGTCTCGACGACTCGGACTCGGCTGTGCAGGAGGCCCAGTCCACACTCGACGAGATCGCACGGTCCGCCTACACGCGGGGTGGGGACGCTGCTCCGGTCGTCCTGGCCTCCGGGTCCGACGCGACGGCCGACACCATCGACCGCGCCACCTACATGCGCCTTGCCGCCGACAAGCAGCAGGCCGACATCGACCGGCTCGACCTGGCACGCACACAGGCCGCCAACGAGGAGTCCTCCCTCCGGGTGTCCCGGGACGACGCCGACGGGCTCGTCACGAAGGCACGGGAGGCTCACCGCGCAGCCGAACAGGCCTTCACCGACGCACAGTCGTCGATCGCCGAAAAGTCCGCCGAGCTCGACCGGGTCAGGAACACCCTCTCCGAGGCCAAGGACCGGTTGTCCGCGGCGAAGAAGGCGGTCGACCGGGTGTCGGCGAATGCCGGTGTCAGCTCCTTCGACAAGCGACGGGCCGCTGAGGCGGCCGCGGACCGCGTCGAGGCGGCCGACGAGAGCACCACATCCGGTGCCACCACCGCCGACAACACCGGCGGTGTGGTCGCCACAAAGGATGAAACCGTCGGCCCGGACGCACCCGCAGCATCGTCGCTGCCCGACGACGGCACGGGGGAGACCGACGGCAGTATCGGTGACGATCACACCGAGGGGAGCGACCTCACCGACGGCAGCGACGCCGGCACGGCGGTCGACACCGCCCCCCAGGCCGACACCGCAGCCCCCGCTGAGAATGCCGACGGAGACGTCGCACCTGAGGTCCCGGGCTCGGAGACCGGCGGATCCGAGGTCCCCGAGCTGGACGCGATCCCCGGAAGCTTCGAGGGAAGCTCGGACGGCGACGCGCGTCGGCAGGCGGCCATCGACGGATTGATCGACGCGGCCGGCCAGGCGGCGTTCGCCGGAATCAACTCCCACCTCCAGGGGAACCCCGACGGGGCCTTCGAGGCTGCCGCCACGGCCGGTCGCAACGCCGCAGCCGACGCCTACGGGAATCTCCCGGAGGGGCAGGGAGGCGGCGAGCCCGGCCTCCCGACGCAGAACCCGGGTGGCGAGCAGCCGGCCCAGCCGGACGCCTCCGGGACCCGCGAGGAGCAGATCGAGCGGGTCATCGACCGTGGCATGGGTCAGCTTGGCGTGACCTACGCCTGGGGCGGCGGCAACCAGGACGGTCCCACGCTCGGGGTGAGGGACGGCGGAGTCGCCGATTCCCACGGTGACTACACCAAGGTCGGCTTCGACTGCTCCGGCCTGATGGTCTACTCCTTCGCCGCCGTCGGAATCCAGCTGGAGAAGTACTCCGGCTACCAGTACACCTCCGGGACGCAGATCCCCGTCGGCGACGCCCAGCGCGGCGACATGCTGTTCTGGGGAGTGGGAGGAAGCTCCCATGTGGCGCTCTACCTCGGTGACGGGACGATGCTCGAAGCCCCTCAGTCCGGCGACGTCGTCAAGGTCTCCCCGGTCCGGTGGGACGGGATCGAACCGATGGCAGTGCGCATGATCGAGTAGGCTGCACCGTCGCCCGAGGAATCACCGCAGGAGTTCACGCATCGCGTGGTCGACTGCGGTGATTCTCGCTGTCCGTACCGCCGACGCCAACGGAAGCAGGTGCGGATCCAACGCCGCTCCCTGGTCCGTGGACCTGGTGACCTCGATGACCGAGGCCACGACGTCCGCCCGGGCCATGAGCTTCTCCGCCCGCGGTGCCACACCGGCCGGAAGACCCGGAAGGCCGAAGAAGTCGGTGAGCGCACCGACGGCCAGACGGGGGGAGGAGTGCCGGACACGCGCGTTCCCCGACTGTTCCACCAGGGTGGCCGCGGTGTCGGTGGCGTCACGGAGCATGGCGTCCGCGTCGCCCGGACCGTAGAACACACCGGCCCGGACCCGCCCGACACAGCGGTACCAGACCCACTGCACCAGGGAGGTGTCCACGACCACCGGCACCACGACGTGCGTGACCTCCGGGTCCCCGTCGGCGACGGCGATACCGGCCCCCGCCTGCGCGACCGCCGTCGTCCCACGCGATCCCGCCGGAAGCGCCGGAGGATCCCCGGGGCCGGCCAGCACCAGGCTGACCAGGGGACGGGACGAGATCTCGACAGGCAGGTCCCGGGTCACCTCCCGTACCGCATGCAACAGGTCGACGAGTCCGGTCGGCCGGTCGGTGAACCGCCCGTCGAAGGGGTCGTCGCCGCCCGGATCGACCAGCAGGGTGTGTGCGGGCCCCTGGACGTCCTGGAAGGAGTCGATGACGTCGTCGGCGGAGACCAGTCCGTGAAGCCACCATCCCAGCCAGACGGTGGTGTTCTGCACCGGGGACCACAGCTGCTCACGCAACGGGGTGCCCCTCATCGTGCCGGTGGTGTCACCGGCGGGGTTTCTGGAGGACATTGCACCTAGCCTAGAGTCGGTGTCCATGAGCTTCAACGACAGGTACGGCCGTGACATTCTCGGAGGGTCCGCGTCCTCCCGCACACCGGGCCCGGCAGGGTCCGCCCGCCACCGGGACACACCCGAGGTACCTGCCAAACCAGGCACCGTCGTCGAGGTCGCCGACGGAGGCTGGGTCGGTGCGGTGATCGGCTTCGAGAAGACCTACGACGGGGAGTTCGTCCGGCTCGAGGACCGGCACGGGCGCGACCGTCTGTTCAAGATGCGCCCGGGAGGGTTCCTCATCGACGGCCGGCCGGTCACCCTGACCCGCTATGTCGCGGCCTCTGACACGCCGCAGGCGCTGCAGCGCTCGAACTCGGGATCCCGGCGGGTCCAGGACGTCCGCGCCAAGGTCGCCGCCCCGTCACGGATCTGGGTGGAAGGCCTGCACGACGCGGCCATCGTCGAACAGGTCTGGGGGCATGACCTACGTGTCGAGGGGGTCGTGGTGGAGTTCATCGAGGGGCTCGACAACCTCCCGTCGATGCTCGAGGACTTCCGTCCCGGCCCGGGCCGCCGGGTCGGCGTCCTCGCCGACCACCTCGTCGAGGGCTCGAAGGAGTCCCGGCTCACCCGGGGCCTCGGGCCGGACGTCATGGTGACCGGGCACCCCTACATCGACATCTGGGAGGCGGTGAAGCCGGCGACCGTCGGTATCAGGGAGTGGCCGACGGTTCCCTACGGTGAAGACTGGAAGACCGGTGTGTGCCGGCGCCTGGGGTGGGGCACGCCGACCGACGGGTGGCGCCACGTCTACTCGAAGGTGAAGACGTTCCGGGACCTGGACGCCACGCTCATCGGCGCCGTCGAGCGGCTGGTCGACTTCGTCACGGAACCCGATCTTCCCTGAACTGATACCCTGCGGCCATGGGCCCGATTATCTGGTTGATTGCAGCGGCCGTCCTCGCGGTCGGCGAGTTCCTCATCATGGACTTCACGTTGCTGATGCTTGCGGTCGCCGCCCTCACCACGGCCGGAGTCTCGGCGATCGGTATACCGGTGTGGGCCGAGGTCGGGGTCTTCGGACTCACCTCCGCCGCCTCCCTGCTGCTGTTGCGTCCGGTGCTGCGCCGCCGCTACATCGCGCAGGGCGAGATCCGCGAGTTCACCTCCAGAGAACTCGAAGGCCAGTCGGCGGAGGTGCTCAGCGAGGTCACCTCCGACAGCTCGTCCGGACAGGTGAGCATCGCCGGCGACATCTGGTCGGCCCGGGCGGCACACCCCGGAACATCATTCGCTGAAGGGGACCGTGTGCAGGTCGTCTCCATCGAGGGCACCACCGCGGTGGTGTGGAAGGGAGTGTGAACCATGGGGTTACTGAGCATCCTGCTCATCGTCCTCCTCGTCCTTGTGGCGGTCGCACTGTTCAAGTCCGTGGCGCTGATCCCGCAGGGTGAGGCCGCCGTCATCGAACGACTCGGCCGGTACACCAGGACCGTCTCCGGCGGCCTGACGATCCTCGTCCCGTTCATCGACCGGGTGCGTGACCGGGTCGACACCCGTGAACAGGTCGTCTCGTTTCCCCCGCAGGCCGTGATCACCCAGGACAACCTGACCGTCGCCATCGACATCGTGGTGACGTTCCAGATCAACGACGCCGCACGCGCCATCTACGGGGTCAACGACTACATCATCGGTGTCGAGCAGATCTCCGTCGCCACGCTGCGTGACGTGGTCGGTGGCATGACGCTCGAGGAGACACTCACCTCGCGCGACGTCATCAACCGTCGGCTGCGTGGGGAGCTGGACGCCGCCACCACCCGGTGGGGACTGCGGATCAGCCGCGTGGAGCTCAAGGCGATCGATCCGCCGCCGTCGATCCAGCAGTCGATGGAGATGCAGATGAAGGCCGACCGTGAGAAGCGGGCGATGATCCTCACCGCGGAAGGTCAGCGCGAATCCGACATCAAGACCGCCGAGGGCAAGAAGCAGGCCCGCATCCTCGGCGCGGAGGGCGACAAGCACGCCCAGATCCTCTCCGCCGAGGCGGAACGGCAGGCGCGGATGCTGCTGGCCGAAGGTGAACGCGCCGCGAAGTACCTCGAGGCACAGGGCCAGGCGAAGGCCATCCAGAAAGTCACCGCGGCCATCAAGTCGTCCCAGGTCACCCCGGAGGTGCTGTCCTACCAGTACCTGGAGAAGCTGCCCGAGATGGCCCAGGGCGACGCGAACAAGCTGTGGATGCTGCCGATGCAGTTCGGTGACTCCCTCGAGCAGTTCGCCAAGGCATTCGCGAACAAGGACGACGACGGCACCTTCCGGTATGAACCGGTCCCGGTGGACGACGCCCTGCGGGACGTCGCCAACGAAACCACCTCCGAAGACTGGTTCAACACCGAATCCGCACCCGAGATCGCCAAGGCGGTGGCGGAGGCGAACGCGGTGGCCAACAGGTCGGTCGATGACCCGGCCGAACCGGCACCCGTCACGCCGGAGAAAGAGTCTCCGTCCTGGCCAACATATGCACCGCAAGGAGCCACCCCGCCTGCTCAGCCTGCCACCCCGCAGCAGCCAGACGCTGAGACATAGCCTGCTTCGAGATCCCCACCAGCTCGGCCGCCTCACTCTGGAGGTGGCCCTGCCGGACCAGAGCCGTCGCCTCCCGCCCCTCGGCGGTGCGGCGGCTCAGCACATGGGACACCAGCGTGAACGCGGCGGCGATGTCCCCGGCCACGTCCGCGCCGGCACCGGAGGCCTGCACTCCTCCGGGACCGGGGAGCTCGACTCTCGCCTGGATGACACCGGCACGCCGCGCGCCCTGGACGGCCCTGGCCGCGGCGCTGGCGAGATGGTCCCGCAGCGCCCCGTCAGCCTGACCGGTACCAGGGTCGCCGACGACGGCGCCGATGCCGATGGCGAAGTCACCGGCCTGGATGAGGTTCATCACCACTCCCGCCGCACTGTCCGCGTCATCAGCCAGCACCACGAACTCCTCCGGCCCCCGGCCCCGGACCTCCACGACGTTGTGTGCGTTCCCGAGCGCGTCGGAGACCTGACGGACGTAGTCGGCCCGTCGTAGTGACGTGCCGCGGTAGAGGGCGTGGACGGAATACATGTCGGCCATCCTACAGCGTCCGTCTACGGTGAGGGCTTGACCGGGGCCTGTCCGTCCGACAGCGCCGCCCGCATGCGGGCCCCTTCACGGGCGGTCAGCACCAGACCCACGGCCGCGAGCAGGACACTGACCGCCGGAAACCAGGGCTCACCGCCGCTGACCAGGGCGTCCGAGGAGGCGACGACCGCCACGGTGAGCGGCGCCGATCCGACGACGGTCGCCGCCACACACGGAAGCAGGGGAATGCGGCTGAGGCCGCAGGCGTAGTTCAGCAGACTGAAGGGGATGACCGGGATCATCCGGAGGCCGAGCACCGCGACCCACCCACGGTCCTCGAGGACGGCCTGCAGGGCCCGGAACTTCGGCGCGCGTTCCGCTCGGCGCACCGCCGGTCCGCCGAGCCAGCGCAGGAGGGTCAGCGAGAGGGTCACCGACAGCGCCATGCCGCTGAGGGCGATGACGCTCCCCGCACCCGGCCCGAACAGGACACCTGCAGCGACGGTCCAGACGGTGCGGGGGACCGGCAACTGGGTGGCAGTCACCATCAGCGCCAGGAAGGTTGCCCAGGCCAGGGGGCCGCTGCCCTGGACCGTCGCCCTGATCGTCGCGATGTCCGGGGAGGGGAGTAGGACGGTGGCCAGGACGACGAGGACACCGAGACCGACGAGTGCGCCGATCGACAGTCGGAGATCTCTGCTCACCGGACACACCCTTTCCCGGCCCCACCCCGGGGGCCGGCAGACGAAAAAAGAGACCCACCGAAGTAGGTCTCTTTCGTGGTGTCCGGAGGGGGACTTGAACCCCCACGTCCGTTAATAGGACACTAGCACCTCAAGCTAGCGCGTCTGCCATTCCGCCACCCGGACATGGATGCGGACGCCGAACACGGTTACGGTTGTTTTCCCAACCCGGTGTCCGTCGCACTCCGGTAACTATAGCCATTCGCCCGATCACTGACAAATAGGCTGGTCATCCCGTCATTCGCCGGCACAGGCAACGGCGCACCACCACGAGGCCGGGAACTGACCCCCACGGGGGCGGCAGCTGTATATATCGACACAACTAGTTTCGGCAGGTCAGACGGTCCTACGGCATACTGGGGCCATGAATGATTCCACCCGACACCATCAGCCCACGTACCTCGACGACCGGTTCCCGGCCGCCGACCCCTACGCGCCGTTGACTGACCTTCCCCCCTTGAGCGTCACCAGTGCCGACTTCTCCGACGGCGACCGGCTCCCGTCCGCACAGCTCGGCGGACAGGACACCTCCCCGCAGCTGTCGTGGTCGGAGGGCCCGGAGGGCACCGTGTCCTACGCGGTGTCGTGCTACGACCCGGATGCACCGACGACATCGGGATTCTGGCACTGGTCGGTGTACAACATTCCGGCGTCCGTCACCTCGCTGGACGCGGGCACCGGCGACGCCGAACTCGCAGGCCTCCCGGACGGTGCCGTCGCCCTGCGCGGCGATTCAGGGAGTCGCGGGTACTACGGTGCCGAACCCCCCGCCGGCCACGGCCCGCACCGCTACATCTTCGCCGTCCATGCTGTCCCGCAGTTCCTGGACATCAACGACCGGTCGACGCCGACCATCCTCGGCTTCAACCTCAACTTCACCGCCACCGCCCGCGGGTTGCTGTGGGGCTGGGCCGAGAACTGAGTTTTCCCGGCGTCCCCGGTGCTCCTCAGTCTTCCCAGGGGAGTTCGGCACCCACGGCCTCAGCGAGGTTCGTCAGCCCGTGGCGGCGGACCTGCCCGGCCAGCCCCTGGTGGATGTCCCGGATCCAGTCCGGGCCGCCGTAGATGAACCCCGTGTAGCCCTGCAGCAGCGTCGCCCCGGCACCGATCCGCTCCCAGGCCTGTTCGGCGGTCTCGATCCCGCCGACACCGATGAGCGTCAACCGGTCACCGGCACGCGACCTGATCCGGCGCAGCACCTCCAGTGACCGTGTGGCCACCGGTGCCCCGGAGATCCCTCCCGCCCCCAACGCCGTCACTTCAGAGGCCGGTGTCCGGAGGTCGTCCCTGCTGACCGTCGTGTTCGTCGCGATGAGTCCGGTGAGCTCCAGCTCCAGGGCCAGGTCAGTCACCGCGTCGACGTCGGCGTCGGAGAGGTCCGGGGCGATCTTCACGAAGAGGGGCCGGTCGCTGGCCCGCCGGACGGCATCGACGATGGGACGCAGACTTTCCACGGCCTGCAGGTCGCGCAGGCCCGGGGTGTTCGGCGACGACACGTTGATGACCAGGTAGTCGGCGACGTCGTCGACGGCACGCGCGGACTCGAAGTAGTCGGCCGGTGCCCGGTCGGCCGGGGTGGTCTTCGTCTTTCCGAGGTTGACGCCCACCGGCTCGGACTCGACCCGGGTCCGCAGCCGGTTCGCCGCCGCCTGGGCGCCCTCGTTGTTGAACCCCATGCGGTTGAGCAGTGCCCGGTCGGCGGGCAGCCGGAACAGGCGGGGAGTGGGGTTGCCCGGCTGCCGCACGGCCGTGACGGTACCGACCTCGGACGACCCGAATCCGAGGGGACCCCATACGTCGACCTCCGTGGCGTTCTTGTCGAATCCGGCGGCCAACCCGAGGGGACGGGGGAAGCGCACACCGGCGACCGTCTGCGCGAGCACCGGATCGGTGACGACGAAGCTGCGACGCAATGCCGCCCGGGCGGACGCCGAGCTAGCGGCGGCGGCGAGGGCACGCGACATCAGTCCGTGGATACGCTCGGCGCGCAGGCGGAACAGTACTGTCAGGGATGCGTCGTAGACGACACCCCGGGCACGGCGGAAGCCACTCGTGGACGTGGTGGAGGTCGTGGAGGTCATGGGGTCAGTCCTTTCGGGGCAGGTCGCCGGAGGAGATCACTTCGCGGGTGCCGTCCGCGGTGACCAGCAGCAGGTCACCGCTGCCGTCGTCGATGATGTGCCGGACATCAGGGGCGGTGGCCACCCGACCGATCTCGACGGGAGTTCCACTGGACAGCTCATAGCCGGTCAGCTGACTGTCACCGGTGGTGGAGACCCACATCACCTCACGGTCGGAGTCCCACAGCACCGCCCACGCCCCCTCGCCGGTGGGGACGGACTGGGTGTGCCTGATCACGTCGGTGACGGTGTAGACCAGCGCCTGGTTTCGGCGTGCGTCGGAAGCCACCAGGACCCCGTCCGCCTTCGTCCCCGCCGACACCGTGCCGACACCCTGACCGATGCGCAGGGCCGCGACCCGGGCCCGGTCGACGAGGTCGAGGTCGGTCACGCTGGTCTGCGCGGCGTCGATGAGCGCGGCACGCCACTGGGGACCGTCGTCCCCACCGTTGCGGGTGTTGCCGACCAACTGCATGGCACTGCCGGTGGCTGTCACGTCCTCGGTGCCCTCGTCCCCGCCGTCGGCGGAGAACCAGTGCACGTCACTGTCGGACTCGACGGTCAGGGCCACCGCGCCGTCGGGATGGACGGCCGCCGAGGTCACCTCGCCCGGGGCGTCGATCCGACGCTGTTCCTGCCCGTCGGCGTCGAGGACGCGTACGGTCGTCCCGCACCCGAGGACGACACCGTCCACGGCTCCGGTGACCGTGGTGCAGTCGTCGTCGACGTCGACGGTGTCGGCCCGTCCTGCGGCGACATCGGCGAGCGGGCCGATGCTCAGCCGGCCCTGCTGCAGGGCGGCCACGGGGGCGGGGGAGTCTTCCGAGACCGCGTCGCCGACCCCGGCGCGTACCAGACCCAGCAGTTCGTCTCCGTCGTCCAGCGTCCCCGTCGCATCGGAGGTGTCCGCCCCCCCGGGCGAGTCCACCGGCTCGGCGGCGACGCCGACGATGGTCTCGCCGTCCCCGCCCTCCCCGTCGTCACCGTCGGTTCCGTACATCTGCTCGGCACATCCGGACAGTGTCAGCGCCACGGCAGCCGGTAGAGCCACCGTCGCCGCCATGCTCTTCTTCGGCCACGTCCGGGGCCGGTTCACCAGGCTTCTCACGCCGTTCACGCTACTACACCGGGTGCAGGACACCGCCCCCGCCCGACGTGAGGCGGCCGCCGCCGCAGGGTACGCTCTTCTGCCATGGAGCTCTCCTCACATCTCGCCGCATCCGCTGGCGACGCCGTCACCACCACCGACATGGGGTGGATGCAGACCATCATCCTGTCGATCGTCCAGGGACTCACCGAGTTCCTCCCGGTCTCGTCCTCCGGACACATGCGCATCGTCTCCCAACTGGTGTGGGGGGAGGACGCCGGCGCGTCCTTCACGGCGGTGGTCCAGCTGGGTACGGAGTTGGCGGTCCTGGTGTTCTTCGCCAAGGACATCTGGATCATCCTGTCGGCCTGGTTCGCCGGTGTCTTCGACCGGACGAAGCGCGACAACCTCAACTACCGGATGGGCTGGATGGTCATCGTCGCCACCATTCCGGTCGGGCTGATCGGTTTCCTGGCGAAGGACCTCATCCGCGACAACCTGCGTAACCTCTGGATCACGGCGATCGTGCTGATCCTGTTCTCGTTCGTGTTCATCTGGGCCGAGAAGGTCGGCACCCACCGGCGCACCTACGAGAAACTCACCATGAAGGACGCCGTGCTGATGGGCTTCGCCCAGTGCCTCGCACTGGTGCCGGGTGTCTCCCGCTCGGGCGCCACGGTGTCGGCAGGTCTGTTCCTCAACCTGGACCGCGAGGTCGCGACCCGGTTCTCCTTCCTGCTCGCCATTCCCGCCGTCCTGGCGTCGGGCCTGTTCAGCCTGCCCGACGCCTTCGCCCCGGCCGCCGGACAGGCCGCCAGTGGTGTGCAGCTGCTCGTCGGCACGTCGATCGCCTTCGTCCTGGGCTACATCTCGATCGCCTGGCTGCTGAAGTTCGTGGCCAACCACTCCTTCGCCTGGTTCGCGCTGTGGCGTATCCCGGTCGGTGTGGCTGTGCTCGTGCTGCTGGCGACCGGCGTCATCAACGCCTGATCGATGACCCGGTCGGGGACGCACCGTGGGACGGGCCGGTGGGGCGGATGGCCGGCCGCGGTGACTAGAATCAGGGCCCATGCGTTCATGGCCCACCCCTGACATCCCCGTCCTCCCGGGCGACGGTGTCGCCCTCACACTCCACGACACCGCCGCCGACCGTGTCCTCCCGGTCGACACCGGCCTTCTCACCGACGCAGGGGAGGTGGGGGTCTACGTCTGCGGGATCACCCCCTACGACTCCACCCACCTCGGCCACGCCGCCACCTACGTCACCTTCGACCTGGCGATCCGCCAGCTGATCGACAACGGCCACGGCGTGCACTACGTGCAGAACATCACCGACGTCGACGATCCACTGTTCGAACGCGCCGAGCGCGACGGGGTGGACTGGCGCGACCTCGGGACCGGTCAGATCGACCTCTTCCGGTCCGACATGGAGACCCTCTCGGTCCTCCCCCCACGCGACTACATCGGTGCGATGGAGTCGGTCGACGAAGTCATCGACATGGTCGACCGACTCCTGTCCGCCGGTGCCGCCTACCGGATGGACGACGAGTACCCGGACATCTACGTCGACTACACCTTCACCGACCAGTTCGGCTACGAGTCCCGCTACGACGAGGAAACCATGGCGGGATTCTTCGCCGAGCGCGGCGGTGACCCGGAGCGCCCCGGCAAACGGCACCCGATGGACGCCCTGGTGTGGCGTGCCCACCGGGACGGTGAACCCGCCTGGGAGTCGCCCTTCGGTCCGGGACGCCCCGGCTGGCACGTCGAGTGTTCGGCGATCGCGACCAACCGGTTGGGGTCGTCGTTCGCGATCCAGGGCGGCGGCAGTGACCTACGCTTCCCGCACCACGAGTTCTCCGCCGCCCATGCCGAGGCGGCACACGGCGTCGACCGGATGGCCGGGCACTACGTGCACACCGGCATGATCGGGCTGGACGGCACGAAGATGAGCAAGTCCCTGGGGAACCTGGTGTTCGTGTCCCGGTTGTCCGCCGAGGGCCACGACCCGTCCGCGATCCGGCTGGGACTCTACGAGGACCACTACCGTCGCGACCGCGACTGGTCTGACGCGGTCCTCCAGCGGGCCGAGGAGAGGCTGTCACGGTGGCGTCGGGCCGCCGACGCAGCGCAACGACTCCCCGCCGACCGCGCCACCGGACTCGTCGCCGGGGTGCGTGCCGCGCTGGCCGACGACCTGGACACCCCGACCGCCCTGGACCTGATCGACGCCTGGTGCCGGGACGTGGGCACTGTCGGAGCGGGGACGGAGGCCGTCGTCGACCCCGGGACATCGGCCGGTGCCACGCTGCGCACCCTGTGCGCCGCCCTGCTGGGGGTGGCACTGTGAGCGCCTCCGACGACAGGTCCTTCGCCGCGGCGACCGACGCCGCCCGACACGACTTCCTCGAGAACCTCACCTCGATGGCGACCGGAAGCTACCTCCGCGAGGAGGACCGCGAGTTCTGGGAGGCGCCGTTCCCCGCGTCCGTCGTGGACGAAGCCGCCGAAATCCTCCACCGGCTGGTGGCGGGGGTGCGCGCCGACCCGTCCGGGGAGGTCGTCCTGCAGGTGATCTCCGCCCACGACGCCCTGCGCGCCCTGAGCGACCGTCATGCCGGCGCCGTCTACGAGGACGAGGAGATCTCGGACTTCCGGACCCTGGTCACCGTCCTGTGCGAGGAGGTCGGGGCGGACGCCGGGCAGGTCCTCGACGACCTGGACCGCATCATCGAACAGGAGTGAGTTCCTGCACCAGCAGTGACTGCGTGGTGGTTCCCACCGGCCCCCGACGGTCGTAGAGACGCCCGACGGTGAGCCCGACACCGTCGGGACCGACGTTGGCCTCCGCCCGCACCGCCGT
Organism: Corynebacterium sp. USCH3; assembly: GCF_037619475.1. Taxonomy (NCBI): domain Bacteria; kingdom Bacillati; phylum Actinomycetota; class Actinomycetes; order Mycobacteriales; family Corynebacteriaceae; genus Corynebacterium; species Corynebacterium sp. USCH3. Next base: position 582,155 of record NZ_JAQPZT010000001.1, read on the forward strand.
CCACGGCCCGTCCGGCAGGCGGTGCAGGGCGACGGTGAGGTCGGTGTTCATGAACAGCCACTGCGCGGGGTCGAGCACTCGGTCGATCCCGTTGGCGACGTCGGCCACCGACATCAGCCGCGTCCACGGGGTGTCCTCCGCGCCGGCGACCACCGGTACCGTGCTGCGTACCCAGAGCTGCCGCTCGGCGGCCCGGGTCTCGAGGGTGTCGATGTACGGGCTCTTCCATGCGGTGAGGAAGGTCTCCGCCTCGGTGCACTGTTCCCAGGGCACCAGGTCTGAGGCGCTGGGGACGTCCGGGTTCTCCAGCTCGCGGGTGTCGGTGGACCGGATCCACCAGCCGCTCCCGCGCACCACCTCCCGTCCGGCGCTGTCGGTGACCACAGCCTCGAGATAGGAGATCCGACGCCCGGGGCGCACCACCCGCGCCGTGGCGCGGAGCCGGTCGACGGGCACGGCGCCGAGGAGCTCGGTCGTCACCCTGACCAGGCGTCCGCCCTCCGGGACGGACTGTTCGAGCACGTGGGTGACCAGGGCTGACGGGGGAGCGCCGTGCTGCAGGTCCGGCCCCCACGGACTCACGGTGTGCCGTGTGGCCGTGAAGTCGGTCCACACTGTCCCGGTGTCGTCGGTGAAGGTGGCTCCCTGCAGGAAGTAGGCGTCGGTGTCGGGGGCGGTGACGAAGCTCATGGTGTCGGATTCTATCCGGGCGGGCAAGATGGCAGGGATGAAGGCGATTCTCTGGGACATGGACGGCACGCTCATCGACACGGAGCCACGGTGGGGCGAGGCGACCTACGCCATGGCCGCGGCCATGGGACGCGAGCTCACCCCGGCGGTCCGTGCCGAGACGGTCGGGGGGACCGCCGACGGCACGGTGCGCCGGTGTGCCCGCTGGGCCGGGCTGGAGCCCACCGACGACGAGGTGGACCGGTGGATCTCCTGGCTCTACGCCCGGGTGTCCGTCCTGTTCGCCCAGGGACTCGACCTGCTTCCCGGCGTCCACGGGCTGCTCAGTGAGGGCCGCGACGCGCAGCTGCCGATGATGGTGGTGACCAACACCTTCCGGTCGCTGACCGACCAGGCGCTCGAGACCGTCGGCGGGAACTTCTTCGTCGGCTCCGTCTGCGGCGACGAGGTGTCCGCCGGTAAGCCCGATCCGATGTCCTACCTCACCGCCGCGCGTCGCCTGGACGTCGCTCCGGACGACTGCCTGGTGTTCGAGGACTCCACCAACGGCATGCGTGCCGCGGTGGCCGCAGGGTGCCGGGTGGTCGGGCTCCCGGCCGACGGAGCAGCGGTTCCCGAGGGTGCTGTCCCGGTGTCGTCGCTGCGGGACGGGCGCACTGACCTCAGCGGCCTCGGACTGTCCGATCTGCGTGCATTCTGGGAACAGCTGGGACGCAGCCGTGTAGGGTGACCGCGTCCCCGCGCCGGTGTGCCGGATGTGACAGAATGAGTGCCGTGAAGAACTTCGACTCCCTGTTTGAGGAACTGTCCCAGCGTGCCGCGGATCGTCCCGCCGGCTCCGGCACCGTGGAGGCGCTCGACGCCGGGGTGCATTTCCAGGGCAAGAAGATCGTCGAGGAGGCCGGCGAAGTCTGGCTCGCCGCGGAGTACCAGTCCGACGACGAACTCTCCGAGGAGATCTCCCAGCTGCTCTACTGGCTGCAGGTCGTCATGGTCGGCCGCGGCCTCACCCCGTCCGACGTCTACAAGTTCCTCTGAGGTGCCCGCCGTGACACAGTCCGCATCATCCCCCGTGTCCTCCGTCGTCGACACCCCGGCCGAGCTGCTGCGGGTCGCTGTACCGAACAAGGGCTCACTGTCGGAGACCGCCACCGAGATCCTCTCCGAGGCCGGGTACCCCGGACGCGGGGACTCCAAGTCACTGACCGTCGTCGACGCCGACAACGGCGTGGAGTTCTACTTCCTGCGCCCGAAGGACATCGCGATCTACGTGGCCAGTGGGCACCTGGACATGGGCATCACCGGACGTGACCTCGCCGCAGACACCCGCGAGGAGACCGAGGAACTGCTGGAGCTCGGCTTCGGCGACTCCACCTTCCGGTACGCCGCCCCCGCCGACGAGGAGTGGAGCGTCGAGAAGCTCGAGGGACGGCGCATCGCCACGTCCTACCCGAACCTGGTCCGGCGCGACCTGACGTCCCGGGGGATCGACGCCACCGTCGTCCGCCTGGACGGTGCCGTGGAGATCTCGATCCGGCTGGGCGTGGCCGACGCGATCGCCGACGTCGTCTCCACCGGTCGGACCCTGCGCCAGCAGGGACTGCGTCCGTTCGGCGACCCGGTGATCAGCTCGACCGCGGTGGTCGTGGGACGCCGGGGCGCCTCCGTCGACGAGCGCCAGCAGGTCCTGCTCAAGCGCATTGAAGGCATCCTCCACGCCCGGAACTACGTGATGCTGGACTACAACTGCTCCCGGGACATCCTCGACAGCGCCGCCGCCGTCACCCCCGGCCTCTCGGCGCCGACGGTGTCCCCGCTGGCCCAGGACAACTGGGTCGCCGTGCGCGCGATGGTTCCCCGCAAGGACGCCAACACCCTGATGGACAACCTCTCGGCGCTCGGCGCCGAAGCCATCCTCGCCAGCGACATCCGCATCGCACGGATCTGACCACACCACACGTCGCCCCTTCCACCACGAAAGGTCCACACCCCATGACCGTTCCCGAGTTCCGGCCCGAACCCCAACCTGAAGCCCAGGCCGCGTCCCAGGCCGGGTCCCAGCCCGCGTCCCAGCCCGCATCCCGGCCGAGGTCCACGCCCGTCACCTCGTCGACCCAGCTGATCACGGCGGCCGAGACCCACTCACTCAGCGCACACGCCGCCGACAGCTTCCGTACCGAGGAAGACCTGCTGGGCACGATGGAGGTCCCTGAGCACGCCTACTACGGGATCCACGCCCTGCGCGCGGTGGACAACTTCCAGATCTCCCGGACCACGCTGAACCAGCTCCCCGAGTTCATCCGGGGCATGGTGCAGGTGAAGAAGGCCGCGGCGATCGCCAACCAGCGCCTGCACGCCCTTCCGCGGGAGAAGGCGGAGGCCATCGTCTGGGCGTGTGACCGGATCCTGCTGGACCACCGGTGCATGGACCAGTTCCCGATCGACGTGTACCAGGGTGGTGCGGGCACGTCGACGAACATGAACGTCAACGAGGTCGTCGCCAACCTCGCCCTGGAGTACCTGGGGGAGCCCAAGGGCAGCTACCACGTCATCAACCCCAATGACGACGTCAACATGAGCCAGTCGACCAACGACGCCTACCCCACGGGCTTCCGGCTGGGCATCCACACCGCCTTCCAGGACCTGATCCGGCACCTCAGCGCACTGGAGCGGGCGTTCTCCAACAAGGGCGACGAGTTCCGCGACGTCATCACCATGGGCCGCACCCAGCTGCAGGACGCGGTGCCGGTGAGCCTCGGGGACGAGCTCACCGCCTTCGCCCAGAACCTCTCCGAGGAGCAGTCGCAGCTCACCCGCGCCGCCGACTTCATGCTCGAGGTCAACCTCGGGGGAACGGCGATCGGCACGGGAGTCAACGCCCCGTCCGGCTACCAGCAGCAGGTCATCGCGGCGTTGCGGGAGGTCACCGACCTCAAGGTGCTCGCCGCCAACGACCTGTTGGAGGCCACCAGCGACACCGGCGCCTACGTCAACGCCAGTTCGGTGGTCAAGCGGGTGGCGATGAAGCTGTCGAAGATCTGCAACGACCTGCGGCTGCTCTCCTCAGGCCCGCGCGCGGGCCTCAACGAGATCAACCTGCCGGAACGCCAGGCCGGTTCCTCGATCATGCCGGCGAAGGTGAACCCGGTGATCCCGGAGGTCGTCAACCAGATCTGCTTCAAGGTCTTCGGCAACGATGTCACGATCTCGATGGCGGCCGAGGCCGGCCAGCTGCAGCTCAACGTGATGGAGCCGGTGATCGCCCAGTCCCTGTTCGAGTCGATCCGTCTGCTGGCGCGGGCCTGCACCACCCTGCGTACGCTGTGTGTCGTGGGGATCACGGCCAACGAGGACGTCTGCCGGTCCTACGTGGACCACTCCATCGGCATCGTGACCTACCTCAATCCGCTGATCGGCCACCACAACGGCGACCTCGTCGGCAAGGAGTGCGCGCGGACGGGCAAGTCGGTGCGTGAGGTCGTGCTCGAGCGCGGTCTGCTGGACGCCGAGACCGTCGACCAGGTGCTCAGCAAGGAGAACCTGCTGCACCCGGTGTGGCGAGGAAAGCTGTACGTCGAGTCCTGACGGGCCCCGGCGGGTCCCTAGCGGACACCGGGGGTGTTCCCCGGGTGTCCCCGGACGAGGGGAGGAGACGACGACCTCCCACACCAGTTAGTTCATGTAGCTAACATTGTCGGTGTGACCTACCCTGCAGACAACACCACGACTGCCACCACCTACCGCTCTCTCCTGCAGCAGCTTCCCCCGTCCGGACGGGGACTCCGGTTGACCTGGGACCCCGACCGGAGCGAAGGCTCCTCCCGTAGCTGGGCACTGGGCCTGCCGCACGGGCTGACCGACGGACGGACGGTCAACGGCCCGCCGGAAGCACACCCCCCGAATGAGGGGTTCCAGAAACTCTTCGTCGTCGATCCTGGCGAGGTCCACCGCCACCACCTGGCCCGGGTGTTCGGCATCCGGACCGCGCAGGACGTCCTCCGGACGGCCGCCGACCGGCTCCGGGACGCCGGCGACGCGGACTACCGCCAGTACCTTCCGGCCCTGCAGTCACTGTGCGACACCCCCGTGGCCGACCGTCCCGCCGCCCATACGGTGCTCGGACCGGTCGATCCTGCCCACCACCACCTGATCATCCCGTTCCTCCAGGACGAGGCGGCCCTGGCGCTGCCGGAGACTCCGCCGGTGGACACCACGGCCTGGGACATCTCCGTCGCCGTCCATCTGCTGTGGCTGGCCCACGGTGGCGGGCTGATCACGGAGGACCGGTGTTCCGGCATGCTGTCCGACGCCCTCGGTCTGGCGCAGTCGACCTACACCACCTGGCAGGACTACGCCGACGGCGCCGTAGTGGGGCGCGCGGTCGCCGACGGTCGACTGGACGACTCCTGTCTATACTTCGTCCGCGACGTTGCCGTGGTCCTCAACCACCCCGACTCGCCGTGGTACCGGCTGGAACTGCGGGCGTAGCCTGAGGGGGTGCTCCCTGATCCCGTCACTCCGGCCCACCGGTCCGCGCTGCGCTCCATCGCCCGTGTGGTCTCGGAGACGACCACCCCGACCGCGCCGGACGTCGCACTGTCCCTGGTCGCCGGTCAGCTCCTGCAGGCACCGGCGCTGGCGGTCACCGGGGCCGGTGTGTCCACGGACTCCGGTGTCCCGGACTACCGCGGCCCGTCCGGCTCACTGACCCGGCACCGCCCCATGACCTACCAAGAGTTTCGGCACGATCCTGAAGCCTCACACCGCTACTGGGCCCGCTCCTTCGTAGGCTGGCGGCACATGGCCGCGGCGCGGCCGAACCTCACGCACTACGCGCTCGCCGAACTCGAGCAGGCCGGGCTCGTCACCGGGGTGGTCACCCAGAATGTCGACGGTCTCCACGCCGACGCCGGCACCCGGAACCTGCTCTCCCTGCACGGTGACCTCTCCCGGGTGATCTGCCTGCACTGCGGGCACCGTGAGGACCGGGCCGCGCTCGACGCCCGCCTGGTGGCCCACAACCCCGGTTACCTGGAGAGCATCGCCCTGGACCCGTCCCTGGTCAACCCGGACGGCGATGTCACCCTCGGCAACGACCACGTCCGCAGGTTCTCCATGGTCGGGTGCGAGCGATGTGGCTCGGTGCTGCTCAAGCCCGACGTGGTCTACTTCGGCGAACCGGTGCCGCAGGAACGCAAACGGCAGGCCACCCGGATGCTGGCGGAGGCCTCCAGTCTGTTGGTCGTCGGATCATCCCTGGCGGTGATGAGCGGCTACCGTCTGGTGCTTGACGCACGGAAGCAGGGCAAGCCCGTCGCCGTGATCAACGGCGGGCCCGGGCGGGCCGACCCCAAGGCCGGGGTCGTGTGGCGCACGCCCGTCGCCCCGGCGTTCCTCGACCTCATCGACACCCTGGGGATCTCCTGACCCCGGGGCCTCCACTCAGGCGAACTCCTCCGGCACACCGGGGTAGTCCGGCGGTGTGCCGTTGAAGGCGGGACACAACGCCTGGAAGGAGCACCAGCCGCACAGCTTCGAGGTCTTCGGGGCGAAGTCGCCGCTGCGGGCGTCCCGGCCGATCGCCGTCCAGATCTCACCGAGGTCGCGCTCGACGTAGTTCAGCTCCGCCGGGGTGGGGGAGAGCACCATGTCGTCGCGGACCTTGAGGTACATCAGGCGCAGCTGCTCGGGAATGTGGTCGAACAGGCGCCACCAGACAAGGGCGTAGAAGCGCATCTGGAACACCGCCTGCTCGGAGAACCGGGGGATGGGCTTCTTCCCGGTCTTGTAGTCGACCACGCGGACCTGGCCAGTGGGGGCGACATCCACCCGGTCGATGAACCCCCGGACGGGTACCCCGTTGGGCAGGGTGGTGTCCACGAACTTCTCCACCGACTCCGCGTCGAAACCGGAGGGGTTCTCCATCGCGAAGTAGCCCTTGACCAGGGACCGGGCCTCGACGAGGAAGTCCGTCGTCGATTCGGCGGGCACCAGCTCCTCAAGCTGCGCGTCCGCGTCCTTCATCGCCGTCCAGTGCGGGGTGAGCATCTTCACCGCGGCGGGGTAGGTGCGCTCCTCCCGCGGCAGGCCGTGCAGGTCCTCCAGGACCGCGTGCACCAGGGTGCCCTTGACCTGCGCGACGGTACTGGGCTCCGGCAGCCGGTCGATCGCCCGCAGGCGGTAGAGCAGCGGACACTGCCGGTAGTCACCGACACGCGAGGGTGACAGGGCGAGGGGACGGCGGGTCACAGGGCCTCCAACATCTTTCCGGGGTTGAGGACGGCGGTCGGGTCGACGGCATCCTTGATTCTGCGGTGCAGGCGGCGGTTCGCCTCATCAAGTTCCCGCGGAAGCCACGCCGACTTCAGCGCACCGACACCGTGTTCGCCGGTGATCGTACCCCCGAGTTCAAGTCCGAGCCGCATGATGCGGTCGAACGCCTCGGTTCCTGCGGCCACGGAGTCCTCGTCGGCGAGATCGTAGAAGACCGACGGGTGGACGTTGCCGTCACCGGCGTGGGCGACGAGGGCGACGGTGGTCCCGGTGTCGTCCCGGATCGCCTCGACACCGGCGCAGAAGTCGGCCAGACGGCTGCGCGGGACACACACGTCGTCGATCATCTGGCCACCGCCATGGGCGGCGGCATACCGTTCGTTGGCGATCTGCACCGAGCGTCGGGCGGCCACCAGGAGCTCGGAGTCCACGGCATTGTCGGCGAACGCGACGTCCACTGCGCCGTGTGCCTCGGCAACACGGGCGAAGGCCGCGGTGTCCTGCGCGGCGGTGGCGGCGTCGGACTGCATGATCAGCACGGCACCGACGGTGGCGTCGAGTCCGAAGTCGCCAATCCCGGCGAGCAGGCCGATGGTCATCCCGTCCATCATCTCCAGCATGGAGGGGGACGCCCCGGTCGCCATGTAGGCGGCGACGGCCTCCACGGCGCTGCCGACCGTCGGGAACGTCGCCAGTGCGGTGAGGGGGTCGGGTCCCAGGGGGATGACCGTCAGCGTGGCCTCCACGATGATGCCCAGCGTTCCCTCGGAGCCGGTGAACAGCGACACCAGGTCGAGTCCGGCGACCCCCTTGACGGTGCGTTGTCCCAGCCGGGTCACCGTGCCGTCAGCAAGCACGACGGTGAGCTCGCGGACGTACCTGCGGGTGACGCCGTACTTCACACAGCACATGCCGCCGGCGTTGGTGGCGATGTTGCCGCCGATCGACGATATCGCCACGGAACCAGGGTCCGGTGGGTACGCCAGTCCGTGGGGACGCAGCGTGTCCTTGAGGTCCTTGTTGATGATCCCCGGCTCCACGGTGACCGTCATGTTCGCCTCGTCGATGTCCAGGACCCGGTTCATCGACGCCACCGAGAGCAGGATGCAGCCGGACTCGGCGCAGGCTCCACCCGACAGTCCGGAGCGGGCCCCCTGCGGGACCACCGGGATCCCGTGGTGGTGGGCGAAGCGCACAGTCAGAGCGACGTCCTCCACACACCCGGCGCGCACCACGGCGAGGGCGTCGCCGGTGCCGGGGTGGACGGATTCATCGGTGGAACAGGAGGCGACGACGTCGGGGTCGGTGCTCAGCGTGCCCTGGAGTCGGGCAGCCAACGCGGTCAGGGTGTCGGGGACGCGTGTCACAGGTGCTCCAGCATCTTTCCGGGGTTGAGGACCCCGGTGGGGTCGACGGCGTTCTTGATCTCGCGGTGCAGGCGCCGGCTACCCTCGTCGAGTTCGCTGGCCAGCCAACGGTTCTTGAGGTTGCCGACACCGTGCTCGCCGGTGATCGTGCCCCCGAGTTCCAGCCCGAGGGCCATGATGCGGTCGAAGGCGTCCTGGGCGGCTGTCACGGAGTCACGGTCAGCGGTGTCGAAGAAGACCGAGGGGTGCATGTTGCCGTCGCCGGCGTGGCCGATGACGGTGACCAGCGCGCCGGTGTCGTCGCTGATCTCGGCCACCCGGTCACAGAACTCGGCGATACGGGAGCGGGGGACGCACACGTCGTCGAGGAGCTGGCCGCCCCCGTGCGCCCGGGCGTAGTGCTCCCAGGCGGGTTGGGCACAGCGCCGGGCGGCGACGAGGAGGTCGGAGTCGACCGGGTTGTCGGCGAAGGCGACGTCCGCCGCGCCGTGCGTTTCGGCGACCCGGGCGAAGGCTTCGGTGTCCTGTGCCGCAGTGACCGAGTCCGACTGCATGATCAGCACGGCGCCGACCTCGGTGTCGAGACCGAAGTCGCCGAGCTCGTTGACCATGGCGACGGTGGCGGCGTCCATCATCTCCAGCAGGGAGGGGGTGGCTCCGGTGGCCATGTAGGCCGAGACCGCTTCCGCGGCGGACCGGACCGTGGGGAAGGTCGCCAATGCGCTCAGCGGGTCCGGCCCCAGGGGCACGACCTTGAGCGTGGCCTCGACGATGATCCCCAGGGTGCCTTCGGACCCGGTGACCAGGCCGGCCAGGTCGAGGCCCGCCACGCCCTTGACGGTGCGGTGTCCGAGCCGGGTGACCGTCCCGTCGGCCAGGACAACGGTCAGCTCGCGGACGTACTCGCGGGTCACGCCGTACTTCACGCAGCACATGCCGCCGGCGTTGGTGGCGATGTTGCCGCCGATGGAGCACATGGCCACGCTGCCGGGGTCCGGTGGATAGGCGAGGTGGTGGGGGCGCAGGGCGTCCTTGAGGTCCTTGTTGATGATCCCCGGCTCCACGGTGACGGTCATGTTCGCCTCGTCCACCTCGAGCACGCGGTTCATCGACGCCACCGACAGCAGGAGGCAGCCGTCGACGGCGTTCGCGCCCCCGGAGATACCCGACCGGGCCCCCTGCGGGACCACCGGGATCCCGTGGTCGTGGGCGAAACGCAAGGTGGCGACGACGTCCTCCACCGTGGTGGCCCGGATCAACGCGGCAGGAGCCCCGACCGGGCTGTAGAGCGACTGGTCGGTGGCGTGGGCGGTGAGCACGTCCGGGTCGGTAGTCACCGACCCGGACAACAACGGGCCCAGTCGTGTGGCGATTCCGGTGACGGTGGGGGAGGTCGGGGACGTCATTGCCGCCACTGTAGTCGCTGCCGTCCCAGCGCCGTGCCAGCGCCGTACCGGTGGTTGCCGGGCACCTCCGGCTACCGTGGTGGGCATGAACTCCAACCGTCTCGCCGGATCGACGTCCCCGTACCTGCAGGCCCACGCCGACAACCCGGTGCACTGGCAGCCCTGGGGCCCGGAACCCTTCGCCGAGGCCCGGGAGCGTGGTGTGCCCGTCCTGGTGTCGATCGGTTACGCCACCTGTCACTGGTGCCACGTGATGGCCGCAGAGTCCTTCAGCGACGCGGAGACCGCCGCGCTGATCAACGGGAACATGGTGGCGGTGAAGGTCGACCGGGAGCAGCACCCGGACGTCGACGCGTACTACATGCAGGCCGCCCTCGCCCTGAGTGGGCAGGGGGGCTGGCCGATGACGGTGGTCACGGACACCGAGGGGCGGCCGTTCTTCGCCGACACCTACTTCCCGCCGGTCCCGAAGCAGGGCAGACCGTCGTTCCGCCAGGTCCTCGAGGCGGTGGCGCGGACCTGGACGGAGGAACGGGACCGGGTGGACGAGTTGACCGCCCGGCTCAACGAGGCGATCCAGGCCAGTGGGGAGGAGGACGGTGCGGGAGCGTCGTGGGCCGCACAGGACGCCACCGCGGAACTGCCGACACGGATCGTGCAGAAGATGCGGGCCTCCGAGCACCCGACCGGCGGATTCGGCGGTGCCCCGAAGTTCCCGCCGGCGGCGGCGCTGCTGGGCCTGGTGCGGTGGGCGGAGCGCACGGACTCCGACACCGCCTCGACGCAGGTGCTGGACATCGTGGGACGCACGACGGCGGCGCTGCTGCAGGGCGGGTTGGTCGACCCGGTCGAGGGCGGCTTCCACCGCTACTGCGTGGACGAGAACTGGACGGTCCCGCATTTCGAGAAGACGCTGTACGACAACGCCCTGCTGCTGCGCGCCCTGGCCGCCTACAGCGCCCGACGGCCCGACGACGCGCTCGTCGCTGAAGCCGTCGGACTCACCCGGTCGTTCCTGACCCACGGGTTGGGCACCGGTGTGCCCGGGCTGCTGGCCAGCGGACTCGACGCCGACACCGTCGTCGACGGCACCCGCGTCGAGGGATTCACCTACACCTGGGCCCCCGGTGAACTGGAGGGTCTGGGACTGTCCGGTGACGGTGACGTGGACGGACGTGTCGTCCTCACCCGGCGCGAGGGCCTGCCGCTGTCGTCTGAGCTGCGTGACGCCCTACGGCAGGCGCGTTCGTCCCGGCCCCGCCCCGCGGTCGACGGCAAGGTCGTCACGGCGTGGAACGCCATGGCGGCGGTCGCGCTCACCGAGGCCGGGGACCCGGGGTCCGGGGCCGCGGTCACCACCGCCCTGTGGGGTCACGCGGTGACCACCGACGCCGACGGCGGCATCGTCGAGGTGGTGCGGTGCACCGGCTCCCCGCAGGCACCAGGCACACTGGAGGACTGCGCCTGGCTGTTGCTCGCCCTCGTCCGCCTGTGGGAGCACCGGGGCGAGACCGGCGAGACCGACGAGACCGGCGGCGGGCTGGACGTCCCGGCGGCGGTCTCGGAACTGGTGCGCCACACCCAGCTCACCTTCCACCGTGGCCCGGGCACCTGGTACGACGCCGCCACGTCTGTCGCCGGTACCGGGGTGCGCCCCCGGGACCCCTACGACGGGGCGACACCCTCGGCGGTGTCGGTGCTGGCGGAAGCTCTGAGCATGGCCGGCACACTGGCCACCTCCCTCGACGACGCCGACCTGCGTGCCCTCGGTGCCCGCTGGTCGGCCGAGGCACGTCGGATCCTCGACGCCCACACCGGCGTCGTCGACCAGCATCTGGCGCAGGCCGGCGGCTGGCTGAGTGCGCTGGAGTGCCACCTCGCCGGCCCCGTCCAGGCCACCGTCTCCGGGGCGTCCGCGGAGCAGGTCTCGGCACTGCGCTCGACGCTGGGGACGTCCTGCCTGGTCCTGCCCGTCGAACAGGGCGCCCGGATGCTCGGCACCGGCGACGCACCCGGGACAGCGGTGGTCCAGGTGTGCCGGGCGGGGGTCTGCGGGGTCCCCACGGCCCTGTGAGCCTTCCGAGCCCGCTGAGCGCGTGTGCGCCGACCGGCCGTTACACTGATCGGGTCCACTGCCGCACCAACGTAAAGGGGAACACCGTGGCCTACTCCGGCCCGTTCCAGCCCGGCGACCGGGTCCAGCTCACCGACGCCAAACGCCGCCACTACACCATCACCCTGGAGACCGGTGGCAGTTACTTCACCCACAAGGGCGAGATCAGGCACGACGACATCATCGGCAGCGACGAGGGCACCGTCGTCGTCTCCCACGTCGGCGGCGAGTACCTGTGTTTCCGGCACCTGCTGGTCGACCACGTGCTCTCGATGCCCCGCGGTGCCGCGGTGATCTACCCCAAGGACGCCGCGCAGATCCTGGTGGAGGGCGACATCTTCCCCGGTGCCAAGGTCCTCGAGGCCGGGGCCGGCTCCGGTGCGCTGTCGATGACGCTGCTCCGTGCCGTCGGCGGGCACGGTCAGCTGATCTCCTACGAGATCCGCGAGGACCACCTGGAGTACGCGGAGAACAACGTGACCGAGTACATGGGGGAGCACCCGGCGAACTGGGACCTGCGTCTCGGCGACCTCAACGACGTCACCGTCGAGGACACCGACGGCCCGGTCGACCGGGTCATCCTGGACATGCTCGCCCCCTGGGAATGCCTGGACACCGTCCGCGACCTGCTCATCCCCGGCGGAGTCTTCATGACCTACGTCGCCACGGTCCCTCAGCTGATGAAGGTCATGGAGGGCATCCGTGAACTGGGGTGCTTCACCGAACCGAAGGCGTGGGAGTCGCTGGTCCGCGAATGGAAGGTCGAGGGGCTGGCCACCCGCCCGGAGCACCGGATGAACGCCCACACCGCCTTCCTGGTCTGGGCACGTCGACTCGCCGACGGTACCGTGGCGCCGCGGCCACAGCGACGGGCGCGGAAGTAGTGCATTTCGGCGGTACTGGATAGGCTACCTTTCCTCCGCATGTAGACTGGCCCCCTATGACGCAGCACACCACGGACCAGAATCTCCATGACGGACCGACCGCCCGGGTCGACTCCGGCCCTGAGTCCTACCGCCAGCTGCAACTGGCCAACCGGACCCTGGGTACCCGCAACGCGAAACTCACCGAGATGCTCAAGTCCAGCCGCGACAAGCTGGACGAACTGAACTCCCGGCTGGACGCCCTCGCCGAACCTCCGAGCACCTACGGCACCCTGCTGGACACCGGGGACGGTGGTCTGACCGCCGAGGTCTACACCGCCGGACGTCGGATGCGACTGGCCGTCAGCCCCCGGGTCTCCCCGGGAGAGCTCCACCCCGGCGCCCTGGTGCGACTGGGGGAGGGTCAGCAGGTCGTCGAGGTCTGCGGCTACGCCGACGCCGGCGACATCGGCACGGTCGTCGAGGTCGTCGACGCTGACCGCATCGTCGTCGCCGACAAGCTGGGGGAGGAGGCCCTGATGAAATGCGCCGGCGCCCTCACCTCGGAACTCGCCGCGAAACAGGTCGGCCCCGGCGACAGCGTCATCGTCGACCGCCGCGCCGGGTACGCCTTCGAGGTGATCTCCCGCGCCGAGGTCGAGGACCTGGTGCTCGAGGAGGTCCCGGACGTCTCCTACACCGACATCGGTGGCCTGGAGAGTCAGATCGAACAGCTCCACGACGCCGTCGAGCTGCCGTTCCTTCATCCCGAGCTCTACCGCGACTACGGACTGCTGCCCCCGAAGGGCGTGCTGCTCTACGGCCCACCCGGCTGCGGCAAGACGCTGATCGCCAAGGCGGTGGCGTCCTCCCTGTCCCGCAAGATCAACTCCGAGGCGGGAACACCGGACGCGAAGTCGTACTTCCTGAACATCAAGGGCCCGGAGCTGCTCAACAAGTTCGTCGGTGAGACCGAGCGTCAGATCCGGCTGATCTTCGAACGCGCCCGCAAGATCGCCTCCGCCGGTCAGCCGGTGATCATCTTCTTCGACGAGATGGAGGCCATCTTCCGCACCCGTGGCACCGGTGTCTCGTCCGACGTCGAGTCCACCGTGGTGCCGCAGCTGCTGGCGGAGATCGACGGCGTGGAGGGTCTGCGCAACGTCATCGTCATCGGCGCCTCCAACCGGGAGGAACTCATCGACCCGGCGATCCTGCGTCCGGGTCGTCTCGACGTGAAGATCCGGGTGGAGCGACCCGACCGTGCCGCCGCCGCCGACATCCTGGAGAAGTACCTCACCGCGGAGGTCCCGATGTCGAGTGCGCTCAGCGAGGCCGCCGGGGGGCCGGAGGCCGCCGCCGCCGGGCTGCGCGCCCGGGTGATCGACAACCTCTACTCCGACGACCGCCCCTACCTCACGCTGCACTACGCCGACGGCACCCACACCGACCTGTTCTTCCGCGACTTCGCCTCGGGTGCGATGCTGGCCAACATCGTCGACCGGGTCAAGAAGCTCGCCATCAAGGACGTGCTGCGCGACGAGGGCGACGGGGTCACCGAGGCCCACGTGGACACCGCCGTCGACGAGGAATGCCGGGACAACGACGACCTGCCCGACACCACCAATCCCGCCGAATGGGCCCGGATCTCCGGTCACTCGTCACGCCGGGTCGTGGAGATCACCATGGCCGACCGTGGGGCCGACCGTGGGGCAGACCGGAAGGCCGACCAGTGAGCGACGCGCCCCGCCGCCTGATCGGCACCGAGACCGAGTTCGGCATCATCGCCGAGGGCGACCCCCACGCCAGCCCGATCGAGACGTCCACCCAGGCCGTCGTCGCCTACGCGGGGGCGACAGGGCTGGGGGTGAACCGGCGGACCCGGTGGGACTACAACGCCGAGTCCCCACTGCGCGATGTGCGCGGTTTCGACCTGCGCCGCTACCGCACCGCCCCGGTCATCGACCCCAACGCCCTGGGCTCGGCGAATGTGGTCACCACCTCCGGTGCCCGGTTCTACGTCGACCACGCGCACCCCGAATACTCCTCGCCGGAGACGACCAACGCCTGGGACGCGGTGATCTGGGACAAGGCCGGCGAACGGGTGATGCACACCGCCGCGCAGGCGTCCGGGGAGATCGAGGACCAGCCCACCCTGAAGATCCACAAAAACAACGTGGACGGCAAGGGCGCCTCCTACGGTTCCCACGAGAACTACCTCTACCCACGCGCCTACAACACCGACGCCGTCCAGGCCGCACTGATCCCGCACTTCGTGACCCGGCAGATCTACACCGGCGCCGGACGTCTGGGCCTCGGCGCCGAGAGCCAGTCCCCGGGCTTCCAGATCAGCCAGCGCGCCGACTACATCGAGACCACCGTCTCCCTGGAGACCACGCTCAACCGGGGCATCATCAACACCCGCGACGAGTCCCACGTGGGCGACGACTGGGCCCGGATGCACGTGATCATCGGGGACGCGAACCTCTCGGAGTACGCCACCTTCCTCAAACTCGGCACCACCGCGCTCGTACTCGACGCCGTCGGCGCAGGCGCGGACTTCTCCGACCTGGCCCTCTACGAGCCGGTGGCCGCCGTCCAGCAGGTCTCCCGGGACCTGGACTGCGCGGCCCCGCTGCGGCTCTACGGCAACGTGGAACGCACCGCGGTCGACATCCAGCGCGAGATCCGTCGCCGGGTCACCGACGCCGTCCCGCCCACCCGCCGCCACACCACCGACGACCTCGTGCTGGAACTGTGGGGGGAGATTCTCGACGACCTGGAGCGGGACCCCGCCAGCACCGCCGACCGGCTGGACTGGACGGCCAAACTCAGTCTGCTCACCGCCTACCGGGCCCGTGGCCTCGACTGGGACCATCCCACGCTGGCTGTGGTCGACATCCAGTACCACGACATCGACCCGGCGAAGGGGCTGTACAACGCCCTGGTCCGGAAGGGCCGGATGCGCACCCTCGTCCCCGCCGAGGACGTCGCCGCCGCAGCCGGCCAGGCGCCCACCGACACCCGCGCCTGGCTGCGCGGCGAGGTCGCCCGGCGGTTCTCCGACGAACTGCTCGCGGCGAACTGGGACACGCTGGTCCTGGACACCCCCTACGGGGCGTCGTCGACGACACGGGTGCTGCTCTCCGACCCGCTGCAGGGGACCGCGGAGCAGCTGCAGGACGCCCTGACCGACGTCACTGACGCCGCCGGGCTCGTCCGGGTGCTGGGCGAACTCATTCCCGGCTCCCTCGACGGCGTCGACTGCTAGCCTGTAGGCACAAGAACACAGTTTCACTATCACCCACGCATTCACGCATTCCTGAAGGAAGTGGTTCCACATGGCAGCCGGATCAGGCTCGACGGGCGGCTCTCACCAGGGCCAGGTGCACGGGGGCCGCGGGCCCGCCGACGAGGACACCGGCCTGCACGACACTGACGCCGCCTCCGGGCAGGAGCAGCTCAAGGTCAGCGGCACCGACGACCTGCTGGATGAGATCGACGGTCTGCTGGAGTCCAACGCCGAGGAGTTCGTGAAGTCCTACGTGCAGAAGGGCGGGCAGTAGTCACGTCGCCCGTACCGCCTGTGTCGTCCGGACCGCGCGTGTTCACCCGCCGGATCATGGGCCTGGAGACCGAATTCGGTATCACCAGCGTGCTCGACAGTCACCGTCGGCTCGGCCCGGACGAGGTCGCCCGGCACCTCTTCGCCCCGGTGGTGGAGAAGTACCGCAGCAGCAACGTCTACTGGCCCAACGCCTCCCGGGTGTACCTCGACGTCGGCGCGCACCCGGAGTTCGCCACCGCCGAGTGCGACTCACTGCACCAGCTGGTCGCCTACGACCGTGCCGGGGAACAGATCTTCCATGAACTGGCCTCCCGGTGCGAGGCGTCACTGAACGAGCGCGGGATCGGCGGCAAGGTCTACCTGCTGAAGAACAACACCGACTCGGTCGGCAACTCCTACGGCTGCCACGAGAACTACCTGGTGGGCCGGGACATGCCGCTGAAGAGCCTCTCGGCCCAGCTGCTGCCGTTCCTGGTGACCCGCCAGCTGATCTGCGGCGCGGGCAAGATCAGCGTGCCGACCGCCGGGGCCCCGAACGAGAACTTCGGCCCCGGCTACTGCCTGTCCCAGCGCGCCGACCACGTGTGGGAAGGGGTGTCGTCCGCCACCACACGCTCGCGCCCGATCATCAACACCCGCGATGAACCGCACGCGGACTCCTCCCGGTACCGCCGCCTGCACATCATCGTCGGTGACTCGAACATGTCCGAGACCACCACCGCGGTGAAGGTCGGCTCCGCTCTGCTGGTGCTCGAGATGATCGAGGCCGGGGTCGCCCTGCCGGACTGCGAACTCTCGAACGAGATCCGCTCGATCCGCGAGATCGCCCGCGACGCCACCGGCACCACACCACTGTCCCTGCGCGACGGAGGCACCGCGACACCGCTGGGCATCCAGCGGGCTTTCCACGCCGCGGCCGTCGACTGGCTCGACAACCGACCGGAGACCGACTCCGGCACCCCGACCTCCCAACTCCTCCCCGTGGTCGACCTGTGGGGGAGGGTGCTCGACTGCGTGGAATCCGGCGACTTCTCCGCCGTCGACACCGAGATCGACTGGGTGATCAAGAAGAAGCTCCTCGACCGGGTCGCCGAACGCGGATCCCTCGACATCACCGACCCCCGGCTCGCCCAGGTCGACCTGACCTACCACGACATCAACCCGGACCGCGGACTGTTCCACATGCTGGCACGTCGGGGGCAGGCGGCCACCCTCGTGGACCCCGCCGACATCGCCACCGCCGCACAGACGGCCCCGCCGACGACACGCGCCGCCGCACGCGGCCGGTTCCTCACCGCGGCGGAAGCCAGCGCGCGGCAGACCACGGTGGACTGGACCCGCCTGAAGGTCAACGGGGACGGCGGCGCCGAGATCGTCCTCCCGGACCCGTTCACCCCCACCGCCGACGGCCTGGACCAGCTCCTCGAGATCCTGGAGGAGGACCCGCGGTGAGCACCCGGAACCGCCCGGCGGAGGTGCACTGGGACCCGGCGTCCTCCCGCCTGCTCAACCTCATCCTCGCGCTGACGGACCACCCCCGTCCGTTCACCTGGATCCACAGTCACGTCGACGGCTACGCGGGCGACGCCGACACCGTCCGCCGGCGGTTCGACCGGGACCGCTCGCTGATCGACGACCTCGGCCTCGTCGTCACCGAATCCACCGGGACCGACACCGACGGGCACCCCGAACTGCACTACGGCCTTGACCCCACGTCCAGTTTCCTTCCTGACCTCGCCCTCACCGACGCCCGGTGGCAGGCCCTGCGGCCGGCGGTCCAGTGGGTACCGAACCAGTCCCTGGCCGCGCCGGTGCGCCAGGCGCTGCAGAAGTTGTCGACCGTTGCCCCTGCCTCCGACGCCGACGGCGGCGATCCCGGTTTCTCCGCCCCGGTGCCCGACGCCGTCGACCTCACCGACGCCGACATCGAGGCCCTGAACGTCTGTCTGGACCGCAATCTGAGCCTGACCTTCCACTACTGGCCGGCGCTGACCGAACAACCGCAGGTGCGCCACCTCGACCCCTGGGCGGTGGCCGCCGTTGACGGCCGGCTCTACCTCACCGGATTCGATCTCGACCGGGACGGGCAGCGCACCTTCCGCCTGTCCCGCATCGCCGACCTGGAGACCGCCGCGACACTGATCCGGCACCGCGCGCCGGGCCGTCCTGCCGCCGAGCTTGTGACCGAGGGGTTGAAGGCCTCCTCGACGATGGTCACCGCCCGGGTACGTTTCCTCACCGACGGCGCCCAGGAACTCCGTGTGCTCGCCGGTCCTGCCGGTGACGACGGTGGGCACCCGCTCGGTCCCGTCGACCGACGCTGGCTGATCCGTACCGCGGCCTCCTATGCCACGGATGTGCTGGTGGTGGACCCACCCGACCTCGTGTCCGACATCATCGCCCACCTGGAGGACGCCGTGCGCACCTTCGGGGGACAGGAGGACCGGCCATGACCGAGTCCGCCCCGCGCCGACGCACCGTCGGCTACACCACCTGGCAGGTCCGGCGCATCCTGACCGCCGTCGCCTGGTTCCGTCGCCATCCGGACGGCTCGCTGATGCGGGCCGCGGCACAGTTCGGGGTGAGCGTGCCCCAACTCCGTCGTGAGTTGACGCAGGCCGCGACCTGCGGCCTTCCACCGTATCTCCCGGGCTCGCTGCTGGAGTTCACGACCTCGGGCATGCACGTCGACGTCATGTCGTCGCTCGGGCTCGACCGCGCGCCGTCGTTGACGACCGCGGAGTCGGGCGCGCTGCTGCTCAGTCTGGACCGGCTGGCCAGTGTGGTCACCGGCCCCGGGCGCGCCGACATCGACGCCGCCGCGGAGGTGATCCGTGACCTGCAGCGGGACGTCCGGGACCGCCGCGACCGTTTCGTCGCCGACGAGTTCACCACACCTGCGCGACCTGACGCCGGAGCCGGCACCCCCGCAGACGGGGGGTCTGCCGTACTGGCCGGGAACCTGCCGGCCCTGCGGGAGGCACTGTCGACGCGCCGGTGGGTGGTACTGACCTACCGCTCGGCGTCCTCGGACTCGGTGCGTCACCGTGAGCTCGTCCCTGACCAGTTGGAGTTCATCGACGGACAGGCGTACCTGTGGGCCCGGGACGACACCGACGTCCAGCGTTGCTTCAACGTGTCCCGGATGTCCCGCGTCCGGGTCACGGACCGGGTCGCCCCGGAGGCCCGGGAGCGTGAGATCGACGCCGACGACCCCTTCGGTTTCGACCGTGACGGTCAGCGCTGGGCCGAGATCGAGCTGGAGAACGGCGCGGCGTGGATGTTCGAGTACCTGCCGATCTGGCAGATCGACGACGACACCGGCGCGCTGCGTGCGGCGATCCCGGACACAGGGGACTGGTTGGAGCGCTTCCTCCTGGCCTACGCGCCGACGATCCGGTCGGTGGCGCCACAGAGCCCCGCGGCCGACGCTGACACCACGGACACCGGCTGTGATCTCTCCCACCGCGTGGCCCGCCGCGCCCGTGCTGCGCTGGATGCCTACCGCTCTCTGGCGTAGGGTTACCGGTGACTGATCCACACGACGGAAAGGCACTAGCCCATGGGATCCCTCGGTTGGCCTGAGATACTCATTATTCTCCTCGTCATCGTCCTGCTCTTCGGGGCAACGAAGCTACCGACGCTCGCCCGGTCCGCCGGCAGGTCAATGCGCATCTTCAAGTCGGAGATGACCGAGATGAAGAACGACGGACAGCCGTCCTCCGTCGACGGCGGCCCCACCACTGACGCTGGTGCCACCGACCCGGTAACCGACCACGACAAGAACAACCAGGCCTGACCGGCCGAGGAGCGACAACCCCATGATGCCCGGACCCATGCAACTGCTCATCGTCGTACTCGTACTCGTCCTTCTCTTCGGTGCCGCCAAACTGCCGACCATGGCACGCTCCCTCGGGCGGTCCATGCGTATCTTCAAGTCGGAGATGACCGAGATGAAGAAGGACGGCACCACTCCCGCGGTCGAATCCGCTGCCGCGCCGACGGTGTACGACGAGCCTGTCGCCGCAACGGAGCTGAATGACCTGAAGACCACCCCGAAGAGCAATGGCTGACAGTTCCCCTGAGGCTCCCCGTCGGGTCCGTGTGCCGCGCACACGACGCCTGGCGAGGAAGCAGCGTCGCCCGACGGATGCCGAGATGTCTCTCGTCGAGCATCTCAAGGAACTCCGGCGACGGATCCTGATCGCGCTGGCAGCGATTGGTGTCGGCACTGTCCTGGGGTATCTGTGGTACTCCAACGGGGTTTTCGGCACCCCGAGTCTCGGCGAGATCCTCAAGGACCCCTACTGCCAGTTGCCCCCGGAGAACCGGTTCGGAGCATCCGACGGCGAATGCCGCCTCCTCGCAACCGGCCCCTTCGAAATGTTCATGCTGCGGCTCAAAGTTGGCTTCCTTGCCGGGCTGGTATTGTCGGCGCCTGTCTGGCTGACCCAGATCTGGGGTTTCATCACCCCGGGACTGAGGAAGAATGAGAGGCGCTGGACACAGACCTTCGTCACTGCGGCAACACTTCTTTTCGTCATCGGCGCAGTTCTGGCCTACTTCGTCCTGGCCTTCGGACTGGAGTTCCTGCTCACCATCGGTGACGAAGCCCAGATCGCCGCGCTCAACGGCAGTTCGTACTTCAACTTCGCCCTCGGCCTGCTGCTGATCTTCGGGGTGAGTTTCGAACTGCCGCTGATCACGGTGATGCTCAATCTCACCGGAATTCTCAGTTACCAGGTCCTCAAGGACAAGCGTCGGTACATCATCCTCGTGCTCTTCATTTTCGCGGCCTTCATCACCCCGGGACAGGATCCCGTCTCCATGGTGATCCTCGCGATCTCGCTGGTCTTCATGATGGAGATCGCGATCCAGATCGCCCGCGTCAACGACCGACGGCGTGCGAGGAAGGCCGGCATCGACGGGGTCGACGGTGTTCCCGATGACCTCGACGACGAAACAGCGTCCTCGATCGCCCCCGCCTCCCGGCTCAGCGCACCACGCGCGGCCCCGACCCCCACCCCCACCCCCACGACACCCAGGATGGACCACAACAATCTCGATGACCTCCTCTGACCCGGGCACCCTCCCGGCAGCCGTCGCGGCCTTCGCCGCCGCGTACCCCTTCCCGCTGGACGAGTTCCAGCTCACCGCCGCAACCTCCGTCGCCGAGGGCCGCGGCGTCCTCGTCTGCGCCCCCACCGGCGCCGGAAAGACCGTGGTGGGGGAGTTCGCCGTCCACGAGGCGTTCCGCCTCGACGGCACCTGCTTCTACACCACCCCGATCAAGGCACTGAGCAACCAGAAGTACCACGACCTCGTCGCACGCTACGGGGAGGACCGGGTCGGCCTGCTCACCGGCGACGTCAGCATCAACGGTGACGCCCCGGTGGTCGTGATGACCACCGAGGTCCTGCGCAACATGATCTACGCCGACTCCGACCGTCTCGACACCCTCACCCACGTGGTGATGGACGAGGTCCACTTCCTC
The DNA here is from genome assembly GCF_037619475.1 of Corynebacterium sp. USCH3. Taxonomy (NCBI): domain Bacteria; kingdom Bacillati; phylum Actinomycetota; class Actinomycetes; order Mycobacteriales; family Corynebacteriaceae; genus Corynebacterium; species Corynebacterium sp. USCH3. The sequence goes on from NZ_JAQPZT010000001.1 coordinate 603,929, forward strand.
GCCGACCCGTCCCGCGGGCCGGTCTGGGAGGAGACCATCCTCAACCTCGACCCGTCGGTGATCCTGGTCAGTCTGTCGGCGACGGTGAGCAACGCCGAGGAGTTCGGCTCCTGGCTCTCCACGGTGCGCGGCCAGACCGACCTCGTGGTCACCACCCACCGTCCCGTCCCGTTGCACCAGTCGATGATGGTCGGATCGCAGATCATGCCGCTCTACGGCAGCGGGAAGGACACCGACGTCAACCGGGCCGTCGTCGCCGCGGCCACCCGGGCGGAGGAGTCAGGCCGGCGTCAGGGGCCGAAACGGTCCGATGTCGTCGCCCAGATGCGCGGCGCATCGATGCTCCCGGCGATCTACTTCATCTTCTCCCGCGCCGGCTGCGACGGTGCGGTCCGTCAGCTGCTCGTCGACCGTGTACGTCTGACCACCGACACCGAACGCGACGAGATCCTCGCCACCGTCGACAGGGGCGTCGACGGCATCCCGTCCGAGGATCTCGGGGTGCTCGGGTTCCGCCAGTGGCGCCGGGCCCTGGGCAACGGCTACGGGGCGCACCATGCCGGGATGCTCCCCGCGTTCCGGCACATCGTCGAGGACCTGTTCTCCCGCAGCCTGCTGAAGGTCTGCTTCGCGACCGAGACCCTCGCACTGGGCATCAACATGCCCGCGCGCACCGTGGTGCTCGAGAAGCTCATCAAATTCAACGGCGAGGCCCACGTGGACCTCACACCGGGTCAGTACACCCAGCTCACCGGACGCGCCGGCCGCCGGGGCATCGACACCGAAGGCCACGCACTGGTGCTGTGGTCCAAGGGCATCGACCCGTACGCGGTGGCCAACCTCGCCCAGACCCGCACCTACCCCCTGGACTCCACGTTCCGCCCGGGGTACAACATGGCGGTCAACCTGATCTCCACGAAGGGCTACACCGAGTCCCACCGTCTGCTCGACCGCTCGTTCGCCCAGTACCAGGCGGCGTCCACGGTGGTGGAACAGGCGGAGCGGGCGAGCCGGCGCCGACGCGACCTCGCCAGCCTGGAACGGGACCTGTCGAAGGCCTTGTCCTCGCTCCGGGGGGCGAAGGTCAGCGCCGAGGACGCCATCGAGTACGCCGGACTCCGCCGGGACCTCACCCTGGAGGAACGTCGGGCGAAGAAGGACTCCGCCTCCGACCGGCAGGCCGAGACCGCCCGGCTGCTGTCCAGCCTGTCCGTCGGCGACATCATCGCGTTGCCGACCGGTCGGCATCCGCAACTCGCCACCGTGGCCCGCAGCGACTCCGACCACCGCCGTCCCCGCCCCTGGATCATCACCGAGGACGGGTGGTGCGGCCCGGTGAGTGCCGAGACGTTCGGCAACGTCCCCGTCCCCCTGGGGCACATGTCGCTGCACAAGGGCGTCCAGCGCAGTCCGAAGCGCAACGCCCGCGCCGTGGCGTCCAACCTGCGTCGGCAGAAGGTCGACCGGCCACGCGTCCTCAAGCCGAAGGCGAAGAGCGGCTCCCGAAAGGCCGCCGAACTCCGCGACAAGGTACACGTGCATCCCGTCCACCTGCTGGCCGAGCGTGAGGACCTGGTACGCCCGGCGGAGCGGGTCGTCGCGGCCCGACGTACCCTCGAACGCGAGTTGGAGGTCGTCGCCCCGGAGACCGAGTCACTGTCACGGACCTTCGACCGTATCCTCGACCTCCTCGGTGAGCTCGACTACGTGGAGCGGGACGAGGCGGCCCCGTCCGCCGACCGCACCGGCACCCGCGTCACCGCGGAGGGGCGGCGACTCGCCCAGGTCCACCATGAGGCGGATCTCCTCGTCGCCCAGTGCCTGCGTCGCGGTGTGTGGGACGACCTCGATCCCGCCGAGCTCGCCGCCGTGGTATCCACCTGCGTCTTCGAGAACCGGCGGGAGAGCGAGGGCCGTCACGAGGACGGTGTCCCCACGGAAGCACTGGCCGACGCGGTGAGCGCGGTCTTCCGCATCCACGGCGAGCTCGTCTCCGACGAGTCCCGGCACCGGCTGCCGCTGACCCGTGACCCGGACATGGGCTTCGCCACGGCGGTGCACCAGTGGGCTGCCGGCGCACCCCTGGACTACTGCCTGCGTGCCGCGGAAGCGTCCGGGGCGACGTTGAGCGCCGGTGATTTCGTGCGTTGGTGCAACCGGGTCATCGACCTGCTGGAGCAGATCCGTCACACCGGGTACTCGTCCTCCGTGAAGGCCTCCGCCAGGAAGGCTGTACCGGCGATCCGGCGGGGCGTGGTGGAACTGGGCGCGTAGGGGACCGGCTCTGGCCTACACTGGCTTCCCATGAGCTTTCCTGTCCCCACCTACACCGCCCGTCTCGACGCCGTCGCACGGCTCCTCGACGAGCAGGGTCTCGCCGCGGCGGTGCTGACCCCCGGCCCGGACCTGCGGTTCCTCCTCGACTCCGACATCGAGACCCACGAACGTTTCGCCGCGCTGGTGGTCGGCCCGTCGTCGCGTAGAATCGTCGTCCCCGGCGTGGACGCCGCCGCCCTCCGTGACGGCGTGGCGGGGGAGGCCGGGGTCGAGGTCGTGCCGTGGAACGACGGGGAGGATCCCGTGGAGTTGCTCGGCCTGCCGGACGGTGCCACCGTCGCGGTCTCCGGCACCATGACCGCCGACCACCTGCTCACCCTCCAGGGCAGGGGAGTGCGGACCCGCAACGCCACCACGGTGCTGCGTGACGTGTTCATGGTCAAGGACGACGTCGAGATCGCCGAACTCGCCCGCGCGGGCCACGCCATCGACGCCGTCCACCGGCAGGTTCCGGGCCTGCTGCGGGCGGGACGCACCGAGCGCGAGGTCGCCGCCGAGCTCACCACCCTGATCCTCGCCGAGCACGTCGCCGTGGACTTCGTCATCGTCGGTTCCGGACCGCACGGGGCCGACCCGCACCACAGCTACTCCGACCGCGTCCTGGGTGAGGGGGACGTGGTCGTCGTCGACATCGGCGGCACCCTCGACTCCGGCTACCACTCCGACTGCACCCGCACCTACGTGCTCGGTGCCGCCTCCGAGGAGCAGCAGGAGGCCTACCGCGTCCTGCAGCACGCGCAGGACGCGGGAGTGGCCGCCGCGCGGCCCGGTGTCACCGCCGCCGAACTCGACAGCGTGGTCCGCGAGATCATCGACGCCGCCGGGTACGGCGACTACTTCACCCACCGCACCGGTCACGGCATCGGTGTCTCCGGCCACGAGGAACCGTTCATCATCGCCGGGAACGACACCGTGCTGACCGAGGGGATGGCTTTCTCCGTCGAACCCGGGATCTACGTCCCCGGCCGGTGGGGTGCGCGGATCGAGGACATCGTGGTCCTCACCGCCGACGGCTGCACACCGCTCAACACCACGACGCACGACCTCACCGCCGTCGGCACGTCAGAGGTGCCCGCATGACACGCATCGCACTGTTCGGTGCCACCAGCGAGATCGGAGCGGAGATCATCACCCGGCTCGCCGCCGGCAACGACATCGTCCTGGCCGCACGACGCCCCGACGCCCTCGCGGACCTGGTGACCGCATGTCAGGAGGCCGGGGCAACCCGGGTGGAGACCGTCCACTTCGACGCCTCCGACTGCACCGGTCAGGCAGGCGTCATCGACACCATCGAGGCGTCCGGTCCGATCGACACCGCGGTCGCGACCTTCGGGGTCCTCGGCGACCAGGACCTCGCCGAGCACGACGGGGGAGAGGTCGAACGTATCCTGCACACCGACTTCACCGCCCAGGCCGTCCTGCTCACCGAACTGTCCACGCGGATGGCGGCACGCGGACGAGGTGACCTCGTCGCCTTCTCCTCGATCGCCGGTGCACGGGTCCGTCGACCGAACTACGTCTACGGCTCGGCGAAGGCCGGCCTCGACGGATTCTGCCAGGGCATGCAGGACGCGCTGCGCGGCACCGGGGTCCGGCTGACGGTGGTCCGTCCCGGATTCGTCATCGGACGCATGACCGAGGGGATGGACCCGGCGCCGATGTCGGTGACGCCGGACGTCGTCGCTGACGCCACGGTGACCGCACTGGCCTCGCGACGGAGCGACGTGTGGGTCCCCCGGAAACTCGCCGTCCTGGCCCGGATCATGCCGCTGGTCCCGAGAGCACTGTGGCGACGGGCACCGCGGTAGGGTGGGGAGTATGCCCAGACTGCTGCCCCTGCTGTACATCGTCGCCGAAATCCTCGTGTTCTTCCTGGTCGGGAAGTGGATCGGGTTCGGGTGGACGGTCCTGCTGGTCCTGGCGACGTTCATCGGCGGCATGCTGCTCGCCGGGTGGCAGTTCCGTGAACTTGTCCGGCGGTCGATGACCGACCGGGCACACCCGGGCCGGCTCACCGCCGACGCCGCGTTGAGCGCCGTCGGTGCCGTCCTCGTCGCCCTGCCCGGACTGGTCACCGCCGTGCTCGGCATCGTCCTGCTCCTGCCGCCGACCCGCTCGCTGGTGCGTCGCGGGCTGGGCGGCGCGCTGCGCCGCAGGATCACCAGTTTCGGCGGCGCGTCCTTCACGACCGTCTCCGGTGTGAGCATGCCGCAGACCCGGGACGTGGACGGATGGGGCGAGGTCATCGACCACCGCACCGACGAGTTCGACGACAGGGATGACAGCAGGGACGACAGGGCGTGATCCGTTTCCTCCTGCTGACGGCCGCTGCAGCGGCCGCCGGGGTGGCCCAGTTCGCCTCCTACCAGCCCACCGGTCTGTGGTGGGCGGCCCCACTGGGCTTCGCGCTCTTCTTCATCGCGGTGGACCGCGCGGTGTCAGGCGCTCCCACGGACGCGACCGGGCCCCGTAACGTCCGACGGTGGGTGATGTGGCTCAGCTGGGTCCAGGGCCTGGTGTGCTTCCTGTTCCTGTTGCCCTGGGTCGGCGAGTACGTCGGTGCCATCGCGTGGATCGGGCTGTCCCTCCTCGAATCCCTTTACAGCCTGCTCTTCGGGCTGGGCCTGGGACTGATCTGCGTCGTGGCACGGGCGTGGGACAGGGGCGGCCGTAAACGTCACGGCCGATCGGCCCTTCTGCTCGTGACGGTGCCTGCCTGGTTCGTGGCCACGGAGTGGCTCCGCGCCTCATGGCCCTTCGGTGGATTCGGATGGGCCCGGGTCGCGTGGGGCCAGATCACCGGGCCGCTGGCAGAGTGGTCGACGGTGGCCGGGCCTGCCCTGGTCACCTTCGCGGTGGTACTCACCGGTGTGGCGCTCGCGCTGCTGACGCGCCGCCGCTACGTCACCACGGCCTCCGCCGTGGCCGTGACCGTGGGCGGTGGACTCGTCCTGGGCGCTGTCCCGACCTCGTGGGGAGGTGACGTCGACGAGACCCTCAACGTCGTCGCCGTACAGGGCAACGTTCCACGGCTCGGGCTGGACTTCAACTCCCAGCGCAGCGCCGTACTGAACAACCACCTCACGCAGACCTTCGCACTCGCCGAGGAGATCGACCGGGGGGAGCGACCGCGCCCGGACCTGGTGATCTGGCCGGAGAACGCCTCGGACATCAACCCCTTCGTCAACGAGAGCGCCGCCGAGCAGATCAGCGCCGCCGCGAAGGCCGTCGGGGCACCCCTGCTGGTGGGGACACTCACCCGCGACGAGGAAGGGTCCCGGAACACCGCCGTGGTGTGGGATCCCGAGACCGGTGCCGGCGACCAGCACGTGAAGAAGTTCCTCCAGCCCTTCGGCGAGTACATGCCCTACCGTGACCTGTTGCGCCACGTCAGCCCGTACGTGGACATGGCGGGTGACTTCAAGCCCGGCGACGGCGACGGCGTGGTGGACATGGACGGCGTGCGGGTCGGTGTGGCGACCTGCTACGAGGTGAGCTTCGACGGCGCGTTCCGTGATGCGGTGCGCGCCGGGGCCACGCTCTTCGCCAGTCCGACGAACAACGCGACCTTCGGGTTCACCGACATGACGTTCCAGCAGCTGGCGATCAGCCGGATGCGGGCGATCGAGTACGACCGGTCCGTTATTGTCGCTGCGACCTCAGGGGTCTCGGCGATCGTGTCACCGGAGGGCGCTGTGATGGACCGGACGGAGATTTCCCGTGCGGGTCTTTTGCAGGAGGACGTTCCGGTGCGCGATACTGAGACGTTGTCGGCACGCATCGGCCCCGTCGGAGAGTGGATCCTCGCCGCCGTTGGCGTAGCATTCGTGCTTTATACAGGTTTCCGGCAGAAGAATTTCCGGCAGAAGAAGAGGTAGGCAGAGGTTGGCTACGGGACATTCGACGAACCCCAGTGACCGCACCCTGGTCATCATCCCGACCTACGAGGAGTTGGAGAATCTCCCGCTCATCGTGGGTCGCCTCCGTGCGGCAGAGCCTGACCGCGTGGACATCCTCATCGTCGACGACAACAGTCCGGACGGCACCGGAGAACTCGCCGACGAACTCGCCGCCGGCGACGGGCACATCAACGTCCTCCACCGTGAGGGGAAGGGCGGCCTGTGCGGTGCCTATGTCGCCGGCTTCCGGTGGGGGCTCGAGCATGACTACCAGGTGCTGTGCGAGATGGACGCCGACGGTTCCCATGCCCCGGAGCAGCTGGACCGGTTGCTGGAGCAGGTCGACGCAGGGTCGGATCTCGTCGTCGGGTCGCGTTACGTTCCCGGCGGAAAGGTCGTCAACTGGCCGTGGAACCGGTGGTTCCTGTCCAAGGCGGGGAACATCTACATCTCCATCGCCCTCGGCGGCGGGCTCTCCGACATGACCGCCGGTTACCGCGCCTACCGCCGGTCGCTGGTGGAGTCGCTGGACCTCGACGAGTTGTCGAACGCCGGTTACATCTTCCAGGTCGACCTCGCCTTCCGGGCGGTCCAGGGCGGTTTCGCCGTCGACGAGGTACCGATCACCTTCACCGAGCGGGAGATCGGGGAGTCCAAGCTGGCGGGCAGTTTCGTCAAGGACAGTCTGATGGTCGTGACGGCGTGGGGGATCCGCCACCGTGCCGCCCAGATCAGCACTCTTGCCGGGGCGTTCTGGCGGTTGGGCAGGGATTCGGTCAGGCAGAAGATCGGTCGCTAGAACGGCACCTCTTCCGTGCTCGCTCTGCGTGCCGCGGTGAGTACCGCCTGCTGGGATGCACGTACTGCCTTTCGTCTCTCATTGTGCTCCCGTACCGTCCTGTAGCGCCTGCTCGCCAGGGTGGCAAAGCTGGTTCTCGCGAATCCGGCGAGAGGCCCCGTCGGTTCGGTGACATAGGTGTGCCCGTCGTCGACGCTCGACCACATCACCGAGCCGTCACCGGCCTTGGTGGCGTCGACCCAGCCGAGTGTCTTGAGGAGATGGTGGGAACGGCACAGGGGATGGAGGTTCCCGGTGTCGGTCGGCCCGCCGGAGTCCGGATCCCCGTGGTTGTAGCGACGCACGTGGTCGATATCGCATTTCGCTGCGGGTACCTCGCACCCGGGGAAGGTACAACTGGTGTACACGCCTTCCAGGAACTCCACCATCCTCCTGGTGGGTGTATAGGTGTCCGTGGCTTCGTGGCCGGGAATCCGGAGGTGGGTGACGCGCTCCATGAATGCGTCGGTCGCGACGGCGTCGAGCCAGTGCCCGCCTGATGTCGCAGCAACCTTGCTGTTGATCTCGCGGTAGATGTTCAGGGTCACGCTGACATCGGCGGTACCGCGGACCAGATGAAGCAGGCCGTCTGCGCGTGAACAGGACATTTCACGGCAGACCGCGTCGAGGACGGCGACGACCTCCTCAGCTTCCTCAGGCGGGAGCGTTGCGGTGACTACGGTGGCGCAGGGGTCATAGGTGTCGACACTGACGCGTCGGGTGGGTGTACCACAGTCGCGGGGATCGACACCGGCGGGTGGCCCGACAGCGTCGGAGGTCAGGGCCGACCCCGTCGTTCCTATCATCTCCGCACAACTGACGGGTGGTGGTTCAGGATCCGTGTGGTCGACGGGACGCGCGAGTTCATCGATCCTGTGCATCGCCTTGAGAATCTTCTTCACCATCGCGCGCGGCCCCGGCATCACCTGCCTGTCCCGTCGGGGAGTGAGGACGGTAATCAGGGCCTCCTCCGCTGCGTCGGTGTCGTCAGGCCGGATACCGTCTGCGCTACGCGCCAATACCCGGAGATGGTCGAAGCTCAGCATCCCCCGGAGCAGGTGAGCCTTGAGCCGGGGCATGCGGGCGCACAGTAACCCGATGTCCGTGTAGGTTTCAGCCCTGCACCGCGTCAGCGACAGCCTGGACTGAAGGCGCGCGTGATGGGCCACAACATCGACGGCGCCCTGAGGAACGCACTGGACGGCGATCTCGATCATCGCACGGTTCATCCTTCTGACTGCGACGGCGGCAGTGTCCGTCGACGTCTCGATCGACCACTGTCGGAACGTGAACGAGGGTTCGTACAGCTCACCCCAGTCAATGAGGATTCCGGAAACAAACACGAGATCGGGGTGCCCCGGCCTCGCCTGTGGAGGGTCGTGCTCGGGAGGTGGGGGAGCAGGCTGTGACGCGGTGTCATCCATGTCGAACATACTACCGAACCATGCGGACACAGAATGATGCAACTAAACAAGCATCGAACTTATGATCGAATCGAAAGAAAGAAAAATAGAAACCCTCCGGCACTGCCAGAGGGCTTCTACCAGGTCATCGCCGAAGGACTCAGGAGTTCGCCGCCTGCTCCTTCATCAGCTTCATCGCGGTGCGACGACGCTTGCGCAGCAGTTCGATGCGCTCCTCGAGAAGCACGTCCAGTTCCTCGAGCGAGCGGCGCTCACGCAGCATGTCCCAGTGGGTACGTGCCGGCTTCTGCGGCTTGGCGTCCTGCCCGACGCCTTCAATGAGCTGGCCGAGCTGGCCGTTCTTGCACATCCACTCGCTGGGGATCTCCGCGTCATTGGCGAAGGCTACCTCGAAGATCTCACCGGACTCAGTCTGGTATTTGGTCATCTGGCGGGGAGCCAGGTCGTGGTCACGGTCGGTCTCGTAGGACACCGCTCCCATACGACTGCCACGCAGTACGCGATCTGCCATCGGTGCATCACCCTTCTCATCATGCGGACGTGGTGGATCATTCCTCCGGTACAACGGACGAGACGCCCGGATAATTCCCGGGCGACACCACAAAGCTCAACCACATCACTCTACAGCAGAGGTGCAATGATGGACGACATGAGCGATCACGCCCCTGACACCCACCGGTCCTCACCCCAGCGGTGCGAATGGTGCAACCGTGAGATCATCCAGGAGGGACCCGGGCGCCGGCGCCGCTACTGCAGCCAGTCCTGCCGCCAGCGAGCCTACGAACAACGCCAGTCGTTGAAGGACACGACCATCCCCGCAGACTCGGTGATCCTGCCCAGGGCCACAGCGGATGAACTCACCGACCGACTCTTCGAGGTCCGGTGCGCCGCCGAGGACATTCACGCGGCGGTGTCCGACGGCGAACCGACGGACAGCGTCCTCGAACTCTGCCAGGAGCTGGTCACCCTCGCCCGGGATGCGGAGGGGGTCCGGGGGAGAAGCGAATAGGGCTGCGGGCGACAGACGGCTAGCATGGACAGACATGCGGAAAGGTATTGTCACGCTGGTAGTTGTCGCGGTCGTCGCTCTGGCCATCGCCATCGTCGGCCCCCCGGTGTACAGACTTCTCACCAGTGAGGGCCTGCAGACCGCATCCATCGCCGACGGAAGCGGTGAGCCTGCCTCGGTGGGGCTGGACGGCCACTGGGACATTGTCGCCGGAGCGGGGGAGAACTCCACCGAAGCGGGCTACACGTTCGACGAGGTGTTGCCAGGTCAGGAGAAGTCAACCTCAGGCAGGACATCCTCCGTCCACGGTTCACTCGTGGTGACGGACGGAATCCTGGAGGAGGGCCGGGTCACCGTCGATGTCGCCAGCATCGAGTCTGACATCGAGAAGCGCGACATCCACGTGCGGGACAACATCCTGCACACAGACCGGTACCCCGACGCCGTCTTCAGTATCACCGACCCCGTGGACCTGTCGTCCCTCCCCGAGGACGGTAGTGTCGACACGGTAACCGTGACGGGCGAACTCACCATGCACGGCCAGACCAACGAGGTGTCCACCGACCTGAGGGTGCTCAGGACAGGGGAGAACGTCATCGTGGAAGGCCAGGTACCGGTCAAGCGGGAAGACTTCGGTATCGTCACCCCGGAGTTCGTCGCGTCACAGATCGCCGACGAGGGCACCGTGGACCTGCTGCTGGTCTTCGGCCTCCAGAGCTGACCTTCGAGAGGACATCACCATGGACAGAGACGTCATGGTCTTCACCCGGTGGATCCGGCTCGCCGCACTGATCGCGGCCACCGCCTTCATGGCGTTCACCGGCGGGACCCTCGGGTACATCTTCGCCGCCGTCTGTGTACTCTTCATCGGCGTCACGTCCTGGCAGTTGCTGAAACTGTACCGGGACGAGCGGTACCGTACATAGCAGTCACCGTCACAGATCTCAGGAGGTCCCCGTGGGACACGACATCACCGGCCTTCTGGAACGCCAGGACGTGGCCGCTCTGCAGGCCGAGCTCAACGGCCTCTCGACCGTTGCCGTCGCCGACGAAATGTCCCGACGGGGAAGCGACGAGCAGGCGGTGATGTTCCGGCTCCTCGACAAGGACCGCGCCATCCAGGTGTTCGAGTATCTGGACGTCGTCCACCAGGCAGAGCTGTTGACCGGCCTGAGGGAGGCGCGGTTCGCCGATCTCCTGCTCAACCTGCCCGACGATGACCGGGCGCAGCTGCTCGGGGAGATGCCCGCAGCGGTCGCCGCCCGCATGATGGCTGACTTGCCCGCCGAGCGCAGGAAGATCACCGCCGAACTGCTCGGGTACCCGAACGAGTCGGCAGGGCGTGTCATGACGCCCGTCCCCACGGTCATCGACGTCGGCAACAGCAGGGAACAGGCCCTGAAGAAACTGCGTGGCCGTGAACTGAGGAACCGCGATATTGCGGTCCTGGCTGTCACGGATTCCACGCGACAGCTCGTCGGCGTCGTGAATCTCGCCTCACTGGTGACCGCCGCCGACGGCACCCCGGTGTCCGAGCTGATGAACGTCGAGACCCATGCCGTCAACGCCACCGAGGACCAGGAGGTCGCCGCGCGGCTGGTGCAGGAGGCCGACCTGCTCGCGCTGCCCGTGGTCGATGACGAGGGACGGTTCCTCGGCGTGATCACCGTCGACGACGCCATGGAGATCCTGGAACTGGAGGTCACCGAGGATGTCTACCGTTCCGGTGGTTCGGAACCGCTGAAGCAGCCGTACCTGACGGCGACGGTGTTCCACCTGGCCCGCAAACGTGGGGTCTGGCTCCTGGTCCTGATCCTGACGGCTGTGCTGACGGTCAACGTCATGTCGTTCTTCGAGGACACACTGGCGAAGGTGGTTGTCCTGGCGACGTTCGTGCCGATGATCACCGGCACCGGTGGCAATGCAGGGTCGCAGGCCGCCTCATCGGTGGTTCGTGCACTTGCCGTCGACGAAGTCCGCCCGCGGGACATCTGGAGGGTGATCTGGCGGGAGGTCCGTGTCGGATTCATGCTCGGGATATTCCTCGGCGCGCTGATCTTCCCGTTCATCACGTTGTTCTACGAGTGGCGCATCGGCGCCGTGATGGCATTGACGATCGTGGCGATCTGTACGTGGGCCTGCATCGTCGGCGGTGTGCTTCCGCTGATCGCCCGCAAGATCGGGGTGGACCCCGCAGTGTTCTCGACGCCGGTGGTCTCGACCCTGGTGGACGCGACCGGCCTGGTCATCTACTTCAGCATCGCCCAGGTCATTCTGTCGAGCATGTTGTAGGCACGGTCGCGACACAGGGGAAGCCCACCCCATTTACGTCACAGTGACGAATTGATAGGTGCATTGATCCTCTTGGCTTGCCACACTGCGCGGGGACCGATGCCGCCATGACTTCCCGCGATTGCCGTACGTGCGGGGTACGTGCAGACCATCGCACGATGTCACCGAATGAACGGGCCGCCGGTCGCGGATGTGCGACGGCTGACGGCGACCCAGGCAACCCCGGCAACGAGACCCGGCCAGACAACACCGGAGCGTCGACGCGCGGGCGACAGGAACCCGACAGAACGCCACAGACCCATGCCGCGTTCCCACCCCACGGGCCGACTTCCCCTTTTCGCCGATAATATACATTATGACACTTCAATGATCTGGCACGCTGCCCCGCGCCGCGAACGCTCACTGTGAGTCTTCGACGCCTTCACTGTCGGTACCCAGCACATAGGCAGCCTGGCCGAGGTGTATCACGGCGTCATGCAGGATGCTGATGAGACGAACACCTCTGGTGACTGGCGGATCCCAGGCATCGTCGATGACTGCGTCGAGGTCAGCGTCACCCAACGTGAAGAGATAGGTGTCCACAGCGTCACAGACGGCAGCCACATAGTCGATGACCGGACCGACCTCAGCGGCAGTCACCTCCCGCGCCTGAGCAGGTGACTGTCCGAATCCCATCGAATCGCCTGCCCCGTGAACACCCGAGGAACTGTCGTACCCCTCCGACGTCCAGACCTGTTCATTGGCGGTGAGACCAGACAGCTGGACATCAAGTTCTCTGCCGGAGTGCCAGAGCAGCCAGGCCACTGAATTCGGGTGGCCCGACGGGTGTGCGTTGACGACGCCTGTCGGGAGACCCCGGGGAATCTCCCCCACGGCATCGCGCACACGGCCGGTGAGATCCTGCAGAACTTCTGTAGCCTTCATACCGGTCCACCGTACGCGCCGCGCCCCCGTCGTGACCGGTGTCCCCGCGCAAAGTCACCAGGTGAACCGTCCGTCCTCCCCGAAACGGGCAGGCCGCGCATCGACAACCCAGTCCGGTTTCAATACTCCGTAAATGTGCGGGTACCGCTGACCGTCGTCGCCCTCCTCCTCACGGACCTCGGTACCGGAACGTCGGACGGCTCCCTCGTCGATGACCAGGACGCACAGAGGGGCGGTCACATCACGGTAGAAACGTTCGGCCGTCGACGCGACCTGCTCCCTTGTGGACGCGTGAATAAATCCGGTCTCGTCCAACAACAGGCCAGACGTCGAGACCCGGTACTCCCCTTCCTGCAGAGCATCAGCCCACTCAGAAACGTGCGCGATATGGTAGATCGTCATGTCACCACTCTGCCGTAGACGGCTTTCCGTCGCAGCACCCCGCCCGGGATCTAAGCTGAATCCCCATGGACCACTTCTACAGTTCCGCACTTCATCAGTCTTCGGCACCGTTCTCCCACCTGACCACACACAACGGGATCACGTACACAGCAGGGATCATCGGTCAGGACCGGCGGACCGGCGAACTCGTCTCCGACGACGTGGGTGAGCAATGTTCACTGATGATGGACAATCTCGGTGTACTCCTTACCGAGAACGGACTCGCCTGGTCCCAGATAGCGAGGACCACCGTCTATCTCACCTCGTACGACGACTTCGGAGCCATCAATGAGGAGTACTCCCGGTGGTTCACAGAACCGTACCCCGCCCGCACCACCCTGCAGGTCGCCGCACTCCCCTTGGGAGCCTCGGTGCAGATCGACGCGATCGTCGTCGCAGACGGCTCCATCTGACCCGCCCGATGGCCGGACGCCGATGTCACCCCTCATACTGAGAGACAGATCACTCTGTGAGAGAATAAGGGCATGAACCTCCCACACAATGATATCGACCCCGACGGACTGCTCGAGTACTCCGTCGTCTTCACCGACCGGTCCCTCAACCACATGTCGGCCCGGTTCACCAAGGTCATGCAGGATATCCGCGACATCCTGACCACGACCTACGACGCTGCCACCGTCGCCGTCGTCCCCGGCGGGGGCAGTTACGCCATGGAAGCCGTCGCCCGGCAGCTCGTCACCGGCAAGCGCACACTGATCGTCCGCAACGGGTTGTTCTCCTTCCGGTGGTCGCAGATCATCGACGCCGGCCGGATCACCGACGACGTGACCGTGCTCAAGGCCCGGCAGACGGGCGACGAACCGACCTCCACCTGGGTCCCCGCCCCGATCGAGGACGTCACCGCCGCGATCCGTCGTGAGCGTCCCGAGGTCGTCATCGCCCCGCACGTGGAGACGGCCGCCGGCATCCAGCTCACCGACGCCTACATCACCGCCATGGCGGAGGCCGCACACGAGGTCGGCGCACTGGTCGTCCTCGACTGCGTCGCCTCCGGCGCCTCCTGGGTCTCCATGACCGACACAGGCGTCGACGTACTGGTCAGCGCACCGCAGAAGGGCTGGAGCGGAACCCCGTGCGCCGGATACGTCATGCTCAGCGAGGCAGGGCGCGACGCCGTGAACAACTCAACCTCCACCAGCTTCGCCGTGGACCTCAGGAAGTGGTTGTTCATCACCGACGAATACGGTGAGGGACGTACCCCCTACCACGCCACACTGCCGACCGACGGGCTGGCGCACAACGCCGAGCTCATGGTCGAGGCGCGTGACCGCGGGCTGGAGAACCTGCGTGCCGCACAGATCGACCTCGGCACCAAGGTCCGTGCCCTGCTCAACGAGCGCGGTATCACCACGATCTCCAGCGGCGAGTTCGCCGCCCCCAGTGTCGTCGTGGCCTACACCGACGACCCGGCCGTGAAGTCCGGGGCGAAGTTCAAGGAGGCCGGCGTCCAGGTCGCCGGCGGCGTACCGCTGCAGTGCGGTGAGCCGGAGGACTTCTCCACCTTCCGGCTGGGCCTGTTCGGCCTCGACAAGCTCGCCGACGTCGACGGAACCGTTGACCGGCTACGGAAGGCCCTGGACACACTGGGAATGTAGGCTTGCCGTTATGCTGTTCGCGTTTTCCATTGCCCCGGCAACGACCCCGGAACCCGACGGCTCCATGGCCCACATCGTGGCCAAGGCGGTCGAGGTCGTCCGCGAGTCCGGTCTCCCCCACGAGACGACGTCGATGTTCACCACCGTCGAAGGCGAGTGGGACCAGGTGATGCCGGTGGTCAAACGCGCCTGCGAGGCGGTCGGCGAGCACTCCCCGCGCGTCTCACTCGTGCTGAAGGCGGACCTGCGTCCCGGACACGACGGCGAGATCACCGGGAAGGTCGACCGGTTGAACCGCGCCATCGACGACGGTCGCTGAGGGCGGCGCGCAACCTCGCTTCTCAGCTCACGGTCGCCGCCGCATTGCGCTCGCTGAAGTACTCCGCCGCACGTACCGGCGCATAGTCCGCTCCCCCTCCGGCGGGAGGAGCGAGCGGCTCGACGACCTGGGTCATGTCCGGCTCCATGAAGGCGATGATGCTGTACAGCTCCTCGGAGGGCGCGTCCTCACTCGGCGCCAGCACCCGGTGCCGGGTCGACCGCCAGCGGTCCCCGGTCCAGCGGGCAAGCAGGTCGGCGATGTTGATCGTCAGCGCCCCCTCGACGTAGGGCGCGTCCTGCCACTCCCCGTCCACCGTCTGGACCTGCAGTCCGCCGTAGCCGGGCTCACGGTCGAGGATCGTCACCATCCCCCAGTCCGTGTGCGGGGCGATCCGGTACTGGCCCTGTTTCGCCCGTCCGACAACCGACAGTGCCGGATACCGGTTGATGTTGAAGGTGTGCGGCGAACTCTCCGCCCGGTCAACGAAGTAGCGCTCGTCCAGTCCCAGCGCGGTGGCGAGCATCTCCAGCAGGTCACGGTAGAGCTCACGGGCTGCGTCCGCCCACCGGACGACCAGCTCCTCCAGCGCCGGGACCTCGCCGGGGTACACGTTGGGACGGAAGTACACCGCATCGATGTTCTCGTCACCGGTGCGGTGCTCGCGACCGAACGTGAGTGTCTCCTTGAGATCGGCGGTGTCCGGGTCGACCTCGTCACCGTAGTAGGCGTTGGCTTCATCACCGGTACGGATCCATCCGCGGCCACCGACGACGGTCCGGTACCTTTCCTTGACGGCGTCCGGCAGATGGAAGAACTCGGCCGCCGCGGCACGCAGATCGGTCGACCATGTCTTCTCGATACCGTGCCCGCTGACCATGAAGAACCCGGAGTCCTGCATGGCACGGTCCAGACGTGCGGCGAGTTCCCCACGGCGCTCCGCGGGCGCAGTGCGCCACTCGGCGATGTCGATCAGAGGGATATCCAGCATCGTGACCGTCAAAGGTTTGCCTTTCTTCATCCTGCGGTGTGGGCAATATCGTACACGCCCGTCACAGGTCGGCGAGGATCTCCTTCAGCACTGCACGCATCGTCTCCCGCTGTTCGGCCGACGCCATTCCGGAGACGGTGAGAGTCACCGTTACCCGCGTCGGATTCTTCGGCGCCACCGCGACCTCGAGGGAGGTTCCGTCCTCGACGGAGCAGCGCCAGGACGACCGTGGCCTGCCGGTCCCGGGGTCGCCGCATCCAGTGTGCGTGACGCCGCTACCTGGAAGTCCCCTGCACTCGACTGCCCGGTGGCCCGACGGCCGATCTGCTTCTCGTAGGCCACCGTGGCCCCCTGCCCCCACCACCCCGGGTTGTCGACGCCGGAGCCGACCATCAGCGGGTGTACCGCGGCCGCCAGATCTGTATGGGACGACGTCGCGCCCCCGGCAGCCTCGAAGGCACGGACCATGCTGTCCCAGGCCACTCCGGTGGCTTGTACCACCCGGGTGATCTCACCGTCTACAGCTGACGTCCGCGGCATCGTCCCCTCCTGTCCCTGCTGCCCTCTACCTCACACGGGCGGACTCGATACGCGTCGGCGCCACATAGGCCGTCCCGGCGGTGCACAGGATCGCGCCGAGGGTGAGCAGCGTATTCCAGTCTCCGTCCAGCAGCCCGCCGAGCAGGACGTACACCACGCCCGCGGCGATCGCCAGGGCGAGAATCGCGGCGCCGAAGAGGTTCTCGTTGCCGGTGCCGACCACCGGAATGTACAGCAGGCCGGCGAGGACGCCGACAATGCCGGCGATCGCCCCGTAGACGACCGCGGCACCCGGGCCCTGGGCCGCCCATCCGGTCACGGCGGAGACGATGAGGTCGACGACCAACAGGACCGCGAAAGAAATCACCGCACAGAGGACACCGAGGATCACCAGGTTGATGACGACCTTCTTCGTGTCGAACCGTCCGGCCAGCAGGTTCTCGGGCTGGTTCCGGGGCGGCTGCTGTGAACTGGACTGCTGCCGGTAGCCCTGGTTCTGCTGCGGTTGCTGAGGCGCATACTGCCGCGTCGGCTCGTACTGCTGACCGTAGCCACGGTTCGGGTCCTGCCGGTAGGGCTGCTGGTTACTCATGGCACCAGTCTTCCATCAGGTCACACCCGGATCAACAACTCGCCGTGCGGCATCACGAACACCGCGGCGGCATCCTCGCTCCACGTCCTCCACCCGGCACAGATGCGGTCGGTCGCCTCCGCCGTGACGGCATCGGAGTCGCGGGTGCGGCGGATCCAGTTGTCCGCCAGCCACGAGGCACCCGTCCCGGAGCTGTACTGCCACGTCGTCGTGCTGTAAGTGAGCTGTCCGGCCCCGAAGCCCGCGGCACGTGCCCACTGCAGCAGATACCGCCCCGCATCGGGTTCTCCCCCGTTGGCACGTGCCCGACGCCGGTAGTCCCGCTGCCAGTCGAGCAGTCCCGCCGGCTGCGGATGGAAGAACATAGCGTCGTAGTCGGCGTCCCGTACCGCGACGACACCGCCGGGTGCGGTGACGCGTGCGAACTCGCGGAGCGCAGCGACCGGGTCGCCCAGGTGCTGCAGCACCTGGTGGGCGACGACGACATCGAAGGTGCCGTCCGGGAACGGCAGTGCCCGGGCGTCACCGGTCATGAACACTGCACCGATTCCGCGCTGATGCGCCAGCTGCTGAGCCGCTTCCACGGGTGCCGGGGTGTTCTCGACACCGATGACCTGGGACGCCGCACCGCCCTCACCGGCGATGACGGCGGCAAGGTCCAGGGTGATCGAGCCAGGGCCGCACCCCACGTCGAGAACGCGGGAGTCGCGGTGGAGGTACGGGAGGACGAACGCCACCGAGTCCTGCGCAGTGCGTGTCACGTGGTTGGCGAGGGCCGCCGGGCCGTGCCCGTGGGTGTACTTCATGGTCGGTAGCCCCCCGTCAGCTGAACCGGATGCCGGCGAACTGATGGGACTGGGCGACGAGGTTGCCCTCCGAATCCCAGACGGTCGCCGACTCGTCGACCCGGTCGCCCTGGATGAGGTTGGCCGTCAACAGGACGTTCACCGGTCCGGGTACAGGTACCGCGCGGATGTAGGTCGACAGTTCAATCGTCGGCACCCATCCGCCCGGTTTGACGTCGAACGGTGCCGGTGGCAGGAGGTCGGCAGCGAGTAGCAGTGATTCCGGGGTGAAGTCTTCTCCGTCCGGCAGCTCAACCCAGGCTCTGACTTCGCCGAGGCCACGGGGTTTTCCTTCTGTGAGAGCAGTCTGACCGGGGTGCAGGTGCAGTCCGGCATGGTGGAAGATCTCGACGGGGAACTGTTCGCGGGGTGGAGTGAACCGCGTGCAGTCGGCGAACGGCGCCCCGGGATCCGGGAGGTTCCGAGTGGACCAGTCGATGTCGGCCTCCGTCAGCGTTCCGAGGGTGAACAGCGACTCACCGGTGATCTGACCGTTCTGGCTCATCCGGACACGGACCTGGGTCGTGGTCCGCCCGGCGCGCATCAGTTCGGACGTCAGTTCCACTCGCCCAGGACGTGGTGACCGCAGGAAATGGGTGGAGGCGGCGACAGTATGGGGGTGGGTGGCCTCGTCCGTCGATTCCTCGGCGTCCGCCACCGCTGCCCGGGCCATGATCGTCTGCAGGTAGCCGCCGTTGGGGTTACCCAGGATGGTCCAGCCGGGATCGATCTCGGCGGTCCAGAGGTGGTCGCCGCACGGGGTGACGGCGCTGACGTCTGCGTATTCACTCACCAGGGTCACTGTACCCGGTGTTCCCGGTGCCACAGGGCAGCTTGGAGACGCGAGGCCGCACCGATCTTGGCGAACAGGTTGCCGAGGTGGGTTTTCACCGTCGTTTCGCTGATGTAGAGCTCCGTGGCGATCTGGTGGTTGGACAGCCCGGCGGCCACCAGGTCCAGGACCTCTTCTTCCCTCCCCGTGAGGTGGACGTTCACGTGGTCATCCCCGGGGTTCGACCCCTGAGCGGGCTCTGCGCGTTGCCGGAGCGCGGTGAGCACGGCGGTGGTGGTCTCGTTGGACAGTGCGGCGTCTCCCTGGGCCACGGACCGCACTGCAGCAAGGATGTTGGCCGGACGTTCCGTCTTCACCAGGTATCCGTCGGCACCTGCGCTGATGGCGTCGAGGACGTCGCCGTCGAGCCCGAAGGCGGAGATCGCCAGGACCCTGCACCCGGTGGAGCGCAGGGCGGGGGTGATCTCGATTCCGCTCGCGCCGGGCATCCGCACGTCGGTCAGGACGACGTCCGGACGTACCCGGGTCGCGATCTCCACCGTGGACGGGCCGTCGTCGGCCTCGCCGACCACGGTCATGTCGGGAGCGGAATCGACGAGGGTGACGATCCCCGCCCGGAAGGCTTCCTGGTCGTCTGCGACGACGACCCGGATCGGCGCACTGGGCATCACGGCACCCCATGTCCGGTCGTGTGCAACGGCAGGCGTGCCTGGACCATCCAGGTGTCGGGGCGCTCACCGCAGGTACCGGCGACGACCTCGCCCCCGAGCGCGCGTGCACGGTTGTCCATGGTCCGTAGTCCGAGTGTGGTTGACTGTGCCGGTCCTGTCTGTGCCGGGAACAGACAACGGTTCCGGCAGTCCAGTTCCACCCGACCGGAGTGGACGACCACGCGCAGAGAGCGTGGTGAGGTGCCGTGCCGCACGGCGTTGGTGACGGCCTCCGCGCAGATATGCAGGAGAACGGACCGGACGCTGGTCGGCACGATCGCGGGGTCGTCGACCTGCGGGTCGGTCTCGACGACAGCCTCCTCCCCCAGACGCTGTCGGAAGATCTCCCAGTTCAGCGTCGGCACCGTGGATGCCGCCTGCCGTCCCGCCGTGGGCCCGGGCCCCGCCAACACGCCGATCACATCACGGAGGTCGCCCAACGCCGCCTCCGCACTGTCCCTGGCGGTTTCGAGGGACCGCGCCCGTGCCGCGGGTTCATCCAGGCCCAGAGCAAGACTCGTGTGCAGGGAGACTGCCGTCAGATGCCCCGCCACCACGTCGTGCAGGTCCTGGGCGATCCGTAACCGGTCCGACTCGACCTCGCGGGCGGCGCGTTCACCGGCGAGTTCGTGTTCAGTACGGGCGAGTTCTTCGGCCGCCTCCTGGGCCACCTTGTGGTGTCGTACCTCCCATCCCCAGGCCAGGGGGGTGAACACGGTGACGACGATGATCATCGCCCCAACGACCACCGCAGTCCCCAGAGCAACGGTGTCGCCCCAGCTCACCACCATCGTCACCCCCATCACGGCGCCGACGACCACTCCCGCGACGGTGGCAGATCCCGCGGATCGTGCATTGCCCCTCGCCACCGGTGCCCACAGCCCTTCCACGAGAAGGATGTAGGCACTGACCTGGTGACCGCCGAGGAGCTCCAGCACGCTCACGGGAACAACCACCACGAGAAGCAGTCCGGGACGTGAGGACCGGAACAGGGTGCACAGCGCACCGGTCAGCATCAACACCAGTGAAACAACAGGCGGCCAGGGTGTCGCCTCGAATACACCACTGAGCAACGGCTGGTTGGCGACCCCGGAGAGGTACAGCACCACAACCACGGCCATGTAGAGCACCGCGGCACGGACGTCACCTCTGCTGATGACGGGAAAGCGGCCGGTGTCCATGGAAACAAGGCTAGCAAGGGACGCTGACCTGAAATCTCCTACCGATGGAGGAGATCGCCCGGTCGCCCGCCCGAGCATGATCCAGCACATGGATTCTCTCCCCGACTCTCTCAGCTACGTGTCCCTGACTGTCCTGGCGCTCGTCGACTCGACGAGCATCGGAACTCTCGTCGTGCCGCTCCTGCTTCTCGTCGTCAGCGGCGGCGCCGGTGGGAGCGCCCGGAAAGTCGTCGCGGCGACCTTCTACTATCTGGCGGTCATCGGTGTCTTCTACTGGGCGGTGGGCGTCGCGCTCACCGCCGGAGCCCTCCCGCTGCTCGAACGCTTCGGTGACACACTGACCTCGTCGGGGGCGATGACGGTGTATGCCGTCCTGGGTGTCGTTCTGGTGGTGTGGTCGTTCCGGATCGACCCGAAAGCTATCCGCCGCCGCGGTGGCGACCCGGAGGCCGGTGCACGCCGGTGGTCGGAGCGGGTCCGCGGGGCGAGCACCAGCTACCGGGCATTGACGGGGCTGGCGCTACTGGCGGGCCTCGCGGAACTGGCGACCATGGTCCCCTATCTGGCGGCGATCGGCATCATCGTCGACAGCGGCACCGGCCTCGCACGGTCGGCGGCGGTTCTCGCTGCCTACTGTGTCGTCATGGTCGTTCCGGCCGCGGTTCTGGCGGTGGCACGGTTGGTGGGCGGCGCCCGTCTGGACGGTCTGCTCGCCCGCGTCCACGACTGGAGTGTGCGCGGCGCGGCGGGGGCATTCTCGTGGGCGGTGGGCATCGTCGGGGTGGTCATCGTCCTGAACACCGCACCGACAGCCCTCTCATTTCTCCAGTGACATTCTCCGGTGCCGCGGTGTGCGGGTCCTCTATCGAGAGAACAGGTCGGTGAGGTTCGCGTCGACCTGGTCCATGAAGTCCGGGCTGATGTTGAACAGACCGAGGTGTCCCGCGTCATCAGCGATGACCCGGAGCTCACTGCCGGGAATCAACTCCTGTTCGGCGGCACAGTCACGGACCGGGAAGAACATGTCCTCGCTGATCGGCATCACGAACGTCGTGGCGGTTACCCGGGCAAGTGCTGCGGCAAGGTCGCCGCCGGAATGCCGGGACACGTCTCCCCTCTGCCATTTCCATGCGTTGTTGAGCAGCGTGTTCGGATCCATCGACATGAACAGCGGATCCAGGAAGTCCGTCAGCACAGCGTCCGGTGAGTCGAGACCGAGTCCGCGCCATGCCTCCTTCTTCCACCACTCGGTGGAGAAGCCCATCACGGCCCACAGGTGGGACTGCCGCCGCAGGCCCTCGGCGACGTCAGTGTGGGAGGTGTACTCTCCCCCGGCGTAGCCGGGATCGGATTCGATGGCCTCGTTGAGGGTCTGGGTGAACAGGAAGTCGTGTGGGGTGTTCCGTGCCGTCCCGGCGATCGCGGCGGCACGGTGGACCCTGTCCGGGAAACGCACGATCCACTCATAGGTCTGCTGCGCCCCCATCGACCCACCCACGACCGCGAAAAGCTCCTCGATGCCGAACTCCTGGGCGAGCAGACGCTGCTGGGCCACGACGTCATCGCCGATCCGCACGGCCGGGAACGACGACATCGCGATGGAGTCGTCCTCGGTGTTCCTCGGCGACACGGACATGCCGTTGCCGATCTGATTGACGCAGATGATGAAGTATTCTGCCGGGTCCAGTGCATGCCCGGGACCGATGTACTGCTGGAACCACGTCCCGTGGGTACCGGAGTACCAGGTGGGGATGAGGACCGCGTTAGTCTTGTCGTCGTTGAGGGTGCCGGCGGTGGCGTAGGCCAGCCAGCAGTCGTCGATCACTCCCCCGTCCTCGAGGTCGAGCCGTCCGATGGACGCGGTCTGGTAGGGCCCCTGGGTCTGTGCGGTGTAGAAGTCGTTCTCGATCATGTCCGGTGGCCTCCTGGAAGGGTCTGGAAGGGTTGCGGGAGGTCGGATCACCGGCACTCCCGTTTGACACAGAAACTACCCTGTTGTCCGGAACGCTTGCATCCACGGACCGTGGACGGTGAACTTGGAGCCATGAGAACACCCGTCCGTCGCACCGTCCTGCCCGCCACCGGAGCAATCCTGTCCACCGCTCTCCTGCTCGGCGGATGCTCGATGCCGTGGAGCGACTCCCCCACCGACGACTTCATCAGCCTGGTCAACGAGGGCGACTGGGCCGGGGCCGCCGCGCAGACCGATGACCCGGACACCGCGGAGCGCTACCTCACCGGCCTGGACGAATCCACCGGCGAGACCGCGGTGCACCTGGACATCGACGACGGGACGACGACAACGACCTGGACCGTCCCCTCCGGCGACGAGGTGACCTCAGAAGGCTCACTGTCCACCACAGACGGCGGCAACGACCCCGTGGCCTGGGACCCACGGATCTTCGCCTCGTCGCTCACTCCGGAAACGACGGTGGCCTACTCCGACGACCGTACCTACGACCTTCCCGTCCTCGACGCCCGCAACGACACCCAGATGTCCTGGACCACGGTGACCGTCTTCACGGCGACCACCACCGAGGGGATGGCACCCGATCAGCAGGCCTCCGCGATCGCTGACGCGGTACGACCCGCGATCGACGACATCAACGCCGACGACATCGCCGCACAGATCACCGAGGCAGGAGAGGACGGCACCGCGCTGTTCTCGCTGCGTCCGGACGATGCCGCGGACGTCACAGGCGCCCTCGACGACATCGCCGGGGTGAGCTCACGGGAGGAGGGCCGCCTGCTGTCCTCGGACGGGACGTCGTCCCCGGTCGACGCTGACGTACGGACGTACTGGGAGAAGCGCCTCGATGACACCGCCGGATGGACGTTGACCACCACCGGCGACGAGGAGCAGGGCCTGGAGGGCGAGGTCCTGGGACGTGAGAACCCCGAGCGCTCTGATCCGATCCGGACGACCATGGACATGGGGGTCCAGGCAGCGGCGCAACGAGCCCTCGACTCCCTCGACGCAGAAGACCGCGCAGCATCGATCGTGGCGATCAATCCGTCCACCGGGGGTCTCGTGGCCTCCGCGCAGAATGCGGCGGCAGACGGTCAGGGCACCCCGGCGATGACCGGCCAGTTCCCTCCCGGATCCACGTTCAAGACGGTGACGACCGCCGCAGCTCTCACCCGCGGGACGGTCAGCCCGGACGAGCAGGTCGAGTGCCCCGCGGAGATCGAGGTCGACGGCAGGGTCATCCCCAATGACAATGACTTCGACCTGGGGACCGTGCCGATGCACACCGCGTTCGCCGAATCCTGCAACACCACCCAGGCGTTGATCTCCCGCGACCTCGAACCGTCGGACCTGAAGGACACGGCAGCGCAGCTCGGGGTCGGTGTCGACTTCGACGCACCGGGGATGACGAGCATGACCGGTTCGGTGCCGGTCACCGAACCCGGTGCCGCGCGGGTCGAGTCGGCGATCGGACAGGGCGAGGTGCTCGCTTCGCCTTTCGGCCTGGCACTCATGGAGGCCTCCGTCGCCAACAACGGTGCCATGGTCACCCCGTCGGTGATCCAGGGGGAGGAGACCACCAGCGACCGGGAGGACGGGGCACCCGACCCCCTCACCCCGGACGTCGTCGACGCCCTCCGGTCGATGATGAGGGAGACGGTGTCCTCCGGTACCGCCTCCTCGCTCAGCGACATCGACGGACTGGGGGGCAAGACCGGTACCGCGGAGGTCGGCGAGGGGGACGCCCACGGCTGGTTCGTCGGCAGCGTCGGCGACCTGGCCTTCTGTGTCTTCATCGAGGGAGCGGACTCATCCGGGCCGGCTGTCGAGATGGCCGGGGACTTCCTGCGCGACGATGCCCTGGACGAGATCACCGGCTAACGTCCCGCCAGTGGGCGGCGATGGAGCGGGCAGTAGAAGCGAGCCTCACCGACCCCACCAAGGA
The DNA here is from genome assembly GCF_037619475.1 of Corynebacterium sp. USCH3. Classification (NCBI taxonomy): domain Bacteria; kingdom Bacillati; phylum Actinomycetota; class Actinomycetes; order Mycobacteriales; family Corynebacteriaceae; genus Corynebacterium; species Corynebacterium sp. USCH3. Next base: position 628,594 of record NZ_JAQPZT010000001.1, read on the forward strand.
GTGGAACGTCATGACCCTCACACGCAAGGTTCTCACCGGCGCCGTCGCCGCCCTGGCCGCTGTCGGCCTGGTCGGTATCCCGACCGCTGCCGCGCAGCCGGGGATCCCCGGCTCATCTGTCCCGTCTCTCCCCGCCGTCCCGTTCACCGGCACCTGGGTCGATGCGAATCCCGCCGGCGGCGCGAAGGTCACGTTCGACCAGGGGCGGATCTCGGGGACGGACGGGTGCAACGGCGTCGGTTCGTCCTACACCGTCTCCGGCAACGTCGCCGACGTCGACCCGTTCGTCTCCACGATGATGGCCTGCACCGGGCCGTGGAGTCAGTGGCTGCAGGGGGTGTCGACCATCCACCACTACGGTGCCCTCCTCGTCGTCCACGGTGACGACGGTGGTGTCCTCGGCGTTCTCCGCCCGGCTTTCTGATGCGGGCACGACGCACGGCCGTCGCCTGCGCCGCCCTGGCGCTCACGCTGGGCCTGACCGCCTGTGGCGATGCCGATGACCAGGACGCATCCCCGACAACCCAGACTTCGGAGGCTCGCACCGTGACCGACACCCCCGCAGACACGCCCACTGATACTCCCCCTGCCACCCCCGGCGACTTCAGCGGCACGTGGGTGGACCCTGACGGCAGGGGCTACCTGAGCTTTGACGGCGACGGCGGCATCACCGGCAGCGACGCCTGCAACGGCATCACCACCACCTACTCCGTCGACGGCACCACCGCCACGGTGGAACCCTTCCCGACCACGATGATGGCCTGCGGTGACGGCTGGTCGCAGTGGCTGCTCGGCGTCAGCACCGTCGAACTGGGCGACAGCTCGCTCACTGTCCGGGGGCAGGACGGCGAGGAGCTCGGCACACTGGTTCCCGGCGACGTGCCGGAGTGACACCGGAATGACTCTGGTCCGGCTGGTCGCCACCGACCTGGACCACACCCTGTTGCGGAGCGACAGGTCGGTCAGCGACCGCACTGTCGCCGCACTGGACTCCGTCCGGGCGGCGGGTGTGCTGGTTGTGCCTGCCACCGCCCGCAACGTCCGCGGTGTCCACGCCGTCAACGGGCGTACCGGATTCGCCGGCTGGGCGGTCTGCGGTAACGGTGCCAGCGGTGTACACCTGGGCAGTGGCGAGGTGTTGTTCAGCCTCGAGGCTGCACCGGAGTCACTCACCCGGGTGATCACGACTGTCCTCGCTCGCGTCCCCGGAACCTGTTTCGCCACGGTGCGGGATTGCGGGGCCCGGTTCCTCGCCGAGGACAACTACGCCGCGCTGGCGTCGGCCGTCGACCACAGCCGCGACCCCGCGTCGATGGAACGGACGGATGTTGCCGGGCTGGTGTCGGCACCGGCGGGAAAACTCGTCTTCCGTCATCCGACGGTGCGTGCCGCTGCCCTGTTCGACGAGGTCGCCGAGCAGGTCCGCGCGCTCGACGACGTGGAGATCACGCTCTCGGGTGCCCCGTTCGTGGAGGTGATGGCGGCCGGTGTGTCCAAGGCCGCCGGCCTGGCCCGACTGTGTTCCCGCCTGGGGATCGGTGCCCACGAGGTGCTGGCGCTCGGCGACGGGGTGAATGACGTCGACATGCTGCGGTGGGCCGGACGGGGCGTGGCCGTGGCCAACGCCGATCCGGCGGCTCTCGCCGCCGCCGACGAGGTGACCGCGTACGCGAACGACGACGGTGTGGCACAGGTCCTCGAACAGCTCAGTGACCAGCTCAGCAACAACGTGCCAGCACCTCGGCGATCGTCCTGACCGCCGGGTCGAAGCGTCCGGGGTCAGGTCCGGCGAAGTTGAGACGGATGAATTTTCCTGTGGGCTCGGCGGGAAACAGGCCGTTGCCGGACGCGATCATCACCCCGGCGCGCTCGCAGTCCACGACGAGACGGTGCAGGTCGGTCGTGTCGGGCAACCGCACCCACAGGTTGAGCCCGCCGCCGGGAACCCCGGAGAGCACCGCCTCCGGAAGGTGCGTGTGGACCGCGTCGACCAGAAGGTCACGTCGGGACCGCAGCTGGCCCCGTAGCGACGCCCGGTGGGTGCGCCAGGCCGGTTGACTGACGACATCCAGGGCCGCCACCTGGAGCAGCGGGCTGACGTACATGGCCGAGGCGGTGACGTTGGCCCGGATCCGTTCACCCACGGGGCCCCGGGCGATGACGGCGCCCACCCGTAACGCCGGGGAGACGCTCTTGGTCAGGGAGCGCAGGTAGATCACCCTCCCCGCGTCGTCCTGAGCGGCCAGTGGCGCGTGCTCGGGGTCCTCGGTCATGCCGAAGTCGTGCGCCCAGTCGTCTTCGATGAGGAACGCGCCGTGGCGCGCCAGGACGTCGATGATCTCGCGACGCCGGGTCGGTGACCAGGTGGTTCCGGTGGGGTTGGCGTAGCGTGGTTGGGCGTAGAAGGCGCGTGCCCCGGTGCGGGCGAGAGTCCGGTCGAGCTCGACGGGCTCGGGCCCGTCGCCCCCGCCGACGGCCGGGACGAGTGTCACCCCGGATTCGCCGGCGGCGAGGATCGCGCCCCAGTAGGTGGGTGACTCGATGACGACAGGAGCACCGGGGGACGCGACCGCACGGAAGATCGCTGCGAGCCCGGACTGGGTACCGGGCAGGACGGTGACGTCGGCCGCTGCGGCCGGTGTCGTCCCGGAGGGAGTGTGCCGACCGAGTTCACGGGCGAACCACTGGCGTAGTTCCGCCACCCCCGCACGCGGAGCTGCGGCGACCGCCACGTCGCTGCGTGCGGCACGGACGAGCGCCTGACGCACGAGCTTCTCCGGAAGCAACCGTCGGTCGGGGTAGCCGTTGTGCAGGCTGACGGCGTCCTCGGGTGTGGGGCGCAGCGGACCGTCGTCGCCGCTGCCGGGCGTCGCTGTAGCGGCGACGGCGGTGCCGGCCGTCGAGGCGGCCCCGAGGGCCCCGGCCTGCCAGGAGTAGTCGGCGGGCCGGAGCCGCCGCCCCGTCGGTCCCGCCGCGACGAAGGTGCCGACGCCCGGCCGGGTGTCCACCAGGCCTTCGGCGGTGAGGGTACGCAGTGCTGTCTGGACCGTGCCGGGCCCGACCCCGTGGTCCCGGACGAGGGCACGGGTCGCGGGGAGTCTCGTTCCGGGGGCGTGGCCCACGACCCACCCACGGAGTTCCTCCACAAGACGCGCACTGCTACTCTGAGACATGAACAATCATAGTAGCGCTACCGACGACAGCGGTCCACCGATACTCCCTCCCGGTCTGCGGTGGGGCACCCTGGGCGTCCTCGCCTTCTCCCTGACCGTGCCGCTCACCCGGGTCGCCGTCACCGGAGGACTGTCCCCGGTGTTCACCGGCACCGGACGGGCCGTCGTCGCCGGAGTTCTGGCGGGTGCCGTCCTCCTCTCGACCGGCCAGTTCCGCCGACTCCCCCGCGCCCGGCAGTGGCTGCGCCTCAGCCTCGTCACCGGCGGTGTCGTGGTCGGCTTCCCGGTCTGTACGTCACTGGCGCTGCAGGACGTCCCCGCCGTCCACGGTGCCGTGGTCATCGCGGCCCTGCCCGCCGCCACCGCCGTGGTCACCGTCCTGCGTACGGGCGAACGCGCCGGCACCAGATTCTGGTGCGCCGCCGCCCTGGGCGCAGTCGCGGCGGCCACCGCCGGTGTGCTGCACAACGGCGGAACCGGAGGAGCTCTCCACGCCGCAGACCTCCTTCTTCTCGCCGCCGTCGCCACCGGAGCCGTCGGTTACGCGGAGGGAGGCCTGCTCTCCCGCGACCTCGGCTCCTGGCAGACGATCTGCTGGGCGCTGGTACTCGGGCTACCGGTGATGACGGTCCTCGCCGTGGCGAGTGCACCTGACTTCCGGGCCGGTTGGGCGGACTGGGCCGCTGCCGATACCGAGGCATGGGCAGCCTTCGCCTACCTCAGCGTGGTGAGCATGTTCCTGGGCTTCTTCGCCTGGTACCGCGGTCTCGCGCTCGGACCCATGCTCCAGGTCAGTCAGGTGCAGCTGATCCAACCACTGCTGAGCATCGCCTGGGCCGCTCTCCTGCTGAGGGAACACGTCACCGTACCCACGATGCTCAGCGGTCTGCTCGTCATCGCCTGCGCGGCGACGGCTGTCCGCGCACGTAACACACCATCCCGATCCCACCCCGACATGAAGGGACAACCATGACCCACATCCGGAAGACCGTCCGCCAGTCCTCGAAACTCCGCAACGTCCTCTACGAGATCCGTGGCCCTGTCGCCGCACGTGCCGCAGAGATGGAACGCGCGGGGACCGACATCCTCAAGCTCAACATCGGGAACCCGCAGCCGTTCGGTTTCACCGCTTCCCCGCAGATCACCGCGGAGATGTCCCGGGCCCTCCCGGTTTCCCACGGATACTCGGACTCCCACGGCGTCCCCGCCGCGCTGGACGCGGTCATCGCCCGGTACGACGCGGTCGCCGGGTTCCCCGCGCTGCGCCGGGAGGACGTCTACCTCGGCAACGGCGTCAGCGAACTGATCACCATGACCTGCCAGGCCCTCGTCGACAACGGCGACGAGGTCCTCATCCCCGCACCCGACTACCCGCTGTGGACCGCGATGGTCACCCTCGCCGGCGGTACCCCGGTGCACTACACCTGCGACGAGGATGACGGGTGGAACCCGGACCTGACTGACATGGAGTCCCGCATCACCGGGCGCACCACGGCGATCGTGGTGATCAACCCGAACAACCCCACCGGTGCGGTCTACCCCCGGCACATCCTGGAGGGCATCGCCGACATCGCCCGACGACACTCGCTGACCCTCCTGGTCGACGAGATCTACGACGAGATCACCTATGACAGGACAGTCCACACCCACCTTGCCGCGGTCGCCCCGGATGTGCTGACGCTGTCGTACTCCGGCCTGTCGAAGAGCAGCCGTCTGGCCGGCTACCGTGCCGGATGGATGGTGGTGACCGGCACGCAGGACCACGCCGCGGACTTCCTGCACGGGTTGGATCTCATGGCGTCGACGCGGTTGTGCCCCAATGTCCCCGGCCAGCACGCGGTGGTCGCGGCGCTGGGTGGTGGGGGCAGAAATGCCGACCGCTCCATCGCCGAGCTCACCGGACCTGAGGGGCGGCTCGCCCGTCAGCGGGACGTGGTGGACACTGCGTTGAACAGCATGGACGGCGTGAGCTGCGTGACTCCGCGTGGCGCGCTGTACGCCTTCCCCCGCCTGGATCCGGGAGTCCACGACATCCGCGACGACGAGAGACTGGTCATGGACCTGCTGGAACGTGAGCACATTCTGCTGGTCCACGGCACCGGCTTCAACTGGCCGACCCCGGACCACCTGCGCATCGTCCTCCTACCGGAGGAGAAGGTGCTCGCCACAGCGATGGAACGGCTCGGTAACTTTCTGGGCGACTACCGACAGTAGGTGGGACGGCGGCGTGCGGAACTGCGCAAACCGGTGGCCTCACTGTCCAGGGTGCTGGCCGCCCTGATCGAGAGGGACATCATCCACTCCCCGGCCCGGGGGACGGTGGCGTTCCGGTTACCCTAATTCCACGAGTTCCTCGACATCCCGAGAGGACCGCTGGAGGTGTCCTGACGGGGCGTCCACCAGCAACCGGGCACATATCGCACCACTTAAGCGCAATATGCAACTGCGACCTGGACTTTTAGATGCATCATTATCTTATCTGGTGCGATATCCTGACGTCCGATGCCTCCCCGCCTCCGTCGGGACGTCGGGCGGTTGACGGCCCTCCGCGCCTCGGCACCCATGCTGCCGCGCGTCCACCCATCTCCCCTACGATTGGTCCCATGAACACACCTCCCATCGCATTCGTCATCGCCGGCTCCGAGGCCACGGGCGGCGCCGGCATCCAGGTCGACCTGAAGACCTTCCAGCAGTCGGGTGTCTACGGCGTCGGCGCGCTGAGCTGCATCGTCGCCTTCGACCCGAACAACAATTGGGCCCACCGCTTCCACCCGGTGGATCCCGACATCATCGCCGAGCAGTTCGAGGCAGCGCTGGCCACCCATCCGGTGGAGACGATGAGCACTGCGAAGGTCGGGATGCTGGGAACCCCGCAGACCATCGACATCGTGGCCGAGAAGCTCGCCGAGCGCAGCTGGAGGAACCTCGTCGTCGATCCGGTGCTGATCTGCAAGGGGCAGGAACCCGGCGCGGCACTGGACACCGACAACGCGCTGCGGGAGAAGATCCTGCCGTTGGCGACGGTGGTGACCCCGAACGTCTTCGAGTCCCAGACCCTGTCCGGGATGGACAGCATCAGCACCATCGAGGAGCTCGAGGAGGCCGCCCGTCGCATCGGAGAGCACGTCCCCTACGTCCTGGCCAAGGGTGGCGTCGAACTGCCCGGCGACGAGGCCGTGGACGTGCTGTGGGACGGCCATGAAATCACCCGTTTCTCCGCTCCGAAGATCGGTGAGCAGCGTGTCTCCGGTGCCGGTTGCACGGTCGCCGCCGCGCTGACCGCGGAGCTGGCCAAGGGCACCGACATCGTCGAGGCCGTCCAGCGTTCCAAGGACCTCGTCACCCGAGGCATCGAACACCGCGTCACCGCGAACACACCCTTCGACACCGTCTGGCAGGGGGCTTGATCCACCCTAAGCTCCGGTACGGCCGCGCCGATCTCAGCGCCACCGCCCGCAGCATCCTCACCGTCGCGCCGGGCAACAGGGACCTGGTGCCGGCCGTCCGGGTGTCACTGTCATTGGCGGTGCCGGTCGTCGTACTCCTGCTCGCCGACCGGATCGAGTGGTCGCTGTTCGCTTCGTTCGGGGCCTTCACCTCGATCTACGGGCGCTACGCCCCCACCCGCATCCGCCTCCGTCATCAAGCCCTCATCGGTGTCATGCTCACCGTCTGCGTGGCACTCGGAGCAGTGATCGCCCGGCTGGCGCTCACCTGGACGGACGCGATGCACGCCGCCGTCACGGTGCTGGCGGGCTCCCTCGTCGCCGCCGTGACAGCGACGGTGATCATGGTGCGCGACCTGAGACCCGCCGGCGCGGTGTTCACTGTCTTCGCCACGACAGCGGTCGCGTCAGCACCCGTCACCGCATCCCCGTGGACCGCGCTGGCGATCGCGGGAGGATCGGCGTCATGGTGCATCCTGCTGAGCTGGCTGTCCCGGTGGGCCGGGGAAGCGAACACCGGGAACACTGTTCCGGCTCCACCGTCCTTCCCGCGTACTGAGAAGGTCCGGCAGTTCAGCCGTTACGGTACTGCGGCGCTGCTCGGTGGTGCCGTGGCATCCCTCACCGGCATCGCCTCGCCCTACTGGGCGCAGGTCGCCGCCGTCGTCCCGCTGTCGGCACCACGACGCCGCCAGCAGGTCGAGCGTGGACTGCACCGCATCATCGGCACGGTCCTGGGCGTGGGGGTGGCGGCATTTCTGCTGTCGTTCCCCAGCGAACCCTGGCAGATCATCGTGTGGGTGGTGGTGATGCAGTTCCTCGCCGAGCTGGTCGTCCTGCGGAACTACTCGCTGGCGTTGGTGTTCATCACCCCCCTGGCGCTGCTGATGGTTTTCCTCGCCCACCCGCAACCGGTCGGCACACTGCTCATCGCACGGATCGCCGAAACGGTGATCGGATCGGCGGTCGGTATCGCCGTGGTCCTCGTCGCCGTGGCAGCCGCCCGACGGACACGCTGACGAAGACCCGGACCGCCGAAGCCTTCCACCTTTCGCCTGGACGTCCCGTAACATGTCCCGGCGAACTGACACCTACCCCGTCCGGCGGAACCCCCTGCTCTGCAACCCCCGGTCGGAGAACGGAATGACTCCGTGCCGGAATCCCCGGAACCCACGTCGCCCGACGGGTATACACCCGCCGCCGACCCCTCCATCACAGACCACGCCGCACGTTCCGACGCACAATCCGACGCAGAACCGGCGCTCTACCCCGATGACATGCATCCCGGGCTCGTCCCCGGTATCAGCGTCGACGACCAGCGCAACCGGTTCGGCCTGGACAAGGTCGTCTTCTTCATCACAGCGGCGCTCATCCTCTCCTTCATCGCCTGGGGCGTCACCAGTCCCTCATCGGTGTCGGACGTGTCCTCGACGATGTTCGCCTGGGCGATCAAGAATGTCGGTTGGCTCCTCAACGTGGTGATGGTCTCCGCCGTTGTCCTGATGCTCTACCTCGCGTTCTCGCGCTTCGGGCAGATCAAGCTGGGGACCGACGACGAGGAGCCGGAGTTCTCCCGCTTCGCCTGGATCGCGATGATGTTCGGTGCCGGCCTCGGCGTGGGCATCTTCTTCTTCGGCCCCTCTGAGCCGTTGACGTACTACATGGACCCGCCGCCGCACACCTCCGACCCGGAGACCCCCGAAGCCCTGCACCGTGGTCTCGCCCAGGCGCACTTCCACTGGGGCCTGGCGATCTGGGGACTCTACGCGATGGTCGGCGGCGCCCTGGCGTACAGCTCCTACCGACGCGGACGGGTCTCGCTGTTCAGCTCGGCCTTCCGCTCACTGTTCGGGGAGCGGCAGAGTTCCGGCATCGCCGGCAGGCTCGTGGACATGATGGCGATCATCGCCACCCTCTTCGGCACCGCGGCGACCCTGGGGCTGTCCGCGCTGCAGATCAGCGAGGGCATCCAGATCGTCTCGGGGGCGTCCCGGGTCACCAACACCGTGCTGATCATGATCATCGGGTTCCTCACCGTCTGCTTCATCCTCAGTGCCGTCTCCGGTGCCGCCCGCGGTATCCGTTACCTGTCCAACCTCAACATCTCACTGACCCTCGGTCTCGTCCTGTTCACCTTCATCCTCGGTCCGACACTGTTCCTGCTCAACCTGGTGCCCTCGGGCATCATGGCCTACGCCGACAATATGCTCGACATGATGGGACGCTCACTGTCCTGGGGTGACGACACCCTGGAGTTCCAGTCGGTGTGGACCGCCTTCTACTGGGCCTGGTGGATCGCGTGGACACCGTTCGTCGGTCTGTTCATCGCCCGGATCTCCCGTGGCCGCACGATCCGCGAGTTCGCGCTGGTGACGACCCTGGCACCGACGTTCATCCTGATCCTCGCCTTCACGATCTTCGGTGGCACCGCGATCAGTTTCTTCCAGGACGGGCGTGACGGCGTCAACGGTGACTCCTCACCCGAGCAGGTGCTGTTCGCCCTGTTCGACAACCTCCCGCTGAGCTCGGTCACCCCCTTCATCATCGTCTTCGTGCTGGCGGTGTTCTTCATCACCTCGGCAGACTCCGCGTCACTGGTGATGGGCACGCTGTCCGAGCGGGGTAATCCGTCCCCACGCAAACTCGTCATCGTCTTCTGGGGCCTGTGCATGATGGGCATCGCCGTGGTCATGCTGCTCACCGGTGGGGAGACCGCGCTGACAGGCCTGCAGAACCTGACGATCCTCATCGCCATCCCCTTCTCCGTGGTGCTCATCGTCCTGGCTGTCGCATTCGTGAAGGACCTTTCCACGGACCCGGCCGCAATCCGCCGCGACTACGCCCGTTCCGCGATCCAGAATGCCGTGGTCAAGGGCATGCAGGAGCACGGTGACGACTTCGAGATCTCCGTCGCCCGGACCGAGGACGGTGCAGGCGCCGGTGCTCACTTCGACTCCACCGCGGACAAGGTCACCGACTGGTACCGGCGCACCGACGAGGACGGCAACGACGTCGGCTACGACTACGGTTCCGGCGAATGGGCCGACGGATGGACACCCGACGGGCGTGCCGACGACATCGGCGACGAGGACGCGGACGGTGATCCTGCGACCCCGGAGCGTAACCGGGACTAGCCTGACGCGACCGGGGACCGCACACGATACGATGAGACGTTATGAGCCCCACGAGCACTGAACGCGAGATCCTCACCTACGACCGTTTCGGCACCGCCATCAAGGAGCTGGCACAGACGGTCGTGGACGACTACAAGCCCGACCTCATCCTCTCCATCGCCCGTGGCGGGCTCCTCATCGGCGGCGCCCTGGGCTACGCGATGGGGATCAAGAACGTCTCGGTGATCAACGTGGAGTTCTACACCGGTGTCGGCGAGACCCTGGACCAGCCGGTGATGCTTCCCCCGACCCCGGAGGCCGTCGACCTGTCCGGCATGAAGGTCCTGATCGCCGACGACGTGGCCGACTCCGGCAAGACCCTCGAGCTCGTCCAGGAGTACTGCGCGGAGACCGTCGCCGAAGCCCGGACCGCGGTGATCTACGAGAAGTCCCGCTCGATCATCAAGCCGGACTACGTGTGGAAGAAGACCGACCAGTGGATCGACTTCCCCTGGTCGGATTTCCCCGTCATCACACCGACCGGGGCCCCCACCGGCGGCGAGGCTTCCTAGGTCGTCCGCCGGGCAGCGCCCCCGGCGGTCTGGCCGGATCGGCCCAGCGCCTCACCGACGCGTTTGCCGCTGTGGATGCAGCCGCCGAGGAACGTCCCCTCCAGGGCGTTCTTCCCGTGCATCCCGCCACCGCCGAATCCGGCGACTTCGCCGGCGGCGTAAAGTCCCTGCAGCACACTCCCGTCCGAACGCAGGCACCGGCCTGACAGGTCGGTCTCGATCCCGCCGAGGGTCTTGCGGGTCACGATCCGCAGCCGGACCGCGATCAGCGGGCCGTGGTCCGGATCGAGGATCTTGTGTGGCTTCGCCGCCCGAACGATCTTGTCACCGAGGAACTTCCGCGCCGTGCCCAGGTAATTGACCTGGGCATCCTTGGAGAATCTGTTGTCGAGTTGGCTGTCGCGGTCCTCGATCTGTCGGCGCAGGTCCTGCGCGTCCACCTCGGGAGCCCCGGCTGCAGCGCCTCCGGTGAGGTCGTTCATGCCGCTCACGAGCGATTCCAGGTCGTCGGCGATGACCCAGTCCTCCCCGTGGTCCATGAAATTGCGCACGGCGACGTGGGTACCGGGACCGATTTTCCCGGCAAGCTTCCTGAAGGACTTGTCGGTGAGGTCCGGGTTCTGCTCGGAGCCGGAGAAGATGAACTCCTTGTCCGCGATGGTCTGGTCGAGCACGAACCAGCTGTACCCGTGCCCGGTGCGTCCGATGTGCTCCAACGAGGCGAGGTTGTCGGAGCCGGGGAAGATGTTCGTGGGGAACCGCCGGCCCTCCGCATCGAACCACAGGGTGCTCGGCCCCGGGATGATGCGGATGCCGTGTCCGGGCCAGATGGGGTCCCAGTTCGCCATGCCCTCGGTGTAGTGCCACATCCGGTCGGTGTTGACCGTGGTCGCGCCGGCCTCGGTGGAGATCCCGATCATCCGGCCGTCGACGTGCGCCGGCACTCCGGCGACGAGGTCGTCGGGACATTCTCCCCACCGCTGCGTCGGCCAGGACCGCCGGACCAGGTCCAGGTTGCCGCCGATGCCGCCGGAGGTGACCGCCACGGCGGCGCCCCGGTACTCGAACGTGTCCACCACCTCCCGGGGAGAGGCGACACCTCTGCCCAGGTCGTCGCAGGGGGTGAGCACACTGCCACGGACGCCGACAACGGCACCGCCCTCGACGATCAGCTCGTCGACCCGGTGCCGGAAGGCGAAACGGACCGTCCCCCGCTGTTCGGCGGCGAGCAGCGGCTCCCGGAACACGCGCACGACCTCGGGCCCGGTGCCCCAGGTGAGGTGGAAACGCGGTACCGAGTTCCCGTGCCCGGAGGCGTCGCCGCTGCCGCGCTCGGCCCAGCCCACGGTCGGCAGGACATTCAGCCCGAGATTACGCAGGTAGTCCCGCTTCTCCGTCGCCGCGAAGTGCACGTACGCCCGCCCCCACTCCCGCGGCCAACGGTCGTTGCCGGAGTCGTCGTAGTCGGCGGAGTTCCGCCAGTCCCGCCACGCCAGATCCTCGGAGTCGCGGATCCCCATGAGTCTCTGCTCCGGGCTGCCCACGTAGAACAGTCCCCCGAGCGACCAGAACGCCTGCCCTCCGAGGTTGGCACGGTTTTCCTGGTCCAGGACAAGGACCTCCCGTCCGGCTTTCTCCGCTTCGTAGGCGGCGACCAGGCCCGCCAGACCGGCGCCGACGATGATCACGGGGGCCGCTGAGGCCGTTCGGTTATCTCCCATACAAAAGGAGTCTAGGGGTTTCCCGCCGACCCCGCGCACGTCCGTTATATCCCATGATCCGGACAGTTGCGTTCGTTGTATGGGAAGAGTAGTTTCCCTCATCGTCCTGTAAACCGCCCGGACACATCCCTTTCCCGACGAGAGAATCGCAGCCACGTTCATGACCACATCCCTCACCGACCATTCCGGTCCGGCCTCCGGGGCGACCGCCGCCCCGGCCACCGGCAACAAGAAGAGCCGGGTGATCATCGCCTCGACCATCGGGACAACGATCGAGTTCTACGACTTCTACGCCTACGCCACGGCCGCGATCATCGTCTTCCCGCACCTGTTCTTCCCGGAGAACGAGAACTCCACCGTGGGGCTGCTGGCCTCCCTGGCCACCTTCGGTCTCGCCTTCGTCGCCCGCCCGGTGGGCTCGATCGTCTTCGGCCACTTCGGTGACCGGATCGGCCGCAAAGCCACCCTGATCGGCGCCCTGCTCACCATGGGGGTCGCCACCTTCATCATCGGACTGCTCCCCACCTACGAGCAGATCGGCCTCTGGGCTCCGGCACTTCTGGCGCTGATGCGGTTCTGCCAGGGCCTGGGACTCGGCGGAGAGTGGTCCGGTGCCGCTCTGCTGGCCACCGAGAACGCCGAGGACGGCAAGCGCGCCCGTGCGGCGATGTGGCCCCAGCTCGGTGCCCCCTTCGGGTTCATCCTGGCCAACGGACTGTTCCTCATCCTGGTCCTCGGCATGGACCACACCCACGGCGAGCCGGGCGGCGCCTTCATGACCTGGGGGTGGCGGGTGCCTTTCCTGCTGTCTGCGGTGATGGTCGCCATCGGACTGTACGTGCGCTTCAAGCTGGAGGAGACCCCGGTCTTCCAGGACACCCTCGACAAGGGTGACGACGTCAAGGTACCCACGCTCGAGGTCTTCCGCACCGCCTGGCGCCCCGTCCTGCTCGGCACCTTCGTCATGGTCTCGACCTACACACTGTTCTACCTGGTGACCACCTGGTTCCTCTCCTTCGGCATCGGTGACCGCGACGCCGGCGAAGGACTGGGCATCCCCTACAACCACTTCCTCGTCATCCAGCTGATCACCGTGCTGTTCTTCGTCGTCGGCGTTCCCCTGGCCGGCTACCTGTCCGACACCGTGGGACGTCGCCGCTACCTCACCGTGGTCTCCGTCCTGATCCTGTTCTACTGCTGTGCGTTCCAGGCGTTCCTCGACCCGGCGACCTCCGGCGAACTCAAGGCCGGCATCTTCCTGGGCATCGGCATGCTCCTGATGGGGCTGATCTTCGGCTCCATGTCCGCCGTCCTGCCCGAGATGTTCCCCACGAACGTGCGGTACACCGGCTCCGGCATCTCCTACAACGTCGCGTCCATCCTCGGCGCGGCTGTCGCCCCCTTCATCGCCGTGGCGCTGGCCACCGCCTACGGCCCGTGGTCGGTCGGCGTCTACCTCGCCGTCGTCGTGCTCATCAGCCTGGTGGCCATCCGGCTGATGCCGGAGACCAGGGACGCCGACCTCTACACGGTGTGAGAGACCACCGCAGTGGTCAGAACCGCCGGAACACGAACTGCTCGCAGTCCAGCGCGCCGGCACGGGCGAGCGCCTCGTGTAGAGCGAGCTGGTAGTTCCACAGGCGTCGGTAGACGACGTCGAAGCCCGCGGCCGCCGCAGCCCGCTCACGGGCGTTGAACGCCGACCGCCACAGCCCCAGTGTCGTCGCGTAGTGCGACCCCATCCTGTTCCGCGCGGTGAGGCACAGGCCCGCCCGGTTGGCCTGAGACAGCACATGCCCGTCCGTGGGGTAGGCGACAGCAGGCCAGACGTAGGCGCGCATCACGTCCAGACTCTCGGCGACGGTCTCCTCCGGCAGGTCGGAACCGTGGGCACGCACCACCGACTGGATCACGGCGATACCGTCGGCGGCGAGCATCCGTTCCACCGCCTTGAGGAAGTGGACGGTGCCGTCGTCACCGAGTGTCTCCATGCGCTCCACGCTGAAGACCGCGTCGTAGGTTCCCGACCACTGCCGCGGCGACGGGACCGGCCCGCGGATCGTCTGCACGCGCACGGCTCCGCCCACCCCGGCGTCGTGTGCGACGGACCGCACCTGTTCGGCATGTTCGACGTCCGAGGTCAGCACGTCCACATGCGCGCCACGCTGGGCCGCCATCACCGGCAGTGCCCCGCCCGAGGACGGCAGCTCCAGTACCCGGTGCCCCGGCCCGACCTGTGCTTCGTCGAGCATGGCGTTGATGCGGTGACGTTGGGCGGAATCCAGGTCGGCACGGTCGACGAGCCCCGGGTCGGTGGGGGCGTCGAAGTAGCGGACGGACACCGGCGGGTGATGACCGGCCTGGTCCGGGTTCTCGACCTCCGAGGTCCGCGTCCCTGAGGCGAACAGCGCCGCGCCTGTCGCACGGGTCTGCCCGGCGTAGATGTCGACCAGCGCGTCCGGCAGATCACCGGCACGGACATTTCCGGACACCCGCCGTCTCCGTCGGGACAACGCCCGACCGAACCCGCCTTCCAGCGGCTGGGTCAGCAGTACCCCCAGAACCTCCGGCAGCGGGTCCGCCGTCCACTCCCCCGCCATGTACCCCTCCGCCAGTCCGAGCCAACCGGAGTCCACCACCCGGTCCAGCATCAGCCCGTCGTCCACCACGAAGCGCGGGGACGCCCCCGGGGTCAGGGCGATCCCGTGGTCCTGGGTCAGGTCCTCCAGGCGTTGCTGCAGGTTCACCGCCCGACGGCCGAGGAAAGGAGCCTCAGGAAGACGTGCCACCCCGGGCCAACGCACGGGATCGACATAGTTCTCCCGGTTCTCCCGCTTCTCCCGGGCCCCCTGCCTGTCCCGCAGGCCGTGCAGGTCGCGACGGCGACGGTCGTCGTCGGCAGGTGACGCCACCTCGAGCCTCCGTCCTCACTGGTATCATACGTTTTGATCAGAAACTATCACTCACCCCCGGTTGCACCCGAAACGGAAGGGGCCACGGAACGAGCTGACCGCATCCTGCCCGCGTGATGAGCCCGTCGCCGACAGGCACTAGTATGGGCACTCAGGTCCGACGCGACCGGGAGGTCCGTCGGCTGACGACACTACACCGGCGTCCACCGACCCCCTGTAGAACACGCAGCAGTGCTAAAAGACACAATGCAGAAGAGAACACGCGATGACCACCGGCGCCGACACCGAGGGGCGCCCCGCCCGGCCACCGCAGAACGAGGAGTATCGCTGATATGACCACCGCCACCCCTTTCCGTCCCTCCGGACGTCACCACGTCGTCATCGTGGGTGCCGGCTTCGGCGGGCTGTTCGCCGCCAAGAAGTTCGCCGGCGCCGACGTCGACGTCACCATCATCGACCGCACCAACCACCACCTCTTCCAGCCACTGCTGTACCAGGTGGCCACCGGTGTGCTGTCGTCCGGCGAGATCGCCCCCACGATCCGGCAGATCCTGCGTAAGCAGCGCAACGCCCGCGTCATCAAGGCCGAGGTCCGCGACGTCAACGTCGACGAGAAGGTCATCACCGCCGACCTGGGCGGCAAGGACGTCGTCCTGCAGTACGACTCCCTGATCGTCGCCGCCGGTGCCGGGCAGTCCTACTTCGGCAACGACCACTTCGCCGAGTTCGCCCCCGGCATGAAGAGCATCGACGACGCCCTCGAGCTCCGCGCCCGTATCACCGGTGCCTTCGAGCGCGCCGAGATCACCGACGACCCGGCCGAGAAGGCACGCCAGCTGACCTTCGTCATCGTCGGCGCCGGCCCCACCGGTGTCGAGCTCGCCGGCCAGTTGGCCGAGATGGCGCACCGCACCCTGCGCAACGAGTTCCGACGCACCGACACCGAGCAGACCCGCATCCTGCTGGTCGACGGTGGCCCGCAGGTCCTTCCCCCCTTCGGCAAGAAGCTCGGCCGCAAGGCGCAGAAGACCCTCGAGAAGCTCGGTGTCGAGGTCGTCACCAACTCGCTGGTCACCAACGTCGACCGCGACGGTGTCACCTGGAAGAACATGAAGACCGAGGAAGAGACCACGGTCGCGGCGTACTGCAAGATCTGGTCCGCCGGTGTCGCCGCCAGCCCGTTGGGCAAGCACATCGCCGACCAGATCGACGGCGTCGAGGCCGACCGTGCCGGCCGCGTCCCGGTGAACAAGGACCTCTCCGTGGGCGACCACAAGGAGATCTTCGTCATCGGCGACATGATGAGCCTCGACAAGCTTCCGGGACTGGCCCAGGTCGCGATCCAGGGTGGCGAGCACGCCGCGTCGATCATTCGCGCCCAGGTCGAGGAGGGCAGCACCGACCGCCCCGACTTCAAGTACTTCGACAAGGGGACGATGGCCATCGTCTCCCGCTTCAACGCCGTGGTGAAACTGGACAAGGCCGAGATCTCCGGTCCGGTCGGCTGGTTCATGTGGCTCGCCGTGCACCTGATGTTCATGGTCGGCTTCCGCAACCGTTTCGTCGCCGCCTACAGCTGGGGCCTGAACACCCTGTCCGCCAACCGGTGGCACCTCGTCGCCACCCGTCAGCAGCTGCACGCCCGCAACGCCCTGCGCAAGCTGCGCACCCTCGAGGACGAGCAGGACATCCGCTCCATCGAGGTGCGTGACAACCTGAAGTTCGGTGACGGCCGCGACACCCGCGCCGTGTCCGACTAACCTGCACCTTTCCACCGCGACGGGTCTGACCCCGTGCACACGTCCGGACGTGTGCACGGGGTCAGACTTTTCTCCCCGTCCGAAGGCTGTAGGCTGGACGTCACGAGACACGGGGTGCGCGGAGACGCGCTGAGAACACACCCGTTGAACCTGCTCTAGTTCGAACTAGCGAAGGGATGGTCCGTGCCAGACACGCCTACCGCCTTAATCCAGGCCGTCCGCGACCTGCGCCGTCACGCCCCCCTGGTGCAGTGCATCACCAACCAGGTCGTCCCCCAGATCACCGCCAATGTCCTGCTCGCCGCAGGTGCGGCGCCGGCGATGGTGGACACCCCGGAGGAATCCGCCGACTTCGCGGAGATCGCCTCCGGACTGCTGATCAACACCGGCAGCCCCACCGCCGCCCAGTACTGCGCCATGCGGGAGGCCGTACGTGGTGCGGCATCCGCGGACACCCCCTGGGTCCTCGACCCCGTCGCCTGTGGCGGACCGGCGGCGCGGACCGCGTTCAGCCGCGACCTCGTCAACCACCGTCCCGCCGCGGTACGCGGCAACCCCTCGGAGGTGATCGCCCTCGCGGGCGGACGCGGTGGCCGCGGCGTCGACTCCACCGACGCCGTCGACGCCGCAGGTCAGGCGGCGCGGTCCCTTGCGGAACGCACTGCCGGGGTGATCGCCGTCTCCGGCCCCCGTGACCTCGTGGTCTCCACCGGTCGGGTCAGCTGGCTGAGGTCCGGTGACCCGATGATGCAGCGCGTCATCGGGACCGGTTGTTCCCTCGGGGCCCTGACCGCGGCCTATCTCGGCGCGGCGCGACTCGCGGTCGACGGAGTCTCCGACCATGACGCCGTGCTCGCCGCGCACGCCCACGCCGGGGCAGCCGGGATCCTCGCGGCAACCGATCCTGCCGGAGGGACCAGGAGGCCCGGCAGCTTCGCCGTCGCCTGGCTCGACGCCCTGGACGCCGTGGCGGAGGACCCCACGGTGATCCCGGACCTGGTCTCCGTCGAGGACCACCGGGAGGCGGAGGTATGACGCTCAGCCACACCACGGCACACCGGGTGGACTGGGGGCTCTACCTCGTCACCGATCCCGTCCTCGGCGGAGGACGTGACGAGGTCGCCAGGATCGTGGCACGTGCCGTCTCCGGCGGCGTCGGGGTCGTCCAGCTCAGGGACAAGACGCTCGACGACTCTGCGTTCACCACGCGCGCCACCGAACTCGCCGAGACACTCGCCGGGACCGGCGTCCCGCTGTTCGTCAACGACCGGCTCGACGTGGCCCGCCGCCTCGGACTGCACCTGCACATCGGACAGGACGACATCGACTTCCGGACCGCCCGTGCCGCGCTACCCGACGACCTGATGATCGGGCTGTCCGTCGACGACCACGCACAGATCGACACCCTCGCACGGCTCATGCGTGACGGAGTCCGTCCTCCGGACGTTCTCGGACTCGGCCCGGTGGAGCTGACCGACACCAAGACCGACACCGGACGGGCCCTGGGGGTCACCGGCCCCGGCAGTGTCGACGACCTGGCTGCGCACGCCCTCGACCTCGGTATCCCCTCCGTGGCGATCGGGCACGTCAATGCCGACAACGCCGCGGATTTGGACCGCACCGCAGTGGCCGGGATCTGTGTCGTCTCGGCCGTGATGACGGCCGGGGACCCCGCCGTCGCGGCCCGCGACCTGCGTTCCCTGTGCCACCGACCGACCCACCCGTTCTCCGGACAGGACCCCGCATGATTCCCCGAGTACTCAGCATCGCCGGCACCGACCCCACCGGCGGCGCCGGCGCGCAGGCGGACATCAAATCCATCGGCGCCGCGGGGGGCTACGCCATGAGCGTGGTCACCGCACTGGTCGCCCAGAACACCCACGGGGTCCGGCAGGTCCATACCCCCGGAACCGAGTTCCTGGTCGCCCAACTCGACGCCGTCTTCGACGACGTCACCGTCGACGCCGTCAAGATCGGCATGCTCGGCACCGCCGAGATCACCCGCACGGTCACCGACTACCTCGCCCGGCGCCCGGTCCCCGTCACCGTCCTCGACCCGGTGATGGTGGCCACCAGCGGCGACCGTCTGCTCACCGACGACGCGGAAGCAGCACTGGTCGACCTGTGCCGGACGGTGGACGTGATCACCCCGAACCTCACCGAACTCGCCGTCCTCGGCGGCACACCGGTGGCCACCACCCTGGACGAGGCACTGGATCAGGGACGCGCGCTCGCCGCCGACCTCCGGACCACCGTCATCGTCAAGGGAGGACACCTCCCGGGCCCGACCGCCGACAACGCCGTCGTCGCACCGGACGGCACCGTCACCGCCGTCCCTGTCGCCCGCGTCGCCACCCACAACACCCACGGGACCGGGTGCTCGCTCTCGTCGGCGCTGGCCACCCGGATAGCCGGGGGCGAGGACACCACCGACGCACTCCGGTGGTCCAGCCGGTGGCTGTCCGAGGCCATCCGCCACGCCGACGAACTGCATGTCGGGTCCGGTAACGGACCGGTGGACCACAGCCACCGGGCCCGCCGTCTGTCCCGGGCCGCCGACACCACTCCGTGGCGTCTGAGCGCAGCGGTTCCCGACCGCCTCGACAGCCCGGCCGATCTCGCCGTAATCGCCGAGCCGTCCGACCCCGCGATGCCTCCCGCCCGGATCCCCGCCGCCGGCCCCTGGACCACGGCCCTGTGGCAGGCGCAGTCACCCCTGCTGAGGGCGATCACGCAGTTGCCGTTCATCGTGGACCTGGGGACGGGAACCCTGTCCAGGGAGGACTTCGACTTCTACCTCGCCCAGGACGCGGTCTACCTCGCGCAGTACTCCCCCGCCCTCGCCGCGCTCGGAGCCAGCGCCCCTGACCCCACCTCGGCGCTGTTCTGGGTCCGCGGGGCCGTCGAATGCCTCGACGAGGAGGCTGCGCTGCACCGCACATGGCTGGGGGACACCGGCCCGGTCGCCCCCTCCCACGTCACCGCGTCCTACACCGCGCACCTGACACGGTGTGTACAGGCTCGCGACCACGTCGTCGGCGCCGCGGCGGTCCTCCCGTGCTACTGGCTCTACGCCGAGGTCGGCCTGGGCCTTGCCGAGCGCACCCGGCCGGGCAACCCCTACGCCGTATGGCTGGACGCCTACTCCGGTTCGGACTTCACCGACAGCGTCCGGCAGGCCGTCGCCCTGGTCGAGGAGGCGTTCGCCACCGCCGGACCGCGACAGCGCGCGGAAGCGGCCCGTGCCTTCCTCGACGCCTCCCGGTGGGAGGTCGAGTTCTTCGACCAGGCGCACCGCCGGTAGAGCTGCCCACCGGCGTCGACCACTAGGTACGCGGCACCACCACCGTGCGCAGTTCCGTGGTCGCACACAGCTTCCCAGTTCCGGCGTTGACGTGGTCGATCCGCCAGAGCTGACTGGTCCGACCGGTGTGCACGGCGTGCGCGGTGGAACGGATGACGTCGCCCGGCGTCGACGGGCGCAGGAAGTTCGTCGCGTTGGTGGTCCCCATCACCATGCCGCCTCCGCCCGCGATGTAGCCGGCGAAGGACCCCGCGGACTCCCCGAGCGTCGCGTAGATGCCCCCGTTGGTGATGCCCCAGGGCTGGACGTGGTTCTCGGTGATGGTCAGTTCCACGACCACCTCGGGAATGAACTCTACGTAGCGCAGCCCCAGGGTCCGGTCCAGCGAGGGGATCGAGGACCTGAAGATTCCAGCGAGCTCGGCGTTCTGCGCCTCGGTGAGCTCGCCCGCGCTCGCCGACGCCATCAGCGTGAGCATCCGCTCCACCGCCGCCTCTTTGTCCGCGGCGTCCGCTGCGTCGGGGCGTCCGGCATCGGTCCGTGCTTCACTCTGCGTCATCGCGCATGTCTCCTCAAAGTCTGTCCACGGGTCAGTCTGACGTGTATTCGGCTGAGTCTAGCGACAGGCGGCCCGCGGCGGGCGGAGTTGGCGTCCCGGGGGCTATCATGGTGCACCATGACAGAATCCTCCGCACAGATCGGTGTCGTCGGCCTCGCGGTGATGGGCTCGAACATCGCCCGGAACTTCGCCAACCACGGCCACAGTGTCGCCGTCTACAACCGCACCTCCGCAAAGACGGACGCGTTCATGGCCGAATTCGGGGACACCGGCAGCTTCGTGCCCTCCTCGACCATCGACGACTTCGTCGCCTCCCTGGAACGTCCCCGCCGCGCACTGATCATGGTGCAGGCCGGCCCCGCCACCGACACGGTGATCTCCCAGCTCGCCGAGGCGATGGAACCCGGGGACATCATCATCGACGGCGGCAACGCGCTGTACACCGACACCATCCGTCGTGAGGCCGAGATGTCCGAGCGCGGCCTGCACTTCGTCGGCGCCGGGATCTCCGGTGGCGAGGAAGGCGCGCTCAACGGCCCGGCGATCATGCCCGGCGGACCGGCCGAGTCCTACGAATCCCTCGGCCCGCTGCTCGAAGACATCTCCGCCAAGGTCGACGGCACCCCGTGCTGCACCCACATCGGCCCCGACGGTGCCGGCCACTTCGTCAAGATGGTCCACAACGGCATCGAGTACGCTGACATGCAGGTCATCGGCGAGGCGTACCACCTGCTGCGGTACGCCGCCGGCATCGAGCCTGCCGAGATCGCCGACATCTTCCGCACCTGGAACGACGGCGACCTGGACTCCTACCTCATCGAGATCACCGCCGAGGTGCTCTCCCAGACCGATGCGGAGACCGGGGGGCCGCTCATCGACGTCATCGTCGACGCCGCGGGACAGAAGGGCACCGGCCGTTGGACGGTCAAGGCCGCACTCGACCTCGGGATCCCGACCACCGGCATCGGCGAGGCCGTGTTCGCCCGCGCCCTGTCCGGGGCCCGTGACCAGCGTGCCGCCACCACCGGCAACCTCCCCGCCGGCGAGCTCACCACGCTGGAGTCCCTCGGGGTCTCGAGGGACGACTTCGTCGAGGACGTCCGCCGTGCCCTGTACGCCTCGAAGCTGGTCGCCTACGCGCAGGGCTTCGACGAGATCAAGGCCGGCTCCGACGAGCACGGCTGGGACGTCGACCCCCGGGACCTCGCGACCATCTGGCGTGGTGGATGCATCATCCGCGCGAAGTTCCTCAACCGCATCGTCGACGCCTACAACACCGACCCGGATGTCCAGTCCCTGCTGCTCGACCCGTACTTCAACAGTGAAGTCGGCACCCTGGTCGACTCCTGGCGTCGCGTGGTGGTCGCCTCAACCCGGCTCGGTCTCCCGATCCCGGTGTTCGCGTCGTCCCTGTCCTACTACGACTCGCTGCGTTCCGAGCGGCTCCCCGCCGCCCTGATCCAGGGCCAGCGCGACTTCTTCGGTGCCCACACCTACGAGCGCACCGACCGCGACGGCCACTTCCACACCCTCTGGTCCGCCGACCGCAGTGAGGTGGAAGCGTAACCCGTGTCAGGTCAATCAGAAGGACGACGCGGCAACGGCGCCAACTCCCAGAACCGACGCCGTAAGGTCGTCCGGGGAAGTCGCGCGGGAAGTCGCGCGGCAGGTAACGCCGACGCACGTGGCTCGGAGGCCTCCGCGTCCGGTGGCGCGGGGAAGAAGCCGGGCCAGCGGTCATCCCAGAAGTCAGCACAGAACCGGAAGTCCGGCGGTGGTCAGCAACGCAACCGCCAACGTCCCCAGCAGCCACGGGTGCGCAACGAGAAGCAACCCAACCGCGTCGCACCCAGGCAGGTCACGGCGGCGGCAACCGCCGTCCCCACGGAACCCGCCGCCGGTGTGGACACCTCCGTGTTCTTCGCCGACATGGGACTGCCCGACCCGGTGGTCAAGGAGCTGACGGCCCAGGGGCTCAAGCACCCCTTCCCGATCCAGGCAGCGGCCATTCCGGACGGACTGGCCGGGAAGGATGTCCTGGGGCGTGGCCCCACCGGGTCCGGCAAGACCTTCACCTTCGGTCTGCCGGTCATTGCCCGGCTGACCGGCGGTGCCTCACGCCCCGGTAAGCCCCGGGCGTTGATCCTCGTCCCGACGCGCGAGCTCGCCCAGCAGGTCGCCGGACGGCTGCGCCCGCTGGCCGAGTCCGTCGGCCAGCGGGTCATCGAGGTCGTCGGTGGTGTGAACATCAAGCGCAACCTCACCGCACTGGCCCGACCAGTGGACATCCTGGTGGCGACCCCCGGTCGCGCCGAGGACCTCATCCGGCAGAAGGCACTGGACCTCACCCAGGTCGAGATCGTCGCCCTGGACGAAGCCGACCAGATGGCGGACATGGGCTTCCTGCCGCAGGTGCGCCGCCTCGTCGACCACATCCCCGCCGACGCCCAGCACCTGTTCTTCTCCGCCACTCTCGACGGAGACATCAAGGTGCTCGTCCAGCGCTACATGAATGATCCGATCACCCACTCCACCGGCGAGGTCCGCGCCAAGGTCGACACCATGGCCCACTTCCTCGGAGTCGTGGACGACAAGACCGCCAGGAACGACGTCGTCCTGCAGCTCGGTCGCGCCTCCACCCGGACGATCATGTTCATGCGCACCAAGCACACCGTCGATCGTCAAGTGAAGAAGCTTGTCCGTGACGGTGTACCCGCCGTCGGAATCCACGGGAACAAGGGCCAGGGTGCCCGCACCCGGGCCATCGAGGAGTTCTCCGACGGACGGGCCACGGTGCTTGTCGCGACGGACATCGCGGCCCGCGGCATCGACATCAAGGGTGTCGATCTCGTCGTGCACATCGACCCGCCGGCCGAGCACAAGGCCTATGTCCACCGGGCCGGCCGTACCGCCCGCGCCGGGGAGACCGGGACCGTGCTGACGCTCACCACCGCCGAGACCCGTCGGGACACCGAGCAGATGATGCGGAAGGCCGGCGTCAGCCCCACCGAATGGGTCCTGGACCGGCACGGCCTCACCGCCTA
Organism: Corynebacterium sp. USCH3; assembly: GCF_037619475.1. NCBI lineage: Bacteria > Bacillati > Actinomycetota > Actinomycetes > Mycobacteriales > Corynebacteriaceae > Corynebacterium > Corynebacterium sp. USCH3. The sequence continues at coordinate 652,198 of NZ_JAQPZT010000001.1, forward strand.
CCTCGGCGAGCTGGGGCTGGACAGGTAGGACAGGGATGGACATCCTGCTCAGCATCCTGGGCCTCGCCGGCTTCGTGTTGTTGACCGCCGGCACCGGCCTCTTCGTCGCCGTCGAGTTCTCCACGACCAGTCTGGAACGCTCGACGATCGAGGACGACATCGCCGCCCGCGGTGATGCGGCCTCGAAGATGGTCAAACGCGCCCACAGCGACCTCAGCTTCATGCTGTCCGGATCGCAGCTGGGCATCACGGTCACCACCCTGGCCACCGGTTATCTCGCCGAGCCCATACTCGCCAGATTCTTCACCCCCGCCCTCGAACTCGTCGGGTTGGGGGCCTCGGCCTCGACGTCGGTGGCGCTGATACTCAGCCTGATCATCGCCACCGTCCTGTCGATGGTCTTCGGTGAGCTCGTCCCGAAGAACCTCGCCATCGCCAACCCGCTCCAGGTCGCCCGGCTGCTGACCAGACCGGTGTGGATCTTCAACACGGTCTTCCACCGCTTCATCCAGCTGATGAACAACACCGCGAACGTCATCGTCCGGCGGTTCGGCATCGAACCCGCCGACGAACTGGCGTCGGCCCGCTCCCCCCAGGAGCTCTCCGCACTGGTCCGACACTCCACCGGTGCCGAAGGATTCGACCAGGCCAAGGTGCGTATCCTCGACCGTTCCCTGAAGTTCGGCGACGCCAGTGCCGAGGACTTCATGACCCCACGGTCCACCGTCGACACGTTGGAGACCACCGACACCGCGCTCGACCTGATACGCGAAGCGCACGACTCCGGTCACTCCCGCTTCCCGGTCGTCAACGGCGACCTCGACGAGACCATCGGCGTCGTGCACGTCAAGGACGCCCTGACCATTCCGGCCGCCGAACGGGCGGCCACACCGGTCCGTGACCTCGCCCGCAAGGTGCCCACCGTACCCACCAGCCTCGGTGGCGACGCCGTGCTCAACCTCGTGCGTTCCGCCGGGTCTCAGCTCGTCCTCGTCGTCGACGAGTACGGTGGCACGGCCGGCATCGTCTCCATCGAGGACGTCGTCGAGGAGATCCTCGGCGAGGTCTGGGACGAGCACGACGACCGCACCGATTCCGAGGTCCAGCGCAGCGGCCAGTTCTGGGACCTCTCCGGCCTGGTGCGCTGCGACGAACTCGAGGACGCCTGCGGCTACGCGGCACCGGACGGGCCCTACGAGACGCTGGGCGGACTGGTGATGTCGACGCTGGGACGGATTCCCGCGGAGGGCGACCGGGTGCTGCTCCCCCGCAGTGAACGGGATCTCGTGGAACGCGTCACCGACGGCAACCCCGTCCGGTGGGAGGCCACGGTGGTCTCCATGGACATCCGCCGTGTCGACCGGGTCCAGCTCCGCCCCGTCCCCGACACCCACGTCGTGACCGAGGACGGTGAGCGTGATGAATGACCTCTGGGCGATCGCCTTCGCCGTCCTCCTGCTGGGACTCAACGCCTACTTCGTCGGTGTGGAGTTCTCCCTGATCTCGTCGCGCCGCGACCGGCTCGAGAACATGATCGCCGCGGGGAACCGCCGTGCAGGCAAGGTGCTCTACGCCATCGAGCACCTGACCATCATGCTCGCCGGTGCCCAGTTCGGGATCACCGTGGCCTCGGTGCTCCTGGGCAAGGTCGGCGAACCCGCCATCGCGCACCTCATCGAAGCACCGTTCCATGCCGCGGGGCTCCCTGACAATCTGCTGCACCCGGTCTCGTTCGCCATTTCCCTGCTGATCGTGACGATCCTGCACATCATCCTCGGTGAGATGGTGCCGAAGAACATCGCGCTCGCCGGACCGGAGACCGTGGCCACGGTCCTGGTTGCCCCTCATCTGCTGTTCTGCCGACTGGTGCACCCCGTGATGGTCCTCCTCAACTGGATCGCGCGGATCACCCTGAAACTGTTCGGGGTCGAACAGAAGGACGAGCTCGACTCCACGGTCTCCCCGTCGGAGCTGTCGCAGATGATCGCCGAGTCGCGCTCCGAGGGCCTCATCGGCCCGTCGGAGGCCACCCGGCTGTCGAAGGCGCTGAACTCCTCGAAGCGCACCCTGACCGAGGTGATGATCCCCCGCACGGACGTGCACACCATCCCCGTCGATCCGACCACCGGGCGGATCACGGTCGGACAGGTCGAGGCGGCGGTCTCCGAGACCGGGTACTCACGTTTCCCCGTCGCCGACGCGTCGGGTGACTACCTGGGCTACATCCACGTCAAGGATGTCCTCGACAACCTGTTGGACCCGTCAACCGGACCGGACCAGCTGGTCGACGACCACGACATCCGGACGTTGATCACCGTGGAAGGCGGGGTGAACTTCGACCACGCGATGAAGGAACTGCGCAGGACGAGCTCCCACATGGCGCAGATCTCCGACAGCGGGTCCGTCGTCGGCGTGATCACCCTGGAAGACGTCATCGAGGAACTCGTCGGAACCGTGAGGGACTGGACCCATGACGACTGAGACATGTGCCACCGTGGCACGCACGGTACTGACTCCGGACCAGTGGCGGCAGCGCGAGGGCGACCACCGCCGAACCGTCGCTGAACTCACTGCAGACCACCGGGAGTGACGCTCGCGGTGGGAACGCCACCCGGTCTGGGACTTTATGTCCCCCTACTATCTCCTGGCGCAGAACGCGACATCCCACAATTCTGTCGCCGCAGGTCAGGACCGTCTCCCCAGTCGTGCTATTCGCGCGTAAGGGGGGTCTCGAGGGTCTACTGCGGGATAGTTGAGGGATGAGATGCCCCACTCATGTCCGACCCGCGGCCTACAATCCACCCCATGCTGCACTCAGAGCACGATCCGCTCCGCACCTTCGACACACTCGAGGACGTCGTCACCAAGTGCGTGATCCCCTCTCTCCGCGATGAAGGCCTCGACCCCGAGGACTACAACCCCGTCGGCATTGCCCTGTCCGTCTCCGAGAAAATCGACGGAAAGTGGGTGGCGCAGACGATCCGGCTGCGCGACGCGAAATGGTGGCACCTACTCCCTGAGGATCCAGTGAAGCGGCTCGTCGAGCACGCCCGGATCGATGACGAAGCCCCCACCGTCACGCCGGCGATGAGGACCCGTCGTCGGGGCCGCGTTAGACAACCCCGACCGCTCCTGGCGCTAGTGTCTGCTTACACCGGGAGCGTTCCACAGAGCGCTTCCATGGGACTGGAGACGCCGTATCGATACTACCGGAATCCGACGTACAGTGAGCGCCGTTCACCTACGCCTGCCTGCTCCCCCTAGAGGCACGATCCGTCAGCGGAGTCGTGCGACGGCTCCCATGAGGTCGAGGTCAATCCATCACAGTGACGAGCATCAACGCCAGGACCAGAGACGCCGTGGGGTATGCACGCGGGGGTGCGCGGCTAAAACGCCCACCTCAATGCTTTTGCCTGAGGTATTATCTTCTTTAGCCCTAAACGCTCAGGGAAGGACTCTCCACCTCCCCGCGCCCCGCCCAACCAGAGAGCCAACCATGAGCATCGATCAAGCGATCAGCGCACTCGCCACCAAAGTCCACGAACTCAAGCCCATCATCGAAACCGAAGAAGCCACCAAGACGGCCTTCATCATCCCCTTCATCAGCAACGTTCTCGGCTACGACGTAACAGACCCCCGTGAAGTCATCCCCGAATACACCGCCGACATCGGAAAGAAGAAGGGCGAGAAAGTCGACTTCGCGATCAAATCAGGCGACGACTTCCGGTTCCTCATCGAATGCAAGAAGATCGGCGAACCCCTGGACCTGAGCCATGCCACCCAGCTCGTCCGATACTTCAACGTCACCGACACTGAGTTCGCAATCCTCACTAACGGTGAGGTCTACCAGTTCTACGCTCAACTCGACGCCATCAACCGCATGGACGAGAAACCATTCATGACTCTGGACCTCTCATCCGTCGACGCCCGAATATTCCCCCACCTCGAGATGTGCACAAAGACTCAGTTTGACTCGGAGACGATCGCAGCCAGTGCAGAAGAGCTGAAATACGTCTCTGAACTGCGGAAGGGAATCGCGGCGGAGCTGAAAGAGCCGTCAACGGAGTGGGTCAAGCTGCTGGCCGCCCGCGTAACTTCTCGACGCATGACTGCGGCTAACCTCGATCTGTTCACTAGGCTCGCAGCCACGGCGGCGAGTCAATACTTGCGCGACGAGACCAACCGGCGCCTCCGCTCAGCGCAAGATTTCGAAGACCCCGCCCCGGCGACCGCGACCACGGTCGATATCGCCGAAGAACAGCCCCAGGATGACCTCGTTTCGGAGGATGGTGTGGTGACCACGGATGAAGAGCGTCAAGCGCACAGTATTATCCGGGCCATCTGCTGCTCCGACGTCCCAGCCGTGGACATAACTATGAGAGACGCCAAGAGCTACTGTGCGATCCTGTTCCAGGACAACAATCGCAAGCCAATCGCACGCTTGCTCTTCGACCGAAAGGTCCCCAGGATCATCCTGTTCGACGAGAACAAGAATGAGACTCCGCATGACCTCGATTCCATCGAAGGAATCTACAGTCACGCTGAGCACCTCCGTTCACGCGTGAGGTCACTGGTCTCTAGTGTCGCGTGTCGTTAATTCCTAAATGCTTCATGATGTGGGAGAATGAAGCATGCCCAACAGTCCCGCACCCGCACTTGCCTTGCGCGATGGCGACAAGGAGATTCTGGAGTCCTGGACCCGGTCGACAACGATCAAAGCCGGGCTGGTGCAGCGGGCCCGGATCATTCTGCTGGCTGCCGACGGGATGGCCAATGCGCACATCGCCGACGCGGTCGCTACCACCACGACCTCGGTGTGGAAGTGGCGTAAACGCTACCTCGAGGCTGGTATCGACGGTCTGGGCGATGCGGCCCGCTCGGGTCGACCGAAGCAGGTCAGTGACCTGGATATCGTGTACGCCACCCTGACCCGCCCGCCGAAGAAGTATGGGGTGACCCACTGGTCATCCCGGCTGTTGGGTCAGCACCTCGGGTTGGGCAACGCGACGGTGTCGCGAGCCTGGCGGGCCTACGGGGTGCAACCCTGGAAAGCCGAGACGTTCAAGTTCTCCACCGATCCCGAGTTGGTCGCCAAGGTCACCGATGTTGTCGGACTGTATCTGGCCCCGCCGGACAACGCGATCGTGCTGTGCGTCGACGAGAAGTCCCAGATCCAGGCGTTGGACCGCACCGCGCCGATGTTGCCGATGCGTATCGGGGACGCTGAAAAACACACCCACGACTACAAGCGCCACGGCACGACCACCTTGTTCGCCGCCCTGGAGGTCGCCACCGGGACTGTCACCGGGGCGGTGAAACCGAAGCACCGTCGGGCCGAGTTCCTCAGCTTCCTGCGCCAGATCGACCGGGCCTACCCGGATCAGCAGTTGCACCTAGTGATGGACAACTACGCCACCCACAAAACACCCGAGGTACGCGACTGGCTGGCCGCGCACCCCCGGTTCCACGTGCACTTCACCCCGACATCCGGATCGTGGTTGAACCTGGTGGAAGTGTGGTTCGGCATCATCGACCGCCAGGCGATCAAGCGGGGCGTGTTCACCTCGGTCAAGGACCTGAACGCGAAGATCCGGACATTTATCACCGGGTGGAACAAGCGCAAGCACCCGTTCGTGTGGACGAAAACGGCGGAGGAGATCCTGGCGAAATCGAACCGTCAACCAACTTCAGAAACGCGACACTAGCTGAGAATGCTATCGGGGAGCTGCACGCCTGAGGGGGTCGGCGGCGCTCGACCCGCGGCGGGGCGGCCCCGATGGTCCCCCGCCGAAGATCAGCGTACGGGACGCCGGTGTCGGTGTCCCTGAAACGCAAAAAGCCCCCGCACCGAAGTGCGGGGGCTCAAGTCGCTAGTACGACTTAGTTGGCGCCACCCTCGCCGCCGCCGACGATGGAGCCGGTGACGATGGTCAGGGCCTGAGTGAAGAAGCCGGAGATAGCTTCGACGATGTCAGAGATGATAGCGATCATTGTAGATCCCCTTTGCTAGGTGTGAAAAGTGTCAGCCGCAGAGATGTTTCTTCGCGGCACTAATGACCATACCGACGCCGGTCATAAAACTGTTACATACCCCGTGCCGCATCCACCCCCGGGGGTAATGTCGGTCGCATGGCGAACAAAAAACGCACCTCAGAGCAGTAAAAAGCTACTCCGAGGTGCGCCCTTACTCGAAAGGGATCATGCTCGATGATCACATCCGGAGGTCATCACTCCGTCCGGACGACATCACTGTATCCCAGGGGAACACACTCAGGTAATCCAACACCCCCGGGGGCAGAATCCTCCCATTCACTCAGGTTGCCAGGCCGTCGTGCAGCATCGGAGGCAGGCGCGGCCAGGTCGCCTCGTCTAGGCGGGCAGCACGCCAGTCCATCACGTGAGCTCGCCACGCCCGGTTCTTCGACTGCTCCGTCCCCAGATCTGCTCATAGATCGAAAACCTGCAACTGCAGCTCCCCACCCGCTCCGACAGCGAGTCTACCCTCGACCACAGGCCCTGGATCCGCTTACGATCAGTGTCCGCCTCCGAGGTCTTCGCGGTGCGCTTCTGAGACGATGAATCTACCCGCCGAGCCAGTAGGCCGACGATGGCGGTGTAGATCGTGCCGATCAGCAAATATCCCGCTTCTGGCACGGTGCATCACTCCTCCCGCTGGTAGTCGTCGGCCAGGTCCACCCGGGCGTAGTAGGCAAGGGTCAGGAAGGACAGCAGGCACATGGTCAGGCAGGTGATGTAGCCGGATGGGGACCAGCCTGCGAACCAGGGGCCCGAGGTAGAGCGTCCCCCATCCGGCGGGGATGGCGACGGCGACGGGCATGCCGATGCCGCGTCCTTTGCGTCTGTCCGCGCAGATCACTGCGGTGGCTCCCCCGGCGATCCAAACCACGGCCCACACCTGAACGGGCGCGTACTCCTCGATGGAGGGCACCCGCTCGGACTCGCGGACGACTGCGGGGAGGTAGAAGAATCCGCGGCAGATCATTGCCAGTCCGATGACGCCGAGGACGACCCAGCCGGAGCACAGTGCTGTGTAGCGGCGGGTGAGGATGGCGTCGACGCGGCGACGATGACGTGTTCGACGTAGCTCCCAACGCCGACGTGCCGCCTTCCCCGATGCTCCCATCGGCACCACCCCAGAACAGGGAGAGGCTGGAAAAATACTACAATTTCAAGATATCTGACCATAACCTTAAGAAAGGCCTGCGCGACGCCAACGCGATGCGCGGCGCCGCACAGCACCGCACTCCCCGACTCGAGGAGCCCGACGAACCGTAGAGACGAACAGCATGGACCTAGAAGCCACCGCAGAGAACATGGAGGTGAAGATCTTGCCCACCCCAGGTCTCCGCGATGACCTCAATGCGATCTACATCCACGGCCACAGAGTGATCTTCATCCAGGAGAACCTCGGCCCCTACACCGCCCGGTCTGCCCGCACCCACGAGCTGGGGCACGCCCACCACAAAGACGAGCACTCCTGCAGCATCCGACTCGAACGACGCGCCGACGAATGGGCCGCGGGAGCACTCATCACCCCGCACGACTCCCGGGAAGCCGAGCAGCTCTACGGACACCGCACAGGAGTGATCGCCTGGGCGCTCGGTGTCACTCCGCACCTCGTGAAGGTGTGGCGCACGATGGCGCGAACTGCTCCACGCAAGATCACTGTGAGAAACTAAATAGGCTGCCGCACTGACGACGGCAGCCCCACCCCTAAGAGGAGACGACCATGACCATCCGACGCACAGCACTCGCTGTCGCGGGAGCGCTCGCGCTCACCGCATGCGGCAATAGCAGCGACTCGGCTGAAGACGCAAACGGAACCATCCCCGTTGTCACCATGCCTTTCGGTGAGCCGAATACTCGACTCGGGTGGGAGAACACACTAAAGGTTTCATACACTGAGGAAGGAACGTATGAGATCTCCTCACCGGATGCCGGCATGAGGGTGGTCACTCCGGAAGACGGCTACGAGAGTCACGACCTCGGCGAAAGTGAAACGTCCATACCCGTTCCAGACACAGAGACATCGGTAGTCCAGGTTGCTCCAGATGGCGGAGAGTGCACCGTCAGGGCCCAACAGGGACCGGCAGCCAGTGTTGGTGAGTACACGATCACCGAACGAACCGTGTTCGCCATCAGCCAGCAATAGAATGTCCGGCACGGGGAGTACGCAACCCTGCCATGACATCACCCCAGAGAAAAGCCACCACATGACCATCCGACGATCTGCCCTCGCCGCTCTGTTCGTCCTCCCCCTAGTCCTCACCGCCTGTGGCAACGACGACCAGGACCCGGCGCCTGCGACGAACAGCGCCACATCCAGCACCGCAAGCTCGACCACCTCAAGCATTACCAGCAGCAAGCCATCAGCGACTCCCGAACCGGAGCCCCTCGTAGAAGAACCAGCAGCAGTCGAACCCGTCCCCGAGCAGCAAGGCATATGGGCACCACCCGGCCAGGGAACCAGGTGCCCTGGCACAGACGCCTACGTCTGGGACTACGCTGACTGCAATCCCTCAAACGGGGTCATCGACCCCGAAGAGTTCTACCGGCTGACGGAGCGAACCCCGGAGTACGAAGAGCCCTATCGGTCCGATGGTTGCGTAGGCCCCGCCGCAACATGCGGATACTACGACGACAACGGAGACCCGATCTGGTTCGATAAGGAGACCGGCGAAACCTCACCGCGGTACTACGACGAGAACGGCAACCCCACGATGGAAGGCCCCTAGACACGAAACGGCCCCCGCTGCCGGCCAGGAAGATGAGAGCGAGCAGTACCGATCATCTAAGAAGAAGGACACGGATGAAACCCCACCGGCTATCACCCCTCGTAGCAACCATAGCGGTGCCCCTCGTCCTAGCCGCGTGCGCGGATACTGAGCCACCCAACCCCACGACCACAACGCAAGCCACGACAGTTGCTCCACGCCCCACACTCCCCATGCACATCGGCGAACGAACCCACCACGTAACCGACCACGGCGAAGAATACTCCACCATCGAACACATCACAGTCGGCGGCTCCTGTGCAGAATCAAGCGACGTCAACGGCACACCTGAAACATCCGAAGTTGAAGGCAAGAAACTCGTCCAAGTGTGGGCCACCAGAGAAGTCGTAAGCCGTAAACTGGACACAGCATCAATCTGGCACCCCCAGTACCTACGCCCAGGCGGCCAACCGGAACAAGCCACTCTCGCCCCCTGCTACCCACCGGCAGGTTACGAACGATGGTCAACCTACGTACCAGCAGGCGAGAGCGAACAGATCTACGCAGCTCAGTGGATCCCAGACGACGCAGACAGACTCCTCTTCGGCGGCGACCGCGTAGTACACCTCAACAATACAGAGCCCTACCCCGACCTTTAACGAAGAAGACCCCTGCCGATCTTCAGGACCGAAAGCGGCCACAGAATGACATTGCCCGAGCGCTCTGAACGCAATAAGGACCAAACGACGGATACAAAGCCGTGGTACAAAACACTGCTGCCCTGGAGTCTCATGGGTGGGACCCTCGTCGTAGCGGGCGCAGCTTACGTCGGATACATCATGTTCACGTCAATGACCGAAGGCGAAGCCATCAGAGCATGCCAGAACAATATCGATAGCACAGTCACAGTTGCAGAAGATGCCAGTTGGTCGGACGTGGACGTCGAAAAACGAGACGGCGACCTATGGCTCATCCAGGGGAAGACAGAGATTACTGACGAGAACAACGAACAACGATCCGTTCGTTACCAATGCAAGCTAACCGAACACCTCGAGATGACGTCAACACCAACAATCACCGAAATCGACTGGGACAGAAGATGAAACTTCGCGTACTCGCTATCCCCATCACAATCGTTATGTCGATAGCTCTCGCGAGCTGTGCAGGAAACGACCCAGAAGCCACGACGACAGAATCTGGGGTGAACACCTCTGCTGCCATGCCAGCGCCCGTCACCCTCACTCCGGAAGAACTGGCCGAAAACAGTCCCATAACAATCGCCATGTACAGACCTCTCGTCATCAACGTGCCCAACAACCCCGACTCCTGGACAAGGGGAAGCACCGCGGACGACACCATCGCACGCCTCACCCCCGGGCGGGATGACGGATCCGCGACGTTTAACCCTGGATTCACTCCCCTGAACCTCGGGGGAACGACCGCCGCAATCAAGGATCCAGACACCGGCGAGAACATCACCTTCGACATCATCGTCGAGGCCGGATAGGAACCCGACAGAAGTGAAGCCCCCTCGCCGGCAGGGGCAATGACCGAACACGCATCGCTGACCAGTAAGAGAACGCCACGATCGCTTATCATTGTTCTCACCCCTAAGCCACCAGCGATCACTACACCGACGATCGCCACCCCTCGCACCTCCAGAGAGACACCAGGCACATGCCCACTCGAAATCCCACCACACTCGCACTCATCCTCGCCGTCCCCCTCGCGCTATCGGCCTGCACGACCGACGACGACAACCAAACCTCAGCACCAGCAAACAGCACGACACCGGAAGCCACTGAGGTCCCGGAAGACCGAGCCGTAATCGGCGAGCCCCTCATCGTCGCCGGAGCTGAAATCACGCCAACTAACCTCCGTCCCGCGGAACAGTCAGAACAAGAGCACACCTGCGTCGACATCAACATCAAAGTCGCCCCCGACGCAGAACCTCTCGACATCCAAGGCCTCGCCGCATGGAAACTCTACGACCCGTCGAACACTGCTCGACTGCAAACTGCAAACGATGACACGCGGCATCTCCCTGAAGTAGTCGAACCCGGCCAACAAGCACAAGGAACTGTGTGCTTCGACAACGCCCCCGGCACCCCAGGCGACTACCAACTACGGTTCAGAGGAAACATCGATCCTCTCACCAATGAAGCAGTTTGGACTGGGACGCTGTAAGAGGCATTCAAGGGGTAAGGCACCGGGCTGACAAGGCCAGACCGGAAGCCCCCACGTGCTCTCGTCATACTGGTCGCTGTTGTGACCACGGTCATGGCCATATCAGGTGTGGTTCTCGCATCACTGATGATCATCTCAATCGGCCTCAAGATGCAACCCCACGCAGCAATGCGACCGCACCGCCGGGCAGGGCGATGAGGGCCAGAACATCCACCAATCAGCAGGAGGCACCAGGAGTGTAGCAATGGTCCAGAGAAGACCACGCACAGGCAAACCGAAGAACGGAAACCAGTCCAATGGGTCGCCCGATGGAGAGACGCCGCGAAAGAGAAACAATCCGAGACGTTCTCCACCGAGAAAGCAGCGAAGCTCCACGAGAACAAGATGAAAGCCGACGTCGCCGCAGGCGTCTACGTCGACCCGAAGAAGAAAGAAGTTCTCGTACACAAGCTTGCCGAAGACCGGGTAGAGATGACCGCGCACCAGGGCACGAAAAACACCCGCAAGCACCTCCTGAACAACCTCGGCCCCTCGCCAAAATGCCGATCGGATCCGTCCGCAAATCCCACGTCCTCGCATGGGTGAAGACCCTCCAGACCCGGCGCCCATGGGCCGGCGGCAAGCCGCTACAGGACACCACCGTGCGCGTACGGCTCGGTCAACTGCAGACCCTGCTGCAGATCGCTGTGGACGACGAGATCCTGCCGAAGAACCACGTGACCGCCGCGCACAAGAAGCTACCCCAGAAGCTCAAGCCCGTCGCCGAGAAGCAGGTGCCGAGCATCGACGAGATCAACCTCCTGATCGCCACCGCCCGCACTGGCGGCCGCGTCGAGGGACAACCGACAAGGCGAACCGCCTACCCCCCTCAGACCCCCTCAGAGTGGCTAGCGCAGTGCATCATCATCTCCTCCGAGACCGGCCTACGCATCGGTGAAGTCGCCGGCCTCAACGGCAGAGACCTCGGCGTCGAGGACGGCACCCTGTGGGTGCAGCGTCAGTGCCCCAAACGAGTCGGCGTCGACGGCCCCCTGAAGACTGAGTCTTCCGACCGGCACGTGCCTGGCTCCCCTGCCCTACTCCGCGACGTAAAGCGGTGGCGCCGAGGGGACGGTGACCGACTCGTCGCAGGCGCCACTGGCCGGGGCGTGTCCTCCCCCATGATCTCGTCATCGATGTCGAAGCTACGTCGGATCGCTGGGGTCAGTGAGCAGATCTCGATGCACGGGATGAGGCACTTCCACGCGACCTCGTTGATCACCGCCGGGAATACTCCACAGACCGTCGCAGCACTGCTGGGGCACGACCAGATCAGTCCGACCGACCGGATCTACGCGCACTTCCTACGGAACCACCTGCAGGCGTCGCGGAGCGCTGTCGGGGCTCTTGCGGGATCGTTGAGGGATGGCCGGGGCGAGCTGAGGTCGGTGAGCTGAATGGGGGCGCGTACGGTAGATCGTATGCAAGGTGAAAAAGTGGTGCTGGAGCCGGAGATGTGGCGCTCCTACCAGCAGAGACACGAGAACGTCGTCGCTGAACTCACTGCAGACCACCGGGAGCGTCGCTCGCGGGGGGAACGACACCCGGTCTGGGACTTCATGTTCTCCTACTATCCGGTCACGCCCGGGAAGCTTGGCCGGTGGAACCCCGGCTTCGGGGTATCTCTCGTCGCTGACGCTGGTGATCGGCCCGGAACCAGCGGCAGTCTCCGCGAGTTTGACGACGACCTGGGCAGGCCGTTGTGGGAACTCGACACCGCCGCACTCATGGCCAGGAGAGGCGACAGCTTCCGGTACATCCACCGGCTACTGGCCGCCACACTGGAGCACACCCCGCGGTTCAGCTGTTTCGGCATGCACGAATGGGCGATGGTCTACCGGGACACGCCCCGGCATCCCGAGCCTCTCCGCCTCGGACGTGCCGGCACCGACGCGGTGGTCGAGGACAGTACCCTGCGGTGCACCCACATCGACGCCTTCCGCTTCTTCACCGACGCCGCGGTCCCGCGCAACACCCTGCAACCGACCAGGTCGACCCAGGCCGACATGGAGCAGCCGGGATGTCTGCACGCCACCATGGACCTCTACAAGTGGGCGACCAAACTCGGGCCCCTGGTGCCTGGTGAACTCTGGCTCGAGACGTTCCGGCTGGCCTGTGACGTGCGCCGGACCGACATGGAGGCCAGCCCCTACGACCTGAGTGGCTGGGGTTTCACGCCGGTCGAGGTGGAGACCCCGGAGGGCCGGACCGAGTACGTCCGACGGCAACGCGACTTCGCCGCGCGCGGACAGGTGCTTCGCCGGGCGCTCGTCGACCTGATCGACGACTTCTTCCGTACCGAGAGAACGGAGAGTGGACATGGCACGGCACAGTGCGGCTGAATCGCGGTTCCGGGTCGCCGGATGGGTCTGGGCCGCACTCCTCGCCCTGATCCTGGTCATCGCCATGGTGGTCGGCTGGTTCATCCTGGCCGGCCGACACGACGGCGCGACCTCGGCGCAGAACTGCATCGACGGAGAGCAGCAGCTCACCGTGTGGGCCGACCCGGCGGCCGAGGACGTCGCACGGCAGGTGGTGGACAGGTACAACTCCGGGGGGCCGGTGGTCCGCGACCGGTGTGTCACCGCTGTCGTCGCCCTGAAGTCCACCGCCGAGGCCACCGAGGCCTACCGCCGCGTGGAACCGGGGGTCGCCCCGGTCTGGATCCCCGCGGGAACGGGCTTCATCTCCGGCCTGTCGGGTGCTCCGGACACCGTGGGGATCGTCGCCACTGATGACCTCGTGCACTACGTTCCCGCCGGAGGCGACGGCACCATCGGCGCAGCAGTCCTCCCGTCCGGCCCGGAATCGATGGTCTCCGCGCTCGCGGCGGAGACCACGGCCAAGGACGTCGACACCGGGACCGTCGGTGAGGGGCCGTCCCTGTCAGAGCTCCGTGACGGAACACGTCCGTTCCTGACCTCTGCCGCCCTGTTCGGGGATTCCGCCACCGCATCGGGTGAGCTGAGAACTGTCGGCGAGGTGCAGTTTCCCCTCGTCGCCTTCGGTTCGTCACCGTCGGTGGACGAGACGTCGGCCCGGGCCGCGGCTGATTTCGCGGCCCGGGCCGACACCGCGGACACTGTCACCCCCCTGCCTGCCTCCCCGTGGCTGGTCGGAGTCGTCGGCGCGCTGAGCGGAGCGACCTTCTAGCTACGTCCGGCCGGCTCCCCGGCGGGTTCCCCCGGGGGACGAGCTACGACGACTTCCGACGCCGGCGGGCAGCGAGCTCGTCGGACGGGTTGAAGACGGGTTCGGCCCGGACGGCCGGCTCGGCGGGCTCCGAGGGGAAAGCCGTGATCGTTCCGCTGAGCTCCTTCATCAGGCCCGGCACGGCGATACCGAAGACCCCCTGACCACCGGCGAGCAGGTCGATGACTTCCTCGGCGGAGCGGCACTCGTAGACGGTCTTGCCGTCGGAGACCAGGGTGATACCGGCGAGATCGTCCACACCGAGGTTACCGAGCTTGTCCACGGCCCGACGGATGTTCTGCAGGGAGATACCGGTGTCCAGCAGCCCCTTGACGATCTTGAGCACCAGAATGTCGCGGAACGAGTAGAGACGCTGGGAACCCGAACCGTGGGCGGTGCGGATCGAGGGCTGCACCAGCTTGGTACGGGCCCAGTAGTCGAGCTGCCGGTAGGTGATACCTGCGACCTGGCAGGCGATCGTCACCCGGTAACCGACCTCCTGGTCGGGGCCGTCGACGTCGAACAAGGTGTCCTGCTGCGGGGACAGGGCGCTGCCGGAAACATCAGGCGCCACGCCTGCGTCGTCGGCGACCTTGCCGTTCTTGCCCAGAACGTCCCGGGAGTCGCTCCGCTCCATGCTGATTCTCCTCTGTTCGGCGTGTCTGCTTGCACACCTGCGATTCACTGCTCTCAAGACTAGACGGGATGGCGGCGGAGTCAACCGGTAACCGACGACAACCGCGCGAATGCGTGTCCATCCCTCAACCTCAACTTGAGGTCGAGGGTAATGCTAACACGCACAGGCAGACCACAGGGATGTAACAACACGCGTGTCGTTCAGAAAAAGACGGTGCCCCGACCAGACGGAGACGGTCGGGGCGCGGAAAGATTGCGGGGCAGTGCGCCCCGTGTCAGCGGGATTGAGTCTCAGCGGGGCAGCTTCCCTTTGATCAGGGCAGCGTGCAGGGAGACCACGAGGGCACTGACCTCCCTGCTGAGTTCGGTGGAGCGTTCGCGGGCGTTCTCGTCACGACCGTGTGCGACCGGCCCGGCGACCTGGTTGACCAGATCCGCCTGTCGCTGTGCCTGCGTGGACAGCGTCTTGAGGTGGCGGTGGTCGATCCCGTACTCCCCCATCTTCGCCGCAATGCGGACGACGTCGACGTCATCGACGGAGAAGAAACCGGCGGCGTCGGGCGTCACCAGGGAGATCTTCACGAGGGAGGCGACGAAAGAATCCTCGACGCCGGCACGCGAGGCCACATCCGCACGGGTGAGCCGACGCACCGTCGCCTGACGGAACTGGTCGGGGGTGACCGTTCCCGCCACTGAACGACGTGCGTCCACCGGGGTCACCTTGCCCGAGTCCATGGCCTCGAGCTGTTCCTTGATCACCTTCAGGGGCAGGAAACTGTCCCGCTGGTTGGCGAGGATGTAGCGCAGTCGGGAGATGTCCTCGGGTGAGAACCGTCGGTACCCCGACTTGCTGCGCTGCGGAGTCACCAGACCCTCCGCCTCGAGGAAACGGATCTTCGACACCGACACGTCCGGGAAATCCGCCTGAAGCTGTTTGAGCACGTCACCGATCGACGACGTGGGCAGAACCCGCCCGGGCGTCGGGCGGGGCTCAGGCTGTGACTGGCCTACAGCTGCGGCATTCGCTGACACGGTGCTCCTCACATCGGATGCGGGTCCGGTGACATGGTCTTGACAGAGACGTTACGGGGACAACACTGACGAGGACGTGTCTCAGGCGTCCTTGGTGCCGTTGAGGAAGACCAGGCGGAACTTGCCGATCTGGATCTCGTCGCCGTTGCTCAGCACGGCGGAGTTCTTCGGTTCGCGGTTGACGTAGGTCCCGTTGAGGCTTCCCACATCCACCACCTCGTACTCCTCGCCGTTGCGGCGGAACTCCGCGTGCCGACGGGAGACCGTGACATCGTCGAGGAAGATATCGCTGTCGGGGTGACGGCCGGCCGCAGTCGTGTCCTGGTCGAGCAGGAACCGTGACCCGGCGTTCGGACCACGCTTGACCACGAGGAGCGCAGAACCCGACGGGAGACCCTCCACACCTGCAGGTGCGGACTCGGACTGCGCACCGGTCTCCATCTCCTTGAGGAGGTCAGCACGGAAGACCGAGGTCGTTTCGACCGATGCTTCCGGGATCCCGGTGTTGTCGCTCATGTTTCAGTTCCTCCTGGAATCTGTTGCAGTGTGACCATGGGCCCCGACCGCAGGTCGCGGGAGGAGCCGATGAGGAAAGCGGGCGTGACGCCCGCAAGCCGTTTCCATCATACTACCCGGCTGCCTCCGGGCTCGGTGGAAAGCCTCGCCGAAACGTCACCGGAACATCGCGGCGATCGACCCGACCACGGTTCCCCCCGAGTTCGACAGCGGGTTGTCGTTGACCATGTAGGTCCATGTGGCACTGGGCTTGTGCAGGCCCTGACCTGCCAGGTCCACCCCCTCGGAGGTGATGTCCACCGCGCTGAAGGTTTCCCGTGCCTTGGTCACGGCGCGTTCGGCGAGCTCGCCGAACGCCGCGATGGACATGCGGTGGAACTCGTCGATCGGACTCTCCCGCGCGATGGCGCGCAGGTGGATGGACTCACGGATGTCGTCGAGGTAGGCAAGGTGCTCACTCCACTCGAAGTCCAGGTGGAACAGCATGATCTCCCGGGCCGCCTGTTCCAGGACATCCTGGGGGACACCCTCCGACTGGAGCCTGCCCGCCTTCTCCACGTCGTGGTAGCTGAGATCCTGCCAGGCGGTGTCGGTGTCGAGGACTGTGCCGCGGCGGTCGTCGACAATCTCACGCTGGTCGTTGATGAGCTTGTTGTACTTCCACGTGGTGGCGTGGATGTCCAGCATCTGTCCCTCCGCAACCCGCTGGCAGTGGTCGATGAACTGAAGCACCTTGCGCTGCTCCAGGCGCCCGTCCGCCCCCGGCTCGGCGCGGAGCTCCTCACCGGCGCCACCGGTACTGACCACGTCGTCCTCGAGGGACACGAAGAACACCGATGAACCGGGGTCGCCCTGGCGCCCGGCGCGTCCCCGCAGCTGGTTGTCCAGCCGCTGGGAACGGAACCTGCCGACCCCGACGACGTGCAGACCGCCGAGTCCGACAACGTGGTCGTGGTCTTCCTCGTCGCGCCCTCCCAACCGGATGTCGGTGCCGCGACCCGCCATCTGGGTGGAGACGGTGACGTGACCGGCCCTGCCCGCCTCCGCGACGATGTCCGCCTCCGCCTCGTGGTTCTTGGCGTTGAGGACGCGGCAGTCGACACCCCGGTCGGCCAACGCCTGTGCCACCCGTTCAGACTCCGCGATGTCCTGGGTGCCGACCAGGACCGGCTGTCCGGCCTGATGGACCTGCACGATGTGGTCGACGGCGGCCCCGTCCCGCTGGTCCTCGGTGGTGTAGACACGGTCGGCCTCGTCGAAGCGCTGCGTCGGCACGTTCGGGTCGATGACGCTGACGGACAGGTCGTAGAACTGACGGAGCTGGTCGCTCGCCGCGACGGCGGTGCCCGTCATGCCGCACTTGCGCGGGTACAGGCCCAGCAGGGCCTGGACGGTGATCTGGTCGAGGATACGTCCACCGTCGGTCACCTGGAGCCCTTCTTTGGCCTCCACGGCGGCCTGCAGTCCGTCCGGCCACCGCTGCAGCTCCGCGACGCGCCCACGCGAACCGTCGATCAGCGCGACCTTTCCGTCGCGCACGATGTAGTGCACGTCGCGGCTCAGCAGGTGTTGGGCATGCAGGGCGACGTTGACCTGGGACAGGAGGGTCCCCGGCGCATCGGCGCCGTCGCCTCCGTCAGTCTCGCCGTCGTCCCCACCGTCGTCGTCGCCTTGTCCGTAGAGGGAGCCGATCTCCAACCCCTTCTCCACGAACCGCGCACCCGAGTCCGTGAGGAAGACGTTACGGCGGTCGCCGGACACCGTGAAATGACGGTTCTCCTCCATCCTGCGCACCAGGTCGGTGATCTTTCCAGCAGGCGCGGGTCCCGGCTCCGACCCGGCCAGCACGAGGGGAACCAGCGCCTCGTCGACCATCACCGAATCCGCCTCATCGACGATGGCGACGTCCGCCGGTGTGCGGACAGCGTCATCACGACGGGTGATCAGCTGGTCGCGCAGCACGTCGAAACCCATCTCGTTGACTGCACCGAAGATCACGTCACGGGAGTAGATCTCCCGCCGCTCATCAGCCCCGTACTCTTCAGCGATGGCCCCGTGCGTCAATCCGAAGAAGTCGAGCAACGGCCCCATCCACCGGTCGTCGCGCCCGGCGAGGAAGGAATTTACGGTGATCAGGTGGACCCGGCGCCCCTGCAGTCCGTAACCGACCGCGGTCATCGCACCGGTCAGGGTCTTTCCCTCGCCGGTAGCCATCTCGACGACGTCACCGACCAGCATGCGCAGCGCCCCCTGCAGCTGCACGTCGAACGGCCGCATGCCGATCGTGCGTTCGGCAGCCTCCCTCATCGCCGCCAACAGCATCGGCGCATCGTCGATCGACGGCACGTCGCCGGTGGTCACACACGACCGGGCGATGGTGACGACCTCCTCGTCCGACGCCCCGGCAAGCCGTTCGGCGGACTTGGCCGCCTCGGACACGATGGTCTTCGACTTCTTCTGGTTCGCCGTCGCCGACGAACCCATGGCCTTCCAGAACCAGCCGAATCCGGCCATTCTCGCCTCCGCAAACTTCGTGAATAGGGGTCGTGTGACACACGCTTCGGTTGCCAGGATAGTCGCCACGGGGCCGGGCTGACACCGGCACGCCGGTCCTGCGCCGCGTCACCCGCCCGGTTCCCCACGGCGGCGACTATCCTGATGCAGGTGACTTCCCGAAGTGTGGCTTCCGTCGACGTCCGGTTCCACGGAGGACAGGTGGACGGCCGGACGGGGCCGGTACTGTCCGGAACCGTCGACCTGCCCGGCGATGTCCGGGGTCTCTCCCCGGAGGAGTTCCGCGCCTCCGGTGTTCCGGTCGCACTGTTCGCCCATTGCTTCACCTGCCACCGGAAGGTTCCCGCCGCCTTCCGCATCTCCAAGACGCTGGCCCGGGCGGGCATCGCCTGCCTGCGTTTCGACTTCCCCGGTCTCGGCGAATCCGAGGGAGACTTCGCGTCCACCACCTTCTCCTCCAACATCGCCGACCTCAACGCCGCCGCCACCTGGCTGGAGGAACGTCTGGCTGCGCCGTCCCTGCTGGTGGGGCACTCGCTCGGGGGTGCCGCCGTACTGCGCGCCGCACGGGACATTCCGTCGCTGGAGGCCGTCGCGACTATCGGGGCGCCCTACCGCCCGTCGTCTGCGGCCCGCTCACTCCAGGACGACTGCGCCGGCCTCAGCCCCGGTGACGTACGCACGGTGCACCTTGCCGAACGCGACATCCCGGTGTCGTACTCCTTCCTCAGCGATCTCGCCGACGTCTCGGAGCCGGCCCGTGTCGCCGCCGACATCGCGGCGATCAGGAAACCACTGCTGGTCCTGCACTCCCCGACCGACCAGACTGTCCCGGTCTCGGATGCCACCCGGATCATCGAGGCTGCGTCCTGGCCGAAGAGTCTGCTGAGCCTCGACGACGCCGACCACCTGCTCACCTGGCGCGGGTCAGCGCAGCGCGCCGGGCAGACGATCGCGACGTGGGCGGAACCGTACATCCGCCACCTGTGACGGCGTGCAGCGCTAGGCTGACTGACCATGAGCAACGACATCACCTTCATCCCCACAGCCGATCTGGTCGACATCATCGGGTCAGACGTCCGCAGTTGCGACACCCAGTTCCGCGATCTCGGCGGGCACACCGACTTCTGCGGACCGATCACGACCGTGCGCTGTTTCCAGGACAACGGTCTGGTCAAGAAGATCCTCCAGGAGGACAACCCCGGCGGGGTGCTCGTCGTCGACGGCGACGCATCGGTCCACACCGCACTGATGGGTGACATGATCGCGGAATTCGGTGTCGAGCACGGCTGGGCCGGTGTAATCATCAACGGGGCGATCCGCGACTCCGCCGTTGTCGGCGGCATGGAATTCGGCTGCAAGGCACTCGGCACCAACCCCCGCAAATCCGCCAAGGACGCTGCCGGGGAACGCGACATCACGGTGAGCTTCGGCGGCGTCGACTTCGTGCCCGGACACATCGCCTACGCCGACGCCGATGGGATCGTCGTCGCCGAGACACCGGTCTCCCCCTCCCCGTGACTGCGGTGACTGCGGAGCCGTGGCACCGTCAGAGCCGGCGGCCTCCGTCCGCAAACCACCGCCGAGCAGGCGATTGGCGAACACGAATATCGGTGTTGTAATCTATGCGAGGTCCAGCGATGGACCGGCGGACTGTGGCGCAGTTTGGCAGCGCACTACACTGGGGGTGTAGGGGTCGCAGGTTCAAATCCTGTCAGTCCGACAAATGTCCCACCCTTCCGAGGGTGGGATTTTTGTGTCCCGCCAGCAGTTCCCCTCCGACAGCACAAAGCACCATGGGAACACCCCCGATGTTCAGATCGCATCAGCGGACTACGGGGACCGCTCCCCGAGCTTCCACTCAGCCTTCCACGAGGCTTGTTACAGTCCCTGGCGACCGCTCTAAGGACACAGAAAGGGACTCTCATGGACCCCGTCGGAATGCTCTACGACTTCTTCCTCGGCATCTCAGTCAACATGCTCAACGGCATCATTGACCTCCTCGCCTTCCTCCCCGGGAACCTTGACCAGCAGTACATCGCCTTCGTGCCGGACGGGACAGCGAACTGGAACGGCCACCGCTACGAGGTGTGACGACACGATCCCGACGGGGTCCGCAGCAGTCCTCGGCCGGGCCCGGCGTTAGCCACGTCTCCGCGGCGTAGCCTGGGGGCCATGTCCAGACTTGAACGCTCCCCCAACCACCGGGTCGTCGCAGGAGTCTGCGGCGGAATCGCCGACTGGCTCGGCTGGTCCCCGACCACCGTCCGACTCCTGTTCATCCTGTCCTTCGTCTTCCCCGGGCCGCAGGCAATCTTCTACTTCGTTGCCTGGATCGTGATGCCGAGCCCCTCCCGGTAGACGCGATGAACCGCCCGCGATCGGCCGGACGGCGCAGCGGGGATTCGGTACCCTCGAGGAGAACACCACAACCGTTCCCCACCTGTTCGAGAGGACGCCGTGTTCAGCACCAGTTCCAGTTCACCTGCAGCAGACCCCACCACCCCACCCGCAGCCGCGGGACAACGCCGCCGGAGTGTCATCGCCCTCGGCGCGGCGAGTCTGCTCGTCCTGTCCGCCTGCTCCACGGACAGCGACGACGATTCATCGACGGATGCCGCTGCGGCAACCGGGACGGACACGTCGGAGACCGCCGGCTCCGGTAGCGCGGACGCCATTGCCACTGCCGCAGTCACAGACGCTGACGGCGCCGAGGTGGGGACCGTGGAGGTCTCCGCACCGGGCGGAGACGACGCCGGCACCACGGAGCTGTCCGTCTCGTTCTCCGGACTGGAGCCGGGCATGTACGGTATGCACCTGCACGCCGTCGGTGTCTGCGAACCCGACAGCACCGCCCCGGACGATGACTCCGACGACCCTGAATCGGGTGACTTCCTCTCCGCAGGAGGCCACCTGGGTGCCGACGGTCATGATCACCCCGATCATGGGGGCGATCTGCCCGCACTCCTCGTCAATGAGAACGGGGAAGGACGAATGACGGTCACCACCGACCGGATCGAGGATTCTGATCTCCTCGACGACGACGGTTCGGCGATCATCGTCCACGAAGACCCCGACAACTACGGAAACATACCCGAGCGATACGCCCCCGACGGCCCGGACGAGGACACTCTCTCCACCGGCGATGCGGGTGGTCGCCAGGCCTGCGGCGTCTTCGAGGCCGCCTGACCCCCCACTCCGCGGCCGTCGACATCACCGCCGCTCACTGTTGTCGGTATGCACGACTCACGTGGCAGTGGACCGTGACGCAGCGGTGGGGGCTGCGGGACGGACCGCGCAGTCGGCGCGTATGTCGGCGGGAACCACCCCCCACTGCTGCAGACGGGCGAAGATCAGGCACCCCAGACAGACACCCATGAACCCCTCCAACGCGGCCGCCGCGACAAGGAGAAGCAGGACGATGTCCGAGGCCTCCGTCAGTCCGGCGACCCGCAGTCCCAACGCAGTCCCGGAGAACACCAGGCCTATCATCTGGGCGAAACGCTTCGGTGCCCCTGCGACAAGCACCGGCGCCCCGAACACCCGCTGAGCAAGCCAGCGGACCGACAGCTGTCCGAACGGGTCGAAACGGGGCCCGGCGAGGACCCGTAGAAGGAAGCCGACGACCAGGAGCGTCCCCGCCACCGTCGCCGCAACGGTGAGCCCTACCTGCGAGAGCACCACCGTGACCACGGCGAGGGCGACCACCAGCATCGCCGTGGTCCGTGCAGCGCGGTCGTTCACCACCGGCGGAAACCACCACAGGGTGCCGGGCCCGCTCGGCGGAGCCGCCGAGCGGGCCGACCTGACTTTCCCCGCGACAAACGCCGGACGCTCCCTCCCCAGGTCCGTCGTCTGACTGCTGAACCGCTCCGGCGGTGTAGCTGCTGCGTCGTCGCCCATAACTCCACGAAGCTACTCCCGCAGTCCGCCGGGCACCATGGTTCCGCTCACATCGGCGACAACTCCGGAGAGGTGTCCCCCGGTCGGCCTACTTCTTGCGGCCGCGCTTCTCCCGCACGCGCACCGCGATCCGGACCGGTGAACCTTCGAAACCGAAGGACTCACGCAGCCGGCGCTCCAGGAAGCGACGGTACCCGTGCTCCAGGAAACCGGTGGTGAACAGGACGATCACCGGCGGCTCGGAGGATGCCTGGGTGGCGAAAAGCACCCGCGGGAGCCGACCGCCACGCATCGGCGGCGGGGTCTGTGCGATCACGGCACGCAGCCAGGTGTTCAGCTGTCCGGTCGGGATCCGCAGGTCCCAGCTCTCCAGCGCCTCGATCATCGCCGGTTCCAGCTTCTGCAGTGCCCGCCCCGTCTTGGCGGAGATGTTCACCCGACGTGCCCAAGGCACGTGCGCGAGCTGCTGGTCGATCTCCCGCTCGAGCTCGTCGCGGCGTTCCTCGTCGACCATGTCCCACTTGTTGTAGGCGATCACCAGGGCCCGACCCGAGTCCAGGATCATCCGCAACACCCGCTGGTCCTGCTCCGCGATGGGCTCGGAGGCGTCGACCAGGAAGATCGCGACCTCGGAGGAGTCGATCGCGGCGCGGGTACGCAGGGAGGCGTAGAACTCGTGGCCACGGGCCGTCTTGGTCTTCTTGCGGATACCCGCGGTGTCGACGAAGCGCCAGGCCCGTTCGTTGAGCTCGACCACCGAATCAACCGGATCGACCGTCGTGCCGGCGACGTTGTCGACGACCGACCGTTCTTCACCGGTGATCTTGTTCAGCAGCGAGGACTTTCCGACGTTCGGACGCCCGACGAGAGCGACGCGTCGAGGACCGGAGACCACCGACGCCTGCCGGGGGGTGTCCGGGAACTTCGCCAGAACCTCGTCGAGGACGTCCGCCGCCCCCCGGCCGTGCTGGGCCGACACCGGGAACGGGTTACCCAGCCCGAGGGACCAGAACTCCGCCATGTCGCCGTACTGTGAATCGGAGTCGAACTTGTTCGACACCAGCACCACCGGCACCTCGGAGCGCTGCAGACGACGGGCGATGAGCTCATCGGTGGAGGTGATTCCGACCTTGGTGTCGACGACGAAGACGATGACGTCCGCCGTCGCCATCGCGGTCTCGGCCTGGCGGGCGATGGCGCCGTGGATCCCCTTGGCGTCGGGGTCCCATCCACCGGTGTCCTGAACCCAGTACCGACGACCGTTCCAGTCACCGAGATACGAGATCCGGTCGCGCGTGACACCGGGGAAATCCTCGACGACCGCCTCTCGACGACCGATGAACCGGTTGACCAGGGTCGACTTGCCGACATTGGGGCGCCCGACCACGGCCACGGTGCACAGGGCCTCCTGCTCCGCCCGGTCATCACCGAGTACCCCGAACGCCTCTTCGACGGCATCCCAGTCGGTGTCGTCGGCATCGGCGCTGAGGAGGTCGAAGTCGGCGAACTCGGTGTCGTCGACGACGTCACCGAAGTCGCTCTCGTCGTACTCCCCGAAGAAGTCCTCCTCCGACTCCAGGCCGTCGTCGATCACCGAATCATCGGTGTCGTCGGCATCGTCGGTGTCGGCAGTACCGTCAGCATCGCCGAGGACCTCGCCGTCCGTCGTCCGGAAGACCAGTGTCTCACCACTGTCGGCGTCGCCGACCCAGGCCGGGCGTGCCGCGGAGTCTGCCGCGAGCCGGGTCAGCTCGGCGAGCACCTGCTCGACATCCATGTCCCCGGTGTCGAGGACGGTGGCGTCCACTGCCGGACGCAGCGGCGACACGGCACGGGAGGAGTCCGCGGCGTCACGTCGTTCGACGTCGGCGAGCACCTCGTCGAAATCAGTGTCGCGGCCGGCAGCCACGTCCTGCACGAACCGGCGACGGGCGCGGACCTCCGCGCTCGCGGTCATGAACACCTTGCACGGGACCTCGGGGAAGACGGCGGTGCCGATGTCCCGTCCCTCGACGACACACCGTCCTGCGCGCAGTGCCAGCGAACGCTGCAGCGCCACGAGGTTCTCCCGGACCTCGGGAATCGCCGACACCGCCGACACGTGGGCGGTGACCTCCGGCCCACGGATCTCAGCGGAGACGTCCTCACCGTCGAGCAGCACCTCGGTGGAGGCGGGGTCCTCGTTCACCAGCAGCGGCAGGTCAGCGGTGGCGGCAACCACCGCGGCGGAGTTCCCCGGGTCGATGCCCGCACGCAGCACATGCAGGGTCGCGACCCGGTACATCGCCCCGGTGTCGAGGTACTTCGCACCGGCTGCCCGGGCGAGCAGTCGGCTGACCGTAGACTTCCCGGTACCCGACGGTCCGTCCACGGCGACGATGAAGCCGCCACCGGCGATGTTGTCGACCTTGCTGAGGTCGGTCACGTCAGTCACGTCGTTCCTTTCGTTGGTCATTACAGCTGCACCGCGTTGTAGAGACTGGTCAGCTCGGAACGGTTGAGGGCCCGCAGCGTCCCGGGCTTCTGTTCACCGAGCTGCACCGTGTGGACCTTGGTCCGCACCAGGGCCTGGACGGGGAAACCCGCCTCCTTGAGCATGCGGCGCACGATATGCTTGCGACCCTCATGAATCTCCAGCTTGATCAGGGACTTGCCCTGCCAGACATCGATGATCTGGACGTAGTCGGCGCGTGCGATGCCGTCGTCGAGGTCGATACCGTTCTTGAGCTGGTGGATCAGCCGACGGTCGACTTCGCCGAGCACCGTCGCCAGGTAGGTCTTGGACACCTCGTAGCGTGGGTGCATCAACCGGTTCGCGAGCTCACCGTCATTGGTCACCAGCAGCAGGCCTTCGGTGGCGGCGTCGAGCCGGCCGACGTGGAAGAGCCGTTGGCCGGCGGCGACCCGTTCACCGACGAGGTCCCCGATGCAGGGGCGACCCATGTCATCACTCATGGTGGACTGGAAGCCGCGCGGTTTGTTCAACGCGTAGGTGACCAGGTTCTCGTCGACGATCACGCGGGTGCCGTCGACGCGGATGACGTCGCTGTCGGGGTTGACGCGAATGCCCTGCTGGGTCACGGTCTGGCCGTTGACGTCCACACGGCCGGCGTCGATGAGCTTCTCGCACATCCGGCGAGAGGCCACGCCTGCGGCGGCGAGGACCTTCTGCAGCCGCACGGACTTGTCGTCGGTACCGCCTCGTCCCTTACCGGCGGTGGAGGACGGTGAGGAGCCTCCGGACTGCGGTGGCTTACGGTCGGGCACGTGTTGACGACGTGCGGGGCGAGCATTGGACACGTACAGGTCAGCAGGGGTCTTGCCTGGTTCCTGTTCCGGTGTGCCGTCTCGGCGAGCGGGGGTGTTCACGAAAAGTCCTCATCAATCAGTCGAGGGTGTTCAGTTATGTCAGTTGACCAGTCTAACCCGTCGGCGGGACAACGGTTAGTCGGTCTGATCAACGCCGTCGATACCGTCGATACTGTCGACGTCCGGCAGCAGCGGGGCGAGGTTCGGCAACGCCTCGAGGGACTCGATACCGAGTTGTTCGAGGAACAGGTCGGTGGTGGCGTACAGGTGTGCTCCGCCGACCTCTCCGGTCACCCCGACCTCCGCGATCAGCCCTCGCAGCGTGAGCGTACGCATCACCCCGTCGCAGTTCACGCCACGGACCCCCGCCACCTGGGACCGGGTGACCGGCTGACGGTAGGCCACCACCGCGAGAGTCTCCAGTGCCGCCCGTGACAGCCGCTGCTGCGCCCCGTCGAGGATCTTGGCCTCGACGGTGGTCGAGTTCTCCCGCCGGGTGTACAGACGCCAGAGTCCGTCACGCTCACGCAGCTCGAAACCCATGCCCCGGTCCGCGAACTCCGTGGCGATCTCCGTGAGCGCCTCGACCACCCGTACCTCGGAGGTTTCCAGCAGGCGGGCGAAGTCTGCGGGTGAGGACGGTTCGTCCGCCACCAGGAGCAGAGACTCCAGGCGGCTCCGCAGGATGCTGACCGGTTCCACGATGAATGATCCTCTCAATCCCAGTTGCTCGCCGCGACGACGGCCGGGTCCACGTCCAACCCGGTCCATGCCACGCTCATCTCCTCGAGCGGAACAGGTTGTTCAATCCCCACGGCACGGGCCTTGTACAACTCCAGCAGGGCAAGGAACCTCCCCACCACCGTCATCGACACCTCGCAGTCGGAGATCAGGGTACGGAAACTGACCCAGGTCTCGGCACCGGCGACGCGCAGAGTGGACAGGATGTGACCCGCCTGTTCGGGCACGGAGACATGCTGGGCGTGCAGATGGGTCGTCGACACCTCCGAGGGCTTCGGGCGGAACACTGCGGCCGCCCGTTCGGCGAATTCAGCGGCGGTCATGCCCAGTTCCACCGGAGGCATCAACTCGGTGAACTGCTCTTCCAGGGAGAGCTGCACCGGGTAACTGCGGTCGGCGTCGCGTTGCCACTGCGCGAACAGTCCCGCCACCGACTTGTAGGCCCGGTACTGCAGCAGGCGGGCGAACAACAGGTCCCGGGACTCCAGGAGCGCGAGATCCTCCTCGTTCTCCACTTCCCCGCGCGGCACCAGCCGCGCAGCCTTGAGGTCCAGCAATGTCGCCGCAACCACGAGAAACTCGGTCACTTCGTCAAGGTCGTCGACGCTGCCGGTGAGGGTGCGGGTGTAGGAGATGAATTCATCGGTCACGCGGGCCAGCGCGACTTCAGTGACATCCATCTTGTGTGAATGGATCAACTGCAGCAGCAGGTCGAAGGGCCCGTCGAAGTTGGCCAGCGCGACCCGGAAACCGGTCAGCTCCGGCTGCTCGGACGTCGAGGCGACCACCTCATCCACCGCGGTGGTCACCGTCAGGTCCTCTCGACGACCTCGGCCGCAAGGTCAAGGTACTGCCTGGCGCCGTCGGAGCTCGGGGCCCAGGACGTGATCGGCTCTCCGGCCACCGAGGTCTCCGGGAAGCGCACGGTGCGGGTGATCACGGTGTCGAAGACCTTGTCCCCGAACACCTCGACGACCCGTTCCA
This sequence comes from Corynebacterium sp. USCH3, assembly GCF_037619475.1. Taxonomy (NCBI): domain Bacteria; kingdom Bacillati; phylum Actinomycetota; class Actinomycetes; order Mycobacteriales; family Corynebacteriaceae; genus Corynebacterium; species Corynebacterium sp. USCH3. The sequence continues at coordinate 679,986 of NZ_JAQPZT010000001.1, forward strand.
TCACCTCCCGGGAGTGGTTGGTGCGCCGGTCGAACATCGTCACGAGGATGCCGGTGACCTCGAGCCGGAAGTTCAACCGGTCGCGCACCTTCTCCACCGTGTCGGTCAGCAGGGCCAGGCCGCGCAGCGAGAAGTACTCGCACTCCATCGGGATGATCACACTGTCGGCACAGCTCAGCGCGTTGACCGTGAGTAGTCCGAGCGACGGCTGGCAGTCGACGATGACGTAGTCGTAGTCGTTCATCACCGGATGGAGCGCCCGCGCCAGTGCCTGCTCCCGGCCGACCTCGTTGACCAGCTGAATCTCCGCCGCCGACAGGTCGATGTTCGCGGGGACGACGTCGAGCCCCTCGACCGGACTGTGGTGGAGGGCCTCGTGGATCGTCGCCGAGTTGTCGACGAGAAGATTGTAGATCGTCACGTCCAACTCTTCGTGGTCGATGCCCAACCCCGCGGACAGCGCCCCCTGCGGGTCGAGATCGACCAACAGGACGCGACGGCCGTAGGTGGCCAGCGCGGCCCCCATGTTGATGGTGGAGGTCGTCTTTCCGACCCCGCCCTTCTGGTTGCACATCGCGATCACGGTCGCCGGGCCGTGCCGGTCGAGCGCGGCGGGCCGGGGAATCTCACGCAGCGGGCGTCCGGTGAGGCCCAGTTGGGGCTTGTCGAACAGGCCTTCCGATGAACGAGCCATCTCGGTCAAGCTCCCTTCCTTGAATCTGTGGCGTTCTTCCCTGGTGTCGCAGGAAGAGGCGTGTGACGCCGCCGCGATGAACAAATCACACGGTTCAGATTATCACGCACGCGGGTGCGACTCCGCCCAGGTTTCCCGAAGCAGGTCGGGGGTGACTTTCGTGTAGATCTGCGTGGTGGAGACGCTGGAGTGCCCGAGCAGCTCCTGGACGACACGGACATCGGCACCACCGGTGAGCAGGTGGGTGGCGAAGCTGTGTCGCAGACTGTGCGGCGAGATCTCACCGATACCGGCCCGCTCCGCGGCCGAGGAGACGATCTTGTACCCGGCCTGTCGCGTGAGCCGACCTCCCCGTGCCGTGAAGAACAGGGCGGAGGCATCCGCCCCGTGGCGGCTGCGCTGTGCCAGCGACGGGCGCGCACGTGTCAGGTAGGCATCCAGGGCGTCCAACGCCGGGTCCCCGACCGGGACGATACGTTCCTTTCCGCCTTTGCCACGGACACGCAGCAGTCCGTCATTCCGGTCGACGTCATCACGGTCAAGGTCGGTGGCTTCACTGATGCGGGCCCCTGTGGAGTACAGCAGCTCCACCAGTGCACGGTCGCGGAGGTCCAGCAGGCCCGCCCCGTCACCGGACGGGCAGGCCTCGATGAGACGGAGAACCTGGTCGGTGGTCAGTGCCTTCGGGAGGTCACGGCGCCCCGGCGACAACGGCACATCCGCGACGACGTCCGGCAGCCCGGTCTCCCGGGCGGTGAACCCGTGCAGGCCGCGGACCGCGCTGAGGATCCTGGCGACCGAGGTCTGGGCGAGAGGCCGCTGCCGGGTCACGGCGCACCCATGACGCAGGTCCACGATGAACCGTTCAATGTCGGTCGTCGAGACCGTCGCCATGTCGAGGCCGTCGTGCGCCAGCCACGTCAGGTAGCGGTCGACGTCCCTGCCGTAGCTGCTCAGTGTGTTGGCGCTGCGCCCCCGCTCGGTCCGCAGATGGCGCATCCACGCCCGGGCCCGCCGCTGGTCTGCCGCGGACACCTCCGGGAGTTCCTCAGCGGACATGCTTCATGTCCGCCCCCGCCTCCCGGCCTCCACTGCGCCGCCGGGCGAGTCCGGAACGGTAGGCGAAGGGTTCGGCGACGTCGCGGCGAACACCGGCGTCGTGGTACAGGAGCCCGGCCACCGCCGTCGCATTCTCGATACGCCCGTGCCGGACCCACTCCACGGCCTCATCGACCGGAAGCCACGTCGTGGTCATGTCCGCTTCCTCACCGGACGCCTCCGCTCCCGCCCCCGGATCGTCGGAGGTGACCGACCGGACATCCTCGGCGAGGAAGATACGGCACATCTCCTCGCTGATCCCCGGCGACGAACACACGTCACCGAGCAGATGCCACCGTCCGGCGGCCAACCCGGCCTCCTCGGCGAGTTCCCGGCGTGCCGCCTCCAGCGGGCTCTCCCCGACAACGTCGAGCAGCCCGGCCGGTAGTTCCCAGAGGTACCGGTCCACCGGACGGCGGTACTGGCGGACCAGCATCACCTCCGGTCGTCCGTCCGTCGCCGAGGTCCGCACGGCGACGACCGCCACCGCACTGAAGTGCTCGACGATCTCCCGGGTGGCCTCACCGGTGGCGGTGGTGATCCGGTCGCGGCGCACGGCCACCACCGGCGCATCCACGAGCAGCTCACTGGACAGCGTGCGGTACTCCACGACGGGGGTTCCTCTAGCTGCCCTGGCGTTGTACCGCCGCACGAACCAGTCCGCTGAACAGCGGGTGCGGCCGCGTCGGGCGCGACTTGTACTCCGGGTGGGCCTGTGTCGCCACGAGGTAGGGGTGCACCGACGTGGGGTACTCGACGAACTCCACCAGGGTTCCGTCGGGCGAGATCCCGGAGAAGACCAGGTCGGAGTTCTCCTCGATCTCACTCCGGTAGGCGTTGTTGACCTCGTAGCGGTGCCGGTGACGCTCCGAGACCTCGTTCTCACCGTAGGCCGCGGCCACCACCGAGCCCTCGGTCAGCACGGCCGGGTACGCGCCGAGACGCATCGTGCCGCCCAGGTCAGCCTGACCTGACACGGCGGCCTGCTGCTCCGCCATGGTCGAGATCACCGGCGAGGGGGTGTTCTCGTCGAACTCGGTGGACGAGGCGTCGGCGATTCCGGCGTTGCGGGCGGCCTCGATGACGGTGCACTGCAGCCCCAGGCAGATACCCAGCATCGGGACGAGGTTCTCACGGCAGTGGGTCACCGCACCGATCTTCCCCTCGATGCCCCGGATCCCGAATCCACCGGGGACGACGACGGCGTCGACGCCCTTGAGCGCCTGCGCCGCGCCGTCGGGTGTGGCGCAGTCGTCGGCGGCGATCCACCGGACGTTCGCCTTCACCTGCTCGCCGAAGGCCCCGGCCCGGATCGCCTCGGCGACCGACAGGTAGGCGTCCGGCAGGTCGATGTACTTGCCGACCAGTCCCACGGTGACCTCACCCCTGGGCGCGTGCACCCGGTCGAGCAGTCCGCCCCACACGGTCCAGTCGACGTCCCGGAAAGGGAGGTTGAGCTTCCGGATCAGGAACGAGTCCAGGTGCTCACGGTAGAGCACGCGCGGGATGTCGTAGATCGAGGCGGCGTCGGCGCAGGACACGACGCCCTCCTCCTCGACGTCGGTCATCATCGCGATCTTGGACTTCAGTCCCTCGGGAACCTCCCGGTCGCAGCGCAGCACGATCGCGTCGGGGATGATGCCGATGCTGCGCAGTTCCGCGACGGAGTGCTGGGTCGGCTTGGTCTTCAGCTCACCCGACGGTGCCAGGTACGGCACGAGGGACACGTGGATGAAGAAGATGTTCTCCCGGCCGACCTCGTGGCGGACCTGTCGCGCGGCCTCGAGGAACGGCTGGGACTCGATGTCACCGACGGTGCCGCCGATCTCGGAGATGACGACGTCCGGCTTCACCCCGTTGGCGTCCGGCAGTGCCTGGGCGAGGATCCGGGACTTGATTTCATCGGTGATGTGCGGGATGACCTGCACGGTCTTCCCCAGGAACTCGCCACGGCGTTCCTTGGCGATGACGGTGGAGTACACCTTGCCGGTCGTGACGTTGGCGTTCTGGGTGAGGTTGCGGTCGAGGAAGCGCTCGTAGTGACCGAGGTCGAGGTCGGTCTCGGCGCCGTCGTCGGTGACGAAGACCTCGCCGTGCTCGAAGGGGTTCATCGTGCCCGGATCGACGTTGAGGTACGGATCCAGCTTCTGCATGGTGACCGTCAGCCCCCGTGCGACGAGCAGCTGCCCCAGGCTGGCGGCGGTCAGCCCCTTGCCCAGCGACGAGACGACGCCGCCCGTGACGAAAATAAACTTGGTGTGCTGCTCGCTACGGCCCTGAGACACATCGACTCCCGTGGTTGGAACTGTTAAAACCTACGGGGCTTCAGTCTAACAGACGTCGGCGCCTACTCCACTGTCGGCGCCGCGGCGTTCGACGCCGACCCGTAGGCACCGGCGTCGCCGTCCAGCTGACCGGCGACGGCACGCACGACGGTGATCCGGCCGGCGACGGTGGTCACGTTGTCCACGGTACTGACGTTCTCGGTCGCGTCGGCGTCGGCCCGGATGAGGCCGAGCGCACCGTCACGTGCCGCTGACCCGTGTTCACCGGCCAGGACGACTCCCCCGGTCGTCTCGTCCAGTGCGGCGGCGAGGTCCGCGACGAAGCGGGTGGAGTAGTTGCCGTCGCCGTCGCCGTCGGACGCTCCACCGGTCACGACGACCACCGCGTCCGCCGCCGAGAGGTCGTCCTGACCGTCGGCGAAGAAGCCGGCGTTCCCGAGTGCGCCGAGCACCACCGCGCGGTCGGACTCGCTGGCCGCGTCCCGGCCCGAACTCAGGGACTGCCCGAGCAACTCACCGACGTGGTAACCGGGGTCCAGCCGGTCCTCGGACAGTGAGGCCCCCGCCGGCAGGCTTCCTGCGGCGAGCGACTTCAGCTCGTCACCGGACTCCGGCGACGTCAACGAGGCGTCGAACCGCAACGTCCCGGCGTCCTCTCCGCCGGCCTCGCCGATCAGGTCGCGGACCGCGTCGACGGCGTCGTCGTCCGCGTCCGCGGTGGCCATGACCATCACCGAGCGACCGTCCAGGTCATCGCCGACGGCATCCGCCGCCAGGTCCGACAGCACCGCATCAGAGGCGTCGCCCTCGGCGGCCTCCAGGTCGGCCCGCTCGGCCTCCTCCGAGAGCCGGGCCTGCGCCTCCGAGTCCACGGCCGCCGGGCCACCCTCCACATTCGGAGCCAGGACGTAGAAACCCAGGGCGGTGCCCAGGGCGATTCCGATCGCCACGACCCCGGTCGTCTTCGCTGCGCCCATCAGAACAGGTCCTGGAAACGCAGGGCGATGTTGTTCCACGTGTCGACCAGGTTGTCGGCGAAGCTCCCCGACCCGCTGAATCCTGCGATCAACACGATCACCAGCACGGCCAGCAGGACACCGACGAGTGCCCACCACCAGCCGCCACCGCTCCGGGAGACCCGGTAGAGCTCGGCGACGGCCGAGGAGTCGACGAGGCGTCCACCCACGCGTAGGCGGGAGAGCATCGCCGACGGCGTGTCCGGGGACTGCGCGGTGTCGAAGATACGGTCCAGGTCCAGCACCGGTCCGAGGTTCACCACCATGGACGCACCGTGGTAGTTGGCCAGCAGCAGCGCCAGGTCCGTGGAATCGGACGTGGCCGCGGGGAACGTCATCGCGCCGACCCCGAGGTCCTGGATACGTTCCAGACCGGCGGCGTGACCGTCCGGCTCGGCGGGGAGGACGATGGTGGCACCGGAGTTCAGTGCCTCGTTGCTGATGACCTCAGGATCACCGACGATCACCCGGGGGCGGTAGCCGTGCTTGAGGACGGTGTCCGCCGCACCGTCGACGGCGATGATGACCGGCTCGTACTCCCGGATGAAGTAGCGCAGGGACTTGATCTTGTCGTCGATGGCCGGGTCGGGGCTGACCACCAGCACCTTGCGGTCGTCCATGTCCACACCGACCTCGGGGATACCGAGACCGTCGATGAACAAGGGGGCTTCGGTGCGCACGAATTCGGCGGTGTTCCCGGTGAACGCCTCCATGTGGTCGGCCAGGGTCTCGCGCGCCTCGTCGAAACGTGCGACGGCGACGTCGTCCTCGAGGATCTCGCCCTTGCCGATGGAGCGGTCCCCGTAGAGGATCTTGCCCTCGTGCAGCCGGCCTTTGCGTCCGTTCTTCAACCGCTCGGTGAGTGACGGGTCCGCGTCGTCGACCAACACGATACCGGCGTCCAGCAGCATCTGCGGTCCGAAGTTCGGGACGTTCCCGGTCGAGAACGGCGCCGTGTTGACCACCGCGGCCACCTTGGCGTCGATGAACTTCTGGGCGAGGGCGCGACCGATGTCCGGCTGGTCGATGACGACGATGTCGCCCTCGGACAACCGGCCGGTGCCGTTCGTCCCGGTGCAGTCCCGGGTGTGGCCGTGGATGCCGGGGGTGTCAGTACGGGAGAAGATCATGCAGACCATTGTGGCGGTTGGGCGCGTCACCGGCGGGTAGGCGCGCCGACGGGACCGACGAGATTGACGGACGTCGTCACCGGGCGCCGAGGTCCACCTTGGCCTGGCGCGCCGTCTCCAGCAGTTCCTCGGCGTGCGCACGCCCGGTGTCCGACTCGAGACCGGCCAGCATGCGGGACAGCTCCTCCACCCGTCCTGCGTCGTCGAGCGTGCGCACACTGGACCGCACCGACTCGTCCGAGGCCGCCTTGGCCACATGCACGTGCGCATCGGCGAAGGCCGCGACCTGGGGCAGATGGGTCACCACGATGACCTGGTTGTCGACGGCGAGCCGGGCGAGCCGCCGTCCGATCTCCACGGCGGCGCGTCCCCCCACACCGGAGTCCACCTCGTCGAAGACCATCGTGCGACCCTGCCCGGCCAGGACCACCTCGAGGGCGAGCATGACGCGGGAGAGCTCGCCGCCCGACGCCGTCGCGGCCAGCGAATTCGGTTTCCCTCCCTGGACGAGCAGGAACTCGACCTCGTCGATACCGTCCGAGTGGCAGTCCGCGGCCTCCGCCGCCGCAGCTCCCCGTCCCCCTGCAGTGCGCACCTCCACACGCAACGACGAGGACATCTGCAGCCCCTCGATCTCGGTGCTCACCGCCGTGGCGAACCGGCCTGCGGCGGCGGACCGGGCGGAGGACAGGTCCTGTGCGGCACCCACCATCGCCGAGGACGCCTCCTCGACCCGGCCCCGCAGTTCCTCGAGGGCGTCGCCGGAGACGTCGATCGACCCCAGACGCTCACGCGCCTGGTCCCGCCACGCGAGAACCCCGTCGATGTCCGACGAGTACTTGCGCAGTTCACGGAGATCCTGCTGTCGCGCCAGCAACCCTTCGAGGCTCTCCGGGGACGGGACGTCCGCCAGCGCTGCGCCGATCTCACCGGAGATGTCGGCCAGGTCGGTCACCACCGTGTTGAGGCGTGCCGCGAGATCCCCGAACCGCGGCTCGGCACCGGCACGGCCCGACAGGGCGGTGGCGGCCGCGGACAACGACTCCACCGCCGCGGTCTCCTCCAGGCCCGTGTCGGGGTCGCCGCCGTCGATCGCAGCCAGGGCGGTCAGCGCGGCGTCCCTGACCTCATCCGCGTCCTGCAGACGGCTGATCGTCAGTTTCAGCTCCTCGTCCTCCCCCGGCTGCGGGTCGAGTCCGTCGATCTCCTCCAGTGACCGTCGCAGGGTCTCCGCCTCGAGGGCGAGGTCGCGGCGTTTCCCGGTACGTTCGTTCAGGTCCCGCGCCAGGGCCGCCCACTCGCGCCGCAGACGGCGGTAACGCCGGCGGTCCTCGTCGAGTCCGGCGAACCTGTCGAGGTTCCGCAGCTGCCGGGTCGGGTCCAGCAGCTGCAGCTGGTCGGACTGGCCGTGGATGGTGAGCAGGCGGGACGAGAAGTCCCCCAGGACGCCGGCCGCGACAGTCCGCCCCGCCAGGTGCGCACGGGAACGGCCCGATGAACTCACCGAGCGGGAGACCACGACCTCGCCGTCCTCCAGGTATCCTCCGACGTCGTCGACGAGCGCTGCGGCGGTGGAGTCCTCGTCCGTGTGGAAGACACCGTCGACGGTCGCCCGGTCAGTGCCCGCCCGGACCCGTTGACTGTCCGCACGGGAACCCGACAGCAGCTTCAGACCGGTCACGACCATGGTCTTGCCCGCACCCGTCTCACCGGTCACCACCGTGAATCCGTCGGTGAACTCGGCGACGGCCTCCTCGATGACACCCAGGTTCCGGATCTGGAGTTCCCTCAGCATCTGAGCATCTCCGTATCCCCCGTCACCGTCGCGGTCCGCGCCACCCGGTGACCGGGAGGCGGAACTTCTGGACGAGTCGGTCGGTGAACGGTTCGGTGTCCAGCCGCACCCACCGCACGTCCTGCGGCCCACGGCGGATCTCGACCCGGGCACCCGGAGGCATGTGGATCTGCCGGAAACCGTCCATCACCGCCGTCGCCGGGGACGTCGACGGATTCGTCTCGACCGCGACGGTTGAGTCCGGGCTGACCACGAGAGGACGCGCGAACAGCGTGTGGGCGTTGGAGGGGACCACCAGGATCGAGGCGAGCTCCGGCCAGAGGATCGGACCACCCGCGGAGAACGCGTAGGCGGTCGAACCGGTCGGTGTCGACACCAGGACTCCGTCGCACCCGAACGAGCTCACCGGTCGCTGGTCGACCTCGAGGATGGTGTCCAGGACGCCCTGACGGTTCAGGTTCTCCACGGAACATTCGTTCAGGGCCCATCCGGTACCCAGCACCCGGCCGTCGTTGTCGCGGGCGGTGACCGAGAGCGTCATCCGGTTCTCGATGCGGTAGTCCCCGGCGATGACCCTGTCGAGGGCCTCCTCCAGTGACTCCTGCTCCCACTCGGCGAGGAATCCGATGTGGCCCATGTTCACCCCGAGCACCGGGACGTCCTGGGCGTGGGCGATGTCGGCGGCACGGAGGAAGGTCCCGTCGCCCCCGAGGACGAGGACGAGGTCGACCCCCTTGGCGGCCTCGGTGGTGTGGCCGTAACGCGGGAAACGACCGAGGATCTCATGGCGTGCGACCGGTGCGGGGTCACCGGTGGACATCACCCGGACGGTGAGGCCTCCGTCGGAGAGCCGCTGGGCCGCGGCCGCGGCCATGTTGAGCTTGTCCGACGCACCGGTGTGCGCGACGAGGAGCACCTCGCGGACCCGGGGGGCTTCTTCAGTCACTGGGGACCCTCCTTCACTGCCTTCTCGACCATGGCGGTCAGCGCGTCCTCACCGGGAGCGCCGACGCCACCGTCATTGACCAACCACAGAAAGTATTCCACGTTTCCGCTGGGACCGGGCAAAGGCGACGCAACTACTGCCCGGGTGGACAGTCCCTGCTGCAGTGCGGCACGGGCGATCTTCAGGGTGACCTCGGCGCGCAGTGCCGGGGCCCGGACTACCCCACCGTGGCCGAGCCGGTGCTTTCCCACCTCGAACTGCGGCTTCACCATCGGCAACAGGTCGCCGCCCGCCGCGACGCACGCCGCCAGGGCCGGAAGCACCAGCTCGATGGAGATGAACGAGAGGTCGCCGACCATCGCGTCCGCCGGGCCACCGAGTTCCCCGGCGGTGAGGGTCCGCACGTTGGTGCGGTCCAGGACCGTGACCCGGTCGTCGTTCTGCAGGCGCCAGATCAGCTGGCCGTACCCGACGTCGACGGCGAGCACTTCTGCGGCGCCACGGTCGAGGCAGACGTCGGTGAATCCACCGGTCGACGCCCCGGCGTCGAGAACCCGCCGTCCGGAGAGACTCAGCCCGGCGGGTTCGAACGCCTCGAGTGCGCCGAGGAGCTTGTGTGCGCCGCGGGACGCCCAGCGGTCGTCCTCACTGACCGTGACCCGGATCGAGACGTCGCCGTCGACGCCGGTGGCCGGCTTCGTCGCGAGCATCCCGTTGACGCTGACCCGGCCGGCGAGGATCATCTCGCGGGCGTGGTCGCGTGACCGTGCGTCCTTCCGTCTCACCAGCTCGGCGTCGAGACGCTGGAGCCGCCGGTTCCTGTTCGTCTTCGGCACGGTCAGCGTCCCTCCATCGCAGTGTTGATCAGGTGGTGTGCGTCCTCCAGGAGAGCCGCTTCGTCGACACCGTCCGCGTCAGAGGCGAGAAGGGCGTCGACCTGGGCGACGAGGGACTCCGCGTCGAAGGCCCCCGCACCCTGCTCCCCCGGTCGACCGGGCGCCACGGACGGGGTGGACGACTGCCGTGCCAGGTCACCGGGATTCATCGCCAGCCCTCCACGGCACGGACCGCGGCGTCATCGCCGGGGGCGCCGATGACACGGGGCTCACGCCCGTGGTCACTCTCCTGCCAGAACACCGGTGCCGCCGCCGCCACGGCCTCGGCCGACATGACGTCGACCGCACCGATCTCACCCGAGGACACCACGATATCCTCCCCCCTGCACTCCGCCGACCAGCCGGGGAGGTGGTCCCGCAGGTTCGCGGCGATGTAGGTCGGACGGAATTCCGTGTGCAGGAGCTGCGTATGGGTCGCCACGCCCGTCAGCACGCACAACGTGTCGATCCCGGCGGCATTTCCTCCGGCGATGTCGGTGTCCAACCGGTCACCGACGGCCAGGGGTCGCCGGGCACCGGAAGTGTCCACGGCGCGGGTGAACATCTCAGGCAGGGGCTTGCCTGCACTCTGCGGGGACACCCCTGTAGCGCTCACCACGGCGGCGACGAGCGACCCGTTCCCGATCAGGAAACCTCGCTCGGAGGGGAGGGTCGTGTCGAGGTTCGAGGCCACGTACTCCGCACCGGCCCGGATGCTCAGCGCCGCCTCGGACAGCTGCGCCCACCCGGTGTCCGGGCTGTGACCGTGGAGGACGACATGGGGCCGGCTGTCGGCGCTGTCGACGACCTCGAAGCCCGCCTCGGAGGCGAGCTCACGGAAGGACGAGGCACCCACGACGTAGGCACGACGGCCGGATTCCGGCACCGCGCGACGGGTGAGGACGTCGTTGGCCAGGGTGCAGGCGGCCTGGGCCGACGTCAGGACCTGGTCGTCCGTCACGGCGAAGGACAGGGACCGCAGATGCTCGGCCACCTGCCGCGGCGACCGTGAGGCGTTGTTCGTGATGTACACGACCGCACGTCCGTCGAGGGCCTCACGTGAGCCGTCCACCGGCTTCCCACCGGTGAACACGGTGCCGTCCAGGTCCGCGAGGAGCACGTCGTAGTCGTCGAGGAGTCGCAGTCCTGCCATGGGTCAGGCGTTCCCGAGTTCGCGGAGGCGGGTTTCGGCGTCGAGCACGTCCTCGGTGTCCATCTCGACCACGCGCTCGAACCATTCACGGGCCCCGTCGGAATCTCCGGTGGCCAACAGGGCGTCGGCGTAGGCGTAGGCCACCCGTAGCGCGGTGACGTCGGGGAGGTCGGTGGCTTTCGACTCCGGCTGGAGGACGGCGAGCGCGGCGTCGTTGTCGCCCAGGTCATGCTGTGCGCCGGCGACGACGATAGCGAGTTCGGCCCGGCCTTCGGGGTCCAGGTCGGATGCCTCCGGCACCCGTCCGAGCTCGACGGCCTTGTCCGGGTGTCCGAGGCCGCGTTCACAGTCCGCCATCACGGCCAGCAGGCCCGGGCCACCGGCCATCCGACGCGCCGCACGCAGTTCGGTGAGCGCCTCCTTCCACTGCCCGGCGTGGTAGGCGGCGATGCCGAGCGTCTCCCGGGTGATGGGGACGCGTCCTCCGCGGTCCTTTGCGGCACGGGCGTGTGCCAGCGCCCGGTCCGGATACTTGTCCATGAGTGCCGCAGCCATGACGAGGTGCCCGGCGACCTTGTCCGCGTTGTCCTTCGAAAGACTGCGGAGCTCCTGACGGATACCCGGGTCGAGCTCCTTGGGGCTCACGTCCGAGGGAATCTCCGGCTCCTGGTTCCTCTGGTTGATCCGCTCTTCACGGTAGCCGGAGCGGTGCGGGCCGTTGTGCCGGTCACGACGACGGTCGTCACCCTGCCCCTGCCCGCCACGGTTGGGACGGCCCCCCCGGTTGTCGCGGCCACCCTGCGCACCCCGGCCTCCACGACGGTCGTCACGGTCGTTCCGACCGCCGTCACGCCGGTCATCCTGGCTCCGCCCACGGTAACCTCCGCGCTCGTCACGGCGCTCGTCACGGCGGTCGTCACGCCGCCGATTGTCGCGGTTGCCGTCGCGGTTGCCGTAGCTCCGGCGATCCCCCTGTCCGCGTCGGCCGCCGTTGGACGACTGGTTTCCGCCGCGATGGTGGTTACGGGAGCCGCTGCCGCCGGAGGATTCGCTCATGTGACTGCCTCTTCCTAGAAGTTGTGATTCCTGACCGATTCTAGGTCAGGCCCGCACGGAGACCAACCGCGCTGTGGCGGCGCCGACGTCGGGGACTGTGTACGCACAAAAAAAGTGTGTGGCCGGTGCAGCCGACGATCGACTGCTCCAACCACACACCTCTGATACAAATTTTTGATGCCGGCGGCGTCCTACTCTCCCACACCCTCCCGGGTGCAGTACCATCGGCGCAGGCAGGCTTAGCTTCCGGGT